>CAVTTD010000031.1:0-88290 GCA_963737525.1 uncultured Actinomycetota bacterium
GATCCGGAACATCGAGACGACCTCGGCCTGGTGCGCCTCGGGGTGGACGACGTAGGCGCTCGGGCCGCCGCCGAACCAGCCGGCCGCCTCGTTCGCGCCGACGAAGACGCCGGGGTGGTGCTTGCCGTCACCGTCCTCGACCCAGACCTTGTCGCCCTCCTGGAACCCGACGATCTCATCGCTCATGCGGCGAACCCTACTCGTAGGAGATCGCCCTGATGACGTCGAGGCGGGCGGCGCGGCGGGCCGGGATGATCGAGGCGATCAGCCCGAGCACGAGGCCGGCGACGCCGACCCAGATCATCGTCGTCACCGGTGGCCGGTAGACGACGCCGGGCACCCCGGCTGAGAGTCCCTGCAAGAGCGCCGCGCCTAACCCCGTGCCCACCGCGATCCCGAGGAGCGCCCCGATCAGGCCGATCACCAGGCTCTCGTCCGCGATCGAGCGGCGGACCTGCCACCGCGAGGCGCCGAGCGCTCGCAGGACGCCGATCTCGCGGGTGCGCTCGATTACCGACATCGTGAGCGTGTTGACGATCCCGAACAGGCTGGCGAAGATCGCGACGCCGACGATCGCGTAGAAGATCCCGAACTGCTCGTTCACCTGGTCCTCGACGTCGGCCTTCAGCTCCTCGTTGGAGAGGACGGAGAGGTTCGGGTAGTCCTCCCGCACGATCCGCTCGACCTTGCGCCGCAGCACCGGGCGCGCATCCTCCGACGTCGCCTTGAGCGCCAGCTCGGAGTCGGCCGCTGGCGCCGTAGACCTTCTCCATCGTCTCCAGCGACATCCCAACCGTCTGGCCACCGAAGACGACGGTCTCGACCACCCGGCGACGCGGGCATGCCGCGTGCCGGAGGGGCCCTGGAGCTTCAGCTGTCCCCGACCGCGAGGTCCTTCTCCTCCGCGTAGGCCTTGCCCACGGACACCTCGCCCTCCGCGATCCGGCGGAAGGCCTCCTCGCGCGGCGCCCCTTCGACGTCCGTCGTCATCGACCTTCTCGTAGGGGACCGGCTGGAAGCCGAACAGCAGCCCGTCCTCGGTCGTCTTCCCCTTCGGGCCGGGGAGATCGGAGGTGAAGATGAACCGCTCGCGCGCGACCACCGCCGCCTCCGGGATCTTGACGAGCCGGTCGCGCAGGCTGCGCGAGATCGTCTGCTGCGGCCCCTGGCCGGGGGCGAAGCCCGTGGGCTGCACCGTCAGGTCGCGCGCGAAGCTGCGGTCGAACTCGTCCGAGATCGTCTTGAGAAAGCTGGAGCCGAGGCTGTTCACCGCGACCACCAGCGACAGGCCGATCATCAGGGCGGTGGCGGTGGCGGCCGTGCGCCCCGGGTCCGAGCGGGCCGCGTCGGCCGCCAGGCGCCCTTCGACCGGGAAGACGAGCCGAAGGGGCAGCGAGAGGATCCGCACCAGCGGCCGAATCACGAACGGCGCGACGAGCGAGATGCCGAAGAAGATCGCGATCGTGCCCGTCATCCCCGCCGCGGCCACCACCGTGGTCACCTCCTCCGCCGCGCCCAGCCAGAACGCGCCGGCCAACCCGAGGCCGATGAGGATCAGCCCGAGCACGGCGCGGCGCGCTCGCAGGCGGGGGCGCAGCCCCTCGGTTCCCAGCACGGCCCGAATTGGCGAGGTGTGCCCAGCCCGGCGAGCGGGGTGGAAGGCGCCGCCGACCGCCGTGACGAGCCCCGTGAGCACCGCCGCGATCGGGGCGAGCGGGGTGAACACGAGGTCGCCTACCGGGAAATCCAGCGAGCGCATCAGCTCGATCAGGGCGAGGGCGAGCACGACGCCCAGCCCAAGGCCGACCACAGCGCCGAGGAGCCCGAGCACCATGGCCTCGATGAGCACGGACGAGGCAATCCGCCCGCGGGAGGCCCCGAGGGTGCGCAGCATCCCGATCTCCCGGGTGCGCTGGAAGATGCTCATGTTGAACGCGTTGAAGATCAGGAAGCCCCCGACGAAGAGGGCCATCGCGGCGAAGAAGTAGAGGATCGCGTTGAACGCCTGGAGCTGAGACTCGACGTCGTCGCTCTTCGCCTGGGGCGTGTCCACCTCGACGCCGCCCCCGAAGCGGTGTCGCAGACGCCGCTGCACCTCGTCGATCTCGGACTCGCCCCCGGAGACCACGACGTTGACCTCGTCGAGCTTCCCCCGCTTGTCCATCACGTCCCGCGCTTTGGAGAGCGGCATCGCGGCGAACCCCTCGCCGCCGAAGTCGAGACCCGTCGAGAACTGGAAGAGGCCGACGACGTCGAACCGCTTGGTGCCGTCGGGGGTGGCCAGGCGCACTGTGTCGTCCACCTTCAGGTCGTTCGCCTCCGCCCAGCTCTCCTGAAGCGCGATCTCGAGCCCGCGGCGGGGCTGGCGGCCGGCAACCGTCTGCGAGTCGGTCAGATCCTCGGCCTCCGGGTCCTGGCCGGCCACGTTGAGCTGCTTCTCGGCGTCCGGCGAGGCGAGCCCGTCCTCGACCAGCGTGAACACGCTCTGCACGTTGCCGGCGGCATCCTCGACACCCGGGGTCTTCACGACCCGGTTGAACGTGTCCGCCTGCAGGGAGTCCTCGCCGTCGCCGGAGACGACGAGGTCCGTCTTGCCGTACACGGAGTCGAAGAGGTCGGAGAAGGTGCGATTGATGGTCGCCGCCAACAGCAGGACGCCGAGGATCATCCCCACCCCCAGGACGATCCCGGCGCCCGTCAGCAGCGCCCGGGCGCGACGCGCGCGCACGCGCCGCAGGGCGAGTCCGGAGAACGAGCGCACGTAAGCCTCGGCGGGCGTGGCCCCGAGCGCGACGAACGCCTCGGCCACGGCCTGCTGGTCGCCACCCGGGATCTCGTCGGCCACGTAGCCGTCGCGCAGGAAGACGACGCGCTCGGCGATCGCCGCGGCCCCGGAGTCGTGGGTGACGATCACGAGCGTCTGGCCCTCCGCGTCGTTCAGGTCGCGCAGAAGGTCCAGGATCTGCGCGCTCGAGCGAGAGTCGAGGTTCCCGGTCGGCTCGTCGGCAAGCACCAGCTCAGGCTTGGTGAGCAGCGCGCGGGCGATCGACACCCGCTGCTGCTCGCCGCCGGAGAGCTCCGACGGCAGGTGCGCGGTGCGGTGGCTGAGACCGACCCGGTCGAGAAGCTCCGGGCGCGCTCGCGGATCGCGTCGTCGCGGCGCCCGGCGATCAGGGCCGGCAGCAGCACGTTCTCGTGGGCGCTCAGCGCGGGAAGGAGATTGAAGAACTGGAAGACGAAGCCGATCCGGTCGCGGCGTAGGCGGGTGAGACCCGAGTCGCCGAGGCCGTCGTAGCGCTCGCCTCCGAGGGAGATCTCACCGGACGTGGGCGTCTCGAGCGCCCCGAGGAGGTGGAGCATCGTGGACTTCCCTGAGCCCGAGGGGCCCATGATCGCGACCATCTCTCCGCGCGGGACCTCCAGGGAGACCCCGTCGAGGGCGCGGACGGCCGTGTCGCCCTCGCCGAAGACCTTCACCAGGTCGCGCGCGAGCAGAGCGGGTTCAGGGGTGCCCTCCATCCGGATCATTGTGACGAGGCCGGCCCCGGCGTCGTAGCATCGCCCCTCATGGACGACTCCAACAAGCTCTCCCTGTGGTCGGAGGACTCGACGCTCTCGATCGCGTCGAAGGGCTCGTTCCTCTCGATCGGCTCCGTCGGCTCGATGCTGTCCGTCGGCTCGGTCTGCTCGGTCTGCTCGGCCTTCTCGGTCGGCTCTGCGGCGTCCGCCGCCTCGGCCTTCTCAGCGGCCTCGTCGGCTCCGTGATGTCCGCCGGCACCTCGGGCGGGATCATGGGTGAGGAGGCGCCGGAGGAGGCGCTCCGCGCCGCAGGTGCCCTGCTGATCCTGAGCGGGCTGGCGATCGCCCTGGCGGCGCGCCGGCGAGGCTAGGGCCGCCCCAGCTCTTCCTTCAGGCGCTCGATCACCTCAACCGGCGAGGGGTCGACACCGTGAGCCGCGGCGAGCTGCAGCGACACCAGATCGCCGAGCATCACCGCCCACAACATCCGAGCGGTGCGGTTGGGCCCGTCGGTTTCATCCCGCGTTTGCCCGCCAATTCGTTCCGAACGGACCACAGGACCGGGTGATCCTTGCTCCCGCCGTGCTTCGGGTGCGCGTGAGCAGATCACGGCCGACCCGCGAGGGGCGTCGTCGGGCAGGCGGAGCTCGCCCTCCAGGCGAACGCCGTCCTCCGTCGAGAACGTCAGCGGCTCCATCGCATCTGCGACGATGCCAGCCGTGGGGGAGCTGCGCCAACCGGTGGGAACCGCGTTCACGATCCGTGACCCGCTTCCGTGGCCGGACATGGCCGCGATCGCTCGCGAAGGCGAGGGATCCGGCTATGCGGCCGTGTTCCTCCCCGAGACCGGCGCTCGGGACACGCTCGCGACCTTGATGGGCATCGCGGGCGAGACCGAGGAGCTCCTCCTCGGCACCGGTGTGATCCCGATGCCCGCGAGGACGGCCCGGCTCGCCGCGATGGCGGCCGCGACCGTCCAGGAGCGATCCGGGGGCCGGCTGGTCCTAGGGGTCGGGACCGGCCCGTCGGCGCCGGGGGCGCTCGAGCGGCTCCGCACCTACGTCGAGGAGATCCGCGAACTGGTCGGCGGGAGCGCCCCCGGCGCCGCCCTCAGGCTCCCGCTCCCGGCTCCCGTCCCGATCTGGATCGCGGCGCTCGGTCCGAAGGCGGTGCGCCTCGCCGGCGAGATCGCCGACGGCGTGATCCTCAACTGGTGCACGCCGGAGCGCGTCGCGGAGGCCCGCGACGCGATCCGGGTCGCGGCCGGCGAAGCCGGCCGCGACCCCGACTCCGTCACGATCGCCGTCTACGTCCGCGCGTCCTTCTCGGGACGCGCGGACGAAGCGCTGCTCAAGGCCGCCTCCGAGTACGGGTCCTACCCGGCCTACGCCCGGCAGTTCGAGGCGATGGGGGTGGAGCCGATCGCCGAGGCGATCGTGGAGGCGGTGTGCCTCCGGGGTGACCCCGAGCGAGCGAGGGAGCGCCTCGAGGCCTATCGAACGGCCGGCGCCGACCTGCCGGTCGTCTACCCGGTCCTGGCTCCCGGCGAGGGCCGCGAGGCGGCCCTCGCCGTGCTCCGAACGTTCTCGTCCTGACGCATCGCCGGAGCCGGCGAGGGCGGTAGACTCCGTTCGCAAGGTCGACACCGTGGAAAAGGGGTAAATGGCATGACCTACACGATCGCGGAGCCGTGTATCGACGTGAAGGACCGCGGGTGCGTCGACGAATGCCCGGTCGACTGCATCTACGAGGGACCTCGGATGCTCTACATCCACCCCGACGAGTGCGTCGATTGCGGTGCGTGCGAGCCCGTCTGCCCGGTGACGGCCATCTTCTACGAGGACGACGTCCCCGCCGAGTGGAAGCAGTTCAACGCGATCAACGCGGAGTGGTTCAGCGACGAGATCAGCGGCGTCGGCTCCCCGGGAGGGGCCGCGCAGGTCGGGACCCGCTTCGAAGGACCACCCGATCGTCGAGGCCTGGGCGGCTCTCTAGCTCCCGTTCTCGGTCGTCGATCCGCCCGGCGTCGCCGGGTGCACCTTGGGAAGGAAGACGCGGAACGACGCGCCGCCTCCCTCGCGCTCCTCCATCCACGCGCGCCCGTGATGCATCTCCGCGAAGCGGCGAACGAGCGTGAGTCCGATCCCCACGCCCGGTGAGGGGTGCGGAGCGGTCCCCTGACGGAACTCCTCGAAGATCTTCTCTCGGAGATCCGGAGGCACTCCCTCTCCCTCGTCCTCCACGGTGATCATCACGCCGGCCTCGGACCCGGTGACGAACACGCGAACGGGGGTGCCCGCCGGCGTGTGCTTGATCGCGTTCACGAGCAGGTTCTCCACGATCCGCTCCACCTTCGGCGGATCGACGGGGACGATGACGGAGTCGGCCGTGACCTCGACCTGACGACCCGACGGATCGGTCTCCGCGACCATCCGTCGCGCGAGCTCGCCCACGTCGGTCGGCTCGAACGTCGGCGTCAGCACGCCTCGCGCGAGCCGATCGAGGTCGAGCAGGTTCGTGACCAATCGCTCGAGCCGTCGAGCGTTGTGCTCGATCCGGCCGGCGAGCTGCCTCGTCTCCTCGGGCTCCAAGCCGACGTCTCCACGCTCGAGCGTGATCGCCATGCCGAGGATCGCCGCCAACGGTGTCCGGAGATCGTGGGAGACGGCCTGGAGGAACGTGTCCTTCATCTCGTCGAGCGTTCGCAAACGTGCCGCCGCCTCGCGCTCGACCTCGAGGGCCCGCTCCAGGTCCTCTTGGGCCCGCTTCCGTTCGCTGATGTCCCGGATGAACCCCGAGAAGACGGTCTCCTCGCCGACGGCCACGGGGACGATCGAGAGCTCCACCGGGATCAGGCGACCGTCTCGTCGGAGCGCCTGGATCTCGATCCTCGAGTTCAGGACCGATCCCTCGCCCGTCTCGTGCCAGCTTTGGAGCCCTTCGCTATGGGCGGCGCGGTGCGCGTGCGGGACGATCGTCTCCACGAGCGAGCGGCCGATCGCTTCCTCGGCACTCCACCCGAAGGTCGTCTCCGCCTGCGGGTTCCAGCCGATGATCAGGCCGTCCATGTCCATGCTGACGACGGCGTCGAGCGCGGTGTCCACCATCAGCCGCAGATGCTCGTGCGCGTCCTGGAGCCGTCGCTCGGCCTCCTTCCGACCCGTGATGTCCAGCTGGAACCCTTGCCAGTACGGAGTTCCCTCCCGGGGACGGATGAGCCTCGCCTCGTCGAGGACCCAGACCACGCGGCCGTCCTTCCGGACGATCCGGTACTCCTCGGAGAAGAGGTCGGAGCCGTCCGTGTTGCTCGCGACGTCGGCCGCGAGCACGCGCTCACGATCGTCGTCGTGCACCAGCTGTCGCCAGAGCTCGGGGTCCGCCGCGGTCGCCTGTCGCGGGTAGCCGGTCAGCTCCTCGTCGCCGGGTCCGACGTACGTCGTGATGGCTCGGGTCGGATCGTTCGGATCGATCTCCTGGACGTAGAAGACGGCCGGGTTCTGCTCGACCATCGTCCGGAACCTCAGCTCCGCTTCACGCAGTCGTTCCTCCGCCTTCCGGCGAGAGCTCACATCGGTGAGGAATCCGAGGAAGTAGTCGAGGTTCCCGTCCTCGTCCAGGACGGCGGTGGAGATGTCGTGGACCCACACCCAATGGCCGTGGGCGTGGCGCATGCGGTACTCGTGGTCGAACTTCTCGAAGTCCGAGTTGTTGAACGCGTCGATCGCCCGTAGGTGCTGCAGATCGTCGGGGTGCATGCGCTCGAACCAGAACTGAGGACGATCGATGAACCGCTGGGGCGGATACCCGAGGATGTCTTCGATCTGAGGACTGACGAAGCCCATCACCGTGAGCCCGTCCTCGCCGACGTGGTCCGTGTACGTGACGGCCGGGATGAGCTCCACCATCGCTCGGTACCGAGCCTCGGCGAGGCGCAGGCGTCCCTCGGTCTCCATCTGCTCGCTGACGTCCACCATGAACCCCTGCCAGTACTTGATCTGGCCGTGCTC
Organism: uncultured Actinomycetota bacterium; assembly: GCA_963737525.1. GTDB lineage: Bacteria > Actinomycetota > UBA4738 > UBA4738 > HRBIN12 > JAJNBA01. The sequence goes on from CAVTTD010000031.1 coordinate 7,527, forward strand.
GTCGTGGACCGGGCGCGCCTTGTCGCGGACCCACACCCAGCGGCCGTCGGTCGTTCGCATGCGGTAGACCTGGTCGAATCCCGTGCCGGTTCCGAACGCGACGCCGTTCGCGGCCTGGACCCGCTCGACGTCGTCGGGATGGACGGTTCCCCACCACCAGGTCCGGTCCTCCACGGGGCGCTCCGGCGGATAGCCGAGGAGATCCTCGATCTGGGGACTGATGAAAGTGATCCTGCCGCCTTCGGGATGGTGGGTCTCCGTGTACGTCACGGCGGGGTTCTGGCCGACGAGCTGTTCGTACCGGGCCTCCGCCTCGAGCCGGCGACCCTCCGAGCGCTGTCGCTGCACCGCCGCTCCGAGCATTCCGGCCACGGCGCGGAGCGAGTCGAGCTCGTGTCGCGACCATTCCCGTTCCTGGAAGCAGTCGTCGAACCCGACGAACGCCCACCACGCCCCGTCCACGAAGACCGGGAACGCGGCGATCGACACGATCTCCTGTTCGATGAGCTCCTTGCGCTCCTGCTCCGGGAGTTCACGGACGTTCCCGTAGATCGTCTCGCGCTCCGACATCACCTCGACCCATCGGGAGAATCCCGTCTCCGTGAGGGACGCTCCCTGGAGCGTCGGGTTGGCGAACTGGGAGGTCACGCCCGGCGCACACCACTCCGAGTGCTGGGTGGCGAGGTATCCGTCGTCGCCGGTTCGGTCGACGCGGATGAGGTAGGCCCTGCTGACGTCCGCGGCGATGCCGAGATGCGTCAGCACATCGTCGATCGCGTCCCTCCAGTCGGCGGCCAGGAGCAGTCGCTCGGCCGAGAAGGCGACCGCCGGGAGCATCGCATCGCCCCCGAGCGACTGCTCTTGCTGTTGCATCGATCGAGCCACGTGCGTCCCTTTCGGCGCCGGCCAGCCGGAGCCACCGTCTTGAGCCTCTGGGGATGTATCGGCGCGGCGACGGCTACATAGAGTCCCCTGGTTGGGGCCCGAACCCGGCCCGTTCGGGGGGCTCAGGCGTGGTCAGGAAGGACCGGAAGGACGCCCGGCGTGGACCCGGCGACCGGTGCCTCGTCGCGGGATGGCCAGCGCTCGCGCGACCTGGCTGCCAGCTTGAACATCAGGTCGACCGCCTTCGGGTCCTCGGCCCCCGGGCGATGCTCGATCACGCCGTCGGCCGTCGCCCGATCCCAGATGTCCTGCCCCCGCTCGGTGCGCACGATCGAGAGCGTCCACCCCTCGGATTGCCCGAGTCCGCCGAAGGAGATGTCGGCGTGCTCGGCGGCGAAGTCGGGGCAATGCAGGCAGCCGGGCCTCGTGAACCGCTGGGCCTCCTTCAGCGAGTAGATGACCTCGTCGCCGGCGTCCGTGTAGAAGAGCAACTTCCCTTTGACGTTCACCCGGACGAGGTGATCGAGGTCCAACCCGAGCTCCTTCTGAGCGATCTCGACCATCAGGCCGTCGTACGTGAAGGACTTCGAGCAGAGGAGTCCGAAGGTCCAGGCGATCTTCCTCCGCCATTTGTTCACGCGCCGGGCCTCCAGCGCCCCCGTCACGCTGGATTGGCAGCCCATGCCCACGAGGGCGACCTTCGAGAGGCCCATCTCGGCCGCCTTCAGGAGCGCGAGCGGGTTCGCGGAGTACGTGTAGCGGGAGCCCGCGGTCGCGAGGACGCCTTCGGCGTCCGTGACGACCGTGGGCTCCGCGTCCCACGCGCGTTCGTCGGAGAGCTTCGAGGTCAAGGCCCCGTCGATCTCGCCGTTCCGCAGGCCCCAGAGCAGCAGCGCGGAGACGGCGCCGCCGTCCTGTCCCTGCATCAGCGACTCCTGGTCGGTCGCCCTCGCGAGGTAGATGTCGCGATACTGCCCGATGATCTCCTCGGGCTTGCGGGTCTGACCGAAGAACAGCTCGTCGATCTCCGACTCCCACTCCCGGAACCTGGGACAGGCGCGCGTGCAGATGTCGCAGCCCTTGTCGCCGTGCGTGCACACGTCGGGGCCGTTCTCCATGAGCTGGACCGGCACGTCGTTCTCGTACCCGAGCACGTGGAACGGGCAGGCGACGATGCACGACGTACAGCCGGTGCACATGCCCGTGAGGACGACCTCGTGATACAGGTCCCGCCACTGGGTCTTCTCGACGGCCACGCCGGCAGTGTAGTTCTCCCATCGCCGCGGAGGTGAAAGCCGGGGGTGCCGCCCGGCCGTAGTACCTTCTCGAGTCCGGAGACCCGAAGACCCGGAGATCCCACGAGACACGGGAGGGAAGATGCACCGACGGTGGATGCGCATGCTGGGGGCCCTGTTCGCGCTCACGCTGCTCGCGGCGGCCTGTGGAGGGGACGAGACGCCGCCGGCGAACGGCGGCGGGAGCCCCAGCGAGAGTGCGCGGTTCGGGTGGAGGGGCCGACCTCACGATCGTGGACTTCGCGTTCTCACCGACCGAGCTCACCGTGACCGAGGGGCAGACGATCTCGATCAGCAACACCGGCGACGTTTCGCACACGTTCACGACCGATGACGGCGCGATCGATCAGACGATCAGCCCCGGCGAGACGGTGGACGTGACACTGACCGGCGTCACGACGGGCGGGTTCCACTGCCGATTCCACACGCAGATGACCGGAACGCTCACGGTCGGCTAGCGGGTCGACGAGTCCGGAGGCTCCGTCGGGTTTCCGAGGAGCCTGGATAGACCCCGGATCGGGCCTGATCGAGCCTGGATCGAGCCTAGATCGAGAAGGAGTCGCCGCAGGCGCACTCGTGGGTCGCCTGCGGGTTGATCATCTTGAGCCCGCCACCCAGGAGCGCGTCGTTGAACTCGAGCGTGGAGCCGCGAACGATCGGGCTGCTCTTCGGGTCGACGAGGACGCGGACGCCGTCCGCGGCCTCGATCACCGCGTCGTCGTCGTCGGGACCGTCGGCGAACGACAGCTCGTAGGTGAAGCCGGAGCAGCCGCCGGCGGTCACACGGACGCGGAGGACCGGCAGCGCGCGACCCTCCTTGAGGGCGAGCGCGGCGATCCTGCGCGCGGCCTTGTCGGTGACCGCGATGACCTCGGTGACGGGAGCGTCCATCTCCCTCACAGGCTACCCGACCTGTTCGTCGATGCCGAGCAGGGCGCTCTTCACGGACTCAGAGAAGGTGGGATAGGCGTGGATCGCGCGGGCGACGGCCGGAGCCCTCGTCCGCGCGAACATCAGGCCGACCACCTGGTGGATGAGCGCTCCCGCCTCCTCGCCCACGATGTGCCCGCCAACGAGCTCGCCGGTTCCTCGCTGCGCGATGAGCTTCACGAGGCCGCCGGCCTTACCCTCGATGTGCGATCGTTCGTTGTCCTCGAACGACACGACCGACGTGATGACGTCGAGGCCGTCGTCTCGCGCCTGCCGTTCGGTGAGCCCGACGCTCGCCACCTCGGGATCGCAGAACGTGACCCGCGGCACGACGCGATAGTCCCGCCGCTCCGGGTGGCCCAGGACGTCCTTGACGACGAGCTCGGCCTCGTAGGTGCCGACATGGGTGAAGAGCAGGTCACCGGTGGCGTCGCCGGCGACCCAGACATCGGGGTTCGTGGTGCGGAGCGTGTCGGTCAGCACCGGTTTGCCGTCGCCGTCCACCTCGACGCCGGCCGCGTCGAGGTCGTGCGGGTCGAACATCGGTCGTCGTCCGGTCGCAACCAACACCTCGTCCGCGACGACGGGACCCTCGCCGCGCACGGCCAGGGTCCACCCGGTCCCATCGTGATCGGCGCGCTCGATCTCCGCGCCCGAGCGCAGGTCGATCCCGTCGCGCTCCAGCGAGGGGACGAGTGAGGCGGCGGCCTCTTCATCCTCTTGGGGGAGGAGGTGGGGAAGCGCCTCCAGGGCCGTCACGCGCGAGCCGAATCGAGCGTAGATCTGCGCGAACTCGATCCCGACGGCGCCGGTGCCGATCACGGCGAGCGAGCCGGGGGGCGAGTCGGGTCCCCAGATGGCCTCTCGATTCGTCCAGAAGGGGCCATCCGCCAGGCCGGGGATCGAGGGCGCGGCGGCCTCCGTGCCGGTGGTGAGGACGACCTTGTCCGCTTCGATCGGCGTGCCGTCCGCGCGCTCCACGCGATGCTCGCCGAGGAGCCGAGCTTCCTCCAGGAAGACGCGGACCCCCACGCGTTCGAACGGTTCCGTGCCCTCGCCCGACTGGGACTCGATGACGTCCCGAGCCCGTTGCTGTACCGCCTTGAAGTCCACCTCGACCTCGGGGATCCGCACGCCGAAGCGGTGGCCGTTTCTGGCGAGCGCGGCGATCTTCGCCGATCGGAGCATCACCTTCGTGGGGACGCAGCCGTAGTGGTTGCACTCCCCGCCGAGCTTGTCCCGTTCCGCGAGCGCCACCTTCAGGCCGGACGTCCGCGCGAGCGAGAAGGCGACCTCGGATCCCGTGCCGCCGCCGCCGATCACGAAGACGTCGAACCGCTCCATCCCGACCTCGGCCTCAGCGCGTTCCCAGGAAGCCGACGAAGGTCCGCGCATACGCTCGCGCCGCCGCCACCATCTCGTCGACGCCGATCGACTCGTTCGCGGTATGGGCGAGGGAGAGCGAACCCGGCCCCGCGATCACCGTGGGGATGTGCGCGTCGTTGATGTAGAAGCGAGCGTCGGTGATGCCGGTGAAACCGACGAACGGGGGTGGCGAACCCGCTTCGGCCGCGATCGCGTCGCGAACGGCCGACGCGATCGCCGAGTCGCCGGTCGTCTCCGCCGCCTCCGTCCACTCCCTCAGCGAGATCTCGATGCGGGTGTCGGGGCGCTCCGCGACGAGGTCCTCGACCAGCCGGCGGAACGGGGCGAGCACCTCGTCGGGGTCCTCCTCGCCGGGGACGATCCGGCGGTCGATCTCCACCTCGCAGCGGTCGGGAACGACGTTGGGCGCGCTCCCTCCGGTCACCAGCGCGACGTTCACGGTGGGTGCCCCGACGAGCGGATGGATCCGGTCGGGCAGGGCCTCCCCGAGGCGGAGCAGGAACCGCGACATCGTCAGGATCGCGTTGACGCCGAGGTGCGGCTGGGAGCCGTGGGCGGCCTTCCCGTGCGCAACCGCGGTGACCCAGGCGCCGCCCCGTTCCGCCAGGGCGATCTCCATCTCGGACGGCTCGCCCACGATGGCCGCGTCCTGGTCGAGGAGGCCCTGGTCGCGCAGGACCCTGGTCCCGTGGGTCCCGGCGAGCTCCTCGTCGGCGACCAGATGCAGGTCGAGCGTTCCGGCGAGCGAAAGGTCGGCGCGGCGGAGCGCCGCGACGGCCCCGAGCGCCGATGCGATCGGTCCTTTCATGTCGCACGCGCCGCGGCCCACGAGCCGTCCGTCGACCACCGCACCCTCGAAGGGACCGCTGGACCACGTGGAGGGGTCGCCCGCGGGCACGGTATCCAGGTGCCCGTTCCACGCGAGGTGCGGGCGCTCGCCCGAACCGATCCTCGCCACGACGCTGGGGCGCCCCTCTTCGGAGCGGACGATCGGATCTCCGCTCCGAGCTCGGTGAGGAAGCCCGAGGCGACATCCGCGGCCTCGTCCTCGGTGCCCCCCGGGTTCTCCGAGGGTGCCGCGATCAGCGCTCGTGCGTAGCGGAGCACCTCCTCGGGGTCGGACGGCGGCGGCCGCCGCGTCGGCCGCCGCGCCGACGAGGTGCCGCGCCGCCCTCGCCTACCATGGCTGCGGATGCTACACACGCCCTCCCTCGAGGAAGCCCTGCGCTCCGCGCTCGATCCGGCGCCGGCGCACGCGCCGGCGCCGGGCGACCGCCTCGCCGCCGTCTTGGCGCCGGTCGTCGAGTCGCCGGAGCCGTCCCTGATCTTCACGGTCCGCTCCGACGCGCTCTCGCGTCACCCCGGGGAGGTGTCGTTCCCCGGCGGGCTCGTCGACGAGGGGGAGTCGCTCGCAGACGCCGCGCGCCGGGAGGCGTTCGAGGAGATCGGCCTCGATCCGTCGCTGCCGCGATTGGTCGGGGCGCTGCCTGCGGTGCACACCTACGTCTCGGCGATCCTCGTGGTTCCCTTCGTCGGGTTGCTCGGGTCGTTCCCGGACCTGTTCGCAGCGGAGGCCGAGATCAAGGAGATCATCCGCGTGGACTCGCGCGTCTCGCCACTCTCGAGGAGCCGATGGAGCTCCCTCGGGCGGACGGCGCCACGTGGAGAGGCTGGGCATACCCGGTCGATGACCACAAGATCTGGGGCGCGACCGGGCTGATGGTTCATTCCCTCCTCGAGGTCCTCAGGATGGAGGCGCCGTGGGCCTTGAGTTGAGCCCCGAGGAGCGGGAGCTCCGGTCGATGCTGGGCGAGGCCAAGGTGGTGGCCGTCGTCGGGATCTCCTCGAAACCGTGGCGTCCTTCGCACGAGGTCGCCTCGTACCTGCAACACCACGGCTATCGGATCGTGCCGGTGAACCCGAACGAGCAAGAGGTTCTGGGAGAGCAGGTGTACGCCTCCCTCCTCGATATCCCGGAAGAGATCCACGTCGATGTGGTGGACGTGTTCCGGCGAGCGGAGCACACACCGGAGGTGGCGCGAGACGCCGTGGCGATCGGGGCGCGGACGCTCTGGCTCCAGGAAGGGATCGTGAGCGATGAGGCGGCCAGGATCGCCTCCGAGGGTGGCCTCGAGGTGATCATGGGGGTCTGCATCATGAAGGTCCGCGAACGACTGATGGCACGAGGGGGAAGCTGAGATGAAGTGGGAGTACTTCGTCGCACCGTTGCTCGAGCACAACCCCGGCGAGATCTTGAACAACTTCGGGGAGGACGGCTGGGAGCTCGTGACGATCCTCCAGCAGCAGACGCCGGCCGGGGGCGTTTCGATGGTCGCCTACCTGAAGCGGCAAGCCACCTAGCGCAGAGGGTTGCACGATGCTCCGGATCGACCACGTCGTGCTCGCCGTTCGCGATCTCGACGTGTCCGCCGAACGCCTCTGGGGCGAACACGGACTGCGCTTCGTCGCGGGCGGACGGCATCCGCGATGGGGGACCGCCAACATGATCGCGCCGCTCGGGAGCGACTACGTCGAACTGTTGAGCGTCGTCGACGGGGACGTCGCGTCGAACACGGCGCTGGGGAGGACCCTCATGGAGCTGTCCGGAGATGGTGATCGCTGGTTCTCCGTGTGCCTCGCCGACGATGACATCGACGCGACGGCCGCCAGGCTGGGCCTGACGGTCCAGCCGGGGGCGCGAACCCGCCCCGACGGCACCGAGGTGCGCTGGCGGGGCGCGGGGATCGAGGACCGCGGGGACGACCTCTGGCTCCCGTTCTTCATCTCGTGGGACGTCCCGCGGGAGCTCCACCCCGGCGCCGCGCCCGCCGAGCATCGGGTGGACGCCGTCGGGATCGCATGGGCCGAGGTCGGCGGGGACGAGGCTCGGCTGGGCGACTGGTTGGCCGGAGCGGACGTGCCGATCCGCGTCGTGGACGACGCGGATCGGCGCGTCCGCGCGGTCGGGATCTCGCTCCGCGACGGGAGCGAGATCGTGATCCGCGGCTAGCCCAGGGCCTGGTCGAGATCGGCGATCAGATCGTCGACGTGCTCGATCCCGACCGAGATCCGCACGAGCTCTGGCGTCACCGCGAGGTTCGACCCCGCCGTGCTCGCGTGGGTCATCGGCAACGGCATCTCGATCAGCGACTCGACGCCGCCGAGCGACTCCGCCAGGAAGAACAGCTCGGTGTGCTCCACGAGGTGGACGGCGCGCTCCTCCGACTCGACCTCGATCGAGATCATCCCACCGAAGCCGGACATCTGGCGGGCGGCGACGTCGTGGTTCGGATGCGACTCGAGGCCGGGGTAGTTCACCTTCCGGATCGCCGGATGGGCGTCGAGCCAGCGGGCGATCGCCTCGGCGTTGCGGCAGTGGGCTTCCATGCGGATCGACAGGGTCTTCAGGCCTCGGAGCGCGAGGTAGGAGTCCATCGGGCCCGGCACGGCGCCGATCGCGTTGACCAGGAACTCGAGGCGCTCGCCCCACTCGGGATCCTTCGCGACGATCGCGCCGCCGATCAGGTCGGAGTGTCCGCCCAGGTACTTCGTCACGCTGTGGACGACGAGGTCCGCCCCGAGCGCGATCGGCCGCTGCAGTGCCGGCGTCGCGAACGTGTTGTCGACCACGACCAGCGCGCCGGCCTCGTGGGCGACGGCTGACACCGCCTCGATGTCCACGATCTTCAGGTGCGGGTTGGACGGAGTCTCGACCCAGACGAAGCGAGTCTCGCGGGCGGAGCTGGCGACGCATCGAATCGAGGTCGGCCAGGTCGCAGGTGTCGTGCTCCAGGCCCCAGCCTTTGAGGACCTTGTCCAGCAGCCGGAACGTGCCGCCGTACACGTCGTCGCCGAGGAGCACGTGATCCCCTGGCGCGAGAGAGAGGAGCAGCGACGACTCCGCGCCGAGGCCGCTCCCGAACGCGAGGCAGCGCTCGCCGCCCTCGAGGGCGGCGAGCGCTGCCTCGAACGCCGCCCGGGTTGGGTTGCCGCCGCGCGCGTAGTCCCAGAGCTTCGGCTTCCCGACCCCGTCCTGCGCGTACGTCGACGTCTGGTAGATCGGGACGTTCACCGAGCCGTAGAGGCCCTCGGGATCTTGTCCCGCATGGATCGCGGCCGTCTCGAACCTCATCGGACCTCGGGGGGTAGCTCCCATCCTCGTCTCCTCAGCTCATCGGTGGCGTCTCGGCCTTCGCGGGCGAGTCGCCACAGCATGGACTTGCGCTTGGCGTCGTGACCGGGCGCGAACTCCGCTCGGGTGAGCTCCTGGCACCCTGGATCCCCGCATCCGCAGAAGCGGAACAGGGGCGTGGCCGGGGTCATGACCTCCTCGACACAGGCGAGGTACGGGCGAGCGGGAAGCGTGACGACCGGGAGCACGATGGCTCCTTCCCGCGGGTCACCAGGGGCGAAGTGCTTGCCCTGCAAGGCGAGGAGGCCCGTCAGCGCACAGAGCCCTGCGTCGATCAGATCCCCGGATCGCAGCTCGTCGGTCGGGACGCCTTGCGACCGCAGGACACCTTCGCGCCAGGTCCTCTTCCCAACCCCCTTCGGCCGGAGGCACCCGGTCAGGACGGTCGCACTGCCGTGTGGGAACACCTCCATCGCGGTGCCTCGTGGGTCGCCGGCGGCGTAGCGCGGGAACCCCGCCCTCGCCGCCGCCCGGAACACGCGGAAACCGACCTCCATCCACTCGTAGAAGCGAACGCCCTTGCCCCGCGACGCCGCCGGCGTGTTGAAGCTGTGGATGTTGAACTCCGCGAGCGTTCGCTCCGTCAGGCGCGAGCCGCCGCGTTGCGCCCACCCCGGAGGCGAGTCGATCGCGATCGCGTCGGGCGCCAGCTCGTCGATCAGCCCGGGCAGGCGGTCGAGTCCGACCCGCGGTACGACGGAGAGGGGTACGCGTCGCTCGTCCATCAGCACCAGGTCGAGGCCCTTGCCGACGCCGACGTCGATCCCCAGGGCGCGCACGGGCGCAGACTACGCCCGGCGCTGGCGAGCGAGGAACTCGAGAAGGTCGCTCCGGGTCAACACGCCGAGCGCTTGGCCCGCTTTGGTGACGACCAGGGCCGAGGTGCGTTCGAGCTCCGCGAACGCCATCTCCACCGGCTCGTCCCACTCGACCATGGGGATCGGCGGGCCCATCGCCTCGGCGACGTCCGACTGCAGTGCGTCCGGGTCGCGGAACACCCGCTCCAAGAGTTCGCGGTCCCGGATCGACCCCACGAACTGGGAGACCTCGGTCGACTCCTCGCGGACCACCGGCGCCTGCGAGATCCCGTGTTCCTGCAAGGTCTCCACGGCCTGACGCACCTTGTCGTGCGCGTTCACGGTGACGAGCGCGGGGGTTTCACCGGATTTCGCCGAGAGGACCTCCTCGACGCGAACCACCTCGGGTCGCTCGAGCATCCCGTGCTGCAGCATCCACGTGTCGGAGTACAGCTTCGACATGTACTGCCGTCCCGAGTCCGGGAGCAACACGACGATCGTCGCCTCCGGATCATCGAGCTCTCGGGCCACCTGCGAGCGCCGCGAACACGGCCGTGCCGCTCGAGCCCTCCGACGAGGATGCCTTCCCGGCGGGTGATGGCGCGCGCCGTCAGGAACGAGTCCCGGTCGGACACGCGCACGTATCGATCCACCACCGAGGGGTCGAACGTCGACGGGAAGAAGTCCTCGCCGATGCCTTCGACGAGGTACGGCCGCGGGGTGTCGCCGGAGTAGAGCGATCCCTCCGGGTCGGCCCCCACCACGAGGATGTCCGGGTTCTGTTCCTTCAGGTAACGGCCCGCGCCGGAGATCGTGCCGCCGGTGCCCACACCGCACACGAAGGCGGTGAGTCGCCCTTCGGTCTGCTTCCAGATCTCCGGGCCGGTCGTGTCGTAGTGGGTCTGCGGATTCACCGGGTTGTGGTACTGGTTCGGCTGGAAGGCTCCCGGGATCTCCGCCGCCAGGCGGTCGGCCACGCGGTAGTAGCTCTCGGGGGATTCGGGCGAGACGGCGGTGGGGCAGATCACGACCTCGGCGCCGTAGGCCCGGAGCAGCGAGATCTTCTCCTGGCTCATCTTGTCCGGCATCACGAAGATGCAGCGGTACCCGCGGATCGCGGCGGCGATCGCCAGACCGTGACCGGTGTTGCCCGACGTGGGCTCGACGATCGTCCCGCCCGGCTTGAGGAGTCCCTCCCGCTCCGCCGCCTCGATCATCCGGACCCCGATCCGGTCCTTGACGGAGCCCCCGGGATTCAACATCTCGAGCTTGGCGAGGATCGTGGGCTTGACGCCACGCGTCACCGCTCGCAGGCGGACCAACGGGGTGTCACCCATCGCGTCGAGGAACGTGTCGAGCAACGGCATGGCGTCTCCTTCACGGCCGGAAGAGACCGGGCCCCATCGTGCCACGCGGTGGAAGGAACGTCCCGTTCCCTACCCGGCGGGCTCTCCTTGTGGCGGTAGAGTGCCGATGTTCCAGGACGAGGACACTCCTCGGAGCACGGGAGACACGGTGACGGACGAAGAATCCCCAGAGGAACAGGCGCCACAGGAGCGGGTGATCTCGGACGACGACCCGGGTGGCGGAGGAGAGAGCCTCCTCGTCGTCGACGACGACCCGTTCATCGCGCGCCTCCTCGAGATCGAACTGAAGGCGGCGGGCTACGACGTCCGCGTCGCGAGCGACGGTGAGCAGGCCCTCGTCGCCGCGCAGGAGCGCCCGCCGCAGCTGGTGCTCGCCGACGTGATGATGCCCAACATGGACGGGTTCGAGCTGACCCGCCGTCTGCGCCAGGATCCGAGGACGGCCACCGTCTCCGTCATCATGCTGACCGCTCGCGGCCTGTCGGCCGACAAGCTGGAGGGTTTCGCGATCGGGGCGGACGACTACATCGTGAAGCCCTTCGATACGCCCGAGCTCCTCGCTCGGATCCGAGGCGTGCTCAACCGCGCGAGCGACAAGCGAGCGCTTTCGCCGATGACCGGCCTGGCCGGCAACGTGGCGATCGAGGACGAGATCGAAGGACTGGTCGCCGCGGGCGACCCGTTCGCGGTCCTCTACGTCGACCTCGACCGGTTCAAGTCGTACAACGACCGGTACGGGTTCCTCCGCGGAGACGAGGCGATCCGCGAGACGGCTCGAGTGATCGGCGAGGCCGCCACGCAGATCGTCGGGGCGGACACCTTCGTCGGTCACGCGGGCGGGGACGACTTCGTGGTCGTCGTGCCGCCCGAGCAGGCCACGGCGGTCGCACAGCAGATCGTCCAGGCGTTCGACGACATGGTGCCGGCGCTCTACGACGTGGACGACCGGACCAACGGGTACGTCGAGGTCACGAACCGGCGGGGCGATCTCCAACGGTTCCCGCTGATGACCCTCTCGATCGGGATCGCGTCGACGGAGAAGCGGGCGTTCCGGCACTACGCCGAGGCGATCACCGTGGCGATGGAGATGAAGCAGTACACGAAGGACTCCGGCGCCTCTTCGTGGTCCATCGATCGTCGCACGAGCTGACCGCTGAACGCTGAGCATCGAGCCGCGCGGCGCCGACACCCGGTCGTGATCGAGGTCTCCGACACGATGCCCGGTCCCCCCGAGGTCGTCTGGGCGCTGATCACGGACTGGGAACACCAGGACGACTGGATGCTGGAAGCCTCCGACTTCGAGGTCGTCGGCGAGCAACGGGAGGGCGTCGGCGTCGAGTCGCGCGCGACCGTGCGGATCGCGGGCATCCGGACGCGGGACACGGTGCGGGTGAGCATGTGGGAACCGCCGCGGATCCTCGTGATCGACCACCTCGGATGGGTGAAAGGGTCGGGTGAGATCCAGCTCCAGCCCGTCGCGGAGGGGACCCGGATGCGCTGGCGGGAGACGCTGTTCCCGCCATCGAAGCTGGGTCCGCTCGGTCGGCTCGGCCTCCGGCTGACGTCGCCCTTGATGCGACGCATCTTCCGGCGGGATCTCCGGGTCCTGCGGAGCCTCGTCCGCACCCGCTCCGCGGACGGTTCCTGACGGATCAGTCGAGCGGGGCCGGCCGGGCGAAGTAGAAACCCTGCCCGTAAGGGACGCCGAGCTCGCGCAATGCCGCGAGCTCGGCGACCGTTTCGATCCCCTCCGCCACGATCGTCATGTTCGTCTCGCCGGCGAACGAGATCAGCGCGGCGGCGAGTGCCCGACGGCCCGGATCGCGGTCGACGCCCCTGGTGAGCGAGATATCCATCTTCACCATGTCGGGCGCGAGCTGGAGCGCGTGGCGGAGACTCGCGTAACCGGCGCCGACGTCGTCGACGGCCACGCGAAGGCCGCGTTCGCGGAGCGGCGCGAGCGCCTGCGCGAGGGCGCCGTAATCGTCGATCTCCTCGTGTTCCGTGATCTCCAGGACGATGCGGTGCTCGACGCCTTCGAGCCGATCGACCAACTCGGGCGACCCGGCCGTGTGATGCGAGCTGTTCACCGAGAGGAACATCCCGTCGGGGATCTTCGGGAGGCCTTGCAGTGCTTCGTTGATCGTCCGGAGCTCCAGCTGGAGGCCGAGCTCGATGGCCGTCGCCTGGGCGAACCACTGGTCCGGGGGCTTCGCGGGGATCGATCCGAACCGGGCCAGGGCCTCGACCCCGACCTCCTCGCCCGTCTCGAGGTCGACGATCGGTTGGAAGACCATCCACACGCCGTGGCCCGACACGAACCGTTCGATGTCGCCGCGGAGGGCGCGGTCGGTGTCTCGTTCGATCTCTTCCCGGCGGAGCTGGGTCGCGAGCTCCGCGACGACGCCACTCATCACCTCGGCCGAGAGGCTGGTGCCGCCTTGCGCCACGTTCTCGATCCCCTGGACGAGCTCGTCGACCGCCGTGCCCTTGACGAGGTACCCCACCGCGCCCGCCCGGAGCATCTCGAGGACGTTCGCCCGGTCCTCGTAGGCGGAGAGCGCGATGACCCGGGTCGCCGGCGAGACGCGAGAGATGCCGCGAGCCGCGTGCGGTCCACCGCCCGCCGGCATGCGGACGTCGACGAGCGCGACGTCCGGCAGACCCGCCTCGGCGATCCGGATCGCCTCCTCGGCGTCGCCGGCCGTCCCGATCAGCTCGACACGGTCCTCGTGGCTCAGCAGTTCCGTGAGGGCGATCCGCAGGCCGGGTTCGTCATCGGCCAGCAGCACCCGGATCGGTTCTGACGAGGGGAGGGCGCCCGCATCGAGGAGGGTTCCGTCGGAGGCCATCGCGCGGACGCTACCTGCCAAACCGAGGCCGCTCAAGCACTCGGGTAGCATCCCTGCCGTAGCCCAGATGGACGTTCCCCGATCCGGGGGTATCCCTCGAAGGTGATGCAGATGGACGCTCACGAGGTGCGCGCGCCGAGAGGATCCGAGCTGAGCTGCCGCTCGTGGCCGCAGGAGGCCGCGATGCGGATGCTGATGAACAACCTCGACCCCGAGGTCGCGGAGCGGCCAGAGGATCTCGTCGTCTACGGCGGGACCGGCCGGGCCGCGCGATCCTGGGAAGCGTACGAGGCGATCGTCCGGTCGCTGAAGGAACTCGGTGACGACGAGACCCTCCTGGTCCAGTCGGGGAAGCCGGTGGGCGTGTTCCGCACGCACGAGATGGCGCCACGCGTCCTGATCTCGAACGCGATGCTCGTCCCCAAGTGGGCGGACTGGGACACGTTCCGCGAGCTCGAGGACGCGGGACTCACGATGTACGGCCAGATGACGGCCGGTTCGTGGATCTACATCGGGACGCAGGGCATCCTGCAAGGCACCTACGAGACCCTCGCCGAGTGCGCGACGCAGCGGTTCGGCGGCACGCTGGCCGGCACCATCACGCTGACCGGCGGGCTCGGGGGGATGGGCGGAGCTCAGCCGCTCGCCGTGACGATGAACGGAGGTGTCGCGATCTGCGTCGAGATCGACCCCGAGCGGATCGAGCGCCGCATCAAGACCCGATATCTCGATCGCGAGACGGCGTCGCTGGATGAGGCGCTGACATGGGCCGATGAAGCGAAGTCTGCCCGCGAGCCCTCTCGATCGGGTTGCTCGGGAACTGCGCCGAGGTCGAGCCGGACCTCCTGGCGCGAGGCTTCCGGCCCGACATCGTGACCGATCAGACGAGCGCGCACGACCCGCTGGGTGGCTACGTCCCGGCGGGGCTGAGCCTCGAGGATGCCTCGGCGCTCCGTGGACGGGACCCGGACGACTACCAGCGACGCTCGCAGGCATCCATGGCTCGTCACGTGGAGGCCATGGTCGGCTTCCTCGATGCGGGATCCGTCGTGTTCGACTACGGGAACAACCTCCGAGCGGGCGCCGAGGCGGGCGGCTTCGAGCGGGCGTACGCCTACCCGGGCTTCGTCCCGGCCTTCGTCCGCCCGATGTTCTGCGAGGGCAAGGGCCCGTTCCGGTGGGCGGCGCTCTCCGGCGACCCGGAGGACATCGAGAAGACGGACCGGGCCGTCGCCGAGCTGTTCCCCGAGGACGAGCGGCTGCTTGCGATGGCTCGCGCATGGCCGAGGAGCGGGTGGCGTTCCAAGGGCTTCCGGCGCGCATCTGCTGGCTCGGATACGGGCAGCGTGCCAAGGCCGGGTTGCGGTTCAACGAGATGGTCGCGAGCGGCGAGCTCTCCGCGCCGATCGTGATCGGGCGCGACCATCTCGATAGCGGCTCCGTTGCCTCGCCCTACCGGGAGACCGAGGGGATGAAGGACGGCTCGGACGCGATCGCCGACTGGCCGATCCTGAACGCGCTGATCAACACCGCGGCCGGTGCCCACTGGGTGAGCGTGCACCACGGCGGCGGCGTGGGGATCGGCTACTCGATCCACGCCGGCATGGTGGTCGTGGCGGACGGCTCGGAGAACGCGGCCGCGCGGCTGGAGCGCGTCCTCACGACCGATCCCGGGACCGGCGTGATCAGGCACGCGGACGCCGGGTACGACCGGGCGATCGAGGTGGCGGCCGCGCGTGGCGTGCGGCTGCCCTGGCGCGAGTGATACCGGCGGCAGGAACGCGGCACGGCGCTAGGCTCGAACCGTGAAGGTCATCGAGCACCTCGCGAACGCGACCAAGCCGCTGGTGAGCGTCGAGATCATCCCGCCGCGCCGTGGCGGCAACGTCGAGCGCATCTACGAGGCCGTGTCCTCGCTGATGCCGTACGAGCCGCCGTTCATCGACATCACGAGCCACGCGGCCGAGACGGTCTGGGACGAGATGCCCGGCGGGACGTATCGCCGGCGCGTGACGCGGAAGGCGCCGGGCACCTTCGGCCTCTGCGCGGCGATCAAGCATCGGTTCGACATCGACCCTGTGCCGCACGTCCTCTGCAACGGGTTCACGCGTGAGGAGACCGAGGACTCGCTGATCGAGCTGAACTACCTCGGGATCGAGAACGTCCTCGCGATCCGGGGCGACGGCGAGCGCCGCGTGCCGTCGGACGGGCGCAGCGCGAACGAGGGCGCACTCGAGCTCGTCGGTCAGGTGGCCGCGATGAATCGAGGCGAGTACCTCGAGGAGCTCGCCGAGTCGACGCCGACGAACTTCTGCATCGGCGTCGCCGCCTACCCCGAGAAGCACGAAGAGGCGCCGAACCTCGAGCGGGACATCGGCGTGCTCCTGGAGAAGCAGAGGGCGGGCGCCGAGTACGCCGTGACGCAGCTGTTCTACGACAACGAGGTGTTCTTCCGGTTCGTGAAGTCGTGCCGCGACCAGGGCGTGACCATCCCGATCATCCCGGGGCTGAAGATCCTCACGCGAAGGACCCACGTCACGAGCATCCCGAAGCACTTCAACGTCGCCGTGCCCGAGGGGCTGGTGGCCCAGGTGGCGGCGGCGACCGATGAAAGTGTCGCGGACGTGGGGGTCCGCTGGGCGTACGAGCAGACGCTCCAGCTCTTCGAGCAGGGCGTTCCGTCCGCGCACTTCTACGTGATGCAGGACACCGGCCCCTCGGTGTCGTTGCTGGAGATGCTGAAGAAGAGCCTCTAACTACGGAATCAGAAGGTCGGGGGTTCGACCCTTCCCGGCGCGTCAGGGTCTTGGGTCCGGCGCGTGGCCTCGCTGAGGGAGTTCACCGGGCGCTGCTGGCGACCTTCGCGAGTACTGGAACTTCGCCCCCGGGATGCACGATCCCTTCGAGGACTGGGGAACCTAGCCCGACCGGCGGAGGTACTCGGCGACGGCGCTCATATCGCGGCCGGAGAACCCGTCGGTGAGGGCCCGCTCGACCACCTCGCGGTTGCGCTCGGCCTGGCCCATCGGGGCGCCGACCTCGCGAGCGAGCGACAGGATCAGGTCGAGGTCCTTCGCCATCAGGTCCAAGCGTGAACGTCAGCGGCGCGTTGTCCGGGTCCTCGAACGCCGGACGCTTGTACAGCACGAACGGCGCGGCGGCCGCTCCGGCGGCGAAGACGTCGTAGGCGGCGCTCCGATCGACGCCGGCCTTCTCCGCGAGCACGAGCGCCTCGGAGAGCCCGACGTCGATCGCGTGGACGAGAGCGTTCACCGCGAGCTTGACCGTCGCGCCGGCGCCGAGCGCGCCGACGTGGAAGACCTTGGCGGCCAACGCATCGAGGACAGGTCGGGCGCGCTCGAGCGCCGCCGCATCGCCGCCGACCATGATCGTGAGCTCGCCCTTCTCGACGGTGGGCACGCTCCCCGAGACCGGCGCGTCGAGGAACGCGGCGCCGGTCGCCGCCACTGCTTCGCCGACGCGACGGACGGTCTGCCGGCGCGATCGTGCTCATCTCGAGGACGACCTGGTCGGGGCCGAACGCCGCTCGCGGCTCCCGTCGTCGCCGAGGTAGGTCGCGAGCACGGCCTCGTCGTCGGCGAGGCTGCTCAGCACGACGTCGGCATCCGCCGACGGCCGCGGCTGCCGTCGGCGCCGACCGTCGCTCCGTGCGGCTGCCGCGACCGCCTCGGCCGCGCGCCTGCGTGCGGTTCCAGACGACGACGTCGAAGCCCGGCACGGCGGAGCGTTCCCACCATCGCGCCGGCCATGTTCCCGGCGCCGAGCACGGCGACGCGGGGCGTCATGTGAGCGACCAGCCTCCGTCGATCCGGAGCTCGGTCCCGTGCATCGACGGGTTCTCCAGCAGGAACACCGCCGCGTCGGTGACGTCGCGCATCTCGACCAGCCGGCCGGTGGGCGTCTTCGCCTTCGTCGCCTCGAGCGCCTCGGTCTTCGGCGCCCAGAACGGGCTGTCGCCGACGATCCCCGGATGGAGGGCGTTCACGCGGATCGGCGGCGAGCTCTGCCGCCATCGTCGCGCACCAACCCGTCGACGCCGTGGTTGATCGTCGTGATCGTCGTGGAGCCCGGATACGGCCGCAGCTTCGCGAGGCCCCCGTAGAGCAACACCGACGCGTCGGGCGTGAGCCGGTCGAGCAGCGCGTGGACGACCTCCGTGTAGCCGACGAGCTTCAGGGTGACGAGCCGGATCGCCGCCTCGATGTCGTAGTCCTTGACGGTGTTCAGGTCGCGATCGAGGGCGGCGAGGGCGAGCCGGTCCACCGAGCCGAGATCGGCGAGCGCCGGCGCGATCGTCGTCGGCTCGGAGAGGTCGAACGCCGAGACCCTCGACCGAGGCGCCGAGCTCGGCGGCGGCCGCCGCGGCTCGCTCGGCGTCTCGCCCCGTCACCACGACGCGGCGGCCCGCCTCGGCGTAGTGCCGCGCGAGGTCCCTTCCGAGCCCCTGGGTCCCGCCCACCACGACCACCGTGTGCTCAGCCATCCGTCGTTCCTTCCCTCCTCTGGTCGCTCGGGTCGCGGTCGCCTCCTTCAGGTACTCCCAGTCCCGGGCGAACCGGTAGGAGTGTCGATGGGGCGGCTGCGGCGCCTGCGTCTCCAGCCACCGCACGATCCCGGGACCCGGGTTCGTGAACGCGTGGACGCAGCCGACGCCCGCCCACGCGACGTCGCCGGGCACGAGGTGGTATCGCTCGCCGTCGAACTCCGCGTCGACCTCGCCCTCGAGGATCAGGTAGGTCTCCTCGTACGGGTGGTCGTGGCGCCCGGCGAGACCACGCGGCTCGTACTGCACCATGAACATCGTGAGGAGCTGGGCGCCGAGGTCGGCGTCGACCATCATCTTCACGGTGATGCCGCTGTAGACGAGGAGCGCCGTCCGCATGCTCGCCGAGACCGCCAGCATGTCCTGCGTCTGCTTGTCCACCTCCATGTTGGCGGGGTCGATGTGCCCGAACGAGCGCGTGCGCGGGTCGCGCACGTCGATCGGGGTGGGCTCGCGGTCGGGCGGTCCCGGGACGGCGTAGGTGTCACCCTGGACCCGCGACCGTGGCTGCGGCGCCCACATCGCCGCCCATCGCACGGGCGCGTCGGAGACGTTGCGGAGCGCGTGCGGCACCCCGACCGGCGTCACGCCGTAGTCGCCCGGTCGCAGCAGGTTCGCGCCCTCGCCCGTGTCGATCACGAGCTCGCCCTCCAGCACGTAGACGCTGTCCTCGTAGCTGTGGACGTGCCAGGGGATGCGACCGCCGCCCGCGAGCTCGACGATCGCGAACCCGGTGTGCACGGCGCCCGGCACATCTTCGTCGACCACCGACCAGCGGCGGAGATCCCCGGCCCACGATCCGGGCGGAGCGGTGAGCTCGAGCTCGCTTCCGCGCCGGACGAGGTGACGAGAGGTCATGTGGCCCCCTCATCCCAGCGACCGCCGCACGCCCTCGACGATGCGATCGACCGAGGGGATCGCGGCGTCCTCCAACACGTCGGCCGACGGCAGCGGCAGGTGCGGTGTCGTCACGCGAACGATCGGACCGTCGAGGGCATAGAACGACTCGTCGGCCACGATGGACGCGATCTCGGCTCCCCAGCCGCACAGCCGCGGGTTCTCCTCGACCGTCACGAGGTGCCCGGTCCGCTCCACCGAGTCCGCGATCGCGCGGACGTCGAGCGGAACCAGCGAGCGCACGTCGATCACGTCGGCCGCGACGCCCTCGTCGGCGAGCCGCCCCGCCGCCTCGAGCGCCTTCGGAACCATCGCGCCGAGCGCGCAGATCGTGACGTCCCCGCCTTCCCGGACGCGTGCGTGCCACCCCGAGCTCGTCCACGATCTCGCCGTCGGGCACCTCGCCCTTCGACGCGTACAGCACCTTCGGCTCGACGACGATCACCGGGTCGGGGTCGCGCACCGCCGCTGCGAACAGCCCGATCATGTCGACGGGCGTGGAGGGGACGACGACCTTCAGCCCCGGGATCCCCATCATCCACGTCTCGACGCTCTGCGAGTGCTGCGCGCCGAACCGCACGCCTCCGCCGTTCGCCGTGCGGATCACGATCGGCAACGCCACCTGGCCGTTCGTCATGTACCGCGCCTTCGCGATCTGATTCGCGACGATGTCCCAGCAGACCGCGAAGAAGTCGCTGAACATCAGCTCGGCGATCGGCCGGAGCCCGTTCATCGCCGCCCCCATCGCGGCGCCGATGATCGCCTGCTCGCTGATCGGCGTGTCGCGGACCCGGTCGGGCCCGAACCGCTCGAGCAGCCCCTCGGTCGTCTTGAAGACGCCGCCCGCGGCGGCGACGTCCTCCCCGAGGAAGTAGACGGAGGGATCGCGCTCCATCTCCTGCCCGATCGCGCGGGCGACGGCCTCGCGATACGTCAGTTCCGCCACGCGGAGCCTCCGTCGGCCCAGAGCTCGGTCTCGAGCGTGTCCGGATCGGGGAACGGCGCCTCGCGCGCTTCCTGGGTCGCTCGGTCGACGGCCTCCTGGACCTCGCGGTCGATGCCGTCCAGCGTCTCCTCGTCCGCACCCGCCGCCAGCAGCCGCTCGCGGTACATCGGGATCGGGTCGCGGCGCAGCCAGTCCGCGACCTCGTCGTCCGGGCGGTACTTGCCGGGGTCGGCCCGCGAGTGCCCGCCGTGCCGGTAGGTCAGCGCCTCCACCAGGGAGGGGCCCTCGCCCGCGCGAGCCACGCCGACGGTCCGAACCGCCGACGGCGTGGACGGCGTCCGCGTCGTTCCCGTCGATCAGGATCGGCTCGAGCCCATAGGCGGCGGCACGGTCGGCCGCCGGATGCTCGACGGCGGTCACGTCGCCGATCGCCGTGTACTCCATGTAGAGGTTGTTCTCGCAGACGAACACGACCGGCAGCTTCCAGACCGCGGCCAGGTTGAGCGCCTCGTGGAACGTCCCGATGTTCGTCGTCCCGTCGCCGAAGAAGCACACCGCCACCTGCCCCGTCCCGCGCGCCTGCGCCGCCCACGCCGCGCCCGCCGCGATCGGCATGTGCGCGCCGACGATCGCGTAGGAGCCCATCGCCCCATGCGAGACGTCCGTGAGGTGCATCGATCCGCCCTTGCCGCCGCAGATCCCGGTCGCACGCCCCAGGAGCTCCGCCATCAGCGCCGCCATCGGCGCCCCTCGCAGCAGCGTGTGGACGTGGCCTCGGTACGTGCAGAACACCATGTCCTTCGGCTCGAGCGCCGCCGCGAAGCCGGCCGCGACGGCCTCCTGCCCGATCCCGAGGTGGGAGGTCCCCTTCACGAGTCCCTCGAGGAACAGGTCGCGGGCGCGCGTCTCGAACAGCCGGCCCTCCTGCATCATGCGGTAGATCGAGAGCCTGGTGTCGAGGTCCGCGCCTCGAGCCGTGTCCACCATCGCGTCTCCCATCTCTCCTGTCTCGCTCGCCTCAGTACTCGTTCGCGACCATGAGCTCGTCGCACGGGAACAACGTGATCACGCGACACCCGTCGGCGGTGACGATGACCTCCTCCTCGATCCGCGCCGCCGAGCGCCCGTCGGTGGCGGGACAGTACGTCTCGAGGGCGAAGAGCATGCCCTCCTTGATCTCGAGGGGGTCCACGAACGAGTTCAGCCGCGTGATGATCGGCCGCTCGTGCAGGCTCACGCCGACCCCGTGCCCGAACTGCAACCCGAACGCGTCCATCTCGTCTGAGAAGCCGAACTCCTCGGCCTTCGGCCACACCGCGGCGATCTGGTCGGTGGAGACACCGGGCTTCACCAGATCGATCGCGGCGTCCATCCACTCGCGCGAGCGCTGGAACGCGTCGCGCTGCGCCTGCGTCGCCCGGCCGACGACGAACGTCCGGTAGTAGCAGGTCCGGTAGCCGTTGAAGACGTGGATGATGTCGAAGTACGCCTGGTCGCCCGGCCGGATCAGGCGGTCGGAGAAGACGTGCGGGTGCGGGCTGCACCGCTCGCCGGCGATCGAGTTGATCGCCTCGACGAACTCGGAGCCCATCTCGAAGAGCCGGGCGTGCGCGAGCGCGACGATGTCGCTCTCGCGGACGCCCGGCTTCAGCGCCTCGAAGATGTCCTGGTAGACGCCGTCGACCATCGCGCACGCCTGGGTCAGGAGCATGAGCTCGTCGGGGCTCTTGATCTCGCGCGCGTCGGCCATCACCTGCTGCCCGTCGCGGACCTCGATCCCCGCCTTCATCAGCTCGAGGAAGATCGACGTCTCGGCGACGTCGACGCCGAGCGGCATGTCGCCGACGCCTTCCTCGGCCATGATCGAGCGGATCTCCTGCACCGCGCGCGCCTGCAGACCGACGCGCGGATGGATCGCGCCCTGCAGCCCCGTGTTTCCGCCGACCGAGTTCGTCTCGTCGTACAGGTGGGGGAGCTGCAGGCGGTGGGCCTTGGCCGCCGAGCCGAAGTCGAAGATCCGCGGCCGGCCGGTTCGCGTGAGCAGCGCGTAGCGCTCGCCCTTGTTGAACGCCCAGTAGCCGATCTGCGTGGCCGGTGACGTAGCGGATGTTGCTCGTGTCGAACAGCAGGAGGGCGCCGAGCTCGGACGCCTCGAGCGCTTCCTTGGCGCGAGTCCAGGCGGTAGGTGCGCAGCCGCTCGAAGTCGACGCGGACCTCCCAGTCGACGCCGGCGATGCCGGGCGCGGGGGTCGTCGCGACCGGGAATCCGTCCGTCGTCATCGTCATTCCCCTCATCTCCTCTTCATCAGATGCTCGGCAGCTTGAAGCCGGACTTGGAAACGACGAAGTCCCGGGACTCGGCGGCCATGCGCCGCACCGCCGGCCAGTCCACGTGCAGGAGCTCGCCATGCCGTTTCATCACCCGACCGCCGATCACGACGGTGTCCACGTTGCCGGTATCCATCCCGGCGACCACCGCGGTCGCGGGGTCGTTCAACGGCGTCACGTTCATCCGGTCGGTCCGCAGCAGGATGACGTCCGCCTTCTTGCCCGGCGTGAGCGACCCGACCTTCGCGATCGAGCCCGTTCGCGCGGGCTCCCTCGATCGTGGCGCAGGAGAGGACGTCGGCCGGAGTGAGAGGCCTCCTTGCCCTCGGCGGCGGCGAGCCGCCGCTGCAGCGCCGAGCACGGAGCGCATCTGGTTGAACATGTCGGCCGGCACGTTCGTCTCGACGTCGACGCTCAGGCTCGGGCGGAGGCCACGGTCGAGGAACTTCTGGATCGGGGGCATCCCGTGACCCATCATCATCTCGACCGGCGAGGCCAGGGAGACGGTGCCGCCCGTGTCGACGATCATCTGGATCTCGGTGTCGTTCAGCGTGGTGCAGTGGATGTAGGTCGTGTCCGGACCGAGCAGCCCCGCCTCGCCCATCTCCTGGACCTTCGCGTCCTGTCCGTAGCTCCCGACGCCGACGTGCGTCGTGATCCGGGCGTCCGCCTCGCGGGCGAGCTTCCAGTGGTCTCGCGACACCTCGAAGTCGGTGAACTCGGGCCCCGGCGCCGCCAGGGACAGCGTCAGCATCTGGTCTTTCGTGGAGAAGTGCTCCGTCGCCGCGCGGACGAACCAGCTGGGCTGGCGCTCCTCCCACTTCCCCCACCAGGGGAACCCGTAGGCGAAGACGGCGCGGAGGCCGGAGTCCTTCAACGCCTGGATCACCGCGTCGGTGTGTGCGGGCGAGCCCTGGATGTGGGACCAGTCGAGGAGCGTCGTCACGCCGGCGTCGATCGCGCCCAACGCCGAGATCAGGTCGCCGATGTACGCATCCTCCGGTCGGAAGGCGGGTGCCAGCTTGTGCAGGACGAACGAGATGTAGCTGGACCGTCCCTCCAGGGGGACGTCGGTCCCGATGTTCCGGAGGAGCCCCTCCCAGATGTGACGGTGGGAGTCGACGAACCCGGGCATCACGATCATCCCCGATGCGTCGATCATCTCGACCTCGCCGTTGGCCAGCCCGGGCCCGACGGCGAGGATCGTGTCTCCCTCGATCAGCACGTCTCCCGTGGTGAAGTCGCCGACCGCGGGGTCCAGGCTGAGGACGGTCCCGCCCTGGATCAGGGTCCTCCCGGTCGGCGCCACGCCGAAGTCGGTTCCGGCGGGATAGAAGGCGGGCAGGCTGGCGACCTTCGGCGGGCGACTCCCGATCACCAAACGCCTGGCTCGCTTGTAGTTCCTCTTGACCAGCTCCTTGATGTCGCCGAGCTGGAACAGCACGATCCCGATCAGGACCAGGATGCCGATGATCATCGGTCCGTCGTTCGGTGACAGACCGAGGTACGGCAACACGGTGAGGATCAGCGCGAGGAGGATCGCCGCCACCGTCCCACCGATGAATGTGGTTCTGCCGCCTGCGAGGGACGCGCCCCCGAGGACGGCCGCGGTGATGCTGTTCAGTGCGAACGTGGAGCCGACCGATGCGTTCCCGATCGGGGATCGGGCCATGACGAAGAACGAGGCCACGGCCGCCAGGACGGCCGACAGGAGGAGGGCCCGGACCCGGAGCCAGTTGGTGCTCACGCCGCCGCGCTTCGCCGACCGCTCGTCGAAGCCGACCGCTCGCAGCGAGAGTCCCGACCCGGAAGCGTGGAGCCAGACATCGGCGAGAACCGCTCCAACGACGATGACGATGAACGCCACGGGGATGGGTCCGATGCTCGTGGTGAGCATCGAGACGAAGTCGGGACTGATGATCCCCTGAGCCGTTGGCCGCATGGTGAGCGAGATCCCGTCCAGGATGCTCAGCGTGGCGAGGGTGGCGATGATCGAAGGGACCTTGAGCCCTCGAACCAGGCCGGCGTTCACGAGGCCGACGGCCACGCCGAAGAGCAGGATGACACCGATCCCGATCAGTCGCTCGGAGGGGGAGGCCTCGGCGCCGATCAGGAACGAGGCCGTGACCACCCCGAGGCTGATCATGCCGCCGACCGAGAGGTCGAGGTACCCAACGAGGAGTGCATGGTTCTGCGCCATGGCTGCAACGATCAGAGGGAGCGCGAGGATGAGGATCTGCTTGACGTTGGTGGGGTTGACGAAGCCGGGGAACCGAGAGTTCGTGTACCAGAGCAGGATCGCGACCAGCAGGATCTGCAGCACCACCGGCATCCAGAGGCGGAACCGGGCGATCTTGCGCCACTTGTTCTTGTCGCGAGCGTCGCGGAGGACCTTCCGGACGGCGCGTCGGGCAGCCTCGGTCCGCTCGCTCATGGCCCCCCGTTCGCCGAGCGTGCCTTGGGCATCGCGATCCCGAGGGGCGACCGCCCCGCCTTCGACAGACCGGGTCCTCGCACCATCGCCTCGACGATGCGCAGCTCGTCCAGCTCGTCGCCGGGGATCTCCTCGATGATCTGGCCTCGTGACATCACGAGCACGCGATCGCACAGACCCGCGAGCTCGATGGGATCGCTCGACTTCACGAGCAGCGCCGTCCCTCGGTCGGTGCGGGTGCGGAGGGCCTTGTAGATGTCGAATCGGGAGCCGACGTCGACGCCCTGCGTCGGCTCGTAGGCGAGGATCACCGACGGCTCCTTGAGGAAGCTCCGCGACACGGAGACCTTCTGCTGGTTCCCACCGGAGAGGAACTCGACCGGTTGCTCGAGGGACGGCGTCCTGATCTCCAGCTGGTCAACGAGGTCGGTGACCGCGCGCCGCTCGGCTCGTCTCCTCAGGAACCCGAGCGCAGAGAATCGGCGCAACGACTGGATCGTCGCATTCACCCTGACGCCGAGCACGGGCATCAGCGCCTCGCGCTTGCGTTCACCGGGCAGCAGCATCACCCCCGCTCCCACCGCCTCGTGGGTCGAGATCAAGGACAGCTCCTTGCCGTCACAGACGACGCGTCCCGCCTTCGGCGGCTGACGGCCCGCCAGGCAGTCGAAGAGCTGCGGCTGACCGTTGCCCTCCGCGCCGGCGATCCCGACGATCTCGCCGTTCTCGAGCGTGAAGCTGACCGGTCCGAACGACTGGCCCTGGAGCCCATCGACCACGAGCACCTCGCGCGGATCACCGGCCTGGGGGGCCGGCGGTGGGAAGGCAGCCTCGAAGGGGCGGCCGACGATCAACTCGACGAGCTCCGCTTCCGTCGTGGTCTTCGCATCGAAGGTGCCTTGGTTCCTGCCGTCGCGAAGGACCGTGATCCGGTCGGCGATCTCGAGCACCTCCGGGAGGCGGTGGCTCACATACACGACGCCGACCCCGCGACGCCTGCAGGCGGCGACGGCACGATGCAACGCGGCCACCTCGTCCGGTCCCAGCGCGGTGGTCGGCTCATCGAGCAGCAGCACCTTCGGGTCGGTGACGAGCGCCTTGGCCACCTCGAAGAGCTGGCGATCGGCAAGGGTGAGGAAGCCCGCCGGCGCATCCGGGAACAACTCCAGGTCGAGGTCGAATTCGGCCAGCAGCTTCCTCGCCCACTTCTTCCTCCGCCAGAACGGCGGACGTTGATCCTCGGGCGCCGCCAGGTAGAGGTTGTTCTTCACGGGCTCGGGCAGGATCAGCGAGGTGTCCTGGTAGGCCATGGCGAGGCCAAGCTTCCTGGCCCGAGCCGGGGAGTCCCGGCGAAGGGGTTCGCCCCCGATCTGGACCGTGCCCAGATCGGGGTCGACGAACCCGCTGGCGATCCCGAGGAGGGTCGACTTCCCCGAGCCGTTCTCGCCGACGACGGCGTGGACCTCCCCGGCACGGCAGTCGAAGCTGACATCGGTCAGCGCCCGAACCGCCCCGAACTGCCGGGACACACCGCTCAGCTCGAGGACCCGGTCGCCGGGAGCCGATCCTCCTCCGAGATCGCTTGCTGCCATCACTTGGCGAACATGACCTGCAGGACGTTGTCCGGCACCAGCGAGGTACCGGAAACGGCCGGAGCGACACGATCGGGATCGCAGTCGTCGGCCGTCACCTGCCGCATCACATGTGGTACGACCACCTGCGCCGGGATCTCGGCACCCTTGAGCGACATCATCGCCGCGGTTACGCCGACCCGTGATTGGAAGTTGCCGCCGGCCGAGTACCAGATGTTGTAGGTGGGTTCGTTGCGCTCCGCCCAGTCGCAGAACAGGTCCTGCTCGTCGGTACGCAACGCGACGGTGAGGTTCTTCACCGGGATGCCCAGGTCCTTGTACGTCTGCAGGCCGATGTACATCCCGTCGGCGTACTCGTACGCCCAGCCCTTGATCCCGGGGTTGGTGGTCAGCAACCCTTGATACACACCCGGGATGGCCGGAGGGTACCAACTGGTGTCGCCGGTCGTGCTGTTCTCGTCGGCCGGGGGATTGACCAGATCGACCCCACTGGCGAGCTCGGAGACGGCGCATCGTTGCCAGCCGAGGGACAAGGCGTTGCCCGGCGTCCCGCCGAGGATCGCGACCTCGCCGGTCCCGACGCCGTCGTTGAGGATATCGGCGAAGCTATTGCCGAGGGCGCACAGGTCCTCGCCGACGACCGTCAGGTAGTCCTCACCCGGAACGAGGGCACCCTCCTGGTCGGGAAGACCGACCCACCCTGCCGAGAACGACACGTATGGGATGCCCGCATCGTCGGCTTCCTTGACGGCAGGGGCAAGCGCCACACCCACGTCGGGGTAGCCGACGATGAAGTCGACCCCTTTCGAGATCAGGAACCTGATGTCGTTCGCATGGACCGCAGGATCCGGGTTGAAATCGGCATGGGTGGACACGATGGTCCCGATCTCGGGATAGGTGAGTGCCTGGAGGATGGCCTCCATGTGGCTCACCGCACGCCAGACGTTGACCGTGTCTCCGCCACCGTCGGCGTAGCCCATGACGGTTTCGCCACCGGTCCCGGTGTCACATTGCTGGCTGCTCCAGCACTCCATCGCCTTGTCGATGGTGGCTTGATCGAGGTCCTGGTCCGCTCGGGCGATGGACGCCAGGATGATGTTCCAGCTCGCCTCATCCGACGGGTCCACAGGCCCGAGGGCCTTGTCCACCAATGCCGGGTCGGCATCGGTGCTCTCCCCGAAATCCGAGAGCGCGCCGGTCCCGGTGGCACCGCTCGCGCTCGGCGTGCTGGTCGACGGCGTCTCGTCACCTCCGCTACATGCCGCTCCGATCAAGGCCAGCACGGCGATGACGCCGATGATCCTGATCCGTTTCATGTTCCTCCTCCCTGGGTCGATGGCTCGCTTCCCGATCCGTGGGACCGTCACATACCCTCCTCCTTCCAGGCACGTGGGTCGGCGGAGTCGGCGAGGATCGCGCCCCGCGAGGCATCCCCCCGTCTCCGCTCTCGGAGGAGATGCTCGACGCCCCGGACGATGCGATCGCCCGAGACCAACATGCCTCCGATGATGACCGCGCCGAACACGACGAACTGGAGGGCCGTGGGCAGGCCCATCGTTCGCAGCATCTGGTTCAGACCGGTAAGGAAGAGAGCGGCCGCGAACGTGGAGAGCGGACTCGCCAGACCTCCGGTCAAGGATGCGCCCCCGATCACCACCGCCGCGATCGGGCCCAAGAGGTACTGCGTACCGACGGCGACCCCAGGGGTGCGGATCAGTCCCGCCAGCGCGACCCCGGCGATGGCATAGGAGATCGCGGCGACCACGTAGACGAGGATCTGGTTCACGGTCACGCGGACGCCGACGACATGGGAGGCGACCGGGTTCGCACCGACCCCTTGGAACCTGCGACCGATCGCCGTGTAGCGAAGGCCAACGATCAGCAGGAGGGTGAGCCCGACGCCGATCCAGAAGATGGGGCTGACCCCGAGGACGAAGGTCGAGGTCCACTCGGACAATCCCTTCGGCACGGGACTCTGGACCGGGAAGGTGCTCCCGTAGCGATTCACCCTGCCGACCACGATCAACCCCACCGCCAGCGTGACGATCAGTCCGTTCAGCTTGAGCCCGCCGATGAGGATGCCGTTGACGAGTCCGACGATCGCGGCGGCGGCGACCGCCGTCGCGATCGCCACCCAGATCTGCTCGTCGGATCCGTCCCCCACACCGACCACGATGACCGCCGCCAGGCTCATCGTCCCGGGGACGCTGAGGTCGATCCCGCCGGTCATGATCACCAACATCTGGCCGAGCGCGGCGATCCCCAGGACCGCCCCGTAGGGAGCGACGGCGCGCAGCGCGACATGACTGAGCGTCGCCGGGGCCCAGATCGACGCGACGACCACGAGGAGAAGGAGTGCGATGTACACGGGCATGTACCGAGAGCCGACGACGAACGAAGTGAGGGCCGAGGATGGCGCCCGCGCGCGGCTCATGCGCCCCCCGATGACAGCGCGCCCCGAGCCGCGCCGGATGACGCGGTCATCCGGCTTTGAGCGACACTCGCGAGGTTCCGGGCGCGGGCGACGTCCGCATCGAGGACGCCGCTCCGCATCACCGCGCGTCCCGAGACGATGACGTGATCGACGTTCGACGTGTCCATGCCCCACACCACCGCGCCGATCGGGTCGTTGATCGGGAAGATGTTCGGACGGTCGGTCCGCAGCATGACGATGTCGGCCTGCTTACCGGGCTCGAGCGATCCGGTCACTGTGCCCAGCCCGGCCGCGCGGGCGCCGTCGACGGTGGCGTGACGGATCACATCGCGCGTGGTCATCAGGCGCGGCACCCCCGCCTTCCCGGCGAGCTTGCGATCGAAGACGGTGGCGTGCTGCATCGAGATCGTGGCGCGCATCTGCGCGAACAGGTCTCCCGGCGTCAGCTGCTCTTCCTCGATCCCGAGGCCCGGGCGGATATCGCGGTCGATCAAGGACTGGATCGGCGGCGTTCCGACGAGGCCGGCCATCGCGCCCAACGGCGCGAGCGACACCGACGCTCCGGACGAGGCGATCGCCTCCACGTCCTCGTTGTCGAGCGAGGAGCAATGCACCAGCACGACGTCCTTCCCGAGGAGGCTGCGCCGCGCGAGTTCGGCGATCGCCCCCGACCCGGAGGTTTCCGGATCGACGTGTGCGTGGATCCGCAACCCAAGCTCTCGGGCCACGGTCCAGTCGAGCTCGACACGTTCGAGGTCGTTCGCGCCGGAGATCTCCGATCCGAAGGCGATGGTCGTGAGAGGCCCGGCAGCGTCGGTCAGGCGTCCGACGAACTGCCGGATCGCGGCCGCGTCCAATCCCTGATCGTCGGTATTGGCGCGCGGAGCATGGACGAATACCGTTCGCAGCCTGGTGTCGGAGTGGGCCTGGAGTGCTGCCTCCGCGAGGCCATCGTCGAGTCGGAGGTTCGACCAGTCGACGACGGTGGTGATCCCGGCCTCGATCGCGCCAAGCAGACCGATCAGCGTCGCCGCATAGACGTCCTCGGGCTGGAAGAGGTCACCGGAGGCCGACCCCATCCGGCTTCCGCCGCCCCAAGCGCCCTCGCCGAGGTTCCGGAAGAGCGATCTCCAGGCATGCCGATGGGTGTCGACGAAGCCCGGCATGACGATGGTGTCGGTCGCGTCCACCAGCTCGGCGTCTCGAGCGCGGAGCCCCGGGCCGACCTCGGCAACCACGCCGTCGTCGATGAGAACGTCCGCTTGGGAGAAGTTGGAGGTCTTCTCCCCGAGGGTCAGGACACAGCCGCCGCTGAGCAGGATCTTCGGGGGTCACGTCCGATCCTGGCTCCCGCTCACTGCCACTGTTGGGTAGCTGCCCCTCACCGTTCAGGGACACTACATATCTGCAGGCGGCTTGGCTAGGCAGAGTCGACGGGGCGCCAACGGCAGAGTCGGGATGAGCTCGGGCAGCTCAGGCGGCACTCGATCAGTGAGACTGCACACCACGACATGGAGTAGTCTCACTGGACGCCATCTGTTGACGACGGATCCATCGAGGTGTGTGTGGCCGGCGAGCTCGAAGACATCGGGACCAGGCTCCGTGAGAAGCGAGACAGCGTGGGCATCAGCCAGCGCGAGCTGGCTCGCCGGATCGGCCTCTCCGCGAGCATGATCTCCCAGATCGAGTCGGGCCAATCCAAGCCGTCCGTGAGCACGCTCTACGACATCGTCACCGAGCTGGGCGTTTCGGTCGACGACATCTTCGGCGGTGGCAACGGATCCATCGCGGAACCCGGAGACGAGGAGGGAGCCGAGTCCGGCGGAGACACCCATCACGGCCCGATGGTGCGGCTCGAGGATCGACACGTCATCGACCTCGATTCCGGCGTCCGGTGGGAGCGATTGACCAGCCATCAGCACGAGCACGTGGACTTCCTCCACGTCGTCTACGACGTGGGCGGGTCATCGGCCTCGGATACGAAGCTGATGCGGCACCCAGGGCGGGAGTACGGCGTGGTATTGGAGGGCCGGCTCGGCGTCCAGCTGGGCTTCGACGAGTACGCGCTCGGGCCCGGAGACTCGGTCGCGTTCGACTCGACACGACCCCATCGACTCTGGAACCTCGGCGACGTCCCCGTGAAGGGGATCTGGTTCGTCGTCGGCCGCGAAGGCTGACGAGGCAGTCCGGACGGGAGATCAGCAGATCTTGCATCGGTAGTAGCCTTCGCAGCCGTGACGGTCGCGGTCGGGGAGACGCTCACGCTGGCGGACGTGGCCGCGGTCGCGGCGGGAGCCGATGTCTCGTTCGCGGCGGATGCCCGCGCGAGGGTGACCGCCGCCCGTCGCGTCGTCGAGGACGCCGTCGCCTCGGGCGAGGTCGTATACGGGGTCACGACCGGGTTCGGAGCGCTCGCCAACGTGCGCGTCGATCCGGCGCAGGCGTCGCACCTCCAGCACGGGATCGTGCGGTCGCACGCGACCGCGGTGGGGCGTCCGCTCTCGCGCTCCGAGGCTCGCGCGATGCTGCTTCTTCGCGCGCACGTCCTGGCATTGGGGCACTCCGGCGTTCGCCCCGAGCTCGTGGACCTCATGGTGGAGATGCTGAACGCCGACGTGATCCCCTCGGTGCCGGAGCAGGGATCGCTCGGCGCGTCCGGAGACCTGGCGCCACTGGCCAATCTCGCGCTGCCGATGATCGGCGCGGGCGAGGTGCTGACGGATCTCGCCACCGAGCCCGCGGCGGGAGCGATGCAGCGCGCAGGCATCACACCGCTCACGCTGGAAGCGAAAGAGGGCCTCGCGCTCGTCAACGGGACCCAGGGGATGTTGGCGATCGGGGCGCTCGCGGCCGACCGGCTCGCGACGCTGCTTCGCACCGCCGACGTCGTCGCGGCGATGACGATCGAGGCCGCCCTGGGGACGGACGCGCCGTTCGACGATCGGCTGCAGCGTCTGCGGCCGCATCCCGGTCAGGCCGCGAGCGCGTCGAACCTACGGCGCCTCCTGGACGCATCGCCGATCCTCGCCTCCCATCGTGACAGTGAGCATCTCGTGCAGGACGCGTACTCGCTCCGCTGCGCGCCGCAGGTCCACGGCGCCACACGAGACGCCCTCGGATCCGCGCGCGGCGTCCTCGAGATCGAGCTGAACGCGGTCTCGGACAACCCGATCGTGCTCCCGGACGACGGCGACATCGTGTCGGGAGGCAACTTCCACGGCCAGCCCGTCGCGGTCGCGATGGACTCGATCGCGACGGCGACGGTCGGGACGGCGAGTATCAGCGAACGCCGCCTGTATCGGTTGCTCGACCCGGCGCTTTCGAACGGGCTTCCCCCGTTCCTCGTCCCCGAGAGCGGCCTCAACAGCGGCTTCATGCTCGTCCAGTACACGGCGGCGTCGCTCGTCTCGGAGTCCAAGTCGCTCGCGCATCCGGCCTCGGTCGATTCGATCCCGTCCTCAGCGGGTCAGGAGGATCACGTATCGATGGGCATGACGGCCTCGCGTCATGCGCGAGATGTCGTCGCGAACGCCGAGGTCGTGGTCGCACTCGAAGCGCTCGGCGCTGCGCAGGCGCTCGATCTCAGGTCGCCGCTCGAGCCCGGCCCCGCGACCGCTGCGGCGAAGCGAGCACTCCGGGGAGCCGTGCCGTTCTTCGAGGCGGATCGTGAGTTCGGTCCCGACATCGCTGCAGCGGTCGACCTGGTTCGATCCGGCCGGCTGGTCTCGGCGGCCGAAGAGGTGATCGGTTCGCTCGACTGAGTCCTCAGGCGAGCGGTTGGCCGCCGATCACCGTGGCGACCACGGGGTCGTGCCCCGGTCGATACGGCACGTGGGCGAACGAGGGTCCGTCCAGAAGGAGGAGGTCGGCGCGCTTCCCCGGCTCGAGCGTGCCGGCCCGGTCGTCGATGCCCAGCACCCATGCCGGGTTCGCCGTGGCCGCCGTGAGCGACTCGAGCGGCGTCATCCCGTAGAGCGAGCAGGCCATGGCGATCGTCTCGGGCATCGAGCACACCGGAGACGTCCCGGGGTTCAGGTCGGTCGCGATCGCGAGGGCGGCGCCGGCGTCGCGGAGCGCAGCGACGGGCGCCGGCGCCGCCCGGAGCGTGAACGTGGAGGAGGGGAGCAGGACGGCCACCGTTCGCCCCTCGCCGAGTGCCGCCACACCTGCATCGCTCAGGTGGTTCAGATGGTCCGCGCTCCGCGCACCGAGCGCGGCGGCGGCCTCGGCGGCCCCGCTGGGCCCGAGCTGGTCCGCATGCACCCGAAGCGGCAGTCCGGCGGCCGAGGCCGCCGCTCCGACCCGCTCGAGGTCGTCCAAGGAGAACGCGATGTCTTCGACGTAGATGTCGACGGCGTCGGCGAGTCCTTCTGCGGCCGCGGCGGGGATGAGTTCGTCACAGGCGACCGCGACCCACTCCTCTCGCGCCGAACCGTCGGGGACCGCGTGGCACGCGAGCAGGGTCACCGTGCACGTTTGGGGCACCGCCTCGGCGAGCCGGCGCGCGAGCCGCAGCTGCCGGAGCTCGCCCTCGACGGAGAGGCCGTATCCGCTCTTCAGCTCCATCGCGGTCGTTCCGTGCTCCGCCATCTCGACGGCGAGGGCCTCCGAGAACGCGAGCACCTCTTCATCAGTGGCTTCGGTGAGCATCCTGGCCGAGCGGAAGATCCCGC
This sequence comes from uncultured Actinomycetota bacterium, assembly GCA_963737525.1. Classification (GTDB taxonomy): domain Bacteria; phylum Actinomycetota; class UBA4738; order UBA4738; family HRBIN12; genus JAJNBA01. The sequence goes on from CAVTTD010000031.1 coordinate 41,099, forward strand.
CCTCCTTGCCGTGGAGGTCCCGATACGAGACGCCGGCGAGGCGGGCCTCGAACTCGTCCGCACGCCACCCGATGAACGGGAGGTGGACGTGACAGTCGACGAATCCGGGAACGATCGTGCCTTCGTCGACGCTCCCGAGCGAGACCGGCTCCCACGGGAGGTCCCCCGCAGGTCCTACGAAGACGATCGTGCCGTCGTCGTCCCAGGCGACCCCGCCGGGCGAGATCACCGCGGCGGTGGCGGCGACGCCTCTCGCCGGGAGCGGCCCTCGAGCCGTCGCGAGCGTCGCCGCCACCGCCGCTCCCCGCGCCATGACCGAAGCCTAGCGGTGGTGCCTCGCTCGACGCCGTGCCCCGGTCCCGTCAGGTGGACGGGGGCGGCGCGACCACGATCAGCGCCACGGCGGGTTCCTCGGACGCGTTGCGGATCGTGAGCTCTTGACCGGCGGGGACCTCGACCGCCTCCCACTGCTTCATGCGCGCTCGACCCTTCCCGACCTGTGCGGCGATCTCGCCGGCGAGCACCACCAGGATGCCGTCGGACTCGTCGTCGCGGATCGGACCGAGCCCCTGCGCTTCCTGGAGACAGACGATCTCCGACCACAGGCGCTCGCCCTCGACCAGCGTCTGCCGCCTCGGCTCGTCGTCGGAGAAATGGACCAGGTCCCGGATGTCGAGCGTCTTCACGGACGAAAGGGTACCGGTGTCTTCGGATGCATCGGATGGCTACACTGCCGCCTCTGTTGTTGCCCCGAAGGTGCCAGCGAAGACGTCAAGGAGGCTGTCCACTGTGACCACGTTCTCGTTCTCGATGGACGCCCCCGCGTCCGTGAAGGCGGGCGTTCTGATCCTGCCGGTCTTCCAGGGGCCCGCGTTCGGCCCCGGGGTCAAGGAGCTGCGACTGGAGCAGGCGTACCGCGATGCCAAGCTCACGGGCAAGAAGGGCGAGTCGCTCCTCGTCACCAAGCGCAACGGGGACCGGTTCGCCGCGAACGCCGTCCTCCTGCTGGGCGTCGGGGAGCGGAAGGAGTTCGACGTTCCCGCGATGCGGAAGGCCCTCGGACGCGTCGCCGCATCGGTCGGGCGGTTCGGCCACGCGGCGACCACGTTCCCGCAGGCGGTGAAGGGCGATGTCGCAGAGGTGGCGCAGGCCGCCGCGGAGGGTCTCGGCCTCGGCGGCTACCGCTTCGTCCGCTACAAGACCAAGAAGGATCACACCCCGTTGTCGAAGGTCACGATCGTCGGGAACGCCAAGGGCGACGCGAAAGCGGCACGCAAGGCGGTCCGTCAGGCCGAGGTCGTGGTGGATGCGGTGGCCTGGGCCCGCGACCTCGTCAACACGCCGGCGGGCGACCTCCCCCCGGCGCAGCTCGCTCGGGAGGCCCAGGCGATGGCGAAGGCCGAGGGGCTCACGTGCAAGGTCTGGACGGAGGCCGAGCTCAAGAAGCGCGGGTTCGGAGGCATCCTCGGCGTGGGCCAGGGGAGCGTCAATCCGCCGAGGCTGATCGAGCTGACGTACAAGGGAGCCGGCGGCTCGGCCCCGATCGCCTTGACCGGGAAGGGCGTCTCGTTCGACTCGGGCGGTCTGTCGATCAAGGACGCGAAGGGCATGGAGACGATGAAGATCGACATGGGCGGAGCCGCGTCGATCCTCGCCACCATGAAGGCGATCGCTCGGTTGAAGCCGAAGATCAACGTGATCGCGGCGATCCCCTCGGCCGAGAACATGCCCGGAGGCGCGGCCCAGAAGCCCGGTGACGTGATCACGCACTACGGCGGGAAGACGTCCGAGGTGTTGAACACCGATGCGGAGGGTCGGTTGATCCTCGCCGACGCCCTCGCCCTGCTCGCGGAGAAGAAGCCGACGTGCATCGTGGACACCGCGACCCTCACGGGCGCCTGCATGATCGCGCTCGGAACGGACATCACGGGCGCGATGGGCAACGACGACGCCCTCGTCGAGGAGATCGTCGGGGCCGGCCGCGCGACGGGGGATTGGATCTGGCCGCTGCCGCTGCACAAGGACTATCGGCGCTTGATCGATTCGAACGTCGCCGACATCAAGAACATCGGCGATCGCTGGGGAGGCGCGATCACCGCGGCCTGGTTCCTGGCGGAGTTCGTCGGAGACGTGCCGTGGGTCCATCTGGACATCGCCGGCCCGGCCTTCTCCGAGAAGGGAAACGACCTGGGACCGAAGGGCGCCACCGGCGTCCCCGTGCGAGCCCTCGTGCGCTTCGTCCTCGATCGAGCGGCGTGACGCCCGAAGACAGGGAACCGCGGACGGGACCGGTCCTCGGCATCTTCGCGCATCCCGACGACGCCGAGATCTGTGCCGGAGGGGTGCTGGCCAAGTGGGCCGCTGCCGGCCGCGAGGTCCATCTGCTGATCCTCACGAACGGCGATCGCGGGTCGCAGGATCGCTCCCAGGACCGTGGAGAACTCGCCGCCACGCGAGCTCGCGAGACCGAGCAGGCGGCCGAGGTGTTGGGGCTCGCGACCGTTCGGATCGGGTCGGTCCCCGATAGCGAGCTCGAGAACACGGAGGACGTTCGCGAGAAGGTCGTTCGCCGGATCCGCGAGGTCAGGGCAGAGACGGTCGTCGCCTGCGATCCGACCACCGTGTTCTTCGAGAACCGGTACTACAACCACTCGGACCACCGCGTCTCGGGCTTCGTCGCGCTCGATGCCTCCTACCCCGGGAGCGGCAACCCGCATTTCTACCCCGAGCAGCTGAGCGACGGCCTTCAGGTGCAGGACGTGTTCGATATCTGGCTCGGATGGACGCACGAACCGAACCATGCGGAGGACATCACCGGCTTCTTCGCGCGGAAGGTGGATGCCCTCGCGAAGCACGCGAGCCAGCTCGAGGAAGGGATCCGCTTCTTCGAGGAGTTCCTCGGCAAGGACGCGGTCGAAGCCGGCGAGAAGATCGGCGTCGAGCACGCCGAGGAGTTCCGCGTCCTCGACCTCAGCTAGGCAGGGCTCCGACCGCGAGGATCACGTCTCGGAAGTCGTTCAGCGGATCGGGGAACCGATCGGCGAACGTGGCGCGGGCCTGTTCGAGGAACGAAGCCCAGCTCGCTTCGCCGAGCATGTTGCGAGCGAAGCGACCCACCGCCCACGTCCCCAGGCCCTCGACGAGGTCGTCCCGGGGGTAGGTCCACTGGTAGCGCTTCCGCTCGGTCCGCACGTGACGGAACCCGGCCCTCCGGAGCACGTCCTCGATCGCCTGCGGCTGCTTGAAGCGATCGTGACCGGGAGCGGCCGACGCGAACGCGGGCGCCAGCATGTCCCGAGGGATCACGGTCTCGATCAGCTCGGTCCAGGTCTCCTCGAACGCGTCCTTGCCGTCCGACCAGGTGGTGAACCCGATCCGTCCGCCGGGCACGAGCACCCGGGTGAGGTCGAACAACGCGGTCTCGACCTTGACGAAGTGTGCGAACACGAAGTTGCCGAGAACGACGTCGAACGTCCGGTCACGGAAGGGGAGGTCGATCGCCTCCGCGGCGATAACGGGCAGCGACGGGCGCTCCCGATGCCCGACGGAGAGCATGCCGAGGGAGCGATCGATCCCCACGACCGTGGCGCCGGTGCGTGCGACCTCGTCGGCGGCGGCCCCCGTGCCCGTCCCGACATCGAGGACGCGTTGCCCGTCTCGGATCTCGAGCGCGCCGACGAGGTCGCGCGCGGCCTCCGCGAACCGCGGCGCGTGGATCCGTTGGTAGGTCTCCGCGACGTTGTCGTACGAGCGCCAGTCGTCCATCGTGCGCAGCCTACCCGTGCTTCGGGTGAACGCGGGACCACGGCTAGACTCCGCGCGATGCGACGGGGCGGAGCGTGACCGGGGTCGCGGGCGTCATGGCCCTCGTCCTGGCCGAGGCCGTGGCCGGCGCGACGCTGTTCCTCTGGGTGAGCCCGCTCTGGACCGAGGTCAAACGAGGGTTCTTCAAGCTCCTCGGCGCGATCCTCACGGTGCTCGCCGGACTCGCGTGGCTCTCCGTCGACGCGGCGGTGGTCGAGCGTTTCCCGTCCGGGCAGGCACTCCGCGTGTCCACGCTGGTGGCTACCGCGGCGACGGCGCTCTGGACCGTGTCGATGTTCGCGCGGCAGCAGGCGGTCGCCCGAGTCATCGGTCTGCTCAGCGTGCCCGCGTGGATCGCCGTGCTCGTGTGGATGGGCGGCGCCGGCCGCCAATCGCTCGGCCTCGCGCTGTTCCAGCTGGCGGCCGGCGCCGCCCTGCTCGGCGCGGCGACGGATGGTCTGCTCCTCGGGCACTGGTACCTGACCGATCGCAAGCTCCCTCGCGGCCCGATCAACCGGATGACGACGATCCTGGTGGTCTCGGTGGCAGTCGCCGCCGTCGCCGTGATCAGCGCCGGGTTCTCGGGCGTGGAGGCGTCGACCTCGATCAACCCGCTGCTCACCGCCGGTGCGTTGGCGCCGTGGATCGCACTCGGCATGGTCGCCGCGACGGCCCTCATCGCGGGGTTCATCAAGGCGGTCCTCAAGGGTGAGCGAGCCTCGGCCGTGCAATCGGCCACGGGCTTCTACTACCTCGCCGTCGTGACGGCGTTCACCGCGGAGGTGGCGGTCAAGACACGGTTCCTCGACACACCGGGCGGGCCCGGGCACTGATGCGCGCAGGGGTCATCGTCGTCGGCATCCTCGTGCAGGTGGTCGTCTGGCGGCTCGTCGCGCGCGGCCGGCTCCCGTTCTGGCCCGCGACGGCGACGACGTTCGCGCTCATCGGGATCGCAGCGATCATCGCCGGAAACCCGAGCTGCTGCCGCGAGATCGAGGTTGCCCTCGCGTCCTCGGTCGGCGTCGCGTCGGGCTTGATGCTCTACGCCGCGACGCGCGTGGTCGTCGACCTCGCCACACGCCATCCCCGTCTTCACCGTTCCGTCACGGACGTGTACCGGCATTCGGAGGAGACGCGGTTCGCGCCTCGTCCTCGTCCTCACGCTCGCGATCGCGGTTCCCGGTGAGGAGCTGTTCTGGCGGGGCTTCGTCCTCCCCGAGCTCGGCGACGCGACCGGTTCCGTCACGGGTGCGATCCTGACCTGGGCGGCGGCCGTGGGAGTGAACGCCGCGTGGGCGAGCCTGCCGCTCCTCGCAGGTGCGGTGGTGGGCGGCGCGTTGTGGACGGGCCTGGCGGCGTGGAGTGGAGGTGTCGTGGCTCCCCTCGCGAGCCATCTGATCTGGACCGGAATGATGCTCGTGTGGCCGCCCCCTGCGGCCCGTGACATGGTGCCCTCGTGACGTTCTTCTCGACCGCCGTCCAGTCGGTGTTGGAGCAGGGCCAGTTCTGTCACGTGGCCACGGCCGCGCCCAGCGGACCACACTGCACCCCGCTCGTGTTCGCCTATTCGGGTGGCAGGCTGTGGCTGACGACCTCGCGGCGTTCGGTGAAGACCCGGTCGTGGAAGGGGGACCCCTCCGCTTCGGGCCTCGTGCGCCACGGAGAGCTTGCGGTCACGTTCGCCGGCACGGCGAAGCTCTACGACGCCCTGGATCGGAGTACCTGGGGCGGCGCGGTGGCGGTCGCGACCTCGATCGCGAGAGCCACCGGCGCGTTCAGCAAGAAGAACGCGCGGTTCTTCGCGGGGTACGCATTCGACGCCAAGCAGGTGCCGTTCGCGTGGACGCCGCCCGGCAGGGTGTTCGTGGGCATCGAGCTCGAGCGGACCGCCCTCGTCGACGCCGAAGGGGTCCAGGAAGGGAAGGGCCGGTGGGGCGGCGAGTCCACGTCCCACGACACCTTCCGGCGCTCGGCGAAGGGCGACGACCCTTTCACCGCGCTGCCGCGCGAGATCAGAACGCCTCTCGGCACGGACGGCGAGGGCGCCCTGACGCTCGTGGGGGAGCGCGGCCCGGTCGTCGTGCCGGCGCGATGGCGGGCGGACGAGCACGTGCTGTACGCCGCTCTTCCGGAGGAGACCCTCGCGCTGGCGGCGGCGGGGCCCGACGTGCCCGCGGCGCTGACCGTCGACGAGGCGTCCGAATGGCGTGCTCGCGACATGGTCGGCGCGATGATGCAGGGCACGGCATCGATCTACGTCCTCGATGCGCTCGGGACCGGGGCGAAGTCGGCACGGATGCTCGCGACCGAGATCGATCCCGACGCCGGCGTTCTGATCCGGCTCGTGCCGTCGCGATGGGTCTGGTGGCGCGGTTGGTCCAGCGGCAGCGCCCACGTCGGATGAGTACGGCCGAGTTCTCGGTCGAGGTCGACGCTTCCCCCGAACGGGTGTGGGAGGTCGTGAGCAACCCGGCCAATATCCCTCACTGGGAGCGCCACGTCGTCAGCGTTCGCCTGCCTGACGAAGAGCTGGGGACCGGCTCCACGTACACGGTCGTGATGGCGTTCATGGGCGTCCGTGTCAGGGTGCGTGGTGAGATCCTCCGGTGGGAGCCCCCGTCACACGCGACGATCCGACTGCGCGGCCCTCTCGATGCCACGATCGACACGTCGGTCGGCCGACTGCCTCGCGACCGAAGCGTGCTCCGGCACGAGGTCACGTACACGTTCCGTGGACCGCTCGGCCGGGTCGTCGCCGCTGGGCTCACCGCCGTGGGCGGGGCGCAGCTCGGCATCCGATACGGAACCCTTGGACAGAAACGCCAGATCGAGGCGGGGACCTAGTCCTCAGCTCGGTTGAGCCGCCTGGCCCTGCGTCGGAGGCGGTGGAATCCCCATCCGATCACGAACCCGAGCGCGGCGGCGATGCCGATCGCGAGGGCGATCGCCACGTCCCAATCCCAGAAGAGGAAGTCGATGTTCGCGTCGTCGAGGTTCTGGAGGAAGAAGATCACGAGGAGCAAGACGGCGGTCCCGAGCGCGACGGACTTGATCCCGGCGCTCTCCCGCCGGTACTCGAAGGACGGCTTCCCTCCGGGGATCTCGTCGTTCGGATCTTCGGGCTCGCGTCGCACGGTGTCGACCCCTTCGCTGCTCTGACGGCTCCTCTGACGACTCTGGGGCGATTGTCGCATGATGGTCGGCCGATGAGCCTGGCCAGAGGACTGAGCAAGATCGCGTGGGCGTCGGCGCTCGCCGCGGGGGGAGCGGCGATCGGGCACGCCGCCCTCCGAACCGACGACGGCCGGGAGCTCGACGAGAACCTCTTCAAGGCCCTGAACGCCGAGCACGGCGAGACGGTCGACCGCTTCTTCGCCGGGATCACCGAGCTCGGGTCGATGTACGCGGCGGCGGCGGCGGCCGGCGCGCTCGCGCTGGCCGGCCGCCGCCGCGAGGGCGCCCGCGCCCTCGCGGCCGCGGGCGCCACCTGGCTCCTGCTCCAGGGAGCGAAGCGCCTCGTCGACCGTCCGAGGCCCTTCCTCGCGAACCCCGAGGGAGCCCGCCGGATGATCGCGGAGCCGCACGGCACCTCGTGGCCCTCGAGTCACCCCGCGGTGCTCACGACCTTCACACGTGTCGCCGCGCGCGAGCTCGGGATCGGCGCCCTCGGCCGGACCGTGCTGACGGGCCTGGACGCCTCGGTCGCCGCGTCCCGCGTCGCCCTCGGCGTCCACTACCCGAGCGACGTGGCGAGCGGGGTCCTGTTCGGCCGCGCGGTCGCGCGGCTGTGGCCGCGCGCCCGCCGCTGACAAGGCACCGCCCACCCTCATCGTCTCGGCGATCCGAGCGCCACGGATAGACTCGCCGACATGCTCGACTCCATCGCGTCCGTGGGCTGGCCGGTCCTCGACCGCTTCCGATTCGGGCACGACATCGCGATCTCGCCACACGGCCTCGGCATCGCGATCGGGTTCCTGGTCGGTTCTTGGCTGTTCATGCGACTCTCCGTCCAACGCGGGATCCCCGAGGGTCTCGCGAACTCGATCGTGTTCTGGTCGGTGATCGGCTCGCTCATCGGCGCCCGTGTCGCCTACGTGATCGCGCACGTCTCCGACTTCGCCAGCCCCCTCGATTGGTTCAAGATCTGGCAGGGCGGGATCTCGCTCCTCGGCGGCATCGCCGGTGCGACGATCGCGAACGCGATCAACATCAAGCGACAGGAATACCGGTTCCGGTTCTTCCAGGTGGCCGACACGATCGCGCCCTGCCTGGCGCTCGGTATCGCGGTCGGCCGGATCGGCGACCTGATCATCGGGGACCACCTCGGCAAGCCGACGTCGTGGCTGCTCGCTTGGACCTACGAAGGGGGGAGGCTCGCGCCCCCGTTCTCATGCAGCGGAGACTCGTGCACGGCGGCGCTCCACGGCGGCCTGACGGAAACGATCGATCGGGCGGGCGCGACCCTGTCGGATGCCGCGGGCAAGATCCTCGAGCACGGCATCGGCGTCCATCAGACCGCGCTCTACGACATGTTGCTGGCGGGGATCCTGTTCGCGTTCCTCTGGTGGTTCATCCGCTCGCCGCGCCGCGAGGGCGTGGTCACGCTCACCTTCGCGCTCTCCTACGGGTGCATCCGGCTGCTCGAGGATTCGCTCCGGATCGACAAGCGCTTCGGGCCGTTCACGGGCTCCCAGTGGACCGCGCTCGTCGTCGTGATCGTCGCGTCGAGCCTCCTGATCTTCTGGGCGATCTCGCCGCGCCCCGGCCCCACCACGCCGGGGCGAGGGGGGCCGATCCTGGACGACGCCGAGACTCCGGTCACGTCCTGAGCGTGGCCCCTGAGAGGAAGTCGACCCTCAGCGACCGCCCAGGTACGACCGAGCGACCTCCCGTAGCTTCTCGTGTGTGCCGCCGTAGGCGTCGGCCCGAGGGAGATAGGACTTCGCGATCTTCGCGAGGAACGTGTAGTTCGGGTCGACGACGTTGGCGACCGGCGACTCGCTCACCTGGGTCAGCAGTTGATACGCGTCGAGCGCCTCCAGCCCGTACTCCTCGCCCATCCAGGCGATCAGGTCCGCGTGCGCGATCCGGAACGCGTCCTCCAACGGACGAGCGGAGCCGGTCGACATCACGTGGGTATCGCTCTCCAAGCGGGGCCACGGGGTCGCCCGGCCCTTGATGAGGTCGATCGCGATCACCGTGTCCATGGCCGCCTCGACGGCGACGCCGCAGGTCTCGCCCTCGCCCTGCCGGCAGTGCCCGTCGCCGATCGAGAAGAGGGCGCCCTCGACGTTCACGCCCAGGTAGCACGTGACACCGGCTCGCATCTCGGGCGTGTCCATGTTGCCCCCGTGGGCGTCGGGGACGAGCGACGATCTGGCTTCGAACGAGGCCGGTGCGACGCCGACCGTGCCGTGCATGGGATCCAACGGGAGCACCGCGACGTGATCGCCTTCGGTCGCTCGATAGGTAACGGTGCGGGCGCTCCGGTCGACGTCGTAGATCCAGACTCGCTCCGGGAGCGGCTCGTGCAGCGTCGCGGTCTGATGGGTGGTCGACAGCGCCCCGAAGAGGTTCACCGTGCACGACGCGGCCCAATCCCTGGACGGCTCGATCGAGATGAAGTGGATCGCGAGGGTGTCACCCGGCTCCGCGCCATCGACGAAGAACGGTCCGGTCTGCGGGTTGACGAACGGGAACTCGATCACGCGGCTGATCCAGTCGTCCGGGCCGCGAACCTTCCCACCGAACGCGTCCTCGGTCCAGAGCTCGAGGATGTCGCCGGGCTTGACGGTGCGAACGGGGGGCACGCCGCCGAACGTCCACGCGAACTCCGAGGACTCCGGACGGTAGGACAGCACGTCCACGGCGCGAGCATACGGGGAACGAGGGGAGAGGGTGGACGCCTAGCGCGCCATGAGCTGGAGCGGCTTCCCCACCTTCGACTTCGTCGCGCGGACGACCGCTTCGGCCGCCTCGCGCCAAGGCGACCGCGGCAGGGGACTCCGGATCGGAGACCACGATCGGCACGCCCACGTCGCCACCGGCGCGCAGGTCCGGCACCAAGGGGATCTGTGCCATGAGAGGAACGCCGAGCGTCTCAGCGGCCTCGCGGCCGCCTCCTTCGCCGAAGATCGTCTCGCGCTCACCGCAATGCGGGCAGATGAACCACGACATGTTCTCGATGACGCCGAGCGGCCGGAGGTTCGTGCGCTCCGCCATCTTCCCCGCGCGCTCGGCGACCTTGCGGGCCGCGTCCTGGGGCGTCGTCACGACGAGCATCGAGGCCCCGGGGATGAACGAGGCGAGCGAGATCGAGACGTCTCCGGTGCCCGGCGGCAGATCACAGAGCAGGAAGTCCAGGTCGCCCCACCAGACGTCGCCGAGGAACTGTTGGATCGCCTTGTGCAGCATCGGGCCGCGCCAGATCACCGGCGTCTCCTCGGGCACGAAATGGCCCATCGAGATCACTTTCACGCCGTGCGCTTCGAGGGGGAGGATCATGTCGTTGAACCCGACCGGCTTGCCGAGCGCACCGAGCATCCGCGGGACGCTGAACCCCCACACGTCGGCGTCGAGCACACCCACCGAGCGGCCGGACTTCGCGAGGGCGGCCGCGAGGTTCACGGTGACGCTGGACTTGCCGACGCCGCCCTTGCCCGAGGCGATCGCGATGATCGACGTCTGCGGCGAGAACGAGATCTTCGTTTCGGGGGCCGCGGGCTGCCCGCCACGAAGCTGCGACACGAGCTTCTCCCGCTCCTCCCCGCTCATCGGGGTGAGCTCGACCTCGACCCGCTCCACGCCTTCGAGCGGCTGCACGGCGGCGGTCACGTCGGAGGTGATCCGGTCCTTCAGAGGACACCCCTCGATCGTGATGAGCACGTGGACCCGGACGACGCCGGCGTCGACTTCGACGGACCTGAGCATCCCGATCTCATCGATCGGGCGGCCGATCTCGGGGTCCTTGACGCTCTTCAGGGCTTCGCGGACCTGTGCCTCCGTGGCCACTGACTCTCCTCCCGAGCTTCTGGCGGCTCTTCCGCTGACCTTGGGGGTCTAAGCTCTGTTGACACGGTGTGAACCGTGCAAAGCCCATCGTACGAGATGCGTGGATGAACGAACCCGCCCCGATCGAGCTCCACAAGGCCCTCGCGGACGACACCCGCTACCGGCTGTATCGATACCTGCGCCTGTCCGGCCGGCCGGTTCCGGTGCGCGAGCTCGCCACCCGGCTCGGCCTGCACGCCAACACGATCCGCCCACATCTGCGGCGGCTCGTGGATGCGGGCCTCGTCGCGTCGGAGACGCGACGAGGCCCGTCGGCGGTCGGCCGTCCCCAGACCGTCTACACGGCGGTCGCGATGGACAACACCGAGGGACGCGACTATCGACTGCTCGCGGACATCCTCCTGACGCTGATATCGGGCTCGCGCGCACGCACGGGCGCGGAGGCCCTCGCTCGGGAGTGGGGCGACTACCTGATGACGAGGCACGCCCCCCCGCCGGGTGCCCGCCGTCCGGGGCCGAACCTCGCGGCGCTCCGAGAGGCGTTGGCAGAGGCGGGATTCGATCCGCGTTTCCGTCGCAGAGGGAACCGCTCGGTCGAGATCGCCTTGCGCGGCTGCCCGTTCCGAGACCTGCTCGAGGAGCACCGGGATCTCGTCTGCACGGTGCACCGAGGGCTGCTCGAAGGCATGTTGGAAGGGTCGCGCCCTCGGCTCCACCTGCGTTCGTTCGAGCCGCTCGCGGACCGCGGCTCCGTGTGCCGAGTCGTCGCCACGGCGTGATCCGAAGACCTCCGGGGCCCCGCTGAAGTTCGTCTCTGGAACGACCGATGGGAGGGAGACGGGAGTGCTCTGGCACGCCCGTCGCGGCATCCGTCGAGACGAGGTGTGGCGCAGTGGAAAACACGGATTCAGCCGTCGCGGAGTTCGACGGCTGGCTCAGAGGATCTGATGGAGGGGCAGGGTTCCGACCTGCACGTGAAGGTGGGTTCTCCGCCGATGATCCGGTTGCCGAACGGGCTCCAGCGCATGGATCGGGACCCGATCACCCCGGTCGAGACCTCCGCGATCGCCGAGAGCATCATCCCCGCCGATCGGCGCGAGACGTTCGACAAGAACGGCGAGGTCGACTTCGCCTACTCCCTGAAGGAAGTGGGTCGGTTCCGGGCGAACGTGTTCAAACAACGCGGCTCGATCTCGATGGTGCTCCGCCGTCTCCGGTTCGGCGGGCCGACGTTCGAGGAGATGGGATTGCCGGACTCCGTGCGGCAGCTCGCCGAGGAGCATCGCGGCTTGATCCTCGTGACCGGCCCGACCGGCTCAGGGAAGACGACCACGCTCGCGTCGATGATCGGCCACATCAACGAGACCAAGCCGGTCCACATCGTGACGATCGAGGACCCGATCGAGGTCCTCCACCGCGACGCGGTCGCATCTATCAACCAGCGTGAGATCGGCAACGACACGCAGGACTTCCTGTCGGCCCTGCGGGCCGCGCTCCGCCAGGACCCCGACGTGATCTTGATCGGGGAGATGCGCGACACGGAGACCGTGCGTGCCGCGATCCAGGCCGCCGAGACGGGGCACCTCGTCCTGTCGACCCTCCACACCGTCGACGCGACCGAGACGGTCAACCGGGTGATCGACTTCTTCCCGCCCTACCAGCAGAAGCAGGTGCGACTGGCGCTCGCGGGCACCCTCCGGGGGATCATCTGCCAGCGACTCGTCAGCACGGTGGACGGCGGGCGTACCCCCGCTCTCGAGATCCTCGTGAACACGGGGCGCGTCGCCGAGCGGATCGTCGATCCGGAGAAGACGAGCGAGATCAAGGAAGTGCTCACCGACGGGCAGTTCTACGGCATGATGACCTTCGACCAGTCGCTCCTCGTCCTCCTCCAGGAGGGGAGGATCACGACGGAGGCCGCCTTCCAGGCCGTGTCGAGTCGGCACGACTTCGAGCTCGCGATGCAGCAGGCGGGACTCGCCCTGCCGGTCTGACCCTCAGGCCTGCGTTCGCTTGGATCCGGAGCGGAGGAGGCCGAACGCGACCCCGGCGCCGAGCGCCAGGCCGACGACGCCGGCGGCGACGCCCAACCCTGCGGGGATGCCTTCCTCCTTGGTCACCACCCGCGTCACGGTCTCCGGAGCGGGAGCGCTGAACGGCTCGACCGTGATGTTCGCACCGCTGCCCGTTCCGGTCCCGTCACCGACGACGATCGCGCCGGTCATGCCGGGGTGGTACTGGCATGCGAAGGGGTAGATGCCCGCCCCGTCGAACGTCGCCGTGAAGGCGTCTCCCTTCGCCATGTCCTCGAAGTTCCCCCAACCGTTCCCACCGACGTTGTGGATCAGCCCGAAGTCGGCGTTCACGAAGGTGACCTCGGTGCCCGGGTCGACGGTCGTCACGCTGGCCGAGAAGCAGGCGTCGATCATCCTGACCGTCGTGGCCTTCTCGCCCTTCGCGTCGTTCTGTGTGACCCCACTGTGGCAGCCACCGCCCGCCAACGCTGTGCCGGGCACCCCCAGGACGACGATCGCCGCGCCCACCATCACGCAGAGGAGCATCCCTCGCTTCATGCCGATCCCTCCTCGCTCTCCGATGCCACTGCTACACCGGCCGGGGTTACGGGGTTCCCGAGGAGGTGACGATCCGCAGGACCTCGGCCTTGGGCAGCGCGGTCTCCAGTCGCATCGTGTGCGAGCCCTCGCGCCACAGGAGCACGTTGCCCTCCACGCGCACGTAGACGACGCCCTCACCGGTCAGCAGCTGCAGCAGGTGCGTCGCCCCTGGTCCAGTAGTACTCGACCCCGTCGATGGTCTCGAACCGCAGCACGCCGGTGTCTTCGTAGAGCTCCTTCGAGGCCTGGTTGGCGTCGCCCTCGAAGACCTGGAGGACCGCTCCGTACCGAGCGCCCTCGATCTGCGGGAGGCCGGGTCGTGCTCGCCACGCCAGCGTGACCCGTGGGACCTCCCCTGAATCGGTGAAGACCTTGTCCGCCCACACACGATCGGGAGCGCCCAGCTCTGGCGGAAGCGTGACGTCCTGGCCGAGCAACGTGCTCGCCTCCCGCAGGGTGATCGGCTCACCCGTGGGTGCGATCGAAGGGGTCGGCAGGAGGCCCGGACGGCCCGGCGTGACCTCCACGACGACGGCCCCGAGGTCGATGATGATCTTCGCGGCCACCGCCGCGCCGGCCAGGAGCAACACGGTGGCGGCCGCGATGAGGAGGATCCGCTTGGAACGGGAGAGCGGAAGTCGGACCACGCGTGGGAGGGGGTCCGACGAGATGCGCGACATGACCGGCGGGCCGAGATCCGGGGTGGCGGCCCAGTCCACATCGAGCGTCGCCAGCGCGCCACCGAGCTCATCGTTCGACATCGTGTGGATGCGTTCGCTCATGCCGGCTCCTCCAACACCGTCCGGAGCCGACCCATCGCACGCGACAGCCGAGACTTGGCCGTCCCGAGCCGGACGTCGAGCACGTCTGCCGTCTCTGCCTCCGACAAGCCGAGCAGGAACCGGTACCCGATCACCTCGCGGTCCGGAGGAGACAGCCGGTTGAGCGCCGCGATCAACGTCTCCTGATCCTCCCGCGCGAGGGCCGCGGTCTCCGGGGACGGGGCCGCGTCCCCGTCGGAGACCGCGGCCGCCGAGCGCAGGGCCAGGCCCTGGCGACGGCGGGTGGAGCGGGCTCGGTTGCGGGCCTCGTTCGCGACGATCTTGAGCAACCAGGGCCGGAACGGGGAGTCCGGCCGGAACCGGGGGAGCGCGTAGTAGGCCTTCACGAATGCCTCCTGGGCCGAGTCCTCCGCTTCGCCGCGATCGTGCGTGACCAGCCAGGCGACACGGAAGGCGATCTGCCCGTACCGCTTCACCAGGTCTTCGTACGCAGCGTCGTCGCCCTCACGGGCTCGGCGCGCGAGCTCGGCGTCCTCCAGTGGTCGGCCCTCCACGGGAGCTCTTCTCTTCACGGCTGCCTACACCGGCCGCGGCACCGCAGTTCCCACGTCAGGCGAGCGAGGTCGAAGATCCCGACGTGGTCCAGATCTATCCGGTCGACGGCTTCCCGTCCCCTTGTGCCTGATCGGCGAAGCGCCGACGATCCCGGCGGCGAGGCCGGCGAGCTCCATCGGCACGACGATCTTGGATGACGCGGACCCGCCGATCTGCTTGAGCGCGTCCAGATATTGCAGGGTCATCGTCTTCTGATCGGCCGTCGCCGCCTGCCGATTGATGGTCTCCAGGGCGAGCGCGAAACCCTCGGCGCGAAGGATCGCGGCCTGTCGCTCGCCCTCGGCCGTGAGGATCGCCGACGCCTTGCTTCCCTCGGCGTTCAGGATGGCCGATGCCTTGTTGCCTTCCGCGACCGTGATCGCGGCCGACTTCGTGCCGTCCGCCTCGAGGACGATGGCTCGTCGAGACCGCTCGGCCGACATCTGGCGCGTCATCGCCTCCTGCACGCTCGGCGGCGGGATGATCTCGCGGATCTCGACGTTCGTGACCTTCACGCCCCACCGCTCGGTCACCTCGTCGAGCTTCGCGCGCAGGATCTGGTTGATCTCGTCGCGCTTCGCGAGCACGTCGTCGAGGGGGATGTCGCCGATCACGGCTCGCAGCGTGGTGGAGGCGAGTGCCTGCGCGGCACCGGCGAAGTTGCCCACCTGCACGACGCTCATCGCCGGATCGATGACCTTGTAGAAGGTGATGAAGTCGACCGCGATCGGCGCGTTGTCCTTCGTGATCGAGTCTTGTCTCGGGATCTCCAGGTAGAACTCCCGGAGATCCACCTTGACGCCCTTGTCCACGATCGGGATCAGCAGGATGAGGCCGGGACCCTTGACGCCGAGGATACGGCCGAGCCGGAAGACGACG
The DNA here is from genome assembly GCA_963737525.1 of uncultured Actinomycetota bacterium. Classification (GTDB taxonomy): domain Bacteria; phylum Actinomycetota; class UBA4738; order UBA4738; family HRBIN12; genus JAJNBA01. Next base: position 56,784 of record CAVTTD010000031.1, read on the forward strand.
AGCCGTTGGTACTCGGGCACGATGCGGATCGCGTTCGCGAGGAACAGGATCACCAGGATTACGACGATGACCGCGCCGATGAAGACGGGATCCGTGAAGTCCATCAGTGGTTCCCTCCCTGGGCCGGCGCGACGCCGCCGGACTGCGCGTGCTCGAGGTCGAGCGGCTCGACGGTGAGCACGAGCCCGTCAAGTTTCGTGACACGGACCTTCGTCCCGGGCGGGAGCGGGTGAGGGGCGATCGCTCGCCATTCCTCCGCTGCGACGCGGACGACCCCATCGGGATCGAAGCCACCTGAGAGCACGACCCCCTCCCGGCCGACGACCGCCTCGGCCCCCTGCGCCGGTGGCATGTGCCGCATCGCGAGCGCTTTCGACACCACGAACCCGAAGAACAGAGCCATGAACACCGCCACCGGAACGATCACGAGCGGCGAGACCTGGCGCCCCCCGCGGGATCGAACAGGACGAGGCCGCCGAGGACGAGCGAGGCGATCCCCGCGATCGACCAGATCCCGAGACCCGGCACCTTCAGCTCGATCACGAAGAACACCACGGAGGCGACGAGCAACGCGATCCCGATCAGACGCACGGGCAGGAGCCCGAAGGAAACGATCGAGATCAGCAACAGGATCGTTCCCACCGTGCCGCTGAAGATGTGCCCGGGCACGATCAGCTCGAGGACGATCAGGGCGAGGCCGAGCCAGAAGAAGATGAAGGCGAGGTTCGGGTCGAACAACGCGTGGAGGAACCCCACGCCGGGCGTCATCGCGACGTCATCGATCGCGGCCTCGGCGGTCTGCAACGTCACCTCGTGCGCCATCGGCGACGGTCACCTGCATCCCGTCGACGCGTGTCAGCAGCTCGCGCTCGGAGTCGGCGATCAGATCGATGATGTTCCCGTCGAGGGCTTCCTGGGCCGTGATGCTCTTCGACTCCGTCACGAACGAGGCGGCGAGCTCGGCGTTGCGCCCTCGCTGCTCGGCGAGCGTCCGCATCGTCGCCGCGGCGTCTTGCTCGACCTTGCGTGCGAGGGTCACGCCGCCGATCCCGACCGGCGTGGAGGCGCCCGACGTTGGTCGCCGGGGCCATCGCGGCCACCGGGCACGCCATCAGGATGAACGCGCCGGCCGACGCGGCCCTCGCGCCTTCCGGCGAGACGTAGCAGAGCACGGGGGTGCGGGATGCCTGGATCGCCTTGATGATCTCCTGCATCGAGGAGTCGAGACCACCGGGCGTGTCGATCGTGATCAGCACCGCGGCCGCCCCCTGCGCGTCCTCGATGCCGTTGCGGAGATAGTCCGCGACGAACGGGTCGACCACGCCCTCGAGCGAGAGGCGGATCACCGAGTCCGGCGAAGGCTGGGCAGATGCTGCGGGAGCGGAACCCGGGACGAGTCCGCACACGAGCCCCGAGACGAGGAGCACGCCGCCGGCCAGCGTTCGGGCGGTCCTCGACCTCTCGATCACCGTCGGCGCTCCTGCGCGGATGTCTTTCCTGTGATGCGCCAGCCTACTCCTCTCGGTTCTTTGGCCGGTTCTCCGGTCGGCTCCGCGGCCGGCCGGTTCCCTGGCCGGTCGGCCGTTCCCGTCTCGGCGCAACCGTGCGAATATCGGGGCAAGGGTTCGCAAAGCTTCGACCCACGAAGGCTCCGTATACCGAGAGGAAACCGGGTGGACGCTCGGCACGAAGGTCCGCTCCTCCCCAGGGAAGAGCAACAACTGATGGAGGGTCTCCTCAACGGTGACGACGATGCGATCCGCGCTCTCTACGCGAGGTTCGGGCGGCCCGTGTACTCCCTCGGCATGCGACTGCTCGGATCCAGGGAGGCCGCCGAGGAGCTCGCCCAAGACGTCTTCCTCACCGCATGGCGCAAGGCCGCACGCTTCGACCCGGCGCGTGGGCGCCTCTCGACCTGGCTCATGACGATCGCGCACAACCTCGCCGTCGACCGACTCCGCCGCGAGACCGGTGCGCGCCGCCCGACCCTCGTCCTGATGGACGAGGTTCCTGATGCTCCCGGCGTGAACGAAGAGGACGCCGTCGAGGAGCGAGACGCGGCGACCCGGGCGCTCGCGTCGTTGACGGAGGCCGAACGCCGCCTGCTCACCCGGGCCTACTTCCGCGGTCTGACCGCGAGGGAGATCTCCGAAGCGGACGGGATCCCGCTCGGCACGGTGAAGACCCGGCTCCGCACGGCGATGATCAAGGTCCGGCGGGCGAACGAAGGGAAGGAGATCTCGTGAACTGCCTCACCGTTCGCGAGCGACTTCCCGAGCACGCGCTCGGCGCGCTGCCGGAAGCGGAAGCCTCCGTCGTCGATCGCCATCTCGAGTGGTGCGCCGCGTGCCGGAAGGAGGCGGGGGAGCTCCAGCGGGCCGCGGCCACGCTTGCGTACTCCGTCGCGCCCGTCGAGCCGCCGGCCGAACTCGAGGATCGGGTGGTCGAGGCGGTGCGGGATGCGGCGAGCCGGCGGCGGGCCGCGGCGCCGCGGCGGAGCCGCGTCGCCGCGGCCGGCGTGCTCGCCGCGATGCTCGCGCTCTCGGGCTTGGGTTGGGGTGCGGTGATGGCGGGCCGCGCCGAGCGCGCCGAGGAGCGAGCCGCCGTCGCTGCCGACAAGCAACGTGAAGCCGTGCAGAAGATCAGTGAGGTGTTCCGACTGCCCGAAGTCGACCCCGGGGCGATCGCGGAGGTCTCGACACTGCTCTCACCTCAGTTGCGAGAAGGCCGAGGCGATGCATTCGTCCTGCTCTCGCCATCGGGTGACGATCTCGCGTTCGTTCTCGTGAACGGGCTCACCAACGTGCGAGCCGCCCAATTACCGCTCGAGGTGCGCCTCGTCGGCAACGGGTTTCGCCAGTTGGTGGTCGGGAAGATCCGGACGCTCAACTCCGGCGGAGAGGGCGGCGTCTACCGACCGTTCACGGAGCATCTCAGGGGATACAGCGCCGTCGTGATCAGGGACGCGCACGGTCGCGTGCTCCTGCGTGGCACGTTGAGCGTCTACGAGCCGACGTCCTGACTATCCTCGCCGGATGCGCTTCGGGCTGAGCCTGCCGCACTACGGCTTCTCGCTCCCGACCGGGCGGATCGGCTTCGCGGATGCGGCCGGCTGGGCCCGACGAGCGGAGGCGCTCGGGTTCGACTCGGTCTGGGTCTCGGACCACTTCTTCTACTCCTTCGCGAGGTACGGGGCCGATCCGTCGCCCATCGCATCGCTGGAGCCGCTGGCGACGCTCGCCGGCATCGCCGCCGTCACCGACCGGGTCCGGCTCGGGACGCTCGTCCTGTGCGCCGCGTTCCGTCACCCCGCGCTGCTCGCGAAGGCCGCGACGTCGATCGATCTGCTCTCCGGCGGTCGACTCGACCTCGGACTCGGCGCCGGTTGGATGGAGGAAGAGTTCGAGGCGTTCGGATACCGATTCCGCTCCCCGGGTGAGCGGTTCGCGGTCCTGGAGGAGACCGTCGAGGTCGTCCAAGAGCTCTTCGGCGGTGAGCCGGTCACGCGCGACGGTCCGAACGTCACGCTCCGCGATGCCGTGCTCGCTCCCGCGCCCGATCGCCCGCCACCCGTGTGGCTGGGAGGGAAGGGCGGCCCACGGCTCCTCCGACTCGCGGCTCGCCTGGCGGACGGATGGAACATGGTGTGGCGGATCTCGCCCGAGGCCTATGCGAAGAAGGTCTCGGACGTCCGGCAGGCCTGCGAGGCCGAGGATCGTCGATCCGGCGACCCTCGGCCTCTCGATCGGTCTGTATGCGCTGATCGGCGAGGACGAGGCGGCGGCGCGGGCCGCGTTCGAACGCGGCCGGGCCGCCGCCCCGGGGGATGCGATGGCGGGAGACGACTACGAGTCGTGGCGGGGCGACACCCTTTCGGGCACGCCTGAGCAGGTCCTCGAACGCGTCGCCGCGTTCGAGTCTCTCGGCGTGCGAGAGATCATCGTGGCTCCGTGGGTCCTACCGTTCGCGATCTACGAACCCGAGCAGGTCGAACTGTTCGCCGAGCGCGTGATCGCCCCTTCGCGAGGGACCTCCCGAGGGACGTGATGGAGCCCCGCGCCGCCGTCCTCGCCGTCCTGAAGGAAGAGGGCACCCCGCTGCATTGGACGAAGATCCAGGATCTCGCCCTCCGGCGCGGCTACCTCGATCCCTTCGAGCATCCCGACGTCCGACGGCAGGTGCAGACGACGCTCCGCGCGCTGGCGAGCGAGGGGGTGGTCCAGAAGCAGACGACCGGCGTCTACTTCGTGGCTGCGCGCGCGGACGACGGAGACGACTGAGCCTTCCTCCGGCCGCGGGTCGTCTTCCGGGCGGTCGCCGTCTTCCGTGGGCGACCCACCGTCTTGCGAGGCCGGCCGCGGCGCTTCGGCGCCGCCGCCTGTCCGGATCCGGCCATCTTGCGAGGACGACCCGGCCGCGGCCGCCGAGCGCCCGCGACCAGCTCCGTCACGTGTGTCGCGCAGAGATCCTTCGCGAAGTTGCCGCGGGCGACCTTGATCGTCACTGTTTCGGTCGCCGGCTTGCCGCACACGTCGCACACCACGATCGTTCGTTCGGCCATGATCGGATCCTCTCGGTCGGGATGGCGGGAGCATAGCCGGGAACCCATCGGGTTCCGATGCGCGATGTGTCAACGGCGGTAGGTGGCGCCGGAAATCTCCTCGAGTTTCTCGAAGCGGTGTTGCGCCTCGACCCACCGCATCGTGCCGGAACGAGATCGCATCACGAGGGAATACGTGGTGGCGCCATCCGGCCAATACCGGACACCTCGGAGTAACGAGCCGTCGGTGATCCCCGTCGCGGCGAAGAACACATCCTTGCCGGACACCAGGTCATCGGTCGTCAACACGCGATCGGGATCGAGGCCGGCGTCGCGAAGCTCATCGCGCTCCTCGTCGGTCCTCGGGGAAAGCCGTCCCTGGATCGCGCCGCCCATGCACTTCAAGGCGGCGGCGGCGATGACGCCCTCGGGGGTGCCCCCGATCCCCAACAGCAGATCCACGCCGGAACGAGGCGCGGCCGCGGAGATCGCCCCCTCGACATCGCCGTCCGTGATCAGGAAGACCCGGGCGCCGATCTTCCGGACGGCATCGATGATCGTCTCGTGGCGAGGTCGATCGAGGATGATCACCGAGACCTCCTCGACCTTCATCCCCTTCGCTTTCGCCACGAGCCGGACGTTCTCCTCCGGCGGGGCGGTCACATCGATCACGTCGGCCGACTCCGGTCCGGCCGCGATCTTCTCCATGTAGACGGCGACGTCGGGGAAGAGCATCGTCCCTCGCTCCGCGAGCGCGATCACCGAGACGGCGTTCGGCTGGCCCGTGGCGGTGAGGCGTGTGCCGTCGATCGGATCGACGGCCACGTCCACCGCCGGCCCCGACCCGTTCCCGACGGCCTCGCCGTTGTAGAGCATCGGCGCCTCGTCCTTCTCGCCCTCGCCGATGACGACGACGCCGTCCATCGAGACCGAGTCGATCATGAACCTCATCGCATCGACGGCCGCTTGATCGGCGCCGATCTTGTCGCCGCGACCGATCCAGCGTCCGGCGGCGAGCGCCGCGGCTTCGGTCACGCGTCCGAGCTCCATCGCGAGGTTGCGATCGGGACGGATCCGGTTCGTCATCTGAGCACCTCCAGGACCTCGGCGGGACGGGCACCCTCGAAGAGCACCCGATAGATCGCGTCGTGGTACGGCAGCTGGACCCCTCGATCGCCTGCGAGGCGCCGGACGTGGCGGGTCGACTCGACGCCCTCGACCGTGAGCCCTCCGGCTTCCAGCTCGCGAAGCGTGTCTTCGGGGGGATCGCCGGTGCCGACGAGCTCCCCGTACAGGCGGTTCCGGCCGCCGAGGCTCGTGACCAGCTGATCGCCGACGCCCGCGAGACCCATCGCCGTCTCCGACCTGCCGCCCAACTCGGTCACGAGCGTGACGATCTCCTGGGCCGCCCTGGTGAACAGGGCCGCCTTCGCGTTCTGGTAGCCGATGCCGGTGCTCTTGCCGAGGCCGTCCAGGAGACCGAGACCGATCGCGGCGACGTTCTTCATCATCGAACAGAGCTCGACACCGACCATGTCGTCGGAGTACGAGAGTTGATAGTGACGGTCGTCGAACGGCTTGCCCGCTTCCTCGGCGACCGAGAGGACGTCCGCGGCCCAGACGGCGGCCGTGGGGAGACCCTCCGCGAGCTCACGGGCCAGGCACGGGCCGCCCACCGCGACGACGTCGGCGCCGGCGATCTCCTCGCCGTACACCTCGCTCATCCGTTTGCCCGTCGTCGGCTCGAGGCCCTTGGCGACGGAGATCGCCACTCGAGCACCGGCGACGTGGCCGCGCACCATCGAGGCCAGCGAGCGAGCCCCCGCCGAGTTCGCCGCGAGCACGGCGATCTCGACGTCGGCGGCCGCGGCGTCGAGCTCGTTCGGGCCTCGGAGCTCGACGCCGTCGGGCAGGTGTTCCGGGAGCAGAGGGTGCTTCCGTTCCTCCCGCATCGCGGCATAGGCCGCCAGGTCGTGTTCGTTCGCCCAGAGCGAGGTGGGGAGGCCCGCCCGAGCCGCGTGCATCGCGAACGCCGTTCCCATCGCGCCCGCCCCGAAGACCGTCACCCGCGCCATGCGTCCACGATAGCCGCGTGCCGACCGTGCCCGCCACGTCGGATACCCTTCGCGCATCATGGCGGAGACGCGCTACCTGCAGGTCGACGACTACGAGCCCGTCGCGAAGGAGAAGCTCCCTCCCGACGTCTACGACTACTACGCCGGCGGCGCGGGGGACGAGCGGACGCTCGCGGAGAACCTTCGGTCGTTCGACCGATGGGTGCTCCGCCCACGGTTCCTGCGGGGATCGGGGTTCCCGGATCCCTCGACGGAGTTGCTCGGGACGCGGGTCGAGTTCCCGGTGCTGGTCGCCCCGTGGGCATATCAGGGCAGAGCGCATCCCGACGGCGAGCGCGGCACGGTCCGCGGCGCGGCCCGTGCCGGCACGATCCCCGTCGTGTCGTCGACCGCGGTCGACGACCTCGAGGGGATCGCGACGGCGAGCGACGGGCCCAAGTGGTGGCAGCTGTACCTGTTCGCGGACGCGGGGCTGAACGAGGAGATGCTCGCGCGCGTGGTCGCGGCCGGCTACGAGGCGATCTGCTGGACCGTGGACTTCCCCGTTGCGGGACTCCGGCATCGCGACACGCGGAGCGGGTTCGTGATGCCGTTCGGCATCGGGGATGACGACTACACCTACGAGCCGAACATGACGTGGGATCACCTCGCCTTCATCCGCGAGCACACGCCCGGCCTCCCGGTCCTGGTCAAGGGGATCCTCACCGCCGAGGACGCGTTGCTGGCGGTCGAACAGGGGGCCGACGGAGTCGTGGTCTCCAACCACGGCGGGCGGCAGCTCGATTCGTGCCCGGCATCGCTGGACGCGCTGCCCGAAGTGGTCGAGGCGGTCGGCGGACGGCTCCCGATCCTGATGGACGGTGGGGTCCGGCGAGGGAACGGACGTGCTGAAGGCGATCGCGCTCGGCGCCGCGGCCGTGATGGTCGGACGGCCCGCCGCGTGGGGCCTGGCCGCGGAGGGCGAGGACGGCGTCGCGGGCGTGCTCGGCATCCTTCACGCGGAGGTCGAGAACGCGATGGCGCTCACCGGGTGCCGATCGATCGCGGAGATCGGCCCGGACCTCGTCGCGCCCGCCCCCTGATCGTTCGTCCGTGGACGGTTCCGGCGGCGGTCTGACACCCTTCCCGCGATGCCCGGCTACGACCTGCACAGTCATTCGAACCGCTCGGACGGGACGCTCCGGCCGGCCGAGGTGATGGTGCTCGCCGCGCAGCGCGACCTCGCCGGGGTCGCGCTGACGGATCACGACACGTTCGACGGGCTCGCCGAGGCCGCGATCACGGCGGACGAGCTCGATCTCGAGTTCGTGCCCGGGATCGAGTTCTCGGCGGAACACGACGGCGCGAGCCTCCACATCCTCGGGTACTGGGTGGACCCTGAGGATCGCGCGATCGAGGCCGAGCTGCTCCGACTCACGGCCACACGCCTCCGGCGTGGCGAGATGATCGTCGAGAAGCTGCGCGAGCTCGGCTTCGACATCTCCCTCGAACGGGTCCTGGAGCTCGCCGGCGGGGAGGCGATCGCGAGACCGCACATCGCCCAGGCGATGGTGGAGGCGGGGATCGTCGCGGACGAGAAGGAAGCCTTCGACCGCTACATCTCCGACGAGGGCCTCGCCTACGTCCCGAAGCACGCGCTCCCGCCGATGGAAGCGCTCCGCTTGATCGCGGAGGCCGGAGGAGTATGCGTGCTCGCCCATCCCGGCATGTGGCGAGGGAACGACACCGTCCCCGACGAGCTGATCGAAGAGATGGCGGCGGGAGGGATGGTTGGCCTCGAGGTCCTCCATCCCGATCACGATGAGGAGATGCGCGACAAGTACTCGGCGATGGCGGAGCGGCTCGACCTGGTGGCGACGGCCGCCTCCGATTGTCACGGGGAGCGCTACGGCTTCCGGATGGGTGCGGAGCGAACGGATGCCGAGACGTACGCGCAGCTCAAGCGGCGCGCGGGCCGCTAGTGGCATCTCAGAACTGAGATCGGACGTGAGGCGCGCGCGATGACGATCGAGATGGTCTTCCTCGACATCGGCGGCGTGTTGTACGACGACACCGTGTACGCGCGCGCCTGGCATCGCGCTCTGCGCGATGCCGGCGCGCGCTTCACGGACGCCGAGTTCGACGAGGAATACACGCGCGCGCGGACGGCGCAATCCGGGTCGTTCCGGCGCCGGCTCATCGCGCGGTTCCTCCCCGACGGCGATCTCCGGGAGCTGGAGGCGCTCGCGGCCCGCTCCTGGCACTATCCGCCCACCGCGCTCTACGAGGATGCGATCCCTTGCCTCGAAGAGCTGCGCGGTCGCTACCGTCTCGGGGTGATCGCCAACCAGCCCGGGGAGGTTCGCACGGCGCTGCGACGTGACGGTCTCGAGCCGTTCTTCGAGGTCTGGGGTGTCTCCGACGAACTCGGCGTCGGCAAGCCGGATCCCGCGCTCTTCGAGCTCGCCGTGAAAGCCGCCGGCGTGGCGCCGGGATCCGGCGTCATGGTCGGCGACCGCCTCGACTACGACATCCGTCCGGCGAAACGAGTGGGTCTGAAAGCGATCTGGATGCTCCGCGGCGAGGCACCGGACGAACCCAGCCCCGAGCAGCTGGCCGAGACCGACGGAGCGATCCGGGGTCTCGTGGAGCTTCCCGCGGAGCTGGAGAGGTTGTCGTCGGCATGAGCATCACCGCCGGCGGCTCGCAGCGGCACATCCTCGTCGTGGGCGCCGGTTTCGCGGGGTTGCACGCGGCGATGGGATCGAAGGGAGCCGTCGCCGCGGGCCATCGCGTGACGGTCATCAACCAGGAGAGCTTCTTCCAGTACCAACCGTTCCTGCCCGAGGTCGCCTCGGGCACGATCGACCCGAGAGCGGCGGTCGTCCCGCTCCGTCGCGTGTTGAAGCACTGCCGGATCCTGATCGGCGAGGTCTTCCGTGTGGATCACGACGCGCGCGAAGCGCATCTGCGCACGGCGAGCGGTGACGAGCGGACGATCGGCTACGACGTCCTCGTGCTCGCTCCCGGATCCCGGTCGCGCGTGCTGCCGGTTCCGGGGCTCGCCGAACACGGGATCGGTTTCAAGACCGTCCAGGAGGCGATCTACCTCCGGAACCACGTCCTGGCGCAGCTCGACGTCGCGGCGTCCGAGGAGGACGCCGCGCGCCGCCGAGCTGCGCTCACGTTCGTCTTCGTCGGCGGCGGGTACGCCGGCGTCGAGGCGCTCGGCGAGCTCGAGGACCTCGCACGCGACGCGATCGAGAACTATCCCGACCTCGAGGCATCCGAGATGCGCTGGGTGCTCGTCGACGTCGGCCGACCGGATCCTTCCCGAGCTCCCGGAAGGCCTTGCCTCCTACGCGCAGGATCTCCTCCAGCGGCGCGGGATCGAGGTCAAGCTCGCGACCCGGCTCGAGTCGGCCGAGGGCGGTGTGATCCGGCTGTCGGACGGAGATGCGTACCCCGCCGAGACGCTGGTGTGGACGGCGGGGGTGAAGCCGTCACCGCTCGCTCGGGCGTCGGGGCTGCCGGTGGACGAGCAGGGCAGACTGCTCGTCGACCGCTACCTCCGGGTGGAAGGTGTCGAGGACGTGTGGGCCGCCGGCGACGCCGCCTCCGTTCCGGACGAGACCACCGGGGGACTGTCGCCGCCCACCGCGCAACACGGGCTCCGCCAGGGCAAGCGCGTCGCGGCCAACATCTCGGCGACCCTCGCCGGCGATCCGCTCCAGCCGTTCGTGTACGCGAACATCGGCGGCGTGTGCTCGCTCGGCCGCTACAAAGGCGTTGCGGTCGTCAAGGGGTTCAAGTTCCGAGGGTTCCTCGGGTGGTTCCTGCACCGCTCGTATCACCTGCTCGCGATGCCCACGTGGACGCGGCGCGTGAAGATCGCGATGGACTGGACGGTGGCGCTGCTCTTCCCTCGGGACCTGGCGCAGCTCGGCTCGCTCGGGCGACCTCGGGATCCCTTCGAGCAGGCATCGGGCGATCAGCCCGGCTGAGCCCTCCGGGTTCAGGCGCCGCGCTTGCGCTGGAGCTGGCTGGCCGCCTGGAGCGCCGCATGCGACCCGGCGATGTCCGGCATCTCATGACCTCCGGAGAGCTCATCGGCCGCCCAGCGGGTCATGTCCCGGATCGACACGATCCCGACGACGTTGCCGCCGTCCACGATCGGCAGGTGGCGGATGTTGTTCGACACCATCAGCTCGGCCGCTTGGGAGAGCTCGGTCTTGGGATCCACCGTGATCAGGTCGAGGCGGGTCATGCCGCCCTCGACGGTCGTGGTGTTCGGGTCACCGCCCTCGGCCACGAGGTTCACGATGTCGCGCTCGGTGACGATCCCTTCGAGCTTCTTGCCGTCCAGCACGACGACCGAGGAGATCCCGTTCGAACGCATCATCTTGGCGACGTCTGCGAACGAATCGCTCGCGCTTGCCGTCTTGACGTCGGAGTGCATGATCTCGCCGACGAGCATCGATCCTCCTGGCGGCCGGTGGAGGCGTCAGCCTACTACGGAGGCCCTCCCGCAGATCCGCCGGGTGACATCATGCGGTGATGCCGAAGTCCACCTACGTCGCGAACGTCACGGTGTTCGATGGTCGAACCGTGAAGAAGGGCCAAGGAGTCCTCTTCGGCGCCGACGGGATCGAATGGGTCGGCGCGCATGCACGAGCTCCGAAGGGAGCGAGCGCCGCACGTGAGGTCGACGGCGCCGGGAAGACCTTGCTCCCGGGACTGATCGACGTTCATGTGCACCTCCAGTTCGACGGCGACGCCGACTTCGAGAAGGAATCGAAGGAACTGACGAGCTGCCGGCTTCGCCGCGATCAAAGCGATGAACAACGCGAAGCGGAACCTCGACGCCGGCGTGACCACGGTCCGGGACCTCGGCGGGATGGGCGGCGCGAGCATCGACGTCGCGAGGGCCGTGGCCGTCGGTCTGATCCCGGGGCCTCGGATCCTCGCGGCCGGTCACGCGCTCACGGTCACGGGCGGCCACGGCCACAACATCGCGGTCGGCAGGGAGGTCGACGGCGCCGATGCCGTCCGCGCCGCCGTCCGCGAGGAGATCCGCGGCGGGCGCGACCGCGATCAAGCTGATCGCGACCGGCGGCGTGCTCACTCCCGGTATCCCGGCCACCTTCAGCGCGTTCACCGCGGAGGAGCTCGAGGCCGGGGTCCGAGAGGCGCACGAGCGGGACCTCTCCGTCGCCGCCCACGCGATCGGGGCCAACGGCATCCGCGCCGCCGTGTTGGCCGGCGTCGACTCGATCGAACACTGCAACCAGCTGACGCCCGCGACCGCCCGCGAGATGGTTGCCCGCGGCACGTTCCGATCGCCGACGATCTGCGCGGTCCGCGGGATCCTCGATCACGCGGACCGTGTGGCCGAGTACGCGGTGGAGAAGGCGCGTCAGATCGAAGCGGATTCGAAGAAGTCGCATCGGACCGCGATCCGGGCCGGCGTCCGTCCCGTGTGCGGGACGGACGCCGGCACGCCGTTCAACCCGCACGGGAGCGCGCCGCAGGAGATCGTCTTCATGGTGGAGTGGGGGATGGCTCCGCTCGACGCGCTCCGCGCGGCGACGGTGAACGGCGCCGAGCTGCTCCGGCTTCACGACGTCGGGACGATCGAGGCGGGCAAGCGAGCCGATCTGCTGCTCGTCGAGGGCGACCCCGTGGACGACCCACCGACGCTGCTCGGTCGGAGGAGCGTGTGGCGGGCGGGCGACCCGGTCTAGCGATCCTGGAGGATCCGCTCCAGGACCTCGACACCCTCACCAAGGGCGGCGAGCTCGGTGGGGGAGAGCGACGCGAGCCGGGCGCGCAGGGTCTCCACCCGCCTCGCGCGTCCGCGCCGAAGCGTCCGGGCACCGGTCGGCGTCGCTTTGACCCGCACCGCCCTGGCGTCGTCGGGATCGGGTTCACGCACGACGAGTCCGTCCCGGACCAGCCCGTCCACCAACCTCGTCATGGTGGGTGGCTCGACCTGTTCGATGCGCGCGAGCTCTCCGATCCGCTTCGGGCCGGCGAACACGAGGACCGACAGAGCGGAGAGGCGCGGGGCAGAGATGCCCAGCGCCTCATCCTCCACCCGCAGGCGCCGCAAGAGATGGATCGCGGCCGAATGGAGCCGGTCCGCGACCCGGCCCACCTCTCGCGTCGGGGAAGTCCGCCTTGACGTGGTCATCGATATTTCGTTAGGCTACCTAAATATAACGAGGAGGCGCACCATGGCAAGCACCGGTGAGGATCTCTTCGAGGCGATCGAGGCGGGCGACGGGGCACGCGTGGAGACGATCCTCGACGCGGACCCGGCGCTCGCGTCCTCCCGGGACGCGAGCGGCGTGTCCGCCCTGATGCGGGCGCTCTATCGCTTCGACAAGCCGCTCGTCGAGCGGGTGAAGCGAGACGTCGACGAACTCGACGTCTTCGAAGCCGCTGGGTTCGGCGACGTCGACCAGCTCACGGAGCTGCTCGGCGCCGAACCCTCGTTGGTGAGCTCCTACTCGGGTGACGGCTTCACGGCGCTGCATTTCGCCGCGTTCTTCGGCAGGTTCGAGGCCGCGGCGCTCCTCATCGAGCGTGGCGCCGAGGTCGATGCGCTAGGCCGAGGATGGATGACGGGCACGCCGATGCATTCCGCGGTGAGCAGGCTGCAGTCGGACGTCGTCCGGATCCTGCTCGAGGCCGGCGCGAACGCGAACGTGCGTCAGTCGGCGGGGTGGACCCCGCTCCACGCCGCCGCGATGAACGGCGACCGGACCAGCGTCGAGCTCCTCCTCGCATCGGGCGCCGATCCCGCCGCGACGAACGACGAGGGGCGGAGCGTCCTCGATCTCGCGACCGAGAGCGGTGACGAGCAGACCGTGGATCGGATCCGGTCGGCGCTTCAGGCAGCTCCGTAGTCCGCGAACACGTACTCCTGCTCCATCGAGTCGCACGGGTTCCCGCGGCCGAACATCACGCGGCCCGCGGTCACGTCGGCCATACACCAGAAGACGGTCTTGGACGTCGGGTGCTCCCACTCGGGATGGCGGCAGACCTCGTTCGGCTTGTTCTCGTGATCCGAGAGGATGGTGCGCAGCACCTCGGGTGTCACGGACCCCGCTGGCTGTTCCGCCAGTAGGTCTCGTGCACGGCAGAACCGGACGTCGGACCGGACCGCGTAGTCGGGGTCGCCTTCGAAGGGTCTCATCCGCTCGCTGACGTAGTGATTCGTGTGCGTCAGGTGGTCGTTCTCGTCGAGATGCGAGATCTCGACATCGGTGGCGCTGCCCTCGACGTTCGCGACGTCGCCGTGCCGGTCGGCGAGCACGTTGTTGTACGAGGACGCTCGGTCGGAACGGATCGCGTTCGCGATCATCTCGTGGAGGTTGTGGGCTCGGAGCATCTCGAAGACCTGGTGCGATCGAGAGATCCCCACGCGCTCGTCGTTCGGGCTGAGCTCGTTGCCGGTCAGCGAGAGACCCGCCTGGTTCCAGCCGACGCTGATCCAGGGGACGCCGCCGATCTGCAGGATCACCGGTTCCTCCTCGACGGCCTTCTCGATCGCCACGATCTCCGGCTCGACCTCGGGTTTGAGGTCGTTGTTGTGGCCCACCCACAGGTGACCGTCGGCCGTGGCGCCCGGTCCGGCGACGACGTCGCTGCACTTCCCCTGCGTCTGCTTCAGGTACGGCGCGTACCAGAGCTCCTCGACCGTCAAGGCGAAGAACTCCACGGCGTCGACGCCCGCACCCTCCGCGCAGCCGTCGAGCTCCTCGATCAGCCAGGGGAGCGAGGGCGCGGTGACGTTCCGGTAGTTCTTCGCGAGCGTCAGCTGCGCGTCTCGTGTCCGCCCCTCGGGGAGCTCCGCGTCGAAGGTCTCGATCCCTCGCTGGATCTGCTCGGCGCCCAGCTCGCCCATCTGGATCCCGACCTCGCGATGGGTCCCCGAGACCCGGTAGAGCTCGATCGGATGGGGCGTCATGCGGGGATGGTATCCCCTCTCCGGGCACGCCTCCCAGGTCTTGTCACTCTCGGGGGGTACGGTTGCGCCATGTCCCTCTCCTCACCACTCAGGCCACAGAAGCAGGGAAAGGTGTGACCGGATGACCAACGAGGTCTTGATCGCCGTCCTCGCCGGATGCGTCGGCGTCGCGCTTGGCGTGCTGGCGATGTTCCGTCGCCAGCCACCTCAGCACGACGACACCGAGGCGCTGGATGCGCTCAACGCCGTCAACGCGGTGAACGCCGTCAACGCCCAGCTCCACGCCGAGCTGACCGCCAGGTTGGAGGTCCAGGCGGCCGAGCTGCGCCGGATGGCCGACGCGTCCGGCCAGCGGGACGCATCGGCCGAACACCTCCGGGCGGGTCTCGAGGCGACCCGGCAGGTCCTCGAGCAGATGCAGGTTCGGGACGAGGAGCGTCGATCGTCCGATACGGAGAACCGTGAGGTCGTTCGTCGACTCGCCACGGTCCTCGCCGGCGGGAACACGAAGGGACGCGCCGGCGAGCACGTGCTGCGCGAGCATCTCGGTCAGCTCCCCCCTTCGATGCTCGCGTCGGACTTCCGCGTGAACGGCAAGGTCGTGGAGTTCGGGCTTCGCCTGCCGGACGGACGACGCCTGCCCATCGACTCCAAATGGACGGCGGTGGCGGAGCTCGAGGCGATGGAGGCGGAGGAGGAGCCGACCCGGCGAGACGCGTGCGCACGGAAAGTGGAGAAGGCGGTCGCCTCGAGGGCGAAGGAGGTCGGGCAGTACATCGACACGTCGGTGACGGCGCCGGTCGCCGTCGCCGCCGTGCCGGATGCGGCCTACCAGGTGTTGTCCCGCGCCCACACCGAGGCGTTCATGCGCGGCGTGGTGATCGTGCCCTACTCGACCGCGCTGCCGATCATCATGTTCCTGTACGCGCTGGTCGAGCGGTTCGGCGACGCCGCCGACGTGCAGGCCGCGCTGGCGGAGGTCGGGACGCTCCTGGACGCGATGGACTCGATCGTGGAGAACAAGTTCTCGAAGGCGGGAACGATGATCGCGAACGGCGCCGACGAGTTCCGATCCAACCTCGGGAAGGCGCGCGGCTCCATCGCGCGCGCGCGCCACGCGGAGCAGCTCCAGCTCGCGGACGTCGCTGCGGACGATGAGGTCCTCTCGATCGTGCGCTGAGGGTCGGCCGGATAGGCTGGCCCGGCCATGGAGTTCGACGAGGCCCTGGAACGCTTCGGCTTCCACCTGCGGGAGGAGCGTAGCTTCGGGCAGGGTGGGGAACTCTTCGTCGCCACGCCCAATCGCTACTTGACGTACATGGTGCACGCGTACCCGGACGGCAGCGCGATCTTCAGCTGGGAGTTCGCGCTCGGCGAGTACCTGTTGACGAAGGGCATCCAGGTGGGATCGGACGAAACCCTGAATCAGTTCGCCTTCCCTCGTGAGGAGCTCCGCGGTGCGCAGGACGGCACCTGGCTGACGTCGGCGGTCGAACGAACCGAGGCGATGCTCGCCGATCTTCGCCTCGATCGGCCGGAGGACTGAGCCCAAGAACGCGAAAGGGGCGGCGCGCGAAGCGCGCCGCCCCTTTCCGTTCGTTCAGGCTCTCGGGCTCAGACGATCCGGACGTTCTGGGCTTGGGGGCCCTTCTGTCCGTCGACGATGTCGAACTCGACCGCCTGTCCCTCCTCGAGGTTCTTGTAACCCTCCCCGGTGATACCGGAGAAGTGCACGAACACGTCGGGGCCTTCGGACTGGGTGATGAAGCCGAACCCCTTCTCGGGGCTGAACCACTTCACGGTGCCTGTTGCCACTGGCGTTCCCTCCTTCCGCGGCCGGTGCGGACCTGTTCGCGATGCGGTGTCCGTCGGCCTACCCGGCCTCGGCCGGGGAGGGGAACTGCCAGAACAACGGTGGCACAAAAACCGGTGCTGCATGAACCCTCGAAGGGGAGGGTACCCGATACGGCCGACACGTGCCAGCGCTGAGGGCTGGTGGCGCCGCCTCTGCCCTCCTCAGGCGGAGGTCATCTCGTTGCGCTGTCGATCCTGGTGCAGGGTCGGAACAGGGATGGTGACCGTGAAGGTCGTCCCTCGGTCCACCACGCTGTCTACCGCCACGTCGCCGCCGAACCGCCGCGTGAGCTCTCGGACGAGATGCAGCCCGAGGCCGACGCCTCCGTGCGCGCGGGTCGAGGACTGGTCGAGCTGCGTGAAGCGGTCGAAGATGCGCGGCAGGTCCCCCGGCGAGATCCCGGTCCCCTCGTCGCTCACCCGGATCGTCAGCGAACCGCCGATGATCCGGGCATCCACGACGACGGGTGCACCCGGTGTCGAGTACTTCAGGGCGTTGTCCACGAGGTTGGCCACGATCTCGTGGAGGGCCACCGGGTCCAACCCCAGCGAGGGCAGGTCGCGTTCGACCCGAAGGTCGATGCGATCGGCCGCGCCGGGGAACGCGTTCCGCACCTCGTCGAGCACACCGGCAACCGACGTCGGCTCGGGTGTCATCTCGGGATCGCCGTGCTCGAGCTGCGCCTCCCGGAGGAGGTTCCCGACGAGACGTTGCAGGTGCGCGGTCTGCCTGACGATCGCGTCGACGGCGTCCCTCGTTCCGGGATCCACCGAGCTCGCCTGCTCCTTGAGCATCTCCGCGTAGCCGCGGATCGTCGTGAGCGGCGTCCGGAGCTCATGGGAGGCTGCCGCGGCGAAGTCACTCTTCAACCGATCGAGCTCGCGGAGCTCGGCCACCGTCTCCTGCTCGCGCGCGAGCAGGACGCCGAGCTGATCGGCTTGCTCGAGGAGCTTGGCGTTCTGGCGCCGGAGGGTCCTCGTCATTCCCACCATCACGGGCACGAGGAAGACGTAGAGCGCGAGGAGCCCGATCCCGAGCGAGATCGTGAGCGTCTTGTTCAGCCGACCGATCTCCTGCTTGATCGTCGAGTAGTCCTGGTAGATCTCGACGACGGTGTCCACCTCCGGTGACCCGCCAGACAGGTTGACCGGCACGTACGTCTCGAAGAGCTGGTCGGCGAGCATCCGTTCGCTCGCGTTCTCGGGTTTGCTCAGGTCGGAGATCTCGCTCTCGATGTGGCCCTCGAACGCCTCGCGGAGATCGTCTTCGAGCTCGGGTGCCAAGCCCACCTGTTCGGGATCGTTCGAGAAGAGCACCATCCCGTCGTGGCGCCAGATCTTCACCCGCTCCACGCCCGCGTCCTGGATCGCGAACTCGTGGATAGCTCGTTCCAGCTCCTGGTACCGCGCCCCACGGATCGGGGCGGTGATGTCCGCAGGGGTGAGCAGCGGCGCGATCACGCTGCCGGCGATGAGCTCGGCTCGGACCTGGGCCGCCTCCTCGGAGCTCGCCCGGAGGTCGCCCGCGCGCAGGGCCGCGATGCCGACCCCGATCAGGCCGAACACGATGAGGCTGGTGATGGCGAACCGCCAGACGATGGACGTGCCGCGGAGGCGCTCAGCGCGCATACGTGGGGTATCGGCCGTTCGGGAACGAGGTAAAGGGCACGACTCCGGTAGGAGGCGCTACCCTCCTTCCGTGGCCTTCTCGAGCGCGCTGGTGCTCTTCGCCCACCCGGACGATGCCGAGTTCTTCTGCGGCGGGACGGTGGCTCGGTGGGCTCGCGAGGGGTGCCAGGTGCACTACGTGTGCATCACGGACGGGTCCGCCGGGTCGAACGAGCCGGGGACGACCCGGGAGGCGATGAGGGTCGTCCGGGAGCGGGAGATGCGGGCAGCTGCGGACATCCTCGGCGTGAGGTCCGTGACGTTCCTCGGGGAGCTGGACGGCTTCCTCGAGGTGACGCCCGAGACGAGGCGGAAGGTGACCCGGGAGGTGCGGCGGATCCGGCCCGACGTGCTCGTCGCGCCCGACCCGTCGCGCCTGTGGTACGGGAACGGCTACATCAACCATTCGGACCACAAGGCGGCCGGTACGCTCGCGCTCTCCGCGGTGATGCCGGACGCGCCGACGCGGGTCATGTTCCAAGAGCTCGAGTCGGAGGGGCTCGAGCCGTACGAGGTCCCGAACCTCTACCTCTCGATGGATGAGCCGGACACGTTCGTCGACATCACGGACACGCTGGCCCTCAAGCTCAAGGCGCTTTCGGCGCACGAGTCCCAGCTGGGTCCGGACGTCGAGGAGCGCGTCACCGAACGGGCTCGGGAGGTCGGGGAGCGAGCCGGATACGAGTTCGCGGAAGGCTTCAAGGCGTTCCGATTCGTGGACGACGACGAGGATTAGATGGAAGACGAGAGCAACGAGCCGTACGAGCTCACCGCGGAGGAGCGGCGCGACATCCAGGCCGATCTCGACGACCTCGCGTCCATGCGTTCGGTCTTCTCGAGCCAGGCGGTGAAGGGCGTCGTGATCGCGTGTCAGGAGTGCGGAGCGAATCACTTCTACGAGTGGGAGCTGCTCCGAGACAACCTCGAGCACATGCTGCAGTCGGGTGAACCTCGGATGCACGAGCCCGCCTTCAACATCGTCGAAGAGGAATACATCCAGTGGGACTACGGGAAGGGCTACGTGGATGCGCTGACGGACACGGGCCTCGAGCCCGAACGACGGATCGAGCTCACCCGGTGCCCCTGGTGCCAGGTGCCGTTCTCCGAAGACCACGCCTTCTGTCCCCGATGCGGCCGCTCGATGGGAGCCGTGCGGCTGTATCAGGAGCTGATCGGCAAGGGGATGGAGGAACGGGACGTCCGCGCGCTGCTCGTGCGAGCCGGCTTCGAACCGTTCTGATCCTCAGCGTCTCCTCTGTCATCTCTTTTGGCGCACCTTGTCGAAGGCGGGAGGCTCGAGGACGCACTCATCCGGTGTCTTGTCGGGTCGAAGGCCACGGAACGAAGGGGCGCGCATCTTGCCGGTCGACTTCGTGATCTCCATGTATTCGACCTCACAGACGAGCTCGGACTCGACGAACGTCGCGCCCTTCAGCTTCCGCAGCGCCGGATCCTCGATGGGCGGGTCGTCGCGGACCAGCGGCTGGAGCTGTTCCATCAGATGCTCGAGCATCTTCTGCGTGAACCCCGTTCCGACCTGACCGACCCAGCGCAACCGTCCGTCGTCGATCGCGCCGACCAGGAGGGCGCCGAAGCTCCCTGCGCGTCCACCTTGGCCCGGCGTCCATCCCAAGATCACGCAGTCCTGGGTCGAGATCAGCTTGATCTTCCGCCAGTCGGGCGAGCGTCTGCCCGAGACGTACTTCGAGCCCTTCTTCTTCGCGACCACGCCCTCGAGCCCCAGCGATCGCGCGGCCTCGACGAAGGCCTTCCCCTCCTCGTCCTCGTAGCTCATCAGCTGGAGACGGTGGTCCTCCTCGACGACCAGCTCCAGGAGTTCCCGTCGCTCCTCGAGCGACAAGCCGATCGTCTCGCGACCGTCCAGCCACAGGAGGTCGAACACCACGAACGCGACCGGGATCTGCTTCGACATCCGTTTGATCTCTCGCTCGTTCTGCAGGTTCATCCGCTGTTGGAGGGCTTCGAACGAGGTCCGACCGGAGGCGTCGACCGCCACGATCTCGCCGTCGAGCACGGCGTTCACCTGGTCGACCAGCTCGTGGATCATGTGGATGTCCGGGTACTGGAAGGTCACGTCGCGGCCCCTGCGCGTCCGGAACACCGTGCCGCCGGTCTCCATCTCGGCGAGGGCCCGGATGCCGTCCAGCTTGGGCTCGAATCGCCACGACGGGTCGTCGAACGGTCCCCACCCCCCCTCCGCGAGCATCGGTTGGAAGTGGATCGGCGCGTCGGGGAGCGGGGCGTCCTGGGCGGAGGCGAGGAAGGCGAGCCAGTCGGTCCTCGTCTTCACGAAGTGGAACTCGACGCCGGGGTAGCGACGCCCGTGGAGCCGGAAGCTCACCTTCTTCTCGGTCCACTCGATCGGCTCGTACCACCCGTCGTCGAAGATGCGAACCTCGCCGGCGCCGTAGTGTCCCTCCGGGATCGTTCCCTCGAAGCTGCCGTATTCGAGCGGATGGACCTCGGTCTGCACGGCGAGGCGCTTATCGCCTCTCGTGGTCGGAAGGCCGCGGGGGACCGCCCAGGACCAGAGCCCACCTTCGTGCTCCAAGCGAACGTCGTAGTGCAGCCGGGTCGCCCGGTGCTTGTGGATCACGAAGGAGTTGCCCGCGCCCGCTGCGTCACCGGGGGCAGGCTCGGTCGTGCCCTCTTCCCCGAACTCGCGCTTGCGGACGTACTCGTAGAGGGCCGGGTCCTTCGACGCGGCGACGATCTCGTCCTGGGTCTTCGCCCTCGTGGTCTTGGCCGCCGTCCGCGGGAGCGGCGCCTTGACGCGAGGCTCGTCGTCCTCACTCCTGACACCCAGGGCTTCGAAGGCGTTGGTGAGGTCCATCTCCTCCGTGCGGACGCCCGCGAACAGGTCTCCCACCTCCGCGAACCGGTCCCACACGTTGTCGATCCGGAAGTCCTGCGGTTCGAAACCTCCCTCGAACACCTCGTCCCAGGTGAGCGGGGTCGAGACGGGCGCGCGTGGCTCGGGACGGAGTGAGTAGGCGGCGGCGATGTTGGCGCCCTGCCGGTTCATGTTGTGGTCGATGAAGACCTTCCCGGCCCGATCCGCGATCCGCCACGCCATCGTGACGCGGTCCGGGTCGGCCTTCGCGATCATCCGTCCGCAGGCGCCGACGAACGCCCGCACCTGTCCGTACGTGTACGCCCCGCGCTCCACCGGCAGGTAGATCTGGAGACCCGTCGCTCCGGACGTCTTCGGGTACGCGGTCAGCCCCAGCTGATCGAGCAGGACCTTGATGTGCCGAGCCACCGTGAGGACGTCCTCGTAGGTGTAGGGCTCGAATGGGTCGAGGTCGAAGAACAGGTAGTCGGGGTGCGCGACGTCCTGCGCACCGGGAGTGCAGCGGGTGCATCTCGATGCAGCCGAGGTTGGCGACGTAGAGGAGGGTGGCCGTGTCGTCGACCACGAGGTAGTCGATCTCGCCGCGCTTCGAGTCATCCGACAGGACGTTGCAGCGATGGATCCAGTCGGGCGTATGGGAGGGCGCGGTCTTCTCGTAGAAATGGGGTCCCTCCGCGCCGTCCGGCATGCGCTTCATCGTCAGCGGGCGGCCGGCGAGATGGGGACCGATCAGATCGGCGACGTTCCAGTAGTACGCGAGGAGGTCGCCCTTCGTGTAGCCCTCTTCCGGCCAGAAGACCTTATTCAGGTTGGAGAGGCGGAGGTCTCGTCCGTCGACCTCGACCCACCAGGCGTCTCCGTCCTTCCGGGCCTCGAGGGGCTTCGGCAGCTCGAGCGTGAAGGCGGCGGCCGAGTCGTGCGTGCGTCCTGGCATCGCGCGCGATGGTACGCCGCGGGCGGATCCCCCGCTGCCACGCAGGCCGCGTCGGACGCCGCCAGACGGCGTGTCCTCGGGGCGGACGGGGGTAGGATACGACCTTCGGGATCACGAGGGATCCGACGACCCTGGAGGACGAGATGCCCAGAGCCATGTGGAAGGGAGCCATCTCCTTCGGCCTGGTGACGATCCCCGTGAGCGTCTACCCGGCCACCGAGGAGAAGACGCTGCGATTCAACCAGTTGCACGACGACGACGGCGGGCGCATCCGCATGAAGCGCGTGTGCTCGATCGACGGCGAAGAGGTCGGATACGAGCACATCGTGAAGGGCTATGAATACGAGAAGGATCGGTACGTGATCCTCAGCGACGAGGACTTCGAGGCGATCCCGGTCGAATCCTCTCGCGCGATCGACATCCAGCAGTTCGTGGAGCTCGAAGAGATCGACCCGATGCAGTACAAGAAGTCCTACTACCTCGTACCCGAAGAGACCGGGGCCAAGGCGTACGCGCTCCTGCGAGAAGCGCTCAATCGTTCCGGCAAGGTCGGGATCGCCAAGGTCAGCTTCCGCGACAAGGAGCACCTCGCGGCCCTTCGCTTCCGTGACGAGGCCTTCGTCCTGGAGACCATGTACTGGCCGGACGAGATCCGCGAGGCCGACTTCGGCGGCGTCGACGTCTCCGCGAAGGCCCGGCCCAACGAGCTCGAGATGGCCCAGACGCTCATCGACAACCTGACGGCCGACTGGGATCCCACCGAGTTCAAGGACGACTACCGCGAGGCCCTGCTCCGCACGGTCGAGGCCAAGATCAACGGCGAGGAGATCGAGGTCGTCGAGGCCGAGCCGACCGCCAAGGTCGTCGACCTGATGGAGGCCCTGAAAGCCTCGGTGGCCGCCGCCAAGAAGGAGCCCAAGGCCGAGCCGGAGCCCAAGAAGAAGCCGGCGAAGAAGACCGCGGCCAAGAAGCCCGCGCCACGGAAGAAGGCCGTCGGGGAGTAGTTCGCGGTCGGTCCTCCGGGATCCCGGTCGATGCCGACTAGGATTCCGGTGGATGAAGCTCGTAACCGCGATCGTGAAGCCACATCGCCTCGACGAGGTGAAGGACGCGCTGCGCGAGATCGGCGTGAACGGGCTGACGACGGCAGACGTGGAGGGTTTCGGGCGACAACGTGGTCACACCGAGGTCTACCGAGGCGCCGAGTATCAGGTCGATTTCGTCCCGAAGGTTCGCGTGGAGGTCGTCGTGGACGACGCCGATGCCCAGGGTGTCGTCGACGCGATCGTGAAGGCGGCTCGCACCGGGAAGATCGGCGACGGGAAGCTCTGGGTGACCGAGGTGCAGCAGCTCATCCGGATCCGGACGGGTGAGATGGGCCCCGACGCCCTCTAGCGGTCACGTGGGCGCCGCGCCCGATCCCGTCGGCACGCTCCGGTCCGGGCACGAGGCCCTCGAACGTGCGTACTCGACCGGACACCACGGTGTCTGGGCGGCGCGCCGGCGCGCGGAGCTCGTCGACGTCGCGCTCCGGGAGCTCTTCGCGCGCGCCGGCGCGCCGCCGGGGGTCGCGGTCGCCGCGGCGGGCGGCTACGGGCGACGGCTCCTCTTGCCGAGATCCGACATCGACCTCCTCATCCTGCACGACGGCTCGGACGACGTCGCCGTGGCCCGCCTCGCCGATCTCCTGCTTTATCCGCTCTGGGACGCCGGGTTCGAGGTCGGTCACGCGGTCCGCACGCCGCAGGAGTGCGAGGAGGCGTGCGTGCGGTTGGATGCGGCCGCCGCGATGCTCGATATGCGGCTCGTCGCCGGGGACCAAGGCATCGTGGCGGACGCCGCAGCGCGGGTCGAAGCCTGGGCACGTCGGGATCCGCGGACCTTCGCGACGTCGATCCGCGACGATGCGGCGAGACGAGCCGAACGCTTCGGCTCGGCGGCGCACCTGCTGGAGCCCGACCTGAAGGAGGGCTCCGGTGGGTGGCGCGACTTGCATTCGATCTGGTTGATCGAAGCCGCGCTCGGCACGCCGCTCGAAGATGCGGGACTCCTCCGCGCCCGCGAGCGCGAGACGCTCGCGGGCGCGGAGGAGTTCCTGGCTCGTGCCCGGAGCGCGCTCCACCTCGAGACCGGGAAGCGGACCGACCGGCTGCTGCTCGATCACCAGCCCGCCATCGCCGAGGCCATGGGGTTCGAGGACGAGCCGAAGTTGATCTCGATCGATGGGCTCATGCGCGCCCTGTTCGAACACGCGCGCGACGTCGAGTTCGTGCTCCGGGCAGTGGTCGAGCGCTTGCTCGAGGAGGGGACTCCGACCCTCGCGCCGCCGACGTCTCCCGCCGGCGTCCTGGAGGCGCTGGCGACGGAAGCCGAAGCCGGCCGGGAGCCGTCGGCGGCGCTCCTCGACTCGATCGAGGAGCTCGACGTCCCGGCGGTGGTCGCGTGGGATGCGGAGGTGCGCCGGGAGTTCTTCCGTCTGCTCCGGACGGGGGATCGAGGGGCGTTGTCGCTCGAGATCCTCGACCGTCTCGGGGTGCTCGCCCGGTTCGTCCCGGAATGGGCGGATGTCCGCTGTCGCCCGCAGCGTGATCCGTATCACCGGTTCACGGTCGACACGCACCTGACGAGCTCGCTCCGCGCGATGTCACGGACGCTCGCGGGGGAGGGCTCCGTCGAGGATCCGGTCCAAGCCGAGGCATTGAAGGGCGTGCCGGATGCCGATGCCCTGCTCCTGGGCGCCCTGCTCCACGATATCGGGAAGAACGGGGAGGGCGGTCACGTGCAGGTCGGTGCGTCGGTGGTGGAGTCGATCCTCGATCGGATGGGCGCCGAGCCGCCTCTCCGCGATCTCGTCGGGTTCATGGTGTCCCACCACCTCGTGCTCCCCGACGTGGCCACGCGTCGCGACCTCTCCGACGAGGATCTCGTCCTCGACGTCGCCGCCGCGGTCGGCTCCTCGGAACGTCTCGCCGCGCTCTACCTCCTGGCCAAAGCCGACGCGGAGGCGACGGGGCCCGCGGCGTGGACGCCGTGGCGGCGAGCCCTGATCAGAGAGCTCGTCGCGAAGGTCCAGCATGTGTTCGAGCGAGGAGAGATGGGCACCGAGCTCGCAGGAGAGCTCACCGACCGCGTCCGTCGGGTTCGCCAGCTCCTCGAGGACGAACCGGATGCAGTGGTCGAGCGGTTCCTCCAACGCATGCCGCGCCGGTATCTCCTGATGGTCGAACCCGCTCGGGCGGCCAGGCACTTCACGACGATCACGCCGCCCGTCGGGGCGAACGAGGTCCGTGCCGTGCATTTCGAGGGTGCTCGCGCCGGCACGTACGAGCTGCTGGCGGTCGCACGGGATCGATCCGGTCTCCTGTCCTGGATCGCGGGATCGCTCGCGTTGGCGGGGCTGTCCATCCTCACCGCCCACGTGTTCACGACCGAGGATGGGGTCGCCGCGGATCTCTTCGAGGTGGAGGGGGTCTGGGAGAAGGAGGTGCCGGACCGTCGTTGGCGTGAATTCCGAGGGATGCTCCGTCGCGCGGTCGACGGTTCGATCTCGCTCGAACGCCGGGTCGACGAGAAGCGTCGATGGTATCCAGCACCGAAGGTCCCGACCCCCGTGACGATCACCCTCGACAACTTGGCATCCGACTTCGCCACCGTGATCGAGGTGGGCGCGTCCGATCGGCTGGGCCTCCTCTACGACATCACGAGAACGTTCGCCGAGCTCGGTCTCGATGTGCACCTCGCGAAGGTCGCCACCTACGAAGGGCGGGTCGTGGACTCCTTCTACGTTCGCGACGAGATGGGACGGAAGCTCGCCGACGATCCCGAGGTGGTCGATCGCGCGCTGCGCGTCCGACTCGAGGCCTAGCCTGACGTCGAACGACGGATGTCGTGGCTCGATACGAAGCGAGGCAAGGCGTTCGGCCTCCCCCGGCCGGATCCGATGAATCCCCATCGGCCCGATTCCCGTGAGCCCGGCCGATACCTACGCTTGTCTCGGAGGAGGCGAGTGACGTTGCGACCGGGGACACGGCGTTGGTTCGCAGCGATCCTCGTCATCTGCGTCGGATCCCTCGCGTGGCCCGCGTCGGCGGCGAGCATCGACGATCCTTCGCTGGCGAGGGGGCCGCTCGACCTCAAACGGTTGGTCGCGACCAAGCACGACGCGAACGCACCGATCCATCTGACGGTCGTCACGTACGCCGACTGGGACGCGAACCTCCTCGACGTCTTGGGCTCGAACCGGATCTCCGTCCTGTTCAATCCCGATCGTCGCGGACGCCCGGACTTCATCGGCGAGGTCCTATTCCGTGACGGGGTCCTGTGGCTCCGGATCACGAACCGCGCCGGAGACCTCGTCCGGCGGGTGCGCGCGTACCACCCGGATCCTCACGTCGTGACCGCGACCGTTCCACGGGGCCTTCCCAACCCGGATGGGAACGCGTGGCTCGCGGCGACCGAGCGATACACGACGACCACGGGACCCTGCGTCGTGACCTGCAGCGACAGGATCCCGGACCACGGCTGGCTCAAGCTGACGCCTGGCCAGTGAGGAGGCGGAGGTCCGCGGCGCCGCCCCCGTCGTGAGACATCTCATCGGGACCGGGTGAGGCCGCTTCCCGCGAAGTGGCCGCCGGGCTTTCAGTGGCGAGACGGCACGCCGAGCCCACCCGGCAGGAAGAAGTCGCCTGTTCGCAGCATGTCCTCGAGGCTGTCGGGAGTGAGCGGCCTCGCGAACAGGTAGCCCTGGCCGAGATCGCATCCGGCCAGCCTCAGCTCTGACAGTTGCTCGGCGGACTCGATGCCTTCGGCGACCGTGATGAGTCGGAGCGTTCTCGCGAGCTCGATGATCGCGCGGACGAGCGCGGAGGCGTCGGACCCCTCGTCGCCGATACCGTCGACGAACGACTTGTCGATCTTCAGGACGTCGATCGGGAAATGACGCAGGTGCCCGAGCGACGAGGAACCGGTGCCGAAGTCGTCGAGAGCCAGGCGCGCCCCGAGATCCTTGAGGGCGCCGAGCTTCTCTGCGGTCTCCCCGACGTCTTGCAGCAGACTTCCTTCGGTGATCTCGAGGATCAGGTGTCCACGCTCCAGGTCGGTGTCGGCGAGGACATCGGCAACGCGCGGGACGAGGTCGGGTTCGAGGAGTTGCCGCATCGAAAGGTTGACGCTCATCGACATCGCCGACATCTCCGGGAATCGATCACGCCACTCCCTGGCTTGCCTGCACGCCTCGCCGAGCACCCAGACGCCGAGCGGCACGATCATGCCGGTCTCCTCGGCGACGGGGATGAAGCCCCCGGGCATGATCAGCCCCTGCGTGGGATGGATCCACCGGACGAGCGCCTCGACGCCTTGCAGCCGGCCGGACGCCAGGTCGACGATCGGCTGGTAGTGGAGAACGAACTCACCTCTGACGAGCGCCCGCTGGAGGTCCGCCTGCACCTCGAAGAACTCGAGCGTCCGCTGGTGCATGGCAGGCTGGAACACGACGCATCTCCCTTTGCCGGCCCCTTTCGCCGCATACATGGCGGTGTCCGCGTTCCTGATCAGCTCGTCCGGGAGTCCTGCGCCACCCGTGTGGAGGGCGATCCCGACGCTGGCGCCGATGAACACCTCACGCCCTCGGACCTCGAACGGCGCGGTCAGCGCCTCGAGCAGGCGGCCGGCGAGAGCCACCGCGGCCTCCTCGCTGGCGCCGTCTTCGAGGACGATGGCGAACTCATCTCCTCCGAGCCGCGCGACCGTGTCGCTCGAGCGGCTGCAATCCTGGATGCGACGCCCGACCGCAACGAGCAGCTCGTCGCCCGCGTCGTGCCCCAAGCTGTCGTTCACGAACTTGAAGCGGTCGAGGTCCAGCAGTAGGACCACCAGCACATCGCTGTCTCGCGCCGACCGCGCGAGCGCGTGATCCAGCCGATCACGGAAGACGGCTCGGTTCGGGAGCCCCGTCAGCGAGTCGAAGAAGGCCCGCCGCTCGAGCTGTTCCTCGAGCATCCGGCGATCCGTCATGTCGCGGGTGTTGAAGACCAGCCCACGCACCGTTGCATCGGCCATGAGGTTGCTCACGATCGTGTCCACGTAGCGCGACGAGCCGTCCGCGTGCCTCATGCGGAACTCGCCGGTCACGGCGGCCCCCGGTTCCGCCTGGCCGTTGGCGAGCAGAGCTTCGAAAAGGTCGCGATCGGCCGGGAACACGAGATCGCGGAAGTCACTGCCCGACCAATCCGTCGGGGCCGATCCCCACGAGGCGCTGAGCCGACGGGCTCTGATACGTGATGATCCCGTTCGCATCCACGACGGTGATGAGATCGGAGGCATTGTGGACGAGCGACCGGAACTGCGAGGCGCGTTGCGTTCCTGCCCGTCGCATGAGGATCCCCATCGCGATCGCCGCGATCGCGCCGATGATCCCGAGCGCGATCCCGATGAGGACGAGCCGGCTGAACGCAGCTTCGGCATCCTGCGTCATCTTCCCGACGGCGTCGTTCGAAACGCTGGTGACGAGCGCACCCGCGACACGAAGGTCCAGCAGCTTGTCGTCGAACATCGGATCGGCACGATCGAGCTGCATCACGTCGTGACCGATCGTCGTGAGCCGCTCGATCAGGTTCTGTTCCTGCTCGAGCTTCGCGATCACGGCGAGGTCCTCACTCGCGGTCGGGATCACGATCTCGGCGTCGGCCCCATGAACGGCGATCACGTGGCCCCCGGCCAGGAGGGCATCGGCGTTGGCGAGCAATTGGTGGGCATCGTCGAGAGGGTCCGCCTGGATCCCGTCCGTCAGGAGCACGACGTCCTTGACGTACCGTTCGGCGAGGGCGCGCTGACGCGCCGCGATGTTGATGATCAGCGCCGATCCACGCTGGTCGGCGATCGCACCTGCCGTGTAGGAGATGATCGACGCGGTGACGATCAGATATGACGCGAGGATCCACCGGAACCGCCGATCGGTCCTGCGCTCGCCGAGGAATGATGTGCGTCGCACCGCGTCCGTCTGACCCGCGCGTGATGCGCGGGCAGTGCCCCGCCCATCCTCAAACATCGTCGACGACCTCGATCGATGCGTGCATCCCCGTCAGGTAGTGGCCTTCGAGGTTGCAGAAGAGCACGTAGCGGCCGCTGGTAAGGGGCACGGTGAGCGAAGCGGATGCGTCGGCCGGCACCTCCGTGAGTTCGTCGACCGGGGCCACACGGTCCTCATCCACGCTGAGCCCGTCCGCCGCGATCGGCAGCTCGTCGGCCGGGAGCTCGCTTCGGATCACCACGAACTCGTGGGTCGCCGGACCGTCATTGTGGACGCGGAGCGTTACGAGGCCGTTCTCGATCGTGGTTCGCGACGGCTCGATCTTGAAGTCTTTGACCAGGACGTCGAGGACGGGGCCGCGCGGCTCCGTTGAGGGTTGCCCTGTGCATCCGACCAGCGTGAGGAGCACGGCGCCCGCCGTGATCAGTGCGCGGCTCTTCTCGCGGAATCCTCGTCATCGGCCCGATCCCAACCATCCCCCGAGGGGGTGCTTCCAGATACATCGGTCCATCGGGTTGCTGCTTGAGCAGCCCTCCCAGAGATGCGTTGGCGCGGCAGACTTCTCGCCGGAGGGGACGAGGGAGAGGATCGGGGAAGGCGAGAGGGATCGAGACCCGTGGACGGGTGGCTACGGAAGCATCGCGTCGAGTCGCTTGGCCATCTTCGGCCCCGCACCGTCTTCCTCGTGCTTGAAATAGCAGAAGACGTCCGCGCCGGATGCGAGGGCAGGCGAGATCCGATCCGCCCACGCGCGAAGCTCGTCGTCGGTGTACTCGGTCTTGCGCAACCGCAGGTATCCGATCGGTTCCCAGGAGAGGTCGTCCGGGCCGGGATCCTTCTCGTCGGTCTCCGCGACGCACCAGGCGACACCTTGGGAGAGCAGCAGGTCCTTGGCCTCGACCCACGACGCATGACGGAACTCCATCGCGAACCGGCCCCCCGGGGGCAGGTACCCGACGAATGCCTCGATCAACGCCCGGTCGTAGTGGAGCGAAGGCGGGCACTGGAACAGGACACAGCCGAGCTTGTCGCCGAGGAGCTGGCCGAGCTCGAGGAAGATCCGGACGTCCTCGTCGGTGTCGGCGAGCCGCTTGAAATGCGTGATCCTCTGATTCGCTTTGAGCGTGAAGGTGAACCCGTCCGCCGCCTGCTCACGCCACGCCGTGAGCGACTTCTCCGTGGGGAAGCGGCGGAAGGTGTAGTTGATCTCGACCGAGGACAGTTGCCGCGAGTAGTACGACAGCATCTCGCGGTTCTTCAGGCCCTCGGGATAGAAGACGCCGTGTTTCCAGCCGTCGAAGGAGAAGCCCGAGGTGCCGAGGTGGAGGGTGCCGGCCATCGCGTGCATCATGGCACGCGATGGCCGGACCGGAGGAGTCGCTGCACATCGAGACCGTGAAGGGGCCGGTGTCGGCCACCTACGCTCGGCCGGCGTCGCCGTTCGCGACCATCGTGGTCGCGCACGGCGCCGGCGCCGGGATGGACCATCCCTTCCTCGTCGGTTTCTCTCGGGCATGCGTCGACGAGGGCCTCGCGACGATGCGGTTCAACTTCCCCTATATCGAGAGCGGCCGTCGCTCTCCGGATACCGAGGCCGTCCTGCGCGAGACATGGCGTGAGGCTTTCGATGCCGCCTGGACGCGCCGGAAGAAGGAGCCCGTCTGGGCGAGCGGGAAGTCGCTCGGCGGGAGGATCGCCTCGATGTGTGCGGCCGACGCGGAGATCCATCCCGCCGGCTTGGTCTTCCTCGGCTATCCCTTGCACCCGCCGGGGAAGCCCGAGCGGATCCGTGACGAGCACCTCTCTCGGATCAACGTTCCGATGCTCTTCCTCCAGGGGACCTCGGACCCCTTCGCCTCACCCGACCTCCTCGCTCGGGTCGTGAAGAAGCTCGGCGACCGGGCGACGCTCGTCCCGTTCGAAGGAGCGGGCCACTCCTTCGAGGTCCGTGGCCAAGGTCGCGGGCGGAAGCGCGATCCTCGTGAGGTCGGCGCGTCCCTCGCTCCGCACGCCGCCGCGTTCATCCGGGGACACCTGTGATGCCCCGGAAGAACAGGAGGAACCCCGAGTTCTTCCAGCCCCAGGAGGCGCCACGGCCACGGTCCGCCGCGCCCGCCTGGGCGGAGCTGCCCGGCTACGACGTGCGCCACGTCGGCGGCGAGAAGGAGTACCGCTGTCCCGGCTGCGATCACATCGTCCGAGCCGGCATCTGGCACCTCGTCGTGATCCCCCTCGACGCTCCGGACGAACGACGCCACTGGCACACGGAGTGTTGGCGGAAGGAGCTACGGCGGATCGGCGCCTATCGACCCCCGCCTTCCGAGTGATGCCGGTTCTCGCGACTAAGGTGTCGAGGATGGAGACGTCGGCAGCCATGGAGACATCGGCAGCCACGGAGCGCTGTCAACCGGTCGCGGAGTCGAAGCGATTGCCCTGTGACGCCTGCGGAGCGCCGATGGAGCCCGAGCACGCGCATCACAAGTGTCCGTCCTGCGGTTACATCCTTCCCTGCTGCGGGTGGTAGGGGCGCGGACGGACGGCGTCATACGGCGATAGCATCCCGGCCATGGCGCAGGGGGA
>CAVTTD010000032.1:0-16425 GCA_963737525.1 uncultured Actinomycetota bacterium
CGGCGTGGTGGCGTATCGGGGGCGCTGGGTATACTGCTGCAGAGAGGCGCTGGACCGGAAGGGAGCGGCGCCTCATGTACCTCGGGGGGAGGACGTGGTCCGACGATCCCCGGGGCCGGACGGACGGGTCGCCGCCTGGAGGGATGTAGGGCATGTTCGAGCGATTCACCGACCGCGCCGGCGGGTCGTGGTCCTCGCCCAAGAAGAGGCGAGGATGCTCAACCACAACTACATCGGCACCGAGCACATCCTGCTCGGGCTGATCCACGAGGGCGAGGGCGTCGCCGCCAAGGCGCTCGAGTCGCTGAACATCTCGCTCGAGGCCGTCCGCCAGCAGGTCGAGGAGATCATCGGCCAGGGCCAGGCGGCGCCCACCGGGCCACATCCCGTTCACGCCGCGCGCCAAGAAGGTCCTCGAGCTGTCGCTCCGCGAGGCGCTCCAGCTCGGCCACAACTACATCGGCACCGAGCACATCCTGCTCGGGCTGATCCGCGAGGGCGAGGGCGTCGCCGCCCAGGTGCTGCAGAAGCTCGGCGCCGACCTCAACCGCGTCCGCCAGACCGTGATCCAGCTCCTGTCCGGCTACACCGCCGGCAAGGGCGAGCAGGTCGCCGGCTCGCCGGAGGGCAGCGGCCAGGGCTCGATGGTGCTCGACCAGTTCGGCCGCAACCTCACCCAGCTCGCCCGCGACGGCAAGCTCGACCCGGTGATCGGCCGCGAGAAGGAGATCGAGCGCGTCATGCAGGTGCTCTCGCGCCGGACGAAGAACAACCCGGTGCTGATCGGCGAGCCCGGCGTCGGCAAGACCGCCGTCGTCGAGGGCCTGTCGCAGGCCATCGTCGAGGGCGAGGTCCCCGAGACGCTCAAGGACAAGCAGATCTACACGCTCGACCTCGGCGCGCTCGTCGCCGGCTCCCGCTACCGCGGCGACTTCGAGGAGCGCCTCAAGAAGGTGCTGAAGGAGATCAAGACGCGCGGCGACATCGTGCTGTTCATCGACGAGCTGCACACGCTCGTCGGCGCCGGCGCGGCGGAGGGCGCGATCGACGCCGCCAGCATCCTGAAGCCGATGCTCGCGCGCGGCGAGCTGCAGACGATCGGCGCCACCACGCGCGACGAGTACCGCAAGCACCTCGAGAAGGACGCCGCGCTCGAGCGGCGGTTCCAGCCCATCGTGGTCGAGGAGCCGACCGTCGCGCACACCATCGAGATCCTGAAGGGCCTCCGCGACCGCTACGAGGCCCACCACCGCGTCAGCTTCACCGACGACGCGCTCGTGGCGGCCGCGAACCTCGCCGACCGCTACATCGCGGACCGCTCGCTGCCCGACAAGGCGATCGACCTGATCGACGAGGCCGGGTCGCGCACGCGGATCCGCCGGATGACCGCGCCGCCCGACGTCCGCGAGGTCGACGAGAAGATCGCCGAGGTCCGTCTCCGGAAGGAGTCCGCGATCGACGCGCAGGACTTCGAGGGCGCCGCCTCGCTCCGCGACGAGGAGCGGCAGCTCCAGGAGGAGCGCCAGCGCCGCGAGCAGCGGTGGAAGGCCGGCGAGATGGACGTCCTGTCCGAGATCGGCGAGGAGGAGATCGCCGAGGTGCTCTCCGTGTGGACCGGCATCCCCGTCTTCAAGCTCACCGAGGAGGAGACGGAGAAGCTCCTCCGCATGGAGGACGAGATCCACAAGCGGATCATCAGCCAGCACGAAGCCATCTCCGCGGTCTCGCGCGCGATGCGCCGGACGCGGAGCGGCCTGAAGGACCCGCGCCGCCCCTCGGGCTCGTTCATCTTCCTCGGGCCCGTCGGGCGTCGGGAAGACCGAGCTCTCCAAGGCGCTGGCGGAGTTCCTGTTCGGCGACGAGGACGCGCTGATCCAGCTCGACATGTCCGAGTACATGGAGAAGCACACGGTCTCGCGCCTGATCGGCTCGCCTCCCGGCTACGTCGGCTACGAGGAGGGCGGGCAGCTCACCGAGGCCGTCCGGCGCAAGCCGTTCGCGGTGGTGCTGTTCGACGAGATCGAGAAGGCGCACCCGGACGTGTTCAACACGCTGCTGCAGATCCTCGAGGACGGGCACCTGACGGACGCGCAGGGCCACAAGGTGGACTTCAAGAACACGATCATCATCATGACCTCGAACCTCGGCACGCGGGACATCGCCAAGGGCGTCGGGATCGGGTTCACCGCCGCGCGCGACGACGCCGTGACGTACAAGAAGATGAAGGAGAACGTGACCGAGGAGCTCAAGCGCACCTTCCGTCCGGAGTTCCTGAACCGCATCGACGAGGTCATCGTCTTCCACTCGCTGACGCCCGACGACGTCAAGCAGATCGTCGACCTGCTGATGCGGCGGGTCGAGGAGCAGCTGAAGTCCAAGGACATCGACATCGAGCTCACCGATGCCGCGAAGACGCTGCTCGCGGAGACGGGGCTACGACAAGGCGCTCGGCGCCCGGCCGCTCCGCCGGACGATCCAGCGGCTGGTCGAGGACCCGCTCGCCGAGAAGCTCCTGTACAAGGAGTTCCGGGCCGGCGAGACGATCATCGTCGACGTGCTCGACGGCGAGATCACCTTCGAGCACGGCGCCGGCATCATGCCGCCCGACACGCCGCCCG
Organism: uncultured Actinomycetota bacterium; assembly: GCA_963737525.1. Taxonomy (GTDB): domain Bacteria; phylum Actinomycetota; class UBA4738; order UBA4738; family HRBIN12; genus JAJNBA01. Next base: position 2,619 of record CAVTTD010000032.1, read on the forward strand.
TGGAGCTCGCGGGCTCGACCGAGTAGGTCGAACCCGCGTCACCCGCCGCGCCCTCGAGCGCGGCGGGAAGGCCGAAGCCCGGTCCGTCGGAGACCGGGCTTCTCGGCATCTTGGGCGGTACGTTCTCCCGACGCCGGGATCGTCGCGGCCGGATCACGGGGATGTCGCGCGATCAGTGGTCCGGGAGGAACTCCTGCACCAGGAGTGTGCCGTCGTCGGCCCAGGCCACGTACGCGCCGGGGCCGATCTCCCGGTCCTCGCCCGTGGCGAGGTCGAACACATGGACGAAGGAACCTCCGTTCCGAGAGACGACGAACGCGATCTGGCTCCCATCGGGAGACCAGGAGGTGCCCGACGCATCATCCACGTCGAGGCTCAGGAGCAGCTCCTTGTGCGAGCCGTCACCGTCCATCAGCCACAAGGCATGGTCCGCGTCGCCGCTGCCTGTGATGAAGCGCGCCGTGATGAACGCGATCCGTGCCGATCGCTCGGCCCATGCGCCTTCCCAGGCTCCGGCATGAGCTCTTCCACCCGCCAGCACGCTGACTCCACCGGTCTCGAGACGCACCGAGCGCACCTCGACGCTCGTCGTGGTCGTGGATACCTCCGAAGGGTCGTGGGTCTCGATCCAGGACCAGTACAGGATCCGGGACCCATCGGAGGACCATCCCGGGTTCTTCGGGTCTTCCGGCTCGGTCATGACCTTGTCGGAGCGGCCACTCGCGACATCGATCACGAAGAGATCGCGCGAATCACCTCCACCGAATCCGACGTACACGATCCGCGTGCCGTCGGGGGACCAGGCGGGATCGGTGGCTTCGAATGGGTCGTGGGTGAGTTGGCGAAGTCCGGTGCCGTCCATGTTCATGATCCACACCTGGTTCCGACCGTCTGCCTCCGCCACGAACGCCAACTCGCGAGCCGTCGCGCGTGAAGTCGTAGAGCCATGCTCCCGAGGGCAGCGCATCGAAAGCGGAGTGATCGCCCGTCGTGGTGTCGACGAGGGTTTCGCGCGGATCGTCGCCGTGGACGTCTCGCCCGTCCGATGCTGGTCGGCGAGCGGGGCGCTGTCCGCCCAGCGTGAAGATGGTCACGGCGACGGCGGCCAGCAGGATCGCTCCGCCACCGATCGTGAGCGCCGCGCGGCGGCGGGCGCGCGTGACGGTCCGTTCCGGCGCGGGCGCGAACGCGGGCGTCTCCCAGGCGGCGTCGAAGAGCCGCCGTCGGATGTCTTCGTGGGTGTCAGGCATCGGCGTACCTCTTCATGTCGTCTCGGAGGGCCTGGACGCCCCGGGTCACGAGGGAGCGAACGGTGCCGTTGCGACACCGCAGGATCTCGGCGATCGCGTCCTCGGGCAGGTCCTCGTAGAAGCGCAGGACGATCGCCGCCCGCTGGCGCTGCGGGAGCCGTGCGAGCGCCGCCATGGTCGCCTCGCGTTCGACGAGTGGCTGCTCGTGCCCTGGGCTGGCTGGCTTGGGCGGGTGCGCTCGAGGATAGGCTCGCTCCACCGCCCGGCGGCGGAAGTGGTTCTTCGCGAGGTTCACGACGGCCCGGCGCAGGTAGGCGTCGAAAGCGCCTCCTTCACGGAGGTGCGCCAGCCGGCCGCTGACCCGGACGAACGCATCCTGCGTGATGTCTTCGGCCACGGATCGGTCACCCGTCAGGAGGTAGGCGAGGCGGACGGCTCCGGGCGCTGTTCGCTCATACAACTCGGCGAGGCTCGGCCGTCCCGCCTCGACCCCCGTTTCTGAACGCGCCACGCCACTCTCCCGGGCCACACCTCTTCGGACACGCGAGATGCTCATATCGCTGCAGCGAACCTACGCCTGGGCCGTGAGGGGGTCGAACGAGCCCGAGCTGGCCTCGGCCAGCCCGGGACATCGAGGTCTACCCGTTCCGTGCTGCGGCCGATGCCTGGAAGCCGTCCATCGCGTCCAGCTTGCCCTGGTCCCACGGGGCGATCCCGGGTCCGTCAACCTCGACGGTCTCCGCCTGCTGCCGGCCGGCCATCGCGTCGAGCTTCTGCTGGTCCCACGGGGTGATCCCGACGACCTGCTCGCCGGCGGCCGGGGTGTCCGAGGTCACGGCTCGGGTGATCAGGCTGCCCGCGGCAGCTCCGATCGCGAGCGTGAGGACGATCGCCAGGACGTTCGAAGCGATCGGTCGTGCTGGTGGTGCGAGGGTCTCTGCCTTGGCGCTCATCGCGTACCTCCTCGTGTCGTTCGGTTCGATCGGCCAACGGATGCTCACCGGCCTCTGTTCGTGTCGACGCCATCAAGACACGCGATCGCTCGGTTCCGCTGCGTCGGAGGCGCGAACGTACGGTGTGACGTTCGTCACACGCGCGCTGTCAGGCGACGTCGACCCAGAGAGTGTCGGTCTCGTCGTCGAAGGCCAGAGCCGCGGATCTCGGCACCGAACGGGATTTCGGTGACCTGCGCGGGTGTCCTCGTCGACACGGCGGATCACGCCGTCCTCGTCGCCGACCCAGATCGCTCCGCCACCGACCGCGAGGCCGGACGGGTCCGCCCCACCGGCACCGCCCCTCGACTCGTTCGTCGCGGGGTCGATCGGGGTGAGCGTTCCCAGGCTGCGTGAGAGCACCCAGATCGCCGACGTCCCCGACCACGACGTGGTCCACGCCGTTGCAGCGCGATCTCGCGTCCGACGGGCGCATCGTGGCGGGGTCGTAGCTCGTCACCGTGCCGCCGACGGTGTCCACCGTCCAGACCGAGCCGTGTCCGAAGGCGATCGCGTCGATCGGGTCGAGACCGGCTCGCGTCGACCTCGCGGTCGGTCCGCGGATCGAAGCGGATCAGGCGGCCGTCGCTCCACGCCGACCCACACGAACCGCCCTCCGACGGCGACCTCGGTCGCGACCAGGTCCCGTCGAAACGAGATCGCGCGGCGCTGCTCGCCGGTCGCCGGGTTCACCTCGATCAGGCCTCCATCGAAGGCCACCCAGATCTTGTCCTCGCCTTCGACGACGTCGAACGAGAACGAGATCGCCGAGTCTCGAGGTTGATGCGGGTCCGCACCTCCGATCGGACGGGATCGACGTGGTAGAGCGAGCGGAACCGGACGGTCCAGACCCCGCCCTGCCCGACCGCGATCGGGTGCGTCGCGGCGGGCGGCGCGATCGCCGGGCCTCCGTGTTGCTCCACGGGGATCGGGATCGATCGGACGATCGGCGGGTCCGCTTCGGGATCGACCTCCACGACGGCCTCCGAGCGGAGTCACGGCGTTCGGGAGCGGCTGACGGAGATGTCTCGTCGTCCGCGTGTGGTCGCGAAGGCGACGGCCGCGATCAACAGCAGGAGCGGCCAAGCCAACGGCGATCGAGCGCCGACCGGCGTGGCCGCCCCCGAGGGTCCGACGGTGCGATCGCTGCGCGACGTTCGGCTGCTTCTGCCGCCGGGAGCGGCCGCGCCCGCTGCTCGTCGTTCACGCCGGTGACGGCGAACACCTGCCAGGTGCCCGGGACGCCCTTCAGCTCGTGAGCCGAGAAGTCCTCGAAACCGAATCCCGAGCCGGTCACGAGCTCCTTCGTGGTGCTCGTGACCAGGATGTCGCCGGCATCGGCCAGCGACATCACCCGCGCACCGATCACCACCGCGATGCCGTGGGTCTTGCCGGCCTGATCCTCCGTCTGGCCGGTGTGGATGCCGGAGCGGATCTCGATGCCGAGGCTCGCGGACCTCCTCGGCGATCGCCGCCGCGCATCTGATCGCCCGATCCGGCTGGGGGAAGGTGGCGAAGAAGCCGTCGCCGGCGTGGTCTTCCTCCTTCCCCCCGAAGCGCTTGAGCTCGGCCCGGACGAGCCGGTTGAAGCGGGAGGAGAGTTCGCGGTACCGGGCATCACCCATCTGGGCGGCGACGTGCGTCGACCCCACCACATCGAGCATCAGCACCGTGGCGATCCGCCGATCGGGCATGGGCGGAGTAGTAGCCGCCCGCGCCCCGGGTCGACTCAACCGTGGGCCGATCTCCAGGGTGAGACGAAGCTCCTCCGGGACGAGGTCGGCGAACGTCCACGCCGTCCAGAGGTCCTCGGCGATCGTCGCCGGATCGCGGGAGACCCCTCGCCGAGCGAAGTGCTCGCAGATCCGTTCGACGTCGCGTGCCAGGAGCGCCTCGGCGTGCCGGTTCTTCTTCGGATCGACGGCCTGCGGGAGGTCGATCACGGAGATCTCGCCCTCCCACACGAGGATGTTGAACGGCGACAGGTCGCCGTGGACCACGTCGTGGAAGAGCATCCGCTCGATCGCACGGATGCACTGCTCGAGGAGATCCTCGGTCTCCGCGTGGCCCGTGGGCCGATATCGATGGAGCTGCGGCGCGGCGTCGTCCTCGTCGCCGATGTACGACATGAGGATCGCGTCGTCGGTGGCTTCGATCGGGCGGGGGACGGGCGCCCCCGCCGCGAACAGCGCTGCGCAGGGTCTCCCATTCGCGCCCGACCCAGATCCCCCCCTGGACCTCCCGTCCGAATCGCGTCTTCTTCTCCAGGGCGACGCGGATCCGCCGCTCCTTGATGAACTCGCCGTCCCGGTAGAGCGACTCGTCGCGGAAGTCGCGCCGGTCGAGCGGGTGGTAGATCTTCAGCGCCGCCAGTTCTTCACCGGTCGTGCGCGGGTTCGCGCGCACGAGGTGCACGCTCGCTTCCTTGCCACTCTTGATGGGCCGGATGACCCGTTCGATGAGCCCTTCGTCGAGGAAGTGCTCGAGGACTGTCGTCGTGCACCGCGGTGCTCCTTCTGGTCGGAAGCCGGCTCGCAGAGCCAGCGTTCGCAGAGATGCGGACATGGAGGCGACGCCGCGTCTCTTCGGGAGCTACCGCGACCGAGCCGGACGGCTCAGCGGGAGATGGAGGGACGCTGCGCGCTGACGGTGACCGTGTGGGCAGTCATCTCGCATCCCTCCTTCTATCGTCGCAGGTGACGGCGCGTCGATCGCGCCGAGCCGGGCGAGTATACGCGCTCTACTGAGCCAACAGGTCGATGTCGTCCTCGACGTCCGGGCCGCGGAGCGGGGCGATCGTCTCCACGACGGCGACCGGGATGTGCGTGACGGCGCGGAAGCCGTCGCCGTCCGGAAGGATCTCCTGTGCGACCGAGACGAACCGCGGGCCCCTCCGAACGAGATACCCGACGGTGCGCACGAGGTAGTCGGCGCGCACATCCTCGCGGATCAGGCTCATCGAAGTCGAACCAGGCGTCCTGCCAGGTGACGAGCACCAGGGGGCACTCGGAGGTCTCCGGGACCATCTCGGACACTGGCTCGGACACCGGCCCGGACGCCGGCTCGTGCGGATCCGGATGCCCGCCGCCGAGCTGTACGACCTCCACGGTGCTCCTCCTTCGCTTCGCTCCGTAACGCGGATATCGGCAGCTCCGGCGCCACTCGTAGCCGGCGGCTCCGATCTCCGCCTCGCCGGAGTGGATCCGAGCCGTTCGTCGTAGTCAGAGGAGGCTATGGAGGGTCGCCGACACCCGCGTCGCCGCCGATGTCAGACCCGGTGGCTAGCGTCCGGCCCCTATGGCCCGGCCTCGGACGATCTACACCTGCTCGGAGTGCCGTCAACAGGTCGCTCAGTGGGTCGGACGATGCCCGGGCTGCGGCGCGTGGGGGACGATCGAGAGCGCCGCGGGCGTGGACGCCGGGACGGCGTCGCCGGTCGTCCTTCTCGGCAGCACGTCCGCCGGACCGGATCGCGTGTCCACGGGGATCCCCGGACTGGACCGGGTGCTCGGCGGCGGGCTGGTCCCGGCTTCGGTGGTCCTCCTGGCCGGCGAACCCGGGATCGGCAAGTCCACGCTGCTCCTCCACGTCCTGTCTCGTCTGTCGGAAGGCGGCCGCGGATGTCTGCTCATGTCGGGGGAGGAGTCCCACGCGCAGGTCGCGGCCCGGTCGCGACGGCTGGGCGTCGACGGGGACGCGGTCGGGTTCGCGCCGGGCCGCGACCTGCGGGCCGTGCTGGGAACGGCGCTCGAGCGGGCTCCGTTCCTCCTCGCGGTCGATTCGATCCAGTCGCTCCGCGACCCCTCCGCGACCCAGATGCCGGGGGGCGTCACGCAGGTGCGCACCTGCACGGATGCACTGGTGGGGATGGCCAAGGAGGCCGGGATCACGGTCGTGATGACCGGTCACGTCACGAAGGACGGCGATCTGGCCGGCCCGCGGGCGCTCGAGCACGCGGTCGACGTCGTGCTCCTGTTCGAGGGCGACGCTCGCTCCGGCCTCCGGGTGCTCTCGGGCGGGAAGAACCGGTTCGGTGCCGAGGGCGAGTCCGCCTGGTTCGAGATGGGCGCGGATGGGCTCCACGAGATCGATCCGTCCGCCCTGCTCCTCGAGGGCATCGGGTCGCCGGGATCGGCCGTCGCCCTCCCCATGGCGGGACGCCGGGCCCTCGCCGTCGAGGTGCAGGCGCTCGTGGGGTCGGTCGACGGCCCGGCCCGCCGTCAGACCACCGGGCTCGATGCCCGCCGGTTCCAGCTGATGGCGGCCGTGCTCGCGCGGGCGGGCTATCGGCTCGGGAGGGCGGAGCTGTTCGGCGCCACCACGGGAGGTCTCCGGGTCGACGACCCCGCCGCCGACCTCGCCGTGGCCGCGGCACTCGCTTCAGCCGTCTCGGGGGTCCCCACGCCGGCAGGGGCCGCATTCGTGGGTGAGGTGTCCCTCACCGGGATCGTGCGGCAGGTGTCCGGCATGCCGCAACGGCTCGCCGCGGCCGAGGCGGCCGGATGTCGGTGCGTCTTCGCGGCGCCGGGACCGGATGCCGGTCGGCACCCGCTGCTGGTCCCGGTTCGGGACGTCTCCGAGGCTCTGACGTGGGCCAACGACAGTGGTGCCGCAGTCAGGCGACGGGCATCCTGAGCTGGTCCTTCACGGGTTCCTCGCGGGGCTCCTGATGGCGTGAAAGTGCCTCTGACCTGCGGTTTTGGGTTGCGCCCAACGCGGTACCGTGCTATCCTTCCTATCCTCGCCCGGCCAGGTCCCGGCCGGGCTCACCTCTCGCGAAGGGAGAACCACTTGTCCGCGTTCCGCAAGGGAGACACCGTCGTCCATCCCGAGCACGGGGCGGCCGTCATCGAAGAACTGAAGGACAAGGAGTTCCTCGGCGAGAAGCGGAAGTACCTGGTCCTGCGGGTCGTCTACGGGGATCTGACGCTCTCCGTCCCGGTCGACTCGGCCGAGCAGGTCGGGCTCCGCCCGGTCATCAGCAAGGCCCAGGTCAAGAAGATCCTCAAGGTCCTCACGGAAGCGGAGACCATCTCCGCAGCGAACTGGAGCAGGCGGTTCAAGAACAACCTCGAGAAGCTCCATTCGGGCGACCCCTTCGAGGTCGCTGAGGTCCTCCGGAACCTCTCGATCCGGGACCGCGAGAAGGGCCTGTCCGCCGGCGAGAAGCGGATGATCCACAAGGCACGCCAGATCCTGATCTCGGAGCTCTCCCATGCGGCCGGCAAGTCCGAGGAGGACGCCGAGCTCATGATCGACGAGGTGCTCGACGGTGCGCACGGCGTGAAGATGGCCGCCGAGGCCTGATCGAGCGCAACCGCCTCACGGGGTGACCGCACCCCTGCCCGGCTCAGGACGGGCGCCGGAAGCGCCGATGACCTTGTGAGGGGCCGGATGGCCCATGCGTCGAGCTACCCGAGGCGGGGGTGAGCATGGTGACGGACGACGAGCAGGGGCGTGGCGGCGAGGTCCTGCGTGGCCGCGTCGCCGGCGGCGTCCGCATGATCTTCGTCGCGCTGAGCGCCACGGTCGGTGCGCGGATCGGTGAAGCCACCGGCACGACCAGCACCAGCCGGGCCCTGTTGTTCGTCTTCCTCGGTGCGGGGGTCGGCTACGTGATCGGTGGCGTCTTCGGGCGTCTCACGCTGCGGGCCGTCCACGGCCTCGAGTCCGAGCTCGGCAAGAAGCCGCCGGCCGTGCTGGCCGGAGGGGTGATCGGGCTGATCGTGGGGCTCCTCGTCGCGGGCCTGATGATGATCCCGCTCCTGTTCCTCCCCGCATCCGCGTCGTGGCCGGCGATCGTGTTCCTCTACCTCACGTTCGGGACGCTGGGGTACCGGCTCGGTCAGGCGAAGTACGAGGACATCTTCGGGCTGGCCGGGATCAAGCCTCGGGCCGCGGGCGTGACGCGTGGCGACCTGCACGTCCTCGACACGAGCGCGCTGATCGACGGCCGTGTCGCCGACCTCGTCGCCACGGGATTCGTCTCCGGCACCGTCCTGCTCCACGAGGGGGTCCTCCGCGAGCTCCAGGCGATCTCGGACTCCTCCGATCCGCATCGTCGCACCCGCGGCCGGCGTGGTCTCGACATGCTCGTCGAGCTCCAGAAGGCGCCGACCTTGCAGTTCCAGCTCGTGGAGGAGGCCGGGGTCATGGACGTCGATGCGGCGCTCGTCCGTCTCGCCCGCGAGCGCGGCGCGCAGCTGATCACCGTCGATCACAACCTCGCGAAGGTCGCCGAGGCACTCCGCGTCCCGGTGGCGCAGATCAACGCGCTCGCCTCCCGCTTCCGCGTCCCGTACACGGCCGGCGACGAGCTCGAGGTCCGCGTCGTCAAGGAAGGTCGAGAGCACGGCCAAGCCGTCGCCTACCTCGATGACGGCACGATGGTGGTCGTCGAGCAGGCCGCGGAGCGGATCGGCTCGCAGGTCGAGGTCCGCGTGACGAACGTGATCCAGACGACGACCGGTCGCATGATCTTCGCCGCCCTCTCGGGCGACGCTCCGGCGACGGCCGGCGCCGACGCCTGAGCGTCGCCGTCTGCGATGCTGCGACGGTGGAGCCCGACGCGGCGATCGTGATCCTCCTGGGAGCCGGCGCCGGCCGTCGGCTCGGCGGGGTGGAGCCGAAGGCGCTGCTCCCGATCGGGGGCCGCCCGATCCTCGCGGTCGCCGCCGCCGCCGCCGCGGCCGCTCCCCCCGTCGGCGGACTCGTCGTGACCTTCCCGCCGGGATGGGAGGGACGCGCGCGCGCGTGCGTGCAGGACCTCGGGGTCGACGTCCGGCTCGTCGAGGGCGGCGACACGCGGCAGGCTTCGGTCCGGAAGGCGCTCGCGACGGTTCCCGAGTCCGTGGACGTCGTGGCCGTCCACGACGCGGCGCGGCCGTTCGCACCCCCCGATCTCTTCGCGCGCGTCGTCCAGGGTGTGGAGGGCGCCGACGGCGCGGTCCCCGTACTGGCCGTCGCCGACACGGTGCTCCGCGTGCGCGGCGAGGTCATCGAGGGCGTGGAGTCGAGGGAGGAGCTCGTGCTCGGTCAGACGCCCCAGGCGTTCCGGACGGCCGCGCTCCGGGAGGCGCACGCCAAGGCCGAAGCGGCGGGCGCCGCGTTCACCGACGATGCCTCGTTGCTCCGCTGGGCCGGCTTCGAGGTGCGCGCGATCCCCGGCGACCCCGAGAACATGAAGATCACCACGCTGGCCGATCTCGCGCACGCCGACCGCCGGATGGGGACCGGGCGGTGGCTGACCCCGCCGTCGGGCTCGGCTTCGACGTCCACCGCTTCGGCGAAGGTCGTCCTCTGTGGCTCGGCGGTCTCCTGTTCGACGGGGAGCCGGGCCTGGCCGGTCATTCGGACGGCGACGTCGTCTGCCACGCGATCGCGGACGCGCTCCTCGGAGCGGTGGCGCTCGGCGACGTGGGGGAACACTTCCCGGACACCGATCCGGAGACCGAGGGGATGACGGGTGCGGACCTCCTCGGTCGCACCATCGGGCTCCTCGCCGCGGGCGGCCGCACGCCGGTGTCCGTGGATGTCACGATCGTGGGTGAGCGTCCGGCGATCGCTCCCCGGCGGCTCGAGCTCCGCGAGCGGTTGGCCCGGATCACGGGTCTGGCGGTCGATCGCGTCTCCGTCAAGGCGACCCGCCCGGAGGGGCTCGGGCTGACCGGCGACGGCATCGGATGCCTGGCGCTCGCGGTGGTCGCGTGAGCGACCAGCTCGTGACCGGGCGGCGGGCCGTCGTGGAGGCGCTCCGGGCAGGTCAGGTCCGTGAGGTGCTCGTCGCGGCCGGGGCGCGGGACACCCAGGGGCTCCGGGCGGTCCGCGAGGCGGCCCGCGCGGCCAAGGTGCCCGTCCGCGCGACGGATCGGCGGGAGCTGGATCGGATCGCCGACGATCACCGTGGGGTCGTCGCGCGGACGGTGGGTGGCCGCGCGGGCCGCCGGGAGCTGGGGGAGCGGGACCTCGCCACCCTCGCGTTCGCACCGGATGCGCTCGTCGTCGTCCTGGACGGGATCACGGATCCGCAGAACCTCGGGGCCGCGGCGCGGACGGCCGAGGCGGCGGGCGCCGCGGCCCTCGTCACCCGGAGTCGCCGGGCGGCCGGTGTGACCCCCGCGGCCGTCCGCGCCTCCGCGGGCGCCCTGGAGCATCTCCCGCACGCCGTGGTGGCCAACATCGCGCGAGCGCTCGGGCGGCTGCAGGACGCCGGCTTCTCCGTGGTCGGGCTCGACGACGCCGCTCCTCGCTCGATCTTCGACGAGACGTGTCCGCAGGGACGCGTCGTGGTGGTGGTGGGATCGGAGGGATCGGGCATGTCCCGGCTCGTGCGCGAACGATGCGATGTGCTCGTCGCGCTGCCCCTGAAGGGCCGGGTCGGCTCGCTGAACGCGTCGGCCGCCCTCGCGGCGGCGCTCTACGGTTTCGTCCTCCCGCGCGACGTCGTTGCCTCGCCCGGGTCCCCTGGCTAGGCTCGCGGGAGCCGCTCCAGGCGGCGACGGAACGATGGACGACATCCCGCCTCCCTCATCCGATCCCTTCGACGGCGTCCCGCCGCCCCGCCCGGCGACGGCACCGCGCTCGCGCCCGCCGGCGCTGACGGGAGCGGCCGTGATCCTGATGATCGCGGGGGCGCTGATCCTGTACTTCGGGGCGATGGACCTCACGGGCGACGGGGTCGACATCGATGCGCCCTTCCTCGACGGTGAGGGGGCGAGTCGCGTCGTCGCCCTCGTCCTGATCGCGCAGGGATGTCTCTCGCTGCTGGCGGGATGGTGGATCTTCCGCATCCGACCGGCGGGGCGGGTCCTCGGGATCGTGCTGACCGTGATCGGGATCGTCGGCGCGCTCGCACAGCTGCGGAGGTCGGGGAGCTCCGGCTTCCTCACCCTCGCGCTGGACGCGTTCGTCCTCTACGCGCTGCTGACGTACGGGTTCCTGTTCAAGCAGCAGCCCCTCGACCGGTAGACTCGGTGCCCGGCCGGCGTGGCGCAGTCCGGTAGCGCAAGCGATTTGTAATCGCTAGGTCGTCGGTTCGAATCCGACCGCCGGCTCCGAACCCTCTTCACCCCGAACACCCACCGCTCGCCGTCCCCCGGCCTCCGCCCCCGGCAGGAAGACGTGGAACGACGCGCCGCCGCCCTCACGCTCCTCGGCCCACGCGTTGCCTCCGTGGAGTTCGGCGAAGCGCCGGACGAGGGACAGTCCGATACCCACGCCCGGAGCATGCCCCGAGGAGGAGCCCGGCGCCTGCCGGAACGGCTCGAAGATCGCCTCCCGGAGCTCCGGCGGGACCCCGGGGCCGTCATCCTCCACCACGAACGACACCCCGCCCTGGTGCGGCCGGGCGCGGACCCAGATCCTCGCCTCCTCCGGTGTGTGCCGGATGCTGTTCGACAGGAGGTTCTCGAGGATCCGCTCCGTCTTCGCCTGATCGATCTGCACGTTCCCCGGCTGCACGTCGACCTCGATCGAGCGTCCCTGCGTGTCCATCTCCTGGACGGCTCGCCCGACGAACTCCTCGAGGTCGGTCGCCCGGCGCTTCGGCGAGACGATCCCCCGCTGGAGACGATCGAGGTCGAGCAGGTCGGAGAGCAGCCGCTCCAGCTTCCTCGCGTTGGCGGCGATCCTCCTCACCATGTCGAGCGCGTCGGCCGGCGGCAGATCGAGGTTCGATCGCTCGAGGGTGAGCGCCGACCCCAAGATGGACGTGAGGGGTGTCCGAAGATCGTGCGAGACGGCTTCGAGGAACGTGTTCTTCATGTCGTCGAGCATCCGGAGACGTTGCGCCGCTTCACGTTCACGCTTGAACGCATCTGAGTACTTCCGCTCGCTCGCGCGCAACGCTCGCTCGGCTCGCTTCCGCTCCGTGACGTCGACCATCAGTCCACGGAGGATCGTCGGCGTCCCGCCGCGACCCCGGATCACGTGCACCAGGTCTCGGATCCATCGGGGGGCGCCGGCGTCGCCGATGACGCGGTACTCGATCCCTTCCCCGACGCCGCTCTCGATCGCCCCCAGGAGCGCCGTCATCGCGTCCTCACGGTCCCGCGCATCGATGTGCGAACCCCAGGTCCTGGCCTCCTCCGGCCACGATTCCGTGTCGCCGCCGAGCAGATCCTGCACCGCGCCCGCCACGAACGTGAATCCGAGATCCGGGATCGAGGCTTCCCAGAAGGCGGCGTCCAACCCGGCGACCAGCTCGTGGAAGCGCTCCAACTCCGAGATCCGCCGCGCGTTGCCCAACGCGAGGGACGTCAGGTCGGCGACGCCACGGATCAAGCGCAGTTCCCGCTCACCGAAGATGCCGTCGCCACGATGGCCGATCACCGCGATCGTGCCGGCCCCGTCCGGTTCCCATCGCAGGGGGGCGACGAGCATCTCGCGCGGCTCCTTCGAGACGAGGTAGTCCGCGTCCTCCATCATGGGTGACTCCCGAGGCAGGACGAGCGGCTCGTCGTGATCGAACACGACGGAGACGGCGACCGACTCCGGGACGTCCGCGATCTCGTGACGCGGGCGGATCGCGGAGTCGTCGACGGTGAGGAGCCGTGCAAGCCGGAAATCACCCGTGTGCTCGTCGCGCACGTGGAACGCGACGGCGGCGGCGCCGATCAGCGCCGAGACGGTCTCGATCGCGCCTTGGAGGATGTCCCCCACCGAGCGCAGCTGCGTGAGCTGCTTGGACAGCCCCAAGAGGGTCGATGACGTCTCCGCCGCCTCCCGCTCGGCCTGGAGGAGCTTCGCGTTCGAGATCGCGATCGCCGCATGGGACGCGAGCACCTCGAGCAGCCGCTGGTCTTCCTCGTCGAACGCGCCGAAGCCGAGGCTCGACAACACGATGACGCCCTGGACCGTGTCGCCCACCGTCATCGGGACCGCGAGCATCGACTCGAGGATGTCGTCGGTATCCGGGATCTGCACGGCGAACTCGACGAGGCGCGCGTCCGGGGTGAGCAACGAGGTCCGATGCTCGGCGACCCAGCCGGTGATGCCCTCCCCGACGTGGCTGATCAGCTCTTCCAACGTCTCGTGCTCGTACTCGTAGAAGATCTCGCCGCGGAAGGCGATGGGCAGCAGCGTCCAGCCGTCGTCCTGCATCACGTAGACACGGCAGTTGTGGTAGTCGAGGATCGTGTGGAGCTCTTCGGTGATCGCGGCGGCGATCTCGGAGACGTCGTCGAGGCTGGCGAGGGTCGCCGCCATGCTGTGCAGCATGTTCAGCTGCGCGACGAACCGGAGGTCCGCCGGCTGGGCGGCTCTCGGGTCGATCTCCTCGCCTCGCGCCATGGGTGTCAGAGCCTCCCTGAACCCCCCCATCCTCCCATCTCCCTACTCTCGGAAGCGCAACACCGGTGCTTGAACCGCGCCGATCCTCGAAAACAGCTTGGTGCTTGAACCCCCGGGAGCGCGGGCTACCCTCGAACCATGGGCGATCGGCGACGCGCGGACGGATCCGGCACCGCGCATCCATGCATCCCGGCCTCGGAGCGCGTCTCGGTGCTCGACAAGCGGTCCCGGGAGGTCCTGGACTTCGAGCGCGAGGCATGGAAGCTGACCGTCACC
>CAVTTD010000033.1:0-19678 GCA_963737525.1 uncultured Actinomycetota bacterium
GGCCGAGACCTCCTTCAGCGTGGTGCTCAAGGATGACGAGCTCGAGGCCGCGCTGCCCGTGATCGAGGCCGATCGCTCCTTCGCCGCCTTCGAGGGTGGGCGGATCGTGGGGACTTCGGCGGCCGCGACGTTCCGCATGGTGGTCCCCGGCGGCGCGAGGGTCGCCACCGCCGGCGTGACGGCGGTGGGCGTGCACCCGACGCATCGTCGCCGGGGGATCAACACGGCGTTGATGGGGGAGCTCCTCGACCAGGCGGCCGAGCGGCAGGAGCCGTTCGCCATGCTGCTCGCGTCCGAGGCGGCGATCTACGGGAGGTTCGGCTACGGGCTGACGTCGATCATGGGGGAGTTCGAGGCGGAGTCGGCGAACATGGCGTTCGTGAAGGGCGCCCCGTCCGGCGGCCGCGTGGACCTCGTGTCGAAGGAGGAGGCGATGCCGATCGTCGACCTCGTGTACGACGCGGCGATCGGGCCCGGCGGCGTCGAACGCGACGCCCGCTGGCGCGACTTCGCGTTCGCGACCGTCGGCGAGGACAAGGACAAGCCGTGGTTCTACGCGATCCACCGAACCGAGGAAGGCGAGCCGGACGCGTACGCGGTCTACACGATGAAGCACGACTGGACCCGATCGATCCCAGGGGGAACGCTCACCGTCTCGGAATGCGTCGCATCGACCCCGTCCGGGTACGCGGGGATCTGGCGGTACCTGTTCGATGTGGACCTGGTCGCCAAGGTCGAAGCCTGGGGGCGGCCGATCGACGAAGCGCTGCTCTACCTCGTGCGGGAGCCGCGCCGGCTCCACTTCAGCGTGAACGACGGCTACTGGCTCCGGGTGATCGACGTCGTCGCGGCACTCGAAGCGCGTCGCTACCGGACCGACGGCCGTCTGGTGCTCGAGATCGCCGACCTGTTCCGACCCGAGACCGCAGGCCGGTACGAGCTCACGGTCACGGACGGCGCCGGCCGCTGCGTCAGGAGCGATGCGGAGCCCGATCTCTCAGGGCCGATCAACGTCCTCGGCGCGACCTATCTCGGAGGTGCGACCTTCCACCAGCTCGCGCTCGCCGGTCAGGTCGAGGAACTGACGCCCGGGGCGGTCGCGAAGGCGGACACGATCTTCGCGTCGGTGCCGGCTCCCTGGTGCACGCTCCACTTCTGACCGTTCGGACGTCTGATCACCGACGTTGGCCCCTTGCGCGAGAGCGCAACGGAAGGATAGGGTTCCGGCCCCACTCGGGATTTGGAGGTCATGGATGTCCGGGCGCACCAGAGACCACCGTTCGTCGAGACGGCTGCTCCTTGCGGCGGTCGGTTTCGCGTTGGTGTCGGGCATCCTGTCTGCGGGGCCGGTCGCGGCGCACAACTTCACCAAGTCCGACGGAAACGACTCTCGCGGCAGGCTCGATCTTCGTTCCGTGTCCGTCAGCCACACCGCGACGGGGGTGGCGCACAAGGTCACGACCTACAACTCGTGGACCTCTCGGAGCCTTGGTGCCGATTCGTTCTTCATCATCCAGATCGACAAGAACCACGACCAGCGCTACGAGCGGTGCGCGTTCATCTTCTTCGCCTCCCGGCTGCGTGGGTCGCTGACCAACTGTCGGCGCGCAGTTCATCCGATCCCTGCCCGTTTCGAAGATGTCGGGCACGGTCGCGAAGATCACGATCCCGAAGAGTCAGACGGGCAACGTGTACTGGTGGGCGGCGGCGAGCCTTTGGGTCGGACCCGCGCCGTGCGGGGGAAGGGGGTGCGTCGATTTCGCCCCGAACAACTTCCCCGACATCCTTCACGACATGGTGCCGCCGGTGGTGACCATGACGACCGATCCGCTCCGCGTCTGGGAGGACTCGACGGCTCCCGACTTCACCTTCCCGTTCTCGCTCTCGGACGCGAATTCCGGGATCAAGTCGTGGACCGTCCAGGCCCCCCATCGGTCGGGACGTGGACGACGGTCGCTCGGGGACGGGTGCGGGAACAAAGAGCCCCGACTCATCGGCGTCGAAGGGGACGAGGACGGACTATCGCGTGGTCGCGATCGACAGGCAGGGGAACAAGAAGATCGGTCCCGTCGCGCCGCGTCTACATCCCACGGACGACGACAGCCTCGGCCCAGAAGGCGTGTTCTCCAACCCGCCGACACCCGTTCTCGATGGGGACGCCTTCGGTGGGGGCGTACTCGCCAGATGGCTGCGACGGAACCCTGACGTACACGCTGGACGCCCACGCCGGCGATTGCTCTTCGAACTGATCGGGCCAGGCACGGAACCTGGTCGATCAGGTGACGCCGATCGGAGGTTCGCCGACGCCGGTCGATCACCGACACAGACATCGCCGACCAACCGAGGCAGGCCATCTACTCCGACGCGTCATGCGCAGACGACCTACGTCGTCACGGTCATGACCGGTACGTTCGGGCTCGACGCGGTGCTCGGCTGACTCTAGCGACTCGTGGGTTCGTCCTCGCCCGCCTGCCGGCGGGCGAGGACGAACACCAGGTCGCTCAAGCGGTTGAGGTAGCGCCGCACCTCGGGGTTCACCTCGCGCCCCTCGCGTTCCAGCGCCACGACGTTGCGCTCGGCTCGACGGATCACGCTCCGTGCGAGGTCCAACGCGGCGCTCGCCGCGTTGGCCCCCGGCACGATGAACGCCTGCGGCAACGCCCGCTCGGCGACGAGCTCGTCGATGCGCCGCTCCAACCGTTCGGTCATCTCATCGGTCACGAGCGAGACGCCGGGTTCGAGCTTCCCTCGCTCCGACGGGTTCGTCGCCAGGTCGGCGCCGACGACGAAGAGCTCCCGTTGCAGCGCAAGGATCTCCTCGGCGACCACCCCATCCGCCGACGCGCGAGCCTGGCCGAGCACGGCCACGGCCTCGTCCGTCGTCCCGTAGGCCTCGGTCGCCGCGTCGGCCTTGGAGACCCGTCCTCCGTACAACAGTCCGGTGGTCCCGTCGTCACCGGTCTTCGTGTAGATGCGTGGCATGGGGAGCTAGCATAGGGCGTCGTTGCGGGCCCCCTATCGACCCAACCGGATCGAGGGCATCGCCACGGAAGGAGGAGTCGCGTGGTCGGAAGATTCGGATCCGTCGTCACCGCGATGGTCACGCCGTTCCGGCCTGATCACGGGGTCGACCTCGACGGCGCCCAGGAGCTCGCTTCCTGGCTCACCGACAACGGCTCCGACTCGATCTTCGTCGTGGGCTCGACCGGGGAGTCGCCGACCCTTTCGCACAAGGAGAAGGCAGACCTGTTCCGCTCGGTCGGTGAGGCGATCAAGGGCAAGGGCAAGCTGATCTGCGGAACCGGGACCTACTCGACCGCCGAGACCCTGGAGCTGACCCAGGCCGCGGAGGACGCCGGCGCGGACGGGATCGTCGTCGTCACGCCCTACTACAACAAGCCGCCGCAGCGAGGGCTCGTGGCGCACTTCGAGCACATCGCCGACGCCACCGAGCTCCCGATCATCGTCTACAACATCCCGAGCCGCACGGGCACCCGGATCGAGCACGAGACGATGCTCCGCATCGCGGAGAAGCCCAACATCGTCGCCGTGAAGGACTCCACCGGTGATTTCAAGGCGATCTCCAACCTGATCTCCGAAGCCCCCGAGGGATTCGAGATCTACTCGGGCGATGACTGGGCGACGTTCGGCTACGTCTGTCTGGGTGCGGTCGGCGTCGTGAGCGTCGCCTCCCACCTCGTGGGCCCCCAGATCCGGCAGATGATCGACCTGATCGAGACCGGCGATGTCCCGGCGGCACGCAAGCTCCACGAGGACCTCTCTCCGCTGTTCAACGCCCTGTTCGTCACGTCCAACCCGATCCCGGTGAAGGCCGCTCTCGACATGCTGGGCCGGCCGGCCGGTCCCCCGCGCCTCCCGCTCGTTCCCGCCACCGCGGACGAGCGCGATCGGGTTCGCAAAGCACTGGAGGACGCCGGTCTCCTCTGAGTCCCCCGCGCGACTCGTCTTCCTCGGAGGGGTGGGTGAGGTCGGCCGGAACATGGCCTGTCTCGACCTCGACGGACGGATCCTCATCATCGACGTCGGCTTGTCCTTCCCGTCGGGGGACATGCCGGGGATCGACCTCGTCCTGCCGGACTTCGACTACGTTCGCCAGCAGGCGGACCGGATCCAAGCGGTCGTCCTCACCCACGGGCACGAGGATCACATCGGCGCGCTCCCGTATCTCCTTCGCGACATCGACCGCCGACTCGAGGTGTACGGCACCGCGTTCACGCTGGCACTGCTGCAGAGCAAGCTCGACGAGCACGAGGTGACGCACCTCGTCGACCTGAGGACGGTCACTCCGGGAGAGCAGGCGATCACCGGGCCGTTCACGATGCGCTTCCTCCGGGTGACGCACTCGATCCCGGACGGCATGGCGGTCGTCGTCGACACGCCGTTCGGGTCGATCCTCCACACGGGCGATTTCAAGATCGACCAGACGCCGCTCGACGGACGGGCGACCGACCTCCACGGGCTCGCCGAGGAAGCCGGGCGAGGCAAGGGCGTGCATCTCCTCCTTTCGGACTCCACCAACGCCGAGGAGCCCGGGTACTCGGTCAGTGAACGCACCGTGGGACCGGTTCTGCGCGACATCGTCGCGGGAGCTCCCGGCCTCGTCGTCGCGGCGTGCTTCTCGAGCCACATCCACCGGGTGCAGCAGATCGTGAACGCCGCACAGGCGGACGGACGCGTGGTGTCGTTCCTGGGGAGGTCGATGCACAAGTCCGTCGACGCCGCCCGGAGGCTCGGCCTCCTCCAGGTCGCCGATCAGGACGTCGTCGACATCGAGGAGATCGACAAGCTCGATCCCGGTCGCGTCGTCGTGATCTGCACCGGCTCGCAAGGGGAGCCCTACTCGGCGCTGTCCCTCATGGCGCAACGCCAGCACAAGTGGGTCGACATCGGGCCGGGCGAAACCGTCGTCCTCTCCTCCTCCTTGATCCCCGGGAACGAACCCGCGATCCATCGCGTGGTCGACGCCCTCTACCGGACCGGGGCCGACGTGTTCCACATGCCCTCCGACCCGGTGCACGCCTCCGGCCACGCCGCCCAAGAGGAGCTCAGGCTGATGCTCTCGCTGGTGAGGCCCCACTGGTTCATCCCGGTTCACGGCGAACGGCGCCACCTCCAGCACCATGCGCGCCTGGCGCACGAGGTCGGGATCCCTCCGGAGCGAACGCTCGTCTGCGAGGACGGCGACGTCGTGGAGGTCGGCGAAGAGTTGAGGCAGCTCGACCGTATCCAGGCCGGGATGACGTTCGTCGACGGTCTCGGGATCGGCGATGTGGGTGGTGAGGTGCTTCGGGACCGTCGCAAGCTCTCGGCGGACGGGGTGGTCGTGGTCGTCATCATCGTGGACTCGCAGACCGGTGAGCTGGTCGGCGGTCCGGACGTGGTGAACCGGGGGTTCGTGCACGAGGAGACGTCGGGCGACATCCTCGAGGAAGCCCGCGTGAGGGTGATGCAGTCGGTGAAGGAGTCCGCGGAGGCAAACGTCACCGACCCGTCCGCACTCCAGCAGAACGTCCGCAGGGTGCTCAAGCGCTATTTCAACGAGGTGACCCAGCGGAAGCCGGTGATCCTGCCGGTGATCATGGAGGTCTGAGCTCCGCTCGGGTCCTTGAAGCGACCGCCTCACCCGTCATGCTTGTCGGCACATGGCCACGAAGACTTCCCCCTCCCGGAGGTCCGGGAGCAGCGGGTCACGTTCGCGTCCCTCGAAAAGGGCCGCGTCCAAGAAGAAGCGGAAACCGTCGAAGACTTCGGTCCGGACGGTGCTCTCGCCGTGGGCGCGCGATGCCCTCGGCATCGGCCTCATCGTGCTGGCCCTCCTCGCGGTCCTATCCGTGTGGATCGAAGCCGGCGGTCCCGTCGGACGGGGGATCGCCTGGCTGTTAGGAGGTGCCTTCGGGATGGGGGCGTATGCGTTCCCCGTGCTCGGTGCGTGGTGGGGGATCGTTCTCCTCCGCGACACGGCGCGTGAGGATCGCGTCCGGATGTTCATCGGCTTCGGGATGCTGGTCGCCGGCGTCCTCGGCCTGGTGTCGTTGTTCGCCGGGAACCCGAGCTTCGCCGCGGGCGAAAAGGCACTTCACGACGCAGGAGGCGCCGTCGGGGCGCTGGCCGCCTGGCCGCTCTCTCGTGTCATCTCGCCGATCGGCGCCGCGATCGTGTGCGCCGGACTCGCGAGCCTCGGGCTCCTGATCTTCACCGGCACGCCGTTCGCCGCGGTCAAGGAGCGGATCGACATGTTCCGCGAGGAGCGCGACGAACGAGATCCGGTCTCCGCCAAAGCTCGAGAGACGGATCGAGAGAAGCCGCGCAGGCGTTGGTCGTTCCTCGAAGCCTTCGGGTTGAACGACGAGGACGTCGTGCTCCTCCCGGACGCGGAAGACGAGGCGCAAACGGAAACGATCCCGGCCGTCGAGGAGGAGACCGGTTTCCACACCGACCCGGCCGCCGCGGCCTCCAAGGTCGCTCGCGGACGGATGGTGGCGACACCCGACGGTCCTTATCAGCTTCCCCCACTCGACCTGCTCCGGACCGCCCCTCCTTCGAACGCCGACGCGCGAGCCGAGCGGGACACGCTGGCCGCGCTCGAACGGACGCTCCAGACGTTCGGCGTCGATGCTCGGGTAGCGGGAGCGCACCGAGGTCCCACCGTCACGATGTACGAGGTGGCGGTCGCCTCGGGCACGAAGGTGAGCAAGGTGGTCGGCCTCTCGAGCGACATCTCCTACGCGCTCGCCACGCCGGACGTCCGGATCCAGGCGCCCATCCCGGGCAAGTCGGCGATCGGGATCGAGGTCCCCAACACGCACCGAGACTTCGTCATGGTGGGAGACGTCCTGCGCTCGCCCGCCGCGAAGCAAGCCACCCACCCGCTCGAGGTCGCGTTGGGGAAGGACGTCCACGGCCGGGCGCGGATGGTGAACCTCGCGGAGATGCCCCATCTGCTGATCGCGGGCGCCACCGGTGCCGGCAAATCCTCGCTCGTGAACTCCTTCATCACGTCGCTGCTCGCGAGGACCACGCCTGAGGACGTTCGACTCGTGCTGGTGGACCCGAAGCGCGTCGAGCTCAGCCACTTCGGCGGCGTGCCGCACCTGCTCTCCCCGGTGATCGTGCATCCCAAGCGCGCGGCCGAGGCGCTCCAGTGGATCGTCCGGGAGATGGAGATGCGCTACGAGCTGCTCGCCACGGTGGGCGTTCGGGACATCGACTCCTACGAGGAGGGACTGCGCGACGGCACCCTGCGGATCCCCCTCGGGATGGAGGAGAAGTTCGAGCACATGCCGTTCATCGTCGTCGTCATCGACGAGCTCGCCGACCTGATGATGGTGGCGCCGCGGGACGTCGAGGATGCGATCTGCCGCGTCGCGCAGATGGCACGGGCGGTCGGGATCCATCTCGTGGTGGCGACCCAACGTCCGTCGGTCGACGTCGTCACCGGCCTGATCAAGGCGAACATCCCGTCGCGTATCGCCCTGATGACCTCGTCCCAAGCCGATTCGCGCGTGATCCTCGACATGAACGGAGCGGAGAAGCTCGTGGGACACGGCGACATGCTCTTCGCCCCGTCCAACATCTCGAAGCCTCTGCGGATCCAGGGCGCCTGGGTCACGGAGGGCGAGGTGCGCGCGATCTGCGACTTCATCCGGGCCCAGCGTGAGGTCGTCTACGAGAACACCGTCGAAGGTTTGGCGCTCCCGCCCGGTGAGGGCGTCGGCGAGCACGGCCTGGGCGACGACGACGATCTGTTGGAGCAGGCAGCCGAGCTCGTGATCCGGTCACAGCTGGGATCGACCTCGATGCTGCAGCGCAAGCTCAAGGTCGGGTTCGCTCGCGCCGGCCGCATCATGGACCTGCTCGAGGAGCGAGGGCTCGTCGGCCCCTCCCTCGGATCGAAGGCGCGCGACGTGCTGCTCACGTGGGACGAGTGGGAGGAACGCCGCACCGAGTAGGAGCCCGTCAGATCGCGCCGACGCGCCGCGCGACCTGGAACAGCGTGTCCGCATGCTGCTGCGGGTCGATCATGATGCGCCCAGAGATGCCCACGTGCGCCTGCCAGTACGCGTAGATCCGTTCGACCGACCAGCCTCGCGCTTGCGCGCTGCGGAAGCACCGAACCATCTCGCTGCCGGCCCAGATCGCGTCGGGGCTCACGAGGAATCCGCCTCTCCCGCCGTCGATGACTCGCCAGAACGCGCCGATCGACCCCCACTGACGGTCGTCTCGCTCGCCGGAGACGAGGAGATAGCGCACGGGGCCATCGGTGAGCATGTGTGCGGAGGGGAGGATCTCGCGAACGGTCGCCAGGGGTGAATCGTCTATGGGGTACTGAGGCACGCTTCGTTCCATCGATTCCCTCCCTGCGAGTGCCAACTGTAGTCCCCCGAGCAGGTGGCTCCACCAGACGGACGGCCGATTCCCCTCCCGGACCATCGGCCTAGGTCCGTCGGCGCCGATCGCGTCGCTCCTCCGCGGTGATCGCCCAGTGCTCGTGATCGCGCCACCGACCCCCGATCTTCAGGTACCGAAGCGCGAGCCCCTCCCGCCGGAAGCCCGCACCACGCACCAGCGCGATCGAGCGCTCGTTCTCGGGTTGGATGCTCGCCTCGACCCGATGCAGGCGCAGGTCCCCGAACGCGTACGCGAGCACCAGCTCGAGGCCTTCGCGCATGAACCCCTGGCCGGCGAAGGGCTCGAGCGCGTAGTACCCGAGGTAGGCGTTGCGGAACGACCCGAAGAGGATCTGGCCGAGCCCGAAGTAGCCGACGATCGCACCGTCGTCGTTGCGACAGACGACCAGGCGCGCGTCGTTGGCGCGGCCGTCGCCGATGAGCTCGTGGAACGCCTGTCGTGTGGCCGGTGGATACGACCAGGGACGATGCAGATCGCGAGATGCACGCACGCGTCGCAGGAACTCAGCCTCGTCCCCCGGCTGGATCGGGCGGATGTGCACGCGGCGACCTCGTTTGAGGATGTCCGCCATCCGGGCGAGTGTAGGCCCCCTCGACGACTATCCTTGCGCTCCATGGCCGGCTCAGTGACTGATCCCCGTGCCGGGGTCGGCTCGGCCCTGCGGCGAGCTCGCGAGGTGAGAGGGGTCTCGCTCGACGAGGCCGCGCGGGACACCAGGCTCCGGGTCGATCAACTGGATGCGCTCGAGCGGGAGGAGTTCGACGTCCTTCCGGGCGACGTCTACGTGCGCGCGTCCCTCCGGACGTACGCGAGCTATCTGGGCATGGATGCGGACAAGGTGGCCGGGGCCTACGCTCAGACGACCGAGGAGGTCGAGCCGCCGCCACCGCCTGCCAGACTCGGCCCCGTCGAGCGGATGATCGCCGCCAGTCGCATCCGGGACAACCAGCGTTTCCTCCTGGTCGCGGCGGCCTCGATCCTGCTGATCCTGCTCGCGTTCGGGCTCCTGTCGCGAGGCGAGTCCGCTCCGCCGAAGGCGGTGATCCCCGCGGACATCTCGTCACCGGTCCCGACCGACCCCACGATCAGGGTCGTGGTCGTTGCCCGCAGCGATGTCGCGGTCGAATCCCGTGCGGACGGCGTCGAGACTTCGTACGCACTGAGACCGGGGGAGACGATCACGCTCGTGGCGTTGGAGCGCCTCACGTTCACGGTGTCCGATGCGGGCCTCGTCGAGGTCAGCCTCAACGGGACGCCCGCGACCGAAGGTGTTTCCGGATCGCCGCACACGTATCGCTTCCGGCTGGGCGACGGGGGACAGTCATCGTCGAACGGGTGAGACCGCTCGGGCTCGGCTGGCCGAACGTCCTTTCGATCGGGCGGATCGTGCCTGATCCCGGTCGTGGTGTTGCTTCTCGGTACGGATCGTGCCGCGATGAGATGGCTCGCGGTCGTCGTGTTCGCCGTCGGGGCTCTCTCCGACCTCGCGGACGGATATCTCGCCAGGCGTCATCAGATGACGACACCCGTGGGCGCGTGGCTGGATCCGTTGTCGGACAAGCTGTTCGTGATCGTGCCCGCCGTGGCGCTGACGCTCCGGGGCGAGTTCCCCTGGTGGGCGACGGCCGTGATCGTGTTGCGCGAGGTGGCCGTCTCGCTGCTCCGCTGGCGGTTGGATCAGCGAGGCGTGTCGATGCCGGCGTCGCGCGCCGGCAAGGCCAAGACGTTCAGCCAGATCTCCGCCGTGGGATTGACGATCGCACCGTTGCCTTCGGGCTTCGATCCCCTCGTGATGACGGTCGTCGTGATCGCGGTGGTGCTCACCGTGGCCAGCGGGTTGGAATATCTCTTCACGGAGCGCCACCGTATGGAGACGGGGTGAGGGCAGAGATCGTCGCGGTCGGGACCGAGCTGCTCCTGGGTCAGATCGCGAACACCAACGCGCGGTGGATCTCGGAGTCCCTGGCGGCAGTCGGTGTCGATGTCCTGCACCACCAAGCCGTGGGAGACAACCTCGATCGGATCGTCGAGGCGATGCGGCTCGCCTCCATGCGCGCCGACGTCGTGATCGTCACCGGTGGGCTCGGGCCGACCCAGGACGACATCACGCGCGATGCGCTCGGCCTGCTCCTGGGCGCGCGCATGGTGCGTCATCCGGAGCTCGAGGAGATGCTCCGGGAGAAG
The DNA here is from genome assembly GCA_963737525.1 of uncultured Actinomycetota bacterium. Classification (GTDB taxonomy): domain Bacteria; phylum Actinomycetota; class UBA4738; order UBA4738; family HRBIN12; genus JAJNBA01. The sequence goes on from CAVTTD010000033.1 coordinate 10,615, forward strand.
TTCCGCTCGTTCGGCCGTCGCGAGATGCCCGAGAGCAACCTCCGGCAAGCCGACGTGCCGGAAGGGGCGAGGTACATCAGGCCGGAGCGGGGGACCGCGCCGGGACTCGCTGCGGAGCTGCCCGGCGGCGCGATGGTCTACGCGGTCCCGGGCGTCCCCGAAGAGATGGTCGAGATGATGGAGGGGACGATCCTGCCCGAGCTCGCCGCGGCGTCGGGCTCGGGCGTGGTCCGCTCCCGCATCCTGCGGTGCGCGGGGATCGGTGAGTCGGCGCTCGCGGAGCGGGTCGATGATCTCTTCTCCGGATCGGCCAACCCCACGATCGCGTTCCTCGCATCGTCGGGGGAGGTCAAGGTGCGGATCACGGCCAAGGCGGCGACGGCCGGCGAGGCGGACGAGCTCATCGAGCCGGTCGCCGAGGAGGTTCGGCGCCGGCTGGGCGACGAGGTGTTCACGTCGGAGGACGAGTCGCTGGAGCAGGCGGTGGTCCGGCTGTCGGCGGCTTCGAGCAAGACCCTCGCGTGCGCCGAGTCGATCACGGGCGGGGGCGTCGGGGCCCGACTGACGAGCGTCCCAGGCGCCTCCGAGGTCTTCGTCGGGTCCGCGGTCGTCTACAGGAACGACGCGAAGATCGGCGTGCTGGGTGTGACGCCGGAAACGCTCGAGGGGCCGGGGCCCGTGAGCGAGGAGTGCGCGCGGGAGATGGCTGCCGGGGCTCGCCGCGTGTTCGGGTCTGACCTCGGGCTGGCGTTGACGGGAGCGGCCGGCCCCGAGTCGCACGGGGGCGCGCCTCCCGGCGTGATCTGGATCGCGCTGGACGGCGATGACGTGGCGCATGCGCGCGGGTTCCAGGTGCCGGGCGAACGCGACCGCGTGCGGCGGTGGGCGGAGCAGGCCGCCTTGGACCTCGTGCGGAGGTACCTGGAGGGCCGGCCGCTCCCGGCGCTCCGATCGCGTGATCTGATGGCCAGGGTCTGATCCGTGGGCAGAGATCGGGCTGCGCGCCCCGAAGCCAAGCCGCTCCGGCTCTTCGTCGCGGTCGAGGTCCCCGAGGGGGTGAAGGACGGCGTCGAGGAGGCGTTCGTCCCATGGCGCGAGGCGTTTCCGAAGGCGCGGTGGGTCCCTCGCGAGAACCTGCACGTGACGCTGAAGTTCCTCGGGCGGACGTGGCCACGGTTGGTCGACTGGGTGCCGGAGCAGATGCAGGCGGCCGCGGCCGATGTGCCGACGGTTCACGGTCAGGCTGCAGGGCGTGGGGAGCTTCCCGTCCGCCAAGACGGGCCGGGCGCTCTGGGCCGGGTTCGAAGAGACGGACCTGATCACCGACCTCGCAACCGAGATCGAGGCAGCGCTCGTCGAGGAGTTCCCGGCCGAGAAACGTCCGTTCCACCCGCACCTCACGGTGGCGCGGAGCGATCCGCCGCGTGAAGCTCCCGCCGGAGTTCGCCGAGACGCCGCTCCTGACGGAGGCGTGGGAGGTCGACCACGTGGTGCTGTTCCGGAGCCATCTGCGGCGGCCGGCGCCCGTGTACGAGCCGCTCGCGCGCTTCCCGCTGGCGCCGGCCGCCCCGGTGAACTCGGCGCTGGTTCCTTGTGTTCGAACACCTGTTCGACTAGCCTCGGACCGCATGCACGCGACACATGTCAGACAGCGGCCAGGACGCGGCCAGACAGCGGCCAAGACAGCGGAATGACAGAGGTGTAACTTATGTCAGAGTCGCTCGCTAATCTCCACTCGTCGCTCGCACAGGCACTCTCCCGGACCCCCTCCGGGCAGGGCCAAGGTCGGAGAGAGGGCACGAAGGAGGGGAACGTGGACCGGGACAAGATGCTGGACGTCACGCTGCAGCAGATCGAGAAGCAGTTCGGACGAGGCGCCGTGATGAAGCTCGGCGAGCACCCGATGGGGGCGGGCATCACCGTCATCCCCACGGGCTCGCTGGCGTTGGACATCGCGCTCGGAGTCGGAGGAATCCCGAAGGGTCGCGTCGTCGAGGTGTTCGGTCCGGAGGGTTCGGGCAAGACGACCGTATGCCTGCACATGATCGCCGAGGCGCAGTCGAAAGGCGGCATCGCCGCGTTCATCGACGCGGAGCACGCGCTCGATCCCACGTACGCGCGGGAGCTGGGTGTGAACATCGACGAGCTGCTCGTGTCGCAACCGGATTCGGGTGAGCAGGCGCTCGAGATCGCGGACATGTTGGTTCGCTCCGCGGCGCTCGACCTCGTGGTGATCGACTCGGTGGCGGCGCTCGTGCCGCGCGCCGAGATCGAGGGCGAGATGGGCGATACCCATGTCGGGTTGCAAGCGCGCCTGATGTCCCAGGCGATGCGGAAGCTCTCGGGCTCCCTGTCCCGGTTCGACACCACCGCGATCTTCATCAACCAGCTGCGCGAGAAGATCGGCGTGATGTTCGGATCACCCGAAACGACCCCGGGCGGGCGCGCGCTGAAGTTCTACTCGACCATCCGGCTCGACGTTCGCAAGATCGAGAACCTCAAGGACGGGACCGAGGTCGTGGGCTCCCGGACGCGGGTGAAGGTCGTCAAGAACAAGGTCGCCCCTCCGTTCCGCCAGTGCGAGTTCGACATCATGTACGGGAAGGGGATCTCCAAGGAGGGCTCGCTCATCGACGTGGGCGTCGACCTCGAGATCGTCAAGAAGTCCGGAGCGTGGTTCACCTACGAAGGCGACCAGCTCGGTCAGGGCCGGGAGAACGCCCGGCAGTTCCTCGCGGAGCACATCGACGTCCGCGATGAGATCGAGCGGAAGGTGCGCGAGGCGGTCGGGCTCACCGGCTTCACGGAGAGCGACGACGAGCCCATCACGATCGGCGAGGCCGAACCGCCGCCGCTCGAGGAGCCGCCGCCCTCGGACGAGCCGGTCGCCGCGGGCAAGCGGGGCAAGGGGTCGGGATAGGCGCCGCGGCGGTGACTCGCCGGCGAGCGCCGAAGAACCCGAAGAGTTGCCACGAACGAGCGCTCGGGCTCCTGGCGGTGCGCCCCCGGAGCCGTCGGGAGATGGAACGGCGGCTTGCTGGCCGCTCGGTTCGAGCCCGATGAAGTCCAGGACGTGCTCACGCGGCTGGAGGGAGTCGGGCTGATCGACGACGAGGCCTTCGCTCGCCAGTACGCCGAGCACCGGTTCGGCGCCCGCAAGGAGGGGAGCCGGGCCGTCGCGCAAGGGCTCCGCGCCGCGGGGATCGCCCCCGCCCTGGCGGAGACCGCCGCCGAGGGAGCTCCGGACGACGACGAGGAGCGGGCAGCGGAGCTGGCTCGTTCCCGCGCCACGAGGCTCGGAGGGGGTCGCTCCCGAGAAGGCGTTCGCACGGCTCTCCTCCCTCCTCATGCGGAGGGGCTACAGCCCTCAGATCGCCCGCAGCGCAGCGCGAAAGGCGCTCGAGATCCCCTTCCTGGAGACTAGCGCCTTGTGTCTCCGGGGTCCCGGCCGTAGCATCGGGGAAACGAGAGGAATCGATCTCCCGAACCCACAACAGCGATACGACCAAGGCTCCAGTGACCGAGTTCGACACGACACGACCATCCGTTCCGACCCTGCACGTGTTCTCAGAAGGGGTCGGCCGCACTAGCCTTCGTCGAACAACTGGATCGGGGACCGAGATCCCTCTCCCGAGACATCGGGAGGAACGATGGTAGCCGTCGTCGCCGGCCTCATCGGCCTTGTGGCCGGGGTGGTCGTGGGATTCGTCGTCCGGAACACGATCGGAGCGTCCAATGCGCGCTCCGCCGAAGCGCAAGCCAAGAAGACCCTGCTCGAGTCCGAGGAAGAGGCCGCCAGAACCCGGGCCCAGGGGCTCCAGGAATCCAAGGACGAGGCCGCCCGGATGCGGCGCGAGACCGAGGAGGACCTGAAGCACCGGCGCGAGGAGGTCGCACGGCTCGAGCGGCGGATCACCGAGACGGAGGGCGACCTCCGTGAACGAGGTCAACGCATCGACGCACGCACGGCGGAGTTGAAGGAACGCGAGGACAAGCTGACGTTCGTCCGGGAGCAGCTCGAGAAGGCGACCGACCAGCACAAGGCCCAGTTGGAGCGGATCGCGGGGATGACGTCCAACGAGGCGAGGGAGCAGCTGGCCTCGCAGGTGATCGACGAAGCCAAGCGCGGAGCGATGGCGCAGGTGCGCGAGATCGAGCAGCGAGCCCGGGAGGAGGGCGAGGAGAGGGCCCGCAAGATCGTGACCATCGCGATCCAGCGTGTCGCATCGGAGCAGACCGCGGAGTCCAGCGTCAGCGTGTTCACGCTCCCGAGCGAGGACATGAAGGGCCGGATCATCGGACGCGAGGGACGGAACATCCGCGCCTTCGAGTCGGTCACCGGGGTCAACATCATCATCGACGACACGCCCGAGGCGGTCGTGTTGTCGTGCTTCGATCCCGTTCGCCGGGAGGCGGCGAGGATGACCCTCGAGAAGCTGGTGCAGGACGGACGGATCCAGCCCGCGCGCATCGAGGAGGTTCACGAGCGGTCCGTGCGCGACCTCGAGGAACAGATCCGGAAGTCCGGTGAGGACGCGGTGGCCGAGGTCGGCCTGACGGACATCCATCCGGAGTTGATCAAGCTCCTCGGCCGGCTCCAGTACCGGACGAGCTACGGTCAGAACGTCCTCAAGCATCTGGTCGAATCGGCCCACATCGCGAGCGCGCTCGCCGCCGAGATCGGGGTCGACCCGGTGATCGCGAAGCGGGGCGCGTTCCTCCACGACATCGGGAAGGCCGTCACGCACGAGGTCGAAGGCTCGCACGCGATCATCGGGGCCGAGATCGCCCGGCGTCTGAAGGAGGACCCGGAGGTCGTCCACTGCATCGAGTCGCACCACGGCGAGGTCGAGCAGCGAACGGTTCACGCGGTCCTCGCGCAGATCGCCGACTCGATCAGCGGCGGAAGGCCGGGCGCGAGGCGTGAGTCGATCGAGACCTACATCAAGCGCCTCGAACGGCTGGAGGAGATCTGCACGGCGCATGAAGGCGTCGAGAAGGTCTTCGCGATGCAGGCGGGCCGCGAGGTTCGGGTGATGGTCACGCCGGAGGACGTCGACGAGCTCCAGGCGCAGACGATCGCTCGGGACATCGCGAAGCAGGTCGAGGAGGAGCTTCAGTACCCCGGTCAGATCAAGATCTCGGTGATCCGGGAGACGCGCGCGACCGAGTACGCAAGGTAGCCTCGGGGACGTGAAGGGGACGCTACCTGATCCGCACCTTCGGGTGCCAGATGAACGAGCACGACTCCGAGCGGATCGGAGGGATGCTCCGCGCCGACGGCATGACGCCGACCGAAGAGGTCGCGGACGCGCGCGTCGTCGTCCTGAATACGTGCGCGATCCGCGAGAACGCCGACAACAGGCTCTACGGCAACCTCGGACACCTCAAGCCGCTGAAGGCAGCAGAACCCGCGATCTGCGGATCGTCGTCGCCGGCTGCCTCGCGCAGAAGGACCAGGGGCTCGATCCAGCAGAAGGCGCCGTGGGTCGACGTCGTCGTCGGCACCCACGCCCTTCCCCACCTGCTCGACCTCCTCCGGCGGGCGGAGGACGACGGTCCGCAGATGGATATCGCCGAGTACACGGAGCTCTTCCCCTCCGCCCTGCCGGCAGCCCGGGGCGATCCCTTCCGGGCGTGGGTGTCGATCGCGGTCGGATGCGACAACGCTTGCACGTTCTGCATCGTGCCGTTCGTCCGGGGCGCGCAGCGCTCCCGGGCGATCGGGGACGTGCTCGCGGAGGTGCAGGGCGTGGCGCGCGAAGGCGTGGTCGAGGTGACGCTTCTCGGACAGAACGTGAACACCTACGGGCGCGACGTCACGGTTCCCGGGAAATCGCGCCGGCCGCTGTTCGCGGAGCTCCTCCGAAGCGTGAACGAGGTCGACGGACTCCGGCGGATCCGGTTCACGTCGCCGCACCCCCACGACTTCACCCCGGACGTGATCGAAGCGATGGCCGAGAGCGAGAAGGTCTGCGAGCACATCCACTTCCCACTGCAATCGGGTTCGGACGCCGTGCTGAAGGCGATGCAACGTTCCTACCGCCGCGAGCGCTACCTCGGCTGGCTCGACCGCATCCGCGACGCGATCCCCGACGTCGCCGTCTCCACCGACATCATCGTCGGGTTCCCCGGCGAGACGGAGGAGGACTTCACCGACACGCTCGATGCGGTCGCCCGTGCACGGTTCGACTCCGCGTACACGTTCCAGTACTCCCCGCGGCCAGGGACCCGAGCCGCCTCGATGCCGGACCAGCTTCCCAAGGAGATCGTGCAGGAACGGTTCGAACGGCTGGTGGGGCTGCAGGAACGGATCTCGCTCGAGAAGGCGCGCGCGCAGATCGGCACGGAGGCCGAGGTGCTCGTCGAGGGCGCCGGCCGACGCGGGACGTCCTCCCAGTCGCGCACGCGGACCAATCGGATCGTGCACCTCGAGGGAGCGCACGAACCCGGGGCGTTCTTGACCGCGCGCATCACCGACGCCGCGCCGCACCACCTGTCCGGCGAGGTCGTGCCGGCGCCCGCACTGGTCTGAGGCGTGGAGCCGTTCCTCGCTCTGGTGGGCCCGACCGCGTCCGGCAAGACCGAGGCCGCCCTTCGGGTGGCGGAAGCGCTGGGGGCGGAGATCCTCTCGATCGATTCGATGCAGGTGTACCGGGGGATGGACGTGGGGACGGCCAAGCCGACGGCCGAGCAGCGTGCCCGCATCCCACATCACCTGCTGGACCTGGTCGACCCCAGCGAGGCGTTCAGCGTGGCCGCGTTCCAGGCCGCGGCCCGCGAGGTGGCGGACGACGTCCGCCGCCGCGGGCGGCGGCCGCTGCTGGTAGGGGGGTCCGGCCTGTACCTGCGGGCCGTGGTGGATCGGCTCGAGTTTCCGGGGACCGAGCCGGACGTCCGGGGCGACCTGGAGGAAGAGGCGGCGGCTGTCGGGGCCGAGCACATGCACGGACGCCTGACCGAGATGGATCCGGTCGCAGCGTCCAAGATCGAGCCCGCGAACGTCCGGCGAACCGTACGTGCCCTCGAGGTCGCCGCGATCACCGGGAAGCCGTTCAGCTCCTACGCGACCGCATGGGACTCATATCCCTCCGACCGGGTGCGTGCGGCGGGAGTCCGATCGACACCGGAGCAGCTCTCGAGCCGAGCCGAGGAGCGCGTGCAGGAGATGCTTGCCGCCGGCTGGATCGACGAGGTCGAGAACCTCGTCGCCGGCGGGTTCGGTGGCTGGCTCACCTCCACGCAAGCCATCGGCTACGCTGAGCTCGCCCGGCATCTCGCGGGCGAGCTCAGCCTGGAGGACGCCGTCCGGCAGACCGTCACACGGACCCGCCATCTCGCGAGGCGGCAGATGGCGTGGTTCCGGCGTGACCCGCGGATCCGGTGGTTCGACGCCGGCGACCGCGGGGCCGCGAGCGTCGTGCGCGATCTCGTGGCGTACCTGGAGGGCGCGTGAGCGAGCTCCGTGTCTGGAAGTACCAAGCCACCGGCAACGATTTCGTCATGACGTACGACCCCGAAGATCACCGTCCGCTCGCGGCCGACGAAGTCCGAGCGCTCTGCGATCGACGGTTCGGGATCGGCGGCGACGGCTCGATCAGGGTCACGCGAGCGGCCGATGGTCGCCCGTTCATGGATTACCGCAACGCCGACGGAAGCCTCGCCGAGATGTGCGGGAACGGTGTGCGTTGCGTCGCGCTGCTGCTCCATGACGTCGACGACGAGGCCGGGTCCTCTTTCGAGGTGGAGACCAGATCGGGCACGCGCCGGGTGGACCTCGCACCCGACGGGCGCGTCACCGTCGACATGGGCGAACCCAACTTCACCAAAGCGGCGGTCCCGATGCGAGGACCCGCATGGGAGACGTACCTGCGCGAACCGCTCGATCTCGGCGGCGGCGTCGTGGTCACGGCGAGCGCGGTCTCGATGGGGAATCCGCACCTCGTGCTCTTCGTCGACGACGACCCGGAGCGATTCCACGTCGCCCACATCGGTGCGGTGCTCGAGCGCGACGAACGATTCCCCGAGGGCACGAACGTGGAGTTCGCGAGGGTCGAGGAGAGCGAGATCGTCGCACGGGTCTGGGAGCGGGGGAGCGGCGAGACGATGGCGTGCGGGAGCGGGGCGTGTGCGATCACGGTGGCGGCGAACGAAGCCGGACTCGCCGGCCCTCGATCGCTCGTCCGCTTCCCGGGCGGTGTCCTCGAGGTGGAGTGCACGGAGGCGGGCTCGGTGCTGCTCACCGGACCCGCCAGCCGCGTCTTCGAGACGACGATCGATCTCGATGCCCTCCTCGCGGCGGCGCCCGGATGAGGACCGTGGCGGAGGCGCTCGCGACCCGCGCCGAGGCGCTCCTGGCCATCCCGTCCGAGAGTCGCGACGAGACGGCGATCCTCACGGCGATCCGGAAGGACCTGCCCGGCTCCTTCGAGGTCGTCGACGACGAGGACTCGGTCCTCCTCGCCCTGCCGGAGCGGCGGCCGGGGGCGCCGTTGGTCCTCCTGGCCGGTCACGTCGACACGGTGCCGATCGCCGGGAGCGCCCCCGCCCGCCGCGACGGCCAGACGCTCCACGGGCGCGGCGCCTCGGACATGAAGGCCGGGCTCGCCGTCATGGAAGCACTCGCCGACTCGATCGGATCGGGCGAGTTGAGCAGCGACCTGGACGTCGGGCTGTCCTCTTCGGACGCGAAGAGCTTCCGTTCGACGAGAGCGCGCTCGTCCCGCTGTTCGACCGGCGCCCGGAGATCGCGGACGCGGCGTTCGCGATCGTCCTGGAGCCGACGGCGAACCGGCTCGAGGTCGGATGCCTCGGCAACCTGAACGCCACGGTCGTCTTCGAGGGCGAGGCGGCGCACACCGCCCGTCCGTGGCGGGGACGGAACGCGATCCATGCCGCGATCACCGCGCTCGCGCCGGTGAGCGACCTGCCGATCCGGGATGTCGAGGTCGACGGTCTGACCTACCGGGAGGTCGCCTCGGTCACCACGATCCAGGTGGCGTCGCCACCAACGTCGTGCCGGATCGCGCGACGCGCACGTCAACTTCCGATACGCCCCCACCCA
>CAVTTD010000034.1:0-85458 GCA_963737525.1 uncultured Actinomycetota bacterium
GTTTCAGCGCCATCGAGCCCCAGATCTCGAATCCTTTCTTGGCAGCGTCGACAGCTGTCTCGGCCTCGGCGCTGCCACCGCGAGCGACCTCGGCGATCGGCGTCTCGTCGATCGGGGAGATGGTGGAGAAGGTCGACGCGGACGCCACACGCTCGCCGCCGATCCAGTGTTCGGTCGAGACCTCGACGCCCTCGACCACGACGCGTTCGCTCAGAGTGGTTCCTTCCCCGACAGGTCGTTCGTATCCGAACGGTATGGAGGGGCCGACGATCCTGTCAACCTGGAGCTCAGCCGATGGCGACCGTCCCGCGCATGCCGAAGTCGTAGTGGCCCGGCAGGTGGCAGCCGAAGATGAGCTCGCCGGGGGTCTCGGGGAACGTGTAGGTGGTCACCACGGTCTGACCCGAGGGCACGGAGACCTCGCCGGGCCGCGGGGGATGGTGTGCTTCCGTCCCTTCCTCGTGGACGAGCTGCACGTGCTCGTCTCCGAGGATGAACTCGTGGTCGATCGGGTCCGTGTTCCGGATGACGAATCGCACCGTCTCCCCCGGCTCGACGCTGAGGCGGTCGGGAGCGAAAGAGGAGTAATGGATCGTGATGCGCACCGCACCGGCGTTGGCGCGGGCGGCGGCGCCGCGGGATGCCGCTGCCGCTCCGACCAGGAGCGTCAGCGCCACCGCGGCGGCCGCCACCCGCAGCTTCATCGCCGGAACACCCGGGCGGCTTGGTTCCGGACCGTCGGGTCCGTGACCGCCATGAGGAACGCCACCGCGACGATCGCCGCCATCGCGGTCCACAGGAGCGACCACGAGGACGCGCTCGGTGCGGGGTACCCGGCCGCGATCGGGCTCGGCCGTCCGTATCCACTGGCGTCGATCGCGAGATCGTGCTTGAGGTTCGCCGCGGTCTCGTTGATCTTGATGTAGGTCAGCCACATCCCGCCCTCCGGCAGCCACTTCATCCCGCGGTCGGAACGCAGGTCGGTGAGGAGCGTGCCCGAGGCCGGCTCGCTCACCTGTTGGATGAGCCCGCGCTGGTTCTCGGCGGACGGCTTCGCGCGCTCGGCTTGCGGGAGCGTCTCCGGCCGCCGGTCCGTCAGCAGGTAGACATCCGCCTGGACGGTCTCCGAGGCCTTGCGGCCGAGCGCCAGGATCCGGAGCGGCACCCACGGGTTCGGCGTCGGGATGACGATGTGGACCGGCGTGCCCTGGCCGGTCTGCACGCCGCGGTTCGCGGCGCGCTTCGCGTCGAACCGCGCCGCGAGGAAGATCGGGCTCCGCTCGGCGTAGAAGGCCAGCATCTCCGGCGCGTCCGGAGGAAGGAAGTAGCCGTGCTCGCGAGCCCAGTCGCCGACCTCGACCGCCCCGCCCTTGAGGACCGTGATGTCGAGGGCATCGATCTTCTTCTCCATGAGCACCTCGGCGCCGGCCGCCGAGTCCTCTGCCAAGGCCGCCGCGCGGAATGCGGGCTGGGGCTGGGTCTCGAGGATCAACCGCTGAAGGGTCCAGTCGCCACCCTTGATCACGTCGGTCGGCACGCCGGGGAGCGGGATGATCGATCCGACCTCCGCGCCCTCGCCCGCGAACTCGAACGAGGTGACATAGTGCTCGATGCCCTCGTGATAGGCCGCGAGCGTCGTCGTCTTCACCAGGTTGATCGTGCCGTTGGGCGTGACCAGCCCGCCGCAGGCGAGGGCGCTGCCGGCCGCTCCCGTGAGCATGATCCCGGTGAGGATCGTGAGGGTGGCGACGCGCGCGAAGGGGTTCCGCATGGAGGGCTCCTCTCATCTCTCGGCCCTGTTCGGCCGAAGGATCGGCCGGTTCCGATCTCCCTTGGACGACCCCTCGGTCGCGACGGGTTCCGCGGATCACTCAAAGGTTTCGCCCGAGGGGTGTATGCCCGGACGGGCAGGATCGTGACCGTTCTCAGCTGCGGAAGCGTTCGAGCAGCTCCGGGGTCACACGTTCGCGCAGCTTCGCGGCCACGCGCATCCGCTCGAGTCCCTGTTGCAGCATGAGGTGGTTCTGCGGGATGTCGTGGTCGCGGAAGAACGCGTCGACATCCGCCACCGCATCGGGGTCGGTCAGGTACCGGATCCCGGAGACGAGTCCGATGATGTTCGAAGACGCGAAGCGATCCTGCATCGCGTCCCAGTGCTCGGCGATGAAGCGCCAGACCTTCGGTCCCTGGCTGCGGTTCGTCGTCGAGCGGGCGAGCACGTATGGCGCATCCTGCGTCCGGATCTCGTCGGTCAAGCTCGCGGCGAGGACCCGTTCGATCTCCGCGTCGCCAGGGAAGCGCGAGGTCGCGAACAGGTACCGCTCCTCCTCCTGGGGCGTGGAGGCCCGGTGATAGCGCTGCCAGTAGCGGTCGAGGTCCTCGGCGGTCCCTTCGGCGGCGACGGCCTCGACCGCGGCCTGTAGGAGCTGCGGATCGCCCTCGTCTCCGAGCTCGAGCTCCCGGCATTGCGCGAGGGTCTCCGGATCGGCGCCGAGCACCGCGAGGGACTGCACGAGCTGGCCACGGAGCGCGCGCGTGAGGTCGGTTTCGTCCGCTGCGGCCTCCCACCCGAGCCGCGCGAGCGCCGGCCGCACGAGATCCCGCACGAACGCCCGCAGGCGCTCGCGCGGATCGTCGTCCACGAACCGATCGAACCAGCCGAGACCGCCCAGGACCGCCTGCCAGACCCGCAGGTCGGTCTCGTCCGCGAAGCCGCGCACGAGATCGAGGAACGAATCCGCGGACGCCTTCCCCGCGACGACGGCCGCCCACGCGTCGTCCACGAGGCCGTACCGCTCGATCGGCGTGAGCACGTCCATCGCCCTCGCGACGATCCGCGATCGCAGCTCGTCGTCGTACCAGACCCGCACGAAGCTCGCGGAGCCCGCGTTCGCGATCACGACCGCATCGGGCGAGAGCAGCTCCAGCTCCGCCCCGTCCGCCTCGATCAGGATCCGATCCACGCGTTCCTGATCGCCCGCGGCCTGCCGAACCGTCAGCGGCACCGGCCACGTCGTGTCGTCGTCGTCCCTCGACGGGAGGAACCGGCGCTGGGCGAACCGGACCGCGCCTCCGTCGAGGCTCACGGAGATCGCCGGGTAGCCGCGCTGGAAGATCCACGCGTCCATCGTGCGACGCACGGGCTCCCCGGTCTCTTCCTCGAGCGCATCCCAGAGGTCGTGGGTCTCCGTGTTCCCGTACGCGTGCTTCGCGAGGTACCGGCGGATCCCGTCCCGGAAGCGCTCGGCGCCGAGCCACTGCTCGAGCATCCGGAGCACGGCGCCGCCCTTGACGTAGGTGAGCGTGTCGAACATGCCGCTCGCGTCGTCCGGAGAGCGGACCTCGTACTCGATCGGCCGGGTCGTCTCCAGCGCGTCGACCTCGAAGGCATTCGAGCGATCGCGTGTGAACGTGTTCCAGATCTCCCAGTCGGGCCGGAAGTCGTCCACGGCGAGCATCGACATGAACGTGGCGAACGCCTCGTTCAGCCAGATCCCGTTCCACCAGCGCATCGTCACCAGGTCGCCGAACCACATGTGGGCGAGCTCGTGCGCCACGGTCTCCGCGACGCCGAGCTGCTCCTCCTGCGTGGAACGGGCGGGGTCGAGCAGCAGAACCTGCTCCCGGTACGTCACGCACCCGACGTTCTCCATCGCGCCCTGTGCGAAGTCCGGGATCGCGACGTTGTCGAGCTTCGCCTCCGGATACGCGATCCCGTAGTAATCGGCGAACCAGTTCAAGGAGTGGACGCTCGCCTCGGTCGCGAAGCTCGTCAGGTGACCTTTGCCGGGGACGTGGACGATCCGGACCGGAACCCCGCGCGCGTCGGCCGGATCGGAGAGCTCGAGACGGCCGACGACCCACGCGGCCAGGTAGGTCGACATCTTCATCGTGTCGGCGAACCGGATCCGCACCCGCCCGTCGTCCAGGGACTCCCGCTCCACCTCGGGCCCGTTCGAGACGGCGGCGAGCCCCTCCTTCACGATCAACGTGATCGCGAACACGGCCTTCAGGTCGGGCTCGTCCCAGCAGGGGAACGCCCGGCGAGCGTCGGTCGCCTCGAAGTGCGTGGTCCCGATCACATGCGTGGCGGCGTCCCCATCCTGATAGGTGCTTCGATAGAAACCGGTCAGCCGGGGGTTCAGCTCGCCGCGGAACGAGATCGTGAGGATCCACTCCCCCGACTCGGCGGTCTCCGCCAGGTCCACGGTCGCTCGTTCGGCGTCGTCGTCGATGAGGATCTTCGACACCTCGATCGTGCGACCGTCGGCGCCCGTCAGCGTGGCGTCGCCCAGCCGGAGCTCGTTCGCGTTCAGGACGATCTCGGTGACCGGCTCGACGACCTCGATCGCCACTGCGACGGCTCCATCGAACGTGCCGGCATCCAGGTCCGGCTCCAAGGTCAGGTCGTACCGCGACGGTACGACCGTCCGGGGGAGCCGGTACCGCTCCTCGCTCTCCTCCATCAGTCGTTCACGTAGGTGAGCCAGTGGGCGTACTTCTCGGTCTCGCCCTTCGTCGCGGCGAAGAAAGCTCCCTGGAGCTCCTTGGTCACGGGCCCGCGGTGTCCCTCGCCGACGACCCGGTCATCGACCTCCCGGATCGGCGTGAGCTCCGCGGCGGTCCCGGTGAAGAAGCACTCGTCGGCGTTGTAGAGATCGGTGCGGACGAGGTTCTCCTCGCGAACCTCGTACCCCAGGTCGCGCGAGATCGTGATCACCGAGCCGCGCGTGATCCCGTCGAGGCATCCGGCCGAGATCGGCGGTGTCGTCAAGACGCCGTCCCGCACGACGAACACGTTCTCCCCCGAGCCGTCGGTCACGAAGCCTGCCTCGTTCAACATGATCGCCTCGTCGTAGCCCGCCTTCAGGCTCTCCACCTTGGCGAGGACCGAGTTGATGTACTGACCGGTCGCCTTCGCGGCGGCCGGGAGCGAGTTCTGGCCGTTCCGGCGCCAGCTGCTCACTTTGATGCGAACGCCCTGCTCGAGGGCCTCCTCCCCGAGGTACGCCCCCCAGGGCCACACCGCGATGACGACGTTGACCGGCGCCTCGAGCGGGTTCACCCCCATCTCGCCGTAGCCGCGGAGCACCAGCGGGCGGACGTAGCAGGCATCGAGACCGTTGGCGAGGATCACGTCCTTCGTCGCTTGCGTGAGGGCCTCGCGCGAGTACGGGATCTCGGCGTGGTAGAGCTTCGCGGATCGGAACAGCCGCTTCAGATGCTCGTCGAGGTGCCAGACCGCAGCGCCGCGCATGGTCTCGTACGCCCGGATGCCCTCGAAGACGCCGCTGCCGTAGTGAACCGCATGGGAGAGGACGTGGATCTGGGCGTCGTGCCACGGCACCAGCTCGCCGTCCATCCAGATCTTTTCGACCTGCGTGATCGGCACTCCTGACCTCCTTCGAAGGGTTCTCAGGATACCCGGCGGCCGTCAGGGAAGGTCGAACGCGTGCCATTCGATCGCGACGTCCCGGCCCCCGGGCGGATCCAGGGAGCCCCAGCGCTCCAGCGCCCACGCACGGAGCTCGGCGACCGCCTCCCGTCGCTTCCCCTCGTCGACCTCCCACGTCCACGAGTGCATGCCGGCGGCCATCTGATCGAGGAACTCCTCCATCGTCTGCGCCACACGTTCGGTGATCGGTGGGAGCTCCCGAGCCGTGGCCCCGTGCGCCCGGAACACCTGCACGATCGCGCCGGTCTCCCAGGAATCGAGAGCGTCGGCGAAGGAGGGACGGCCGACCCGGTCCATGAACCGTTCGGTCAGCTCGTGCCACGGCTCGGGGACCTGACCGCTCGAGACGAGCACGGGCCCGCCCGGGACGACCACGCGAACGAGCTCCGCCACGACCTGCCTCCACGCCGGGACCAGGTGGAGGACGTGTCGGACCACGGCCCCGCCGAAGCGGTCGTCGGAGAACGGCAGCGTGGTCGCGTCCCCGACCACCACGGGGAACGGCGCCTGCCCACCCGCCTTCTCCACCAGCTTGGCGAGCATCGGCGCCGAGAGATCCAGGCCGACGATCGGCACGCCGGCAGCCGCGAGCGGGAGGGCGACGAGCCCGGTGCCCACGCCGATCTCGAGGGCCCTGCCCCTCCCCCGGAGCTCGTTCGCGAGCATGGTGGTCATCTCGCGCGACGCGTCCTCCGAGAGACCTCGCGTGCGGTCGTAGTACTCGACGGCCCGGTCGAAGCGCATCGATCCGCTCACGTCTTCGGGATCTCCTTGGCCGGGTCGACGAACGGCAATGTGGCCACGGTCGCATCGCGCATCCCGTCGTGAGCCTCGAGGGCGAGGGACGTGCCGACCTTCATGTGGGTCGCGGGCACCCAGGCGTAGCCGATGTTGCGCTCCAGGCGGGGCGACCACGCCCCGGCCGTCACGCGACCGATGCGGCCGCCGCCCGGCTCGTGCACGCGGCCAGAGGTCGTTGAGCGCGCCCTCGTCCGTCATCGGTGCTCCTTCGATGTCGATGCCGACGAGCTTGCGATCGACTCCCTCCTCGGCGATCCGCCGAAGCGCGTCCTTCCCGATGAAGTCAGCGTCCTGATCGAGCTCCACGAGCCGCTCCAGGCCGCTGATGTGGAACGGGGTGTCCTCCGTCCGCATGTCCGAGCCGTAGTTGAAGATCCCCGCCTCGATCCGGCGCGCCTCCGACGGTGCGATCGCCCGGATGTCGTACGGCGCACCCGCCTCCTCGACGAGCCGCCACAGCTCGTCGCCACGCGACGAGTCCCGCAGGTAGACCTCGTATCCCACCTCGCCCGTCCAGCCGGTGCGGGAGACGACGACCGGGATCCCGTCCACGTCGGCCTCGGCGCACCAGTAGTAGCGAAGGTCGGCGATCGCATCGCCGAACAAGGCACGGACGACCTCCTTCGACTTCGGACCCTGGATCTGCATCGGCGACACGTCCGCTTCCTCGATGTCGACGTCCAGCCCGGCGAAGGCCGCCACTCCCTTCGCGTAGAGGAGCGCGTCGGAGTCGGCCAGTGCGAGCCAGAACCGATCCTCCTCGAGACGGAGCAGCACGGGGTCGTTCACGATCCCGCCGCGCCGCGCCGTGAGCAGCACGTACTTGCACTGCCCGACCGCGCAGGTCGTGAGGTCGCGGCACGTGAGGAGGTTCGTGAACTCGAACGCATCGGGGCCCGAGATCTCGACGCAGCGCTCGACGGCCACGTCCCACATCGTCACGCCGTTGAGGAGCGCCCAGTACTCGGTGACCGGATCGTCGTACAGGGTCGGCAGCAGCATGTGGTTGTAGAGACCCCAGCTTCTGCAACCGGCGCGTTTCGTCGACTCGAAATAGGGCGACTTCCGGTACCAGGGCTGGACGTAGAAGGTGAACGTCTCTGACATCGAGGCTCCTCGGTAGAGGGACGGCCGGAGCCTACGATGAAGGGAGGTCGAGGACCGACCTCCCTCTGCACCCGAGAAGGGATGCGTGGGGGCCTCCCCCTCACGTCGAGCCCTGGGGGCGCCGATGCTTCTGTTGACCCCATCCCAAGGACACGAGCACGCGTGAGCACACCCACACCGATCGACGCACGCCATCTTCCGGTCTTCGACCCGGGTTTCCATCACGTGCTCGGGTCCATGCCCGGTGTGGCGTACGTCCAGGCGCACGGGTTGAACGGCATCACCCTGTACATGAGCCCGCGTGTCGAGGGCCTCACGGGACATCCTCCCGAGCGCTTCCTCCACTCCGAGCACTTCTGGTTGACGCTCGTTCATGCGGACGACCGCGAACGTGTCAAGGGGGCAGAGCAGACCGCGAACGCCACCTCCTCCTCCTACCTCGAGGAATACCGGTTGGTCACTGCCGATGACCGAGTGGTGTGGGTTCGAGACGAGGCCGTCCTCGTCCCCGCGAGCGAGCAGCGCCCGGCTCACTGGATCGGCCTGATGGTGGACATCACGCGCGAGAAGGAAGCGGAGAGCCGCGCCGCAGAGGTCGAGCAGCGATACCGGACGTTGATCGAACGGCTGCCGATCGTGACCTATATCGACGCGCCGGACGAGAGCCTCACCAACCTCTACGTCAGTCCCCAGATCAACGACCTGCTCGGACGCCCATCCGGGACCACCGGCGACGAATGGGCCGAGCGGGTCCATCCGGACGATCGCGACCGGGCACGGCGCGAAACGGTCGAGGGCGTCCGCTCGGAGGCGCCGTTCACGCTGGAGTACCGGATGGTCCGGGACGACGGTCGTGAGATCTGGGTCCGGGACTCGGCGACGACCGTCCGGGACGACGACGGGCAGCCGGAGTACGTCTTGGGATTCTTCTTCGACATCACCCAGCGCAAGGAGGCCGAGCTCCGGCTGCAAGAGCTGGAACGCCGGTACCGAAGCCTCGTGGAGCAGCTCCCCGCGGTCACCTACATGGATACGGCCGACGAGGAGATGACGTCGATCTACGTCAGCCCGCAGGTCGAGAAGGTGCTCGGGCTGTCCGCGGACGCCTTCGTGACCGACGACGCCTGGGGCGCCCACCTCCATCCCGAGGACCGCGATGCAGGCAGTCACGGCGCTCCGCGACGCGATCAAGGCGAGCGACTCCTTCACCCTCGAGTACCGGATGATCCGGCCCGACGGGAGCATCGTCTGGATCCGGGACCAGGGAACCGTGGTGAACGATGAGGCGGGGAACCCCTCGTACGTACAGGGGCTGTACGAGGACATCTCCGAGCAGAAGTGGCTCGAGTCGGAGCTCCGATCGGAGGCCGTGAAGTTCAAGTCGCTCGCCGAGCGGATCCCCGCCGTCGTCTACATCGAGGGCGAGGGCGGCTCGGACGACGCGCCCTTCTACATCAGCCCGCAGTACGAGGAGCTCTTCGGCTACACGCCGGAGGAGCGCCAGGCGAACCCGACACTCTGGCGGGAGCTCCTCCACCCGGCGGATCGCGATCGCGCGGTGGAAGCGGCGAAGCGCTCCTACGAGTTGGGCGGGTTCAGCGAGGACTACCGGATGGTGGCTCGGGACGGGCGGATCGTCTGGGTGCACGACGAGACCGTCCTGATCAAGGACGCCGAGGGGAAACCCTTGTTCTGGCAAGGGGTGATGTACGACATCAGCGAACAGAAGCGGGCCGAACAGGAGCTCGCGCAGGCGCTCGAGATGGAACGACTGGCCGTCGAGCGGCTCCGCGAAGCCGACGATATGAAGAACACGTTCCTGACGGCGGTGTCCCACGATCTGCGGACGCCGCTGTCGGCGATCCTCGGGAGTGCCATCACGCTGGAGAACGCCGACGAGCTGGGGGTTTCGGACGAGGATCGGCGACAGCTGATGAGGAGCCTCGCGAAGAAGGCCAAGCGCCTCACCGCGATGGTCAACGACCTGCTCGACATGGACCGGCTCACCCGTGGCCTCGTGCAGCCGCGGCGGGAACTCATCGACCTGGGCGCCCTGATCGGCCGCACGGTGGCCGAGTCCGACGTCCTCGAGGAGCGCACGGTGCACGTGCAGGCCGAGCCGATCGATGCGTGGATGGATGAGTCGATGGTCGTGCGGATCGTCGAGAACCTGCTGGTGAACGCCGTGAAGCACACCCCGCCGGGGGCCACCATCTGGGTCGGCGCCCGCCGCGTGGACAACGGCGTGATCCTCCGGGTGGAAGACGACGGGCCCGGCGTGGCAGCCGACGAGCGAGACCGGCTCTTCGAGCCGTTCGAGCGGGGCGAGCGGTCGGCCCCATCGCCCGGGCTGGGGGTCGGCCTCTCACTGGTGGCTCGGTTCGCGGAAGCGCACGGCGGCCGCGCGTGGGTGGAGGATCGAGAAGGTGGCGGCGCCTCGTTCCGAGTGCTGTTCCCCGATCCCACGGGGCGGCTGGCCAGCCCCTAGGACGTCGCGGTCCGATCGACGGCGACGGGTTCCGCGGGCGCGAACTCGAACGCGAGATCCGCCTGATGCGGCGGGAGGCCCGGGTGGCGCAACGCGCTCGTCATGATGAGCGCGGCGATCAGGGTCAGGATGCCGCTGATCGAGTACGCGGCGCGTGGCCCGAGCGCGTCGACGATGGGACCCCCCACGGTCAGTGAGACCGCGAGCGCGATCAACGTGGCTGCTTCGACCGCGCCCGCGACCCGGCTGCGAACGTCGTCGGGCGTTCGTCGCTGGAGCAGTCCCTGCTCGGCCACGCTCGCGAACCCTTCACAGAGACCTTCCGCGACCATGAACACGAGCGCGACGATCCACACGGGCGACCATCCGATCCCGAACATGATCACGCCACCGAGCAGCACGGCGAAGAGCAACGTCGCGGGCTCACGGCGGGCGGTGAGCCATCGCGCCGCGAACACGGCGCCGAGCGCCGCCCCACCTCCCCAGAGCGCGGAGATCAATCCGAACCCGAACGCGCCCTTGCCGAATTCCAGCGCATAGGGCAGCTCCGCGACGAGGATGAGGCCGACACCGAGGAGGAGAACCGACCACCCCAGGAGGATCGCCCGAAGAACGCGATCGCTCATCGCGTAGCGGAAACCGGCCCGGATCCCGGTGTGCTCGCTCTTCGCGGGCCTCTCGTCGTTGAACCGGCCGGGCGTCGTCCCGATCAGCCATGCGGAGAAGAGGAACGTTGCCGCGTTGAGGCCGAACACGAACGCGCCGGCGCCGAGCAGGCGATCGGCCGACGGAGCGTCGCCCGCGAGCAAGGCGATCACCTGCGTCCCGAGCAGAGGCCCGATGAAGCTCCCGAGGTGCCTCCCGATCGCCACCTGCCCGTTCGCCCAGGGGAGGTCCTCCTCCTCGACGAGGTTCGGGATCGATGCCCCGGCCACCGCCCAGACCGGCGACTCGAGGATCGCCGTGATCGAGGCGATCGCCACGAGCTGGCCCGGCGTCCGAGCGAACGCCAGGGCGACGAACCCCGCGGCGGCGCACAGGTCCGAGATCACGAGCACGCGCCGCCGGTCGAACCGGTCCCCCAGCCAGCTCGCGAAGGGCTGGACGAGACCTTGCACGCCCATCGTGAGCAGCAAGGTCATCGAGAGCCAGATGGCCGAGTCGCCGGTCAAGCGGTAGACCATGTAGGCGAGCACCGCGAACGCGGCCCCGCTGCCGGTGAGCGAGATGCCTCGCGCAACCGCGACCCGCCGTACCGCCGAGCGTCCCGTGCCCTCGGTCATCGAGGGCAAGAATCACACAGTCGCGCGTTCCCCGGTAGTCGGTTCCGGCACGGCCTGTCCTAGGCCGCCCGTCCTACCCTCGTCGGCCCTGAGGCGGACCAAGCGGAAGGAGTACGAAGGTTGCACCGAGGGCGAACACGCCGGCGATCACGTAGACGGTCTGCGGCCCCACCGCGCGGAGCACCGGCCCCGCTGCCAGGTAGGCGACGGCCAGACCCAGGGAGAGGACGGCCTCGAGCGCGGCCATGGTCCGGCTCCGGACGGCGTCCGGCGTGCGCCGCTGCATGATGCCGTTCTCGGCCACGATCGAGACCCCGTCGGACGTGCCCATCACGAGCAGGGACACCAGGACGAGCGGGAAGAGGCTGAAGAGGCCGACCCCGAACGCCGACACGGCGACCCCCGCCGCTCCGAACACCATCCAGAGCGGCTCCGTGCGGGCGTTCATCCAACGCCCGACCAGCGTGCCGAGCACGGAGCCGGTCCCCCAGCAGGCGATCAGCAGCCCGAAGCCCCAGCCGCCCGTGCCGAACGACTCGGCGAGCGGCGCGTCGGCCACCATCCCCATGCCCATGCCGAGGACGAACACCAGCCAGGCGATCGCCATCCGACGGAGCACCGCCTCTCGGAACAGGTAGGTGGCGCCGGCGAACAGGCCCTCGTGCTCGGGCTGCGGTTCGGCCGACCGTTCCTCCTCGAACCGGCCGTGGACGGTCAGGGTGACGGCGAGCGACACGAGGAAGGAGATCGCGTTCAGGCCGAAGACGACCGCACCCGCCAGGTGCAGCCGGTCCGCGGAAGGCATGTCGCCGGGTGCGAGGATCGCCACGAGGCCACCCCCGATGATCGGCCCGACGGCGATGCCGGCGTGCACGCCCATCGTGACCAAACTGTTGGCCCACGAGATGTCCTCTTCGGACTCGACGAGGTTCGGGATCGCCGCGCGCGACGCCGAGAAGAACGGCAGCTCCGCGATCGCCGAGCCGAACGCCAAGGCGATGAGGAGTCCCGGGTCCTTGGCGAAGATCATCGCCGCGAAGAAGACCGCCGAGATGGCCTCGGACCAGATCATCACGGTCCTGCGGTTGTACCGATCCCCCAGCGCTCCCGTGAAGGGACCGACCAAGCCGGCCACGCCGAACGTCAACAGGAGCGAGAGCGCCTGCATGAAGGGCGAGTGGGTGCGCTGCCACACGGTGTAGTTCAACGCCGTGTACGCGGCGGCTCCGCCGGTGACGGAGATGAGCCGACCGATGGCGAGACGGCGAACGTTGGACTTGGATGAGCGGTTCATGGAGCGGTCTCCTTGCTGCACGTGGGGCGGTGCGGAGGGGCGACGAACGGACTACGGGGCGCGACGCGTGAGACGCGTCAGAGGGCCCCGTGCACTGGTCGTTTCGTCATGTACCGCTTCATGGTCCGTCCAGGGTAGCACGAGGAACATGCGGCTCGGCCAGGAAGCGGGAAGACCTCGGGTCACAGATCGAGCGTCACCGCACGGATCGTGTGGGCGTCGATCGCGGCCGCGACCGTCTGCATCACGTCGGTCGGCACCGGCGAATCGACCGTGAGACCCATCAGGGCGTCACCGCCGGCGGCTTTCCGGCCCACCTCCATCGTCGCGATGTTGATGTCGTGCTCGCCCAGGATCGTCCCGACCTTGCCGATGATGCCGGGGCGATCCTCGTAGACGAAGAAGATCATGTGCCGCGCGGGCTCGATCTCGACCTCGAAGTCCCAGACCTGGATCACACGCTCCGCGTTCTTCTTGCCCAGCAGGGTTCCTCCCACCTCGACCTCGGTCGCGGACTCGGTCTGTGCCCGCACGGACACCTGGCTCACGTAGTCCTGGGAACCCGTCGAGCGCATCTCGCTGACCGTGATGCCGCGGTCGCGGGCGAGCATCGGGGCGTTCACGAACGACACCGGCTCGTTCACGGACCGGCCGAGGATGCCTTTCAAGATCGCGAGGGTGAGCACCCTCGTGTCGTGCTCCGCGATCCTGCCGAGGTAGGACGCGACGATCGACCGGACGCCCCCGTCCGCCAGACCCGCGACGAGCGCCCCGAGGCGTTCGGCCAGGCCCACGAACGGACGAACGGACTCGCTCACCTCCGCGCCTGCGGAGACGTTCACGGCGTACGGAACGAACTGACCCTCCAGGGCGAGACGCACCATCTCCGCCACGGTCGTCCCCGCCTTGTCCTGTGCCTCGACGGTCGATGCACCGAGGTGCGGCGTGAGCACCACTTGATCGATACCGAACAGCGGTGAGTCGGTCGACGGCTCCACGGCGAACACGTCGAGCGCGGCGCCCGCCAGCCGCCCGTCCTCGAGCGCCTTCGCCAACGCCTCCTCGTCCACGATCCCCCCGCGCGAGGTGTTCACGAGGCGCGCGCCCTGCTTGAACATCGCGAGCTGATGCGCGCCGATCAACCCCTGTGTGTCCGGCGATCCCGGAAGGTGGATCGATACGAAGTCCGACTGCACGAGGAGCGACTCCAGTGTGGGCATCACGTCGACGCCCAGCTCCTTCGCTCGCTCCGCGGAGACGTAGGGATCGAACGCGATCACCCGCATGCCGAATCCCTGCGCGCGGGACGCGACGAGGGTGCCGACGCGACCGAGCCCGATCAGTCCGATCGTCTTCCCCTCGAGCTCGACCCCTTCCCATCGTTCCCGATCCCATCGTCCGGCGTGCAGCTCGGTGTTCGCCTGCGGGATGTTCCGCGCCTGCGCCAGCAGGAGCGCCATCGTGTGTTCCGCCGCGCTGATCGTGTTGGACTGCGGCGCGTTCACCACCATGACACCTCGCCGGGTCGCGGCGTCCACGTCCACGTTGTCGACCCCGATCCCGGCGCGGGCGACGACCTTGAGGCGCGGAGCAGCCTCGAGGACGTCGGCGGTGACCCGCGTCGCGCTCCGGATCACGAGCGCGTCATACGGTGCGATCTCCGCGGCCAGGTCGCCGTGCGCGAGGTCTTCGCGCACGTCGACCTGGAACCGCTGTCGCAACAGCTCGAGACCGGCTTCGGACAGCTTCTCGGTGACGAGGACCCGCACGCCTACGTCGCTGCTTCCTGGAAGACGCCCTCGGCCGAGGCCACGGCCGCGCCCCGCTTCACGGGATGGCCGAGGCGTTCGAGGGTCATCTCCAGGGCGGCCAGGCCGCGGATGATGTCGAGCTCGCTCACGTAGCCGAAGTGGCCGATCCGGAAGACCTTCCCTTTCAGCGGTCCCTGGCCCGGAGCGAGGACACAGCCGAAGTCGGAACGGATCCGATCGCCGATGGTGTCGGCGTCGATCCCCTCCGGCGCGCGGATCGCCGTCACGGTCCAGTTCTGCTCCAGCCCTTCACCGAACAGGTCGAGCCCCAGCGCCTTCACACCCTCCTTGACCCCCCGCGAGAGGAGCTCGTGACGGTGGTGCGCCGCGTCGACGCCGTCCTGGAAATACAGCTCGAGGGCCGCATGCAGCCCCTGCATCACGCTGATCGCCGGCGTCCACGGGTTCTCCGGCTCGGGAAGCTCGGCGAACCGTCGATAGATGGACCAGTCGAAGTAGAACCGAGGAAGCGTTGCCGCGGCGTGGGCCTCCCACGCGCGTTCGCTGACCGCGACGAAGGCGATCCCCGGACTGGCCGACAACGCCTTCTGTGACCCACCGACGGCCACGTCGATCCCCCAGCCGTCGAACTCGAAGGGCACGGCGCCGAGGCTGCTCACAACGTCCACGACCACCAACGCGCCGGCCTCGTTGGCCACGCGGGCGAGCGCTTCAACCGGCTGGATCACACCGGTCGAGGTCTCCGAGTGCGTGAGGAGCACGGCCTTGACCGGATGCTCCGCGAGCGCGTTCGAGACCCGGGCGGTGTCGATCTTCTGCCCCCACTCGTGGTCCACCGTGCGAACCGTGAGACCCATCGCCGTCGCCAGGGCGCGCCACCGCTCGGAGAAGAACCCGGCCAGAGGGACCAGGACCTCGTCTCCGGGCGAGAAGACGTTCTGAACGGCGGACTCGAGTCCGCCCGTGCCGGATGAGGTCATCAACAGCACGTCCGCCCCATCCGTCCGGTAAAGCTCCTTCAGACGCGCCGTGACATCGCGCATCAGTCGCCCGAACCCGGGGCCTCGGTGATAGACGAGCGGACTCCCTTGGGCGAGGAGCACTTCGGGCGGGATCGGCGTGGGTCCGGGCGCCAGGATGATCTCGGGCCTGTCCATATGGATCTCCTGTCGTGGTGGCTCTGGGCGTCTTCTTCGCCAGCGTGGCGGTCGCTCGCAGCCTAGCAAGGGTCCACCGGGGGGCAAGGTTCCGACACTCGTCGCCATCGGCAAGGAAGCGCAGGTCCGTATCATCGAGCGAACGGGGCCCTCGCCGGGCCTCGAGGTGTGTATGGCGACCCTTCGTTTCCTGTTCAAGCGCTTCGTCGCCCAGCGGATGCTGGGTCTGGCCGTCGTGGTCACGCTGGCCTTCTCGGTCGGGGTGCTGGTCGCAGGCCCGATCTACGCGGAGGCGGCGCGGGAAGCGATCCTGTCGTCGGAGCTCACCGGCGCTCCCCCCACGGTGCGCAACGCCCGGTTCCAGGTCTTCGGCGACGAGAGCTTCGATTGGACGACCGCCGACGGGGTGATCACGGACCGGGTGGACGCCCTGCCCACGGACAAGCTCGTCCGGCAGGGACTCGGCACCGTGCGTCTCCTCTCGCCGGCCGGTCCTTCGGTCCCGCTCCTTGCCAGGGAAGGCGCCGGGGATCATCTCGAGATCCACGGTGAGCCTCCCGGCGCCGACGGCATCCTCATTCACGTGGCGATGGCCCGGACGCTCGGGATCCGTCGCGGCGACCGGATCGCGATCATCGGACCGACGGGACGGGAGCTGAAGCTCACCGTCAGCGGCACCTACTCCACACCGGATCGAGGCGACGCGTTCTGGTTCGGTTCGCAGAGTCCGTTCCCGAACCGCACCGATGACACGGACTCGACCCGGCCTCAGCCGAGCATCGTCGACATCGGTACCCTCGTCCGAGCCACGCAGAGGCTGGAGCTGACCACTCAGTACTCGTGGGATGCCTACCTCGCCCTCACCGGTGTGCCGTTCGAGCGAGCCTCCGAGGTCCCGAACAACCTCCAG
This sequence comes from uncultured Actinomycetota bacterium, assembly GCA_963737525.1. Taxonomy (GTDB): domain Bacteria; phylum Actinomycetota; class UBA4738; order UBA4738; family HRBIN12; genus JAJNBA01. Next base: position 16,268 of record CAVTTD010000034.1, read on the forward strand.
CGGGTTTTCACGAGCCTCCAGGACGAGGAGGGTCTCGACTCGGTCAGCCTGATCTCAGGACTCGGCACGCTCATGGACCTCGTCCGGCAGCGGGTCGCCGACCTGGCCGTGCCGATCCTGCTCGTGGTGTTCCAGATCGGCGCCGTCACGCTCGCCGTCCTGGCCGGGGTCGGTGCCCTCGCGCTCACCCGGCAGGGATTCGAGCTCGCGGTTCTGCACAGCCGAGGATTCGGCCGAGGTGTCTTGCTGGCGGCGCAGGGCATCCAGGCGGTCTTCGCGGCGATCGTCGCGTTCCCGCTCGGCTTGCTCCTGGGGATGGGGCTGGCAGCGCTCGCGAGCACCGCGAACGGACCGGACCTCCCAGGAGTGAGCTTCCCCATCCACTTGAACGCGACGGCCGCGTTGCTCGGGCTCGTCGCCGCCGTCGTCGGCGGCGTGATCCTCCTGGGACTCTCGGTCCCGTACGTGTCGCGGACGGTGCTCGAGGAGCGGCGGGCCGCGTCCCGGGAAGACCGTCCGCTCCTCGCGCGGGTGCCTGTCGAGCTGTTCGTCCTGCCGCTCGGCGTGTTCGCGTTCCTCCAGTTGCGGACCGGCACTCAGCCCCAAGCGGGATCCGGTGAGATCGACCCCCTCATCCTGGTCGCTCCCACCCTCCTCCTGTTCGGTGGATCGTTCCTCGCGCTCCGGCTCCTGCTCCTCGTGTTCCGAGGGCTCGACTCCCGGATCGGACGATCACGGCGCCTGCCGAGGTACCTCGCGGGGAGACGGATCGGACGATCGCCGGGGACGGGGTTCGCCGCCGCCCTCCTCCTCCTGCTCTCGATGGGACTGCTCGTCGTGTCCACCTCGTACCGAGCCATCGTGCTGCGGAACCACCAGGACGCGGCGCACGCACAGGTGGGAGCGGACTGGCGCGTGAACGTCACGCCGCCCGAGAACGTCCTGTCGGTGATCCGACACATGCCCGAGGCGACGACACCGGTCGTTCGCACCGAGCCGCGCCTCGAGAGCGGGACCTTCCAGCTGCCGCCCATCGCTCTCGGCATCGACCCCGCGACCTATCCTGCCGCCGGCTGGTGGCGAGAGGACTTCTCCGACGTCCCGCTGTCCGAGATCCTCCCGCGGCTGGAGGCTCCCGCCTTCGGCATGGACCTGCCCGCCGCGACCAGTCAGCTGACGTTCGAGATGGACTCGGGCCGGGACGTGCGGCACCTGCAGGTGACGGCGACCGCCGTGGACGAGGGCGGGGTCGTCCACACCGCCCCCCTCCGGCCGGTCGAGGCGGGCCCCGCCCATTACGAGATGCCGATCGACGGTTCCGTCCGGTTGCTGTCGATCACGATCCACCGGACCTCGCTGGACTCACCCGATGAGGGAACCTTCGAGATCTCCTCGGTCGCCGCCGACGGGGCGCCGCTGTCGTTGTCGGACTGGGAGGCGCTCACCTGGCGCGGCAGCACCGGATCGGTCGAACCCGACGGATCCGGGGTCCGCTACGAGATGATCTCGGGAGCGTCCGACGTGATCGGCGGGATCGTGCCGCCATCGGACCCCCTCCCCGCGCTCGTCTCGCCCGGGATCGCCGCAGCCGGGGGACCTGTCTTCCCCGTGGCCCTGGGCGGGCAGGAAACGGAGCTCGATCCGGTCGCGGGCGCGCTCCAGTTCCCGTCGTTGATCCCAAACGCACCGTTCATCGTGGTGTCGGCCTCCGCACTCCTCGAGCGGGCCGCGGCCGTGCCCGAGCCGGGCCTCGTCCTGAACGAGGTCTGGGCCGAGGGCGAACGGAACCCGGTCCCGCTGCTCCGCGGCGACGGATTCATCCAGGGGGACGTGGCGAGAACCGCCCCGATCGAGGGGTTCCTGGCGCAGCTGCCACAGAGCCTCGCCCTGGGGATGAACTTCGTCTCGGCGGCCGGTGGAGCCGGCCTCGTGGTGGTCGGGGTGGCGGCGGCGCTGTACTTCGCACAGCGCCGCCGCGACTACGAGTTCGCGGCACTCCGGGCGATGGGCTCCGCGTCCGGACAGATCGTCCGGACGCTCGCCCTCGAACAGGTGCTGCTCCTCGGATTCGCGGTCGTGGCGGGCCTCGGCCTGGGCTATCTCCTGCTTCGCTTGATGATGCCGTACGTCGGACCGAGCCTCTCGGTGGCGTATCCGCCTCCGGTGTTCTTGATGGATTGGGTCTCGCTGGGGATCGCGCTCGCCGCCATCGTCGGCGCGAGCGCGCTCGCGCTCGCGCTGTCCGCACGCGCGCTCCTCCGCGCCTCCGTCACCGGTGTGCTGCGAGGGGAGGCGGAGTGATCGAGAACGTCGTCAGCCCGGATCGCTACCGGCCCGAAGGATCCGACGCGCTCGTGCGCCTCCGACACACCTACAAGGTCTATCGGGTGGGCGACGTCGGCGTGGTGGCCCTCGGCGGCGTCGACCTCGACGTCCAGCCCGCGGAGTTCCTGGCCGTCGTCGGCCCCAGCGGTGCGGGCAAGTCCACGATCCTGAACCTCGTGGGTGGGCTCGATCGAGCGTCGGCCGGCATCGTGGAGGTGGAAGGACGCGACCTGGGGCTGCTGGGCGACGAGGAGCTCACGGAGTATCGGGCGGAACGGGTCGGCTTCGTGTGGCAGGGAACGGCGCGCAACCTGGTTCCGTACCTGTCGGTGCGCGACAACATCCGCCTCCCCGCGACCGTGCGCCGGACCCAGGTGGCGAGGAAACACGACGTCGACGGTCTCCTCGAGCTCGTCGGCCTCACCGATCGCGCGAAGCACACGCCCGGGATGCTCTCCGGTGGCGAGCAGCAGCGGGTGGCGATCGCCGCGGCGCTCTCCAACACACCCGCGATCCTGCTGGCCGACGAACCGACGGCGGAGCTCGACTCGGAGTCGGCCGCTCGGGTCCTCGAGGCCTTCCGCACGGTCAACCGCGAGTTCCACGTGACCATCATCATGGTGACACACGACCTGGTGGCGGCGCGGCGCGCCGATCGCCGTATCCGGGTCCGCGACGGCCGCGTCCTGCACGAGGGCGTGCCGGTCGACCCGATCGCCGACGACGGCCGTGTCCGGCTCCCCGACGACGCGGTGGCCGCGCTCGGAGGCGCGGACCTCGAGGCCGAAGTCACCGCGGACGAGGTGCGGCTGCGAAGACGGAGCGAGACCGGCCATGCCTGAGCCCGAGCTCCTCGTCGAAGGGATCGACGTCGTCCGCCGCTATCCCGGCACGCAAGGCGTCGTCGCGGTCCGCGGCGCATCGGTCGCGATCCGATCCAGGGACTTCGTCGCGTTGATGGGTCCGAGCGGCTCGGGGAAGACCACGTTCCTCGGCGTGCTCGCCGGGCTGGATGCACCCGACGAGGGCGAGGTGCGCTGGAAGGGCCGGCCGATGGACTCGCTGTCCGCCGACGAGCGTCGCGCGCTGCGGCGACACGGGGTCGGCGTCGTTTTCCAGAGCTTCGGACTGTTGCCCGCGCTCTCGGCGGTCGAGAACGTCGAGCTCCCGCTGCGCGTCAACGGCGTCGACCTCATCGAGGCCCGTGAACGGGCGGAACGATGGCTGCAGCGCCTCGGCCTGGAGACGCGCATCCACAACCGAACCTACGAGCTGTCGGCCGGCCAGCAGCAGCGCGTGGCGGTGGCCCGTGCGCTGATCGCCGAGCCGGAGATCGTGATGGCCGACGAACCGATCGCCGAGGTCGACACCGAGAACGCCGACCTGATCCTCGAGGCGCTCTGGGACGTGATCCGGCGTGACGGCGCGGTGCTGGCCGCGACGCACAACCCGGAGGCGCTCCGCTACGCGAACCGCGTGGTGCTCTTCCGAGACGGGTTGGTCGAGGAGGAGGGAACTCCTCAGGAGGTTGCGGGCCACCTCACGGTGGACTGAGCGCTAGAACCGGAACGCCTGGCCGACGTCCTCGCCGTGCGGACGGAAGACCTCCCCGTCGACGTCCACCGGGTGACCTCTCCCGGATCGGAAACGATGCCGCCTGGTCCCGCGGACCGACCGCGCGACGGCGTCCCGCCTCGCGTCTCGGATCCGCTGGTGCAGATCAAGATCGCACACGGGGTGCGTGACGACCGGCGAGCCGAACATCTACCCCGCCTCCTGGGGCACCAGCGTGCGCAGGTCGACGTCGGCATCGGCGAGCGCCTTCGGGTCGGGGGCCGCCTGAGCCTTGATCAGCCCGAACGAACGCCGCACGTCGCGCTTCCGATCGAGGGACACCGTCGAACGGATCACCCCTCCATCATCCAACAGGAACGCGCAGAAGGAGCGTTCCTCGAGCGACCCTCGGATGACCATCCGGTCCCACGTCGGGGCATACCCGGCCATCTCGATCTTCGAGTCGTACTGGTCGGACCAGAACCAGTGCGGATCGTCGAAGACCTCGGACGATCCCAGCATCGCGTGGGCGGCGTGCTCCCCCATCTTGATCGCGTTGTCGTAGTGCTCGACGCGGATCGGCCCGAAGACGGGATGGTCGTGCAGGGCGACGTCGCCGACGGCGAAGACGCCCGGCACGACCGTCTCCAGGCCGGGGCCCACGGGGATGCCGCCGCCCTGGTCGAGCCCCGTCCCGGCCATGATCTCCACGGCCGGCTCGGTGCCGACGCCGATCACCGCGACGTCGGCGTCGATCTCCTTGCCGCTGTCGGTGACGACGCGTTCGAGCCTGCCGTCGCCTTCGAACCGTTCGACCGAGTCGCTGAAGTGCATCGTCACCCCGTGGTCGCGATGGATCCCCTCGAGCACGCGGCCGATCTCCGGCCCGAGGATCCGATACAGGGTGGTCTCGAAGATCTCCACGACCGTGACGTCGCAGCCGATCGTCCGAAGGGACGCCGCCACCTCCGCGCCGATGAACCCCATGCCGACGCACACCGACGCGAGCGCCCTCCGTGGCGGCGTCGCGGATCTGCACGGCGTCCCGGTGATAGCGGAGGTCGAACACGCCCGGCAGGCCCGCTCCGGGGACCTCGAGACGCCGGTTGCGTCCTCCGGTGCTCACGAGCAGCCGATCGAACGGCAGCCGCTCCCCGCCCGCGAGCACCACCTCGCGGCGGATGGACATCGATCTGCACCGCCCGCGTCCCGAAGCGTGCGTCGACGTCGTGCTCCGCGTACCAGGACGCCGGCCGGACCAAGGCGTCCTCGAGGCTCGTGCTCGCCGCGAAGGAACTCCTTGGAGAGCGGCGGCCGCTCGTACGGAGGCTCCTCCTCCGCGCCGATCAGGCTGAGTCGGCCCTCGTACCCCTCGTCCCGCAACACTCCCGCGGCGGTGGCGCCGGCGAGGCTCGCTCCGACGATGACGATCGACCGAGGGACATCGGTTCCCTCAGACACCGACCTGGATCTGTCCGTCGACCTCGCGGGCCTCGAAGGTCTCGAGCGGTTCGGCGGCGGGAGGGTTGCGCACCTCGCCCGTCCGGATGTCGAAGACGCTGCCGTGGCACTCACACTCGATCTCGAAGCCGTCGAGCTCGCCCCCGTTGGCGAGGTTGCAGTGCCGGTGCGTGCAGATGTCGCTGAACGCGTACACCTGACCTTCGATCCGAGCGACGGCGATCTCGGCGCCGCTCACGTCGAAGGCCTTCGCCTCTCCCTCCGGGACCTCGGCCGAATCACCGACCGTCACGAACTCCGCCATCGTCTGTCGACCTCCCTCTCCCGCGAGCCGCGGAACGCGTGCAAGCCTACGGCAACGGGGCTGCGGCTCCGAGCGGCTCCCGGCCCGCCGCGGAAGAAGCGGAGCGCCCATGCGCCCGCGAGGGCGACGTAGAAGCCCGCCACGATCAGCATGCCCGACTTGAAGTCGATCTGGAGGAGTGCCGGACCCAGGGCTCCCGCGACCCAGGCGAGCTGGAACATCACTTCGTAGCGGACGAAGACGCGGCCGAGCGCTCCCTCCGGCGCGTGGGCCTGCATCAGGCTCTGGAACGCGAGACGGCCGAGCTCGGTCGCCGCCCCGGCGGTGAGCGCGAAGATCGCGAGGACCGGCAGGGAGAACGCCGTGAAGGCGAGGAAGGCGCCCAGGCCGGCCGCGATCGTGCAGCCGACGACGATGAACTCCTCGCGGAGCGTCTCGGGCAGCCGGGGGGCGAGGAGGTCGGCGAGGAAGCCTCCGGCGGCGGCCGAGATCGCCATCGCGGCGAACCACGTGGCGGGGAAGCCCTCGCGCCGGATCGCGAACGCCGACAGGAACAGGATGAACCCCGTGGCCGCGCGCATGCCGGTCGCGCCGAGCGCCGGCCCGGTGAGGGCGGGGATCCGTCCGCGCCGGCCGAGCGGCTTGGGCTCGGTGCGCACCCGCGGGTGGGGCAGGCGCAGCGTGACCAGCGCGCAGATCGAGTACACGATCCCGGCCAGCGCCATCGCGCCGCCGGAGTCCCAGAAACGGACGGCGAGGGCGCCGAAGGGCGCCGCCGTGAGCGCTCCCGCCACCGCCACCCGTCCGAGCCGCGCGTTCGACCGCATCAATCCTTCGCCGGGGCCCGCGTACGCCATCGTCAGCCCGTTCTTCGTGATCCCGTGGACGCGCGCCGCGACGAGGATCCGCGAGCGCCGCCGGGTAGAGGGCGACGGTGTCCAGGCGTCCCGCCACGAAGAAGGCGATCCCCGCGCGGACGACCGCCGCGAGGAACGAGATCAGCCGTCGCGGCCCCGTCCGGTCGAGCGGGATCACCAGGAGCGGGGCCGCGACGGCGAGCGGGAGCATCGTGAGGCCGAGGTAGGCGACGACACGCCACTTCGCCTCGCCCACCGGCAGGGAGAAGAAGACCGAGTCGGCGAGTGAGATCGCGAGGAGCGTGTCGCCGGCGGCGCTCGTGAGGTGGCAGAGGGCGTAGCGATCGATCGCGTTCTCCGAGTGCCACATCTTCCGGATCGGATGGGTGGCGCCCGAGGCGGCCGCTGCGACCGCGTAGAGCGCGAGCTGCCAGAACGGGACGCGGTTCGCGCTTGTCGTCGACGTGCACGCCGGCGCTACCCCGAGAGCCGCTCGCGCAGGAGCTCCTGCGCGAGCGTCGGGTTGGCCGACCCGCCGGAGGCCTTCATCACCTGACCGACCAAGAAGCCCATCACGCTCTCGTTGCCGCTGCGGAACTTCTCCGCCGCGTCCGCGTTGTCCGCGATCACCCGGTCGACGACGACCCCCAGCTCGACCGACGTCCGAGACCTGCCGGAGTCCGCGTCGTTCGACGATGGCGGCGATCGGGTCGCCGGTCTGGAACGCCTCCTCGAGCGCGCGCTTCGCGCCCGCGCCCCCGATCGTGCCGTCGGCGACGAGCGCGACGAGGTCCGCGATGTGCTGCGGTCCCACGGTGGCGTCGCCGGCCGCGTCGGCCTCGTTGCGCAGGCCCGCCAGGTCCTGCGTGATCCAGTTGGCCGACGCGGCCGGCTCCGCGCCGAGCGCCACCGTCTCCTCGAACAGGGTCGTCGCCGTGCGGTCGGCGACGAGGACGCGTCGCGACCTCGGGCTTCAGCCCCAGCTCGTCCACGTAGCGGGTCCGTCGCGCCTGTGGGAGCTCCGGCAGGGACGCGCGGATCTCCTCGATCCACGACTCGTCCGGCTCCAGCGCGGGGATGTCCGGCTCCGGGAAGTAGCGGTAGTCGAACGCCTCCTCCTTCGAACGCATCGTCTTCGTCGTGCCGGAGTCCTCGTCCCAGTGCCGCGTCTCCTGCACGAGCGGCGCTCCCGCCTCCAGCGCCGCGATCTGCCGTGCGGCCTCGAACACGAGCGCCCGCTCGAGGGACCGGACGGAGTTCATGTTCTTGATCTCGACCTTCGTCCCGAGCGCTTCCGTTCCCGGCGGGCGCACCGACACGTTCGCGTCGCAGCGGAGCGATCCCTCCTCCATCCGGACGTCGGAGACGTCGAGGGACTCGAGGAGTCCGCGGAGCTCACGGAGGTACGCCCCGGCTTCCTCGGGCGAGCGCATGTCGGGCTCCGAGACGCACTCGACCAGCGGAACGCCGGCGCGGTTGTAGTCGATCAGCGCGTGCTCGGCCTCGTGGATCCGGCCCGACGCGCTGCCGTGCGCGGTCTTGCCGGTGTCCTCCTCCATGTGCACACGCGTGATGCCCACACGCGTCTTCGACCCGTCGGCGAGCTCCACGTCGAGGTGGCCGCCCACGCATACGGGCAGGTCGTACTGGCTGATCTGATAGTTCTTCGGCATGTCCGGATAGAAGTAGTTCTTCCGGTGGAACACCGAGCGCGGGGCGATCCGGCTTCCGAGCGCGAGCCCGATCTTCACGATGCGCGCGATCGCTTCACGGTTGGGAACCGGCAATGACCCGGGATGCCCGAGGCAGACGGGGCACGTGAGGGTGTTGGGCTCGGCGCCGAACTCGTTGCGGCACCCGCAGAACATCTTGGTGCGGGTGCTGAGCTCGACGTGACACTCGAGGCCGATCACGGTTTCCCACTCGCCCATCGCGCGGGCCAGCCTATCGGACCCTCCCGACGGTCCCGTCCGGGCGCGTCCGTATCCTGTGCGGATGTCTGTTTCCCCGGCCACGGCGGCCGACTCCACATCGAGACGGCCTGCCCCGACGTGGCTGATCTGGGTCGCGCTCGGGATCGTGTACGTGATCTGGGGCACCACGTACCTCGGGATCCGCATCACCAACGAGACCCTGCCCCCCCTGATCGCCGCGGGGACCCGCTTCGTGATCGCCGGCGCAGTCCTGTTCGCCGTTTCGACCCGCCGGCGCGACGCGGAGACCGATCCGATCGGCGCGCCGCAGTGGTTCGCGGCCCTTCTCGTAGGAGCCGGACTGATCGCCTTCGGCAACGGCACGGTCGTGCTCGCGGAGCGCACGGTTCCCTCGGGGACCGTGGCGCTGATCTTCGCTCTCGTTCCCCTGTGGATCGCGCTCTGGGATCGGCTCGTCGGTCGCCGCCGGCTCCCGGGCCGAGTGGCCATCGGCATCCTTCTCGGCTTCACGGGCGCTGCGCTCCTCGTGAACGACGCGCGCCTCGCGGACGTGCCACTCTCGGGCTTGCTGCTCGCGGTCGCCGCGTCGATGAGCTGGGCAGGCGGCTCGCTCTTCGCGCGGAGCGCACGGCTCCCGCACCGTCCGCTCGTCGGCAACGCGATGGTGATGATGGCCGGCGGCACGATCTCGCTCATGTGGGGCATCGCGCGCGGCGAGCTGGCGCTCATCGACCCGCATCGGTTCTCGACGGCATCGCTGCTGGCGCTGGGCTACCTCGTGGTGTTCGGCTCGTGGATCGCGTTCACGTCCTACCTGTGGCTGCTCCGCAACGCGCGGACGTCCCTGGTCGCGACATACGCCTGGGTGACGCCGATGCTCGCGGTCTACCTCGGACACCTGATCGCGGACGAGGTGCTCCGGAGCCGATCCCTGATCGCGGGCGCCGTGGTGCTTGCGGCCGTGGCCCTCACGGTGTCGGCGGGAGGTGTCGCCCGGGACGATGTCGGGTCAGACGCCGGCCAGGAGCGGCGGACGGAGGACGAGGCCGAGGTCCCGCTCTAGCGCGTGCGCCGCGCGGAACAGGACCTGCTCCCCGAGCACCGGGGCGGTCAGCTGCAGCCCCACGGGGAGGCCGTCGCCGTCCGACCCGCACGGCACCGTGATGGCCGGCACGCCGGCGAGGTTCGCCGGGATCGTGAACACGTCCGAGAGGTACATGGCCAAAGGGTCGTCGGCACGCTCGCCGATCCGGAACGCGGTGGTCGGCGACGTCGGCGAGACGAGCACGTCGAAGCTCTCGAAGGCCTTCTCGTAGTCGCGGATGATGAGCGTCCGGACCTTCTGCGCCTGGCCGTAGTAGGCCTCGTAGTAGCCCGCGGACAGGGCGTAGGTGCCCAGCATGATCCGGCGCTTGACCTCGGGACCGAAGCCCTCGCCGCGCGTCCGGGACATCATCTCGACGGAGTCGGCTCCCTCGGCCCGGTAGCCGTACCGGACGCCGTCGTAGCGAGCCAGGTTCGAGGACGCCTCGGACGGCGCGATCAGGTAGTACGCCGACAGCGTGTAGTCGGCGTGCGGGAGCGTGGCGTCGCCGACCTCCGCGCCGAGCGCCGCGAGCCGGTCGACCGAGGCGCGCACCGCGTCGCGGACGCCGGGCTCGACACCCTCGCCGAACGCCTCCGCCACCACGCCGACGCGGAGTCCGTCGATCCCGTCCTCCAGGTGAGCGAGATAGTCGGGGATCTCCTCGTCGAGGCTCGTGGCGTCGCGGTGGTCCTTCCCCGCCATCGCGCCGAGCAGCATCGCGGCGTCGCCCACGCTCCTCGTGAGCGTCCCGACCGTGTCCAGCGACGAGGCGAACGCGATCAGGCCGTACCGGGAGACGAGTCCATAGGTCGGCTTCAGCCCCACGACCCCGCAGAGCGACGCCGGCTGCCGGACCGACCCGCCCGTGTCGGTCCCGAGCGCCCAGACGACCTCCCCGGCGGCGACCGCGGCGGCGCTGCCGCCGCTGGAGCCGCCGGGGACCCGCTCCAGATCCCAGGGGTTGTGGACCGGCCCGTACGCCGAGTTCTCGTTCGACGATCCCATCGCGAACTCGTCACAGTTGGTCTTGCCCATCAACACGCTGCCGTGACCCGACAGGCGGGCCCACGCCGTGCACTCGTACGGCGGGATGTACGTGTCGAGGATCTTCGATCCGCACGTCGTCCGGATCCCCATCGTCGCCAGCACATCCTTGAGCGCCAAGGGGATCCCCGCGACCGGATGCTGCGGCGCCCCGGTCCCCCGGTGTGTGTCCAGCTCGGCCGCGCGCTCCAGCGCGACCTCGGGCGTGCGCGTGAGGAAGGCCTGCACGCGGTCGTCCACGGCGTCGATCCGGCGGAGCGAGGACTCCACGACCTCGGTCGCCGAGACCTCTCCTCCCGCGATCCTGGCGGCGAGCTCGGTGCCCGTCAGGTCGCAGAGCTCGGCCGTCATCCCTGTCCCTCGACGATCCGCACGACCTTGAACCGGCCGTCCTCCTGCTCGGGCGCGTTGGCGAGCGCCTCCGCCTGCGGCAGCGACGGCTCGGGGGTGTCCTCCCGATACACGTTGGATCGCGGGATCGCGTAGGCGGTCGGCGGGACGTCGTCGGCGGCCACCTCGCCCACCTTCGCCGCGTGTTCGAGGATGAGGCTCAACTGGTCTCGGAGCTGCGCCTTCTCGTCGTCGGTGAGCGCCACCCGCGCGAGCCGCGCGACGTGATCGATGTCGATCTCGACGGCCATGGCGCGCAGTCTAGAGACCGGCTCTCAGATCGAAACCCCGAAGCGAGGCTCGACACGGAGCGCCGCGGCCGCGGCGCTCACGGCGTTCCCGATCAGCCATACGTCCGTGATCGGCCCGACGCCGCCGGGGACCGGGGTGATCGCCTCGGCCTTGGCGGCCACGCCGTCGAACTCGATGTCGCCCACGAACCGCACCTTGCCGGTCTCGGGATCCTTCACCGGATCGATGCCGACGTCGACCGCGATCACCCCGTCGCGCACCATGTCGCCCGTCACGAGCCCCGCCACCCCGGCCGCCACGATCAGGATGTCCGCTTGCCGGGTGAACGCCGACAGATCCGTCGTGCGCGAATGGCAGGTCACGACGGTCGCGTGCCGCTGGAGGCCGAGCGAAGCCGCGGGCTTGCCGACCGAGTCGGACCGACCGACGACGACGAGGGTCTTGCCCGGATAGAACGACTCCGGCTCCCGCCCGGTCGACCTGAGGTAGGAGTCCAGCAGGTAGAAGCACGACGCAGGTGTCGAGGGCACGAATCGCGGACGGCCCTGCGCCAAGAGGCCCGCGTTCTCCGGATGGACGGCCTCGACGTCCTTGTACGGATCGAGCGCCCGGTAGACGAGCGGCTCGGAGATGCCCGCGGGGAGCGGGCGAAGGACCAGGATCCCCGTCACGCGCGGATCGGCGTTCAGCTTCCCGACCACGGCGAGGACGTCGGCGACCTCCGCGTCGTCGGGGAGGTGCTCGTTGGCGTAGTCGCATTCGAGACGCTCGGCCAGCCGCTTCACGTGCCGTTCGTACGCGGCCGCGGCGTGGTCGTCCCCGACCAGGATCGTCGCGAGCCCCGGCCGAGCCCCGGAGATCCTCAACTGTCGGAGCTCTTCATGGACATGCTCGGAGAGCTCTTCCGCCAGCTTGTTGCCGTCGATCACCGTCCCCGCCATGCCACGTCCTTCCGTCGCCGGATCACCCACGCTCGAGCCTCCGCAGGAACTCCGGCTCGTCGATGACCTCGATGCCCAGCTTGAGGGCTTGATCGTACTTCGAGCCCGGATTCTCACCCGCCACGATGAAATCCGTCTTCTTGGACACGCTCGACGAGACGCGCGCCCCGGCGCGCTGCGCGAGCTTGGTCGCCTCGTCCCTCGAGACGGTGTCGAGCCCTCCGGTCAGCACGATCGTCTTGCCCTCGAGCGGTTTCGGACCCTCGTCGGGGGGTGGCTCGTCCTGGAGTCGCACGCCGGCGTTCCGGAGCTTCTCGATCAGGGCGAGGTTGTCCGGATCGGAGAACCACGCGGCGACGGTGGCCGCGACCTCCGGCCCGATCTCGGGAACGGCATCGATCTCGTCGGCGGACGCGGAGGCGAGGGCGTCGAGGTCGAGGAACGCGGACGCGAGGACCTGGGCGACGTGGGAGCCGACGTGGCGGATGTTCAGGCCCGCCAGCAGCCGCCAGAGCGGCCGGTCCTTGGACGCCTCGATCGCGCGCCGGAGGTTCTCGATCGACCTCGCGGCGAACCCCTCGAGCTCGGCCAACTGCTCGTCGGTCACCCGGTAGATGTCGGCCGGATCCTTGATGAACCCCTTGTTCAGCAGCGCGATCCCGGTCATGTAGCCGAGGCCCTCGATGTCCATCGCTCCGCGCCCCGCGAAATGGAACAGCCACTCCACGGACTGGTCGGGGCAGCCGGCCTTGTTCGGGCATCGCCAATCGGCCTCGCCCTCCAGCCGCACCAGCGGGGTACCGCACGAGGGGCAGTTCTTGGGCATCTTCCACTTCCGAGTGTTCTTGGGGCGTTTCGCCAAGACGGGTCCGACGATCTCGGGGATCACGTCCCCCGCTCGGCGAACGATCACCGTGTCGCCCTTGCGGACATCCTTCCGCCGGGTCTCGTCCTCGTTGTGCAGGGTGGCGTTCGTGATCGTGACGCCGCCCACGAACACCGGCTCGAGGACCGCGAACGGGGTGATCTTCCCGGTGCGGCCGGTGTGGACCTCGATCGACTTCAACAGCGCCGTCCGCTCCTCCGGCGGGAACTTGTAGGCGATCGCCCACCGCGGGGCGTGGCTCGTCGCGCCGAGTCGTCGCTGGAGCTTCGCGTCGTCGACCTTGATCACGGCGCCGTCGATCTCCCAATCGAGGGAATGCCGCGTCTTCTCCCAGCGCCGGAGGAAGGTGAGGACCTCCTTCAGGTTCTTCGTCCGGTGAGTGGTCGGCGGCACCGGCAGCCCCACCTTCTCGGACCACGCGAGGAAAGCCGAGTGCGAATCGAAGGTGATGCCCTCCGCGGCACCGAACGAGTGGACCCACATCCTGAGCGGGCGCGACGCGGTGATCTTCGCGTCCTTCTGCCGGAGCGATCCCGCCGCCCCGTTGCGCGGGTTGGCGAAGGGTCGATCGCCCGCCTCGATCAGCCTGACGTTCAGCTCCTCGAAGGCCTTCACCGGGAAGTAGACCTCACCCCGCACCTCGATCACCGACGGTGGGCTCTTCGTCTCGAGTCGTCGTGGGATCGACTTCAGGGTCCGGACGTTCGACGTGATGTCCTCGCCGACCCTGCCGTCGCCACGGGTCGCCGCGACCGTGAGGACACCGTCCTCGTAGGTCAGGGCGCAAGCGACGCCGTCGATCTTGAGCTCGCAGACGAACGTGGGAGTCGCGCCGGCAAGTCCCCGGTCGACGCGTGCGCCCCACGCCCGAAGCTCCTCCTCGGAGAACGCGTTGTCCAACGAGAGCATCGGCGCGCGATGCGGTACCGGCCGGAACAGCTCGGCCGGCGCGGCGCCGACGCGCTGGGTGGGCGACTCCGGCGTGATCAGCTCGGGGAACCGGTCCTCGAGCGCCCGGAGATCGCCGATGAGCTCGTCATACTCCGCATCGGAGATCTCCGGATCGTCGAGCACGTGGTAGCGATAGAGGTGGTGGTTGACGAGCTCTCGGAGCTCCTCGACCCGGAGCTCGGCCTCGGCGAGGTCGCGCTCCTCCTTCTGCGCTTGCTTCACCCGGCGATCTCCAGGTTGCCGGCGACCCCGATCCGCTCACCCAAGACGAACACACCCCCGCGGACGCCGGGGACGGTCTTGAGGTAGCGCACGGCCTGGGCGAAGCCGAGCTTCTTCGGCAAGAGCGCCTGGACGCCGGCCGCGGCGGCGTCGGCCTCCATGCACGAGTCCGCGATCACGGCGAGCCCGTCGGGACCGCCGCCGCCGCGACCGCGCCCGAGCGTCGTGGACACGCCGACCCCGTCGGGATCGGGCTCGAGGGCGACGGTGATCGGCTCCCCACCGTGACGCTTCACCGCGAGCTTCACGCGCTTCTTCGCCTTGATGAAGTAGTCGCCACCGCAGGCCACCGTCACCTCACCGAGCGACTGCATGAGGAAGCGACCCACCTGGTCCACCACCGCCCCCCGGAACGTGAACATCGGTCCGACGCCGGCGGCCGAGGCCGAGGCCACCATCTCCTGGACGATCGCGGGAGCCTCGGCCGCCGGCGGGTCCAGCGGCCGCTTGCTGGTCCGGAACTCCGGATGCTGGAGCGCGTAGGACTGGAGCTGCTCCCAGAACGAGAGTGCCGCGGCTCTGGATTCCTCGGCGAAATCTTCGTTCGCGGTGATCCGCAGGACCATGTCCTGCACGTGGATCTCGAAGCTCGTGGGTTTGCGGCGGAGGAGCTTCACCGGTCTCTTCTCGACCTCACTCGATGGGCGGGCGGGCCGATGATAGTCCAGGGGTGGGAGGCACCCCGGAGACGGTCAACCGCCGATCAACAGATCCAGCACCGCTTGGTCCTGGTTCATCGTCCAGAACTCGACGATCCTGCCGTCGCGCACGTGGGCGACCAGGACCTGTTGCTGGTCATACCGGCGACCGTCGGCCACCTCCAGGTGCTGGTGGACGAGCGCGATCGCGTGTTCGTCGTTGGCCACGACGTCGTGAACGTCGTAGCGGGAGACGATGCCGGCCTCCTGCAATGCGTCGAGCCGGCTGATCACCGCTTCACGGCCCTCGAACCGACCGCTGAACCGATTGGTACCCGGCGCATGCCACGTGATGTCCTCGGCGAAGGCGCGCTCCTCGCCCGCGACGTCTCCGGTCGCGAAGGCCTCGATGAGCCCGCGGAGCAGGGTCGCGTTCGCGTGCTCGCTCATGCACGCCCACTCAACGGATCGCCTCGAGGATCCGACCGCCGCCGAGCACCTCGTCGCCCAGATACAGGACGGCGCTCTGGCCGGGCGCGACGGCGCGCTGCGGCGTACGGAACTCAACACGCACGCGGTCCTCGTCGAGCGGCTCGGCAACACACGGCACGTCGTCCCCGTGGGAGCGGATCCGGACCTCGGCCTCGAAGGGACCGCTCGGCGGCGACCCGCCCGCGATCCAGGAGAAGCGATCCGCGACCAGTCCGCTGCGGTCGAGCAACTCGACCGCCCCGACGACCACCCGGTTCGCCACCGGATCCACGTCGACCACGTACCGGCGCTCGCCCGTCGCGACGCCGGTCCCTCGGCGCTGCCCGATCGTGAACGAGAACGCCCCGTCGTGCCGCCCGACCACGGCGCCTGCGGGGTCGACGACGTCACCCTCGCGCACGAGATGCGCGAGGTTCGCCCGCGCGTACGCGCCGGCGTCCCCCGAGGGCGCGAAGCAGAGCTCCTGCGAGTCGGGCTTCGTGGCGACCGGCAAGCCGAACCGCTCGGCCAGCGCGCGCGTCTCGGCCTTGAGGAACTCGCCGACCGGGAACAACGACCGGGCGAGCGCGCGCTGGCCGAGCATGTGGAGCATGTACGACTGGTCCTTCGCGCGATCGACGCCACGGAGGAGTCGCCACCCCGACGCGTCCCCCGCCCGCCGCACGTAGTGGCCGCTCGCGACCATGTCGATCCCGAGCTCGTCGGCCCTTCGCAGGAACGCCCCGAACTTGATCTCGCCATTGCACCGTGCACAGGGGTTCGGCGTGCGGCCGGCTTCGTGTTCCGCTGCGAAATCGGCGAGCACGGTCTCGCTCGAACTCCTCCGTCAGGTCGCAGATCTCGAACGGGAACCCGGCGATCCGGGCGGTCTCGGCGGCGTCCCTCCGGGCGCTCGGGCCGCAGCAGCCGTGATCGACGCCGAATCGAGATGGACGAGTCGCATGTGCGAGCCCAGCACGTCGTAGCCCTGCTCGTGGAGCAGGCAGGCGGCGACCGAAGAATCGACGCCGCCGGACATCGCGACGAGCACGGAGGGCATGCGAGGAGGCTATCAGCGGCGCGTTCTCGGACCGGGCGAGTTCAGCCGATCGCGGCTCGATCGATCGCGACGGCCTCGACCCGTTCCAGCCAGGGCCTCGCGCGGAGGCGCTCGAACAGCTCGCGAGCCTCGTCGAGGAGCGGCTTCGCGTCGTCCTGCCCTCGCCTCGCTCGACGAGCCACTCCGCCGGATCCAGGAGAGCGACCGCCAGCCAGAACGGTGTCTCCAACTCCCGGAACATGCCGATCGCGCGCTTGTACCCGGGCTCCACGAGCTCGGCCTCACCCCGAAGATGGGCGATCCGAGCGCGCAGCCGCCGGGACTGCGCGTCGACGTACGGGCTCTGCCGGCCGGGCGGGATCGCCGCCGCGATCGACAGGATCCCCTCGGCCTCGTCGAACCGGCCCAGAGAGATCGCGGCCTCGACCGCCTCCACGAACGCATCCTTGATCGCCTCGTGGCCGATGCCGAGCTCGCTCCGCGCCTCGAGCGCCCGTTCCGCGTCCCGCAGGGCGTCTTCGAACCGCCCTTCGGCGCGAGCGATGATCGCGGCCCCCGCGGCCGCGGTCGACCGCTCCTGGAGGTCGTCGGACGTTTCCGCATCCGCGAAGATCGGCGTGGCTCGCCCTCGCCTCGTCGAACTCTCCCCGGCGGACGCGGATGGAGGGGATGGAGCACAGGAACCCGTTGTAGGCGATCCGATTGTTCTCGATCGCGTCCGGAGGCAGCGCCTCCGCCGTCTCGAGCACGTCGTCCCACTCGCCGAGCGCGACCTGTGGATACATCTGCCCCACGAACTGCAACTCCCAATCACGATGGCCGACCCGGCGCGCCAGCGCGAGCCCGGACAGGATCCGCTCCGTGGCCTCCCGGTACGAATCGACCTGGATCGCCGCGTCGGTGAGGTTGTAGTACGCGCGGAGCGCAGCCGTCGGGATCTCGTGATCGAGCGCGACGTCCAAGGCGTACCGCAGCAGCGCCAGCGCCTCGCGCTGTCGCCCGCGCGCTTGGAGCGTGAGGCTCTTCGTGTTCAGGGCCTGCGAGAGGATCTCCGGGAGGCCCAAGGCCTCCGCGATCTCGAGCGCCACCTCGACGCGCGCCGCGGAGGCCGACCGCCTGCCCGGCGAAGAAGAGCAAACGCGCGAGCGTTGCCGCCACCGTCGCCAGGTCGCTGTCTGGTTCCTCCTCCGAGAGCACCGCGAACGACCGCTCCATCCGCCGGACAGCGTCGCCGAGCCGCCCTCGGTCCCACATGACCTCCGCGAGCCGGGCGGACACGCGGGCCGCCGGGTGCGTGGCACCCTCGGCCTCGAACAGCGAGATCGACCGCTCGTAGTGTGCGGTGGCTTCCTCCGCTCGTCCGCCCGCCCGCGCCATGCGCCGGCTCGCTCGTGGAGTCCCGCTTGCTCCAGTCGCTCGTCCATGAGCTCGGTGGCGTGCTCGAGCGACCGCTGCGCCTCGGCGTTGGCTCCCAACGACGCGGCTCGCTCGGCGGCCCGGATCAGCATGTCCCGCGCCTTCGTCCGGATCTCCGGATGCGTCCTCGGCGTTCGGCTCCGCCTGGATAGGCGTCCAGGTAGTGAGCCGCCACCACCTCGACGATCTCGTCCTCGTCCACCGCACCGAGGAGATACGCGGCGGCGGCCAGATGACCGGCCTTCCGCTCACGCCGGGACATCGTGTCGTAGGCCACCTTCTTGACCAGGTCCTGCAGGAACCCGTATTGGCCTCGCTCGGGCGACATCGGATCGGTCGTCACCCCCAGGACCTCCTTGTGGACGAGCGAGGACAAGCGTCGAGCTCCAGCTGCGCCTCCTCGATGCCCGGTCACGGCGGCCAGACCCTGCAGCGTGAACGACTTCCCGAGCACCGACGCGCGCTGGAGCAGGCGGCGCTCTTCGGTGGCGAGCCGTCGAGTCGCGCGGCGATCAGCGCCTGCAGCGTCTCGGGGACCTCGAGCGTCTCGATCGGTCCGGTCGCCTGGTACACATTCCCCTCCCGGACGATCAGGCCCCGGTCGAGGAGCATCCGGACCGTCTCCACCGCGTAGAAAGGAACGCCCTCGGCCCGCTGCAGGATCTTCTCGAGGATGTCGCCGGGAAGCCCCGGGAGCGGTCCGGCCAGGAGTGTCTCCATCGCCTCCGGCGGCAGCGGCTCGAGGAAGATCGAGGTGAACCCCCGCTTGCCCGCCCCCCACGTGGGCCGACGGTCCAGCAGCTCGGGCCGGGAGAGCGTCAGGATGAAGATCGGCCGCTCTCGGGACCAGTCGAGCATGTGCTCGATGAAGTCCAGCAAGCGCGCTGTCGGCCCAATGGATGTCCTCGAACAGCATGATCACGGGGTCGGCGTCCGACATCCGCTCGAAGAACAATCGCCACGCGGCGAAGAGGTTCGCCTCGTCCCCCGGCGGCCGATCCTCCAGCCCGAGCAGCTGCGCGAGCCTGCGGCTCGACGAATCGCCGTTCGTTCGGATCGGGAACGATGTCGTCCACGCGTCGCTCGGAGCTTCGCCGACGCGGAGACGGAGTCCTCGTCCTCGACGATGCCGGCCCGGCCCCGCACCATCTCGGCGAGCGCCCAGAACGCGACCCCGTCCCCGTACGCGAGGCACCGTCCTCGATGCCACCACGCGGAGTCGGCGAGGCCGTCGAAGTACTTCTCGAACTCCCACGCCAGGCGGGACTTGCCGATCCCGCCGACGCCGGTCACCGAGACGCAGGTTGGTCCGATGCTCGTCGGCGGTGGCGTGGTAGAGCTCCTTCACGAGCCGCAGCTCGCGATCCCGGCCGACGAACGGCGGCTCCAGCGCAGAGGACGTCGACACGCCCCCTCGGAGCCCGACCACTCGGACGGCGCGCCAGAGCTGCATCGCCTCCGCCTTGCCCTTCAGCTCGTGGCTCCCGGCGTCCTCGTAGGCGATCGCGGCGTCGGTCGCCCGCTTGGTCGCATCGCCGACGAACACGCCTCCGGGCTGTGCGGACGCTTGGATCCGGGAGGCGGTGTTCACGAGGTCGCCGGCGACCATCCCCTGTCCCTCGGCGCCGAGCGTCACCGCCGCTTCGCCCGTGAGGACGCCTGCGCGGGCGCGAAGCTCGGGAGCTCCCGCGTCCTCGCCGAGGGTCGCGACGGCCGCGGTGAGCTCGAGTGCCGCCCGCACGGCGCGCTCGGCATCATCCTCCTTCGCGACCGGCGCCCCCAGACCGCCATCACCGCGTCGCCGATGAACTTCTCGACCGTCCCTCCGTAGCGATCGATCAGCCGCCGGCAGGTGTCGAAGTAGCTCGTCGAGCAGCTCACGGACCTCCTCGGGGTCTCGCGACTCCGAGATCGTGGTGAAGCCGACGAGATCTGCGAAGAGCACAGATACGAGCCGCCGCTCGGCGGAGGGCGTGTCCCGGGCGACCTCCGCGGCCGGTTCGCTCGTGAGAGGGGATCCGCATTCGCCGCAGAACTTCGTTCCTGGCGCGTTGGGGGTTGCGCACACGCCACAGACGACCGACAGGGCGGTGCCGCAGTTGCCGCAGAACTTGCGCCCCTGTTCGTTCTCGGTTCCGCAGCTCGAACAGATCATCGCCGAACGGTCACCCGCCTCTCAGGGGCCGAAGCCTAATCGACGCTCCGCTCCGGTGGGAATCGCGCGTGCCGCCCCGTATCGTGACCGCATGCTCGAAGCGCGATTCGACGACCTCACCGGCGCCTCGCCCTCGTTCCGACTCGTGGAACCGGTCGGCGTCCTGGAGGCAACGCGCGCCGGTGAGGTCGTCGCGACTCTCGAGGCGGCCGAGGCGGCGGCCGGGCGCGGCCTCTGGGTCGCGGGGTTCGTCGCCTACGAGGCCGCGCCCGGCCTCGATCCGGCGCTCGTCGTCCGCTCCCGCGACGCCGACGATCCCTTCGCGGCACTGCCCCTCGCCTGGTTCGCGATGTTCGAGCGCGCCGAGGAGACCACGCTGCCGCTCCCCCGCGACGAGGACGGCGTCTCCGAGACCCCCGAAGGGACGTGGGTGCCGACGACGACCCGCGAGCGGTACGAGTCCTCCGTCGACCGGATCCGCGAGCTGATCGCGGCGGGCGAGACCTACCAGGTGAACCACACGATGCGTCTGCGCTCCCACGTCGAAGGGGACCCGCGCGGGCTGTACCGCGATCTCTCCTACGCGCAGCGTGGAGCGTTCTCGGCCTATCTCGACCTCGGCCGCTATCGAGTGCTCTCGGCCTCGCCGGAGCTCTTCTTCGAGCTCCGCGACGGCGCGATCGTCACCAAGCCGATGAAGGGCACGGCACCGCGCGGCCGGTGGCCCGACGGAAGATCGCGCCGTCGCGGAGCGGCTGATCGCCTCGGCCAAGGACCGCGCCGAGAACGCGATGATCGTGGACCTCCTGCGCAACGACCTCGGGCGGATCAGCCGCACCGGTTCGGTCACCTGGGCCGACGTCTTCCAGGCCGAGCGCTTCGAGACCGTCTGGCAACTCACCACCACCGTGTCGGCGGCGCTCGACGCCGACGTGGGGTTGGCGAGCGTGTTCCGCGGGCTGTTCCCGAGCGGCTCGGTGACCGGGGCCCCCAAGGTCCGCACGATGGAGATCATCAGCGAGCTCGAGGACTCGCCGCGAGGGGTCTACTGCGGCGCGATCGGCTACCTCGCACCGGAGGGATCCGGCGCCCCTCGCGCGCGGTTCAGCGTCGCGATCCGCACGGTGACGCTCGACACCGCCTCGCGGACCGCCGAGTACGGCGTCGGCGGAGGGATCACGTGGGACTCCGACGCGGGCGCCGAGTACGAGGAGGCGGTCGCGAAGACCCGCGTCCTGACGGCGCGTCGCCCCGGCTTCGAGCTCCTGGAGACGATGCGGTACGACCCCACCGAAGGTGTGAGACACCTGGACATGCATCTCCGGCGGCTGGCCGGGTCCGCCGACTACTTCGGGTTCCACTACGAGGAGATCGACGTACGCGAAGCCGTGGAGAAGACCGTGGTGTCCGCGCCACCCGCACCGTGCCGCGTCCGCCTCGCGCTCGGCAAGGAGCGGCACGGTACGCGTCGCCTGCACCCCACTCGCGAGCGAGCCGGACGTGGTCCGGGTGTCACTCGATGACGTGCCTCAGGATCCCCAGGACATCTTCCTGTTCCACAAGACGTCGCGACGCCAGCGCTACGAGGACGCGCGCCGGCGACACCCCGACGCCGACGACGTGATCCTGATCAACGACCGAGGGGAGGTGACCGAGTCGACGATCGCGAACGTGGCGGTGCACCTCGACGGGCGCTGGGTGACGCCGCCGATCGATGCGGGGTTGCTGCCAGGGATCGGCCGCGCGGCTGCGCTGGAGGACGGTTCCCTGACCGAAGCGCCGGTGACGATCGAGGACCTGCGGTCCTCGGAGGAGCTCGTGCTGATCAGCGATGCCCGAGGCTGGCGTCGCGCGATCCTCGTCTAGTCCCGCTCCTGCTCGACGGGGAAGGAGAACGGCCGCATGCCGTGCTCTTCCAGCGGGCAGTCACAGAGTGGGCAGCGAGGTGGCTCCTCGTACACGAGCACGGTCCGCTCGCAGTACGGGCAATCCCCTTCTCGCATCGCGGGAGGTTGTTCTGTCTCGTTCGGCATCGGCATCGCGCTCGGGGGGAGCGGTCCACTCCTGCATCGGCAATATCCCGCCTACCTTGAATCAGGCAGACGACGCCTCCATCGGCGTGATCGCCGTGCGTCCGGACGGCCCCGGACGTGCAGCGACCCTCCCCTGAGGGAGGGTCGCTGCGGGGGGGTACCTCGAGCCGGCCTAGGCGGCTTCCATCTCCTTGCGACTGCGACGCTTGCCGCGCGCGATGTAGGTGTGGACCGGTTCGTGCTGCCAGCAGTAGTCCCATTTGTTGTAGATCGAAAGCTTGGTCGTGCACCCCGGAGCCGCGCAACTGCGATCGGACTGGTACCGCTTGTTGGCCCTCGGGAGCGACCGGACCGACTGGCCCCGGAAACTCTCCTCCGCCATCTCGTTCACGTCCCTTCGTCGCTCTCACCAGAGGACGGATCGGGCGCCGCCCTCGTCGTGTCATTCGAACGATGGGAGGGACCGGTTCATTCCGCGCTCGTCGGCCCGCCCCGGGCTCCTCGGAGCATCCGCACGCCGCGCCCGGACCGGGGGCAAGATGCTTCTAGTTGCCCCGGAACTCAGGTGGGCGCTTCTCGATGAACGCTCGCATGCCCTCGCGCTGGTCATCGGAGCCGAAGAGCGCGGTGAACAGCTCTTTCTCCCGGGCGACCCCCACCGGACCGGGGCTGCTCACCGCGGCCCGGATCGCCTCCTTGGCGGCGGCCAGGGCGCGACGGGGGCCGTGGGCGAACGCCCGAGCGTCCTCGACGGCGGAGTCGAACACCTGCTCGGCCGGGAAAACCCGCTCGACCAGCCGGAGCGCCTTCGCTTCTTCGGCGCCCACCTGCCGGCCCGTGTACGCGAGATCCCTCGAGACACCGACCCCCGCGAGCCACGTCATCCGTTGGGTTCCACCTGCGCCGGGGATCACGCCGAGCCGTACCTCAGGCTGTCCGACCTTCGCGTCGTCGGCGGCGTATCGAAGGTCGCAGGCGAGCGAGAGCTCGAACCCGCCCCCGAGCGCGAAGCCGGTGATCGCGGCGATCGACACCTTCGGCATCGATCCGAGGAAGTCACACGCGTCGCCGAGCATCGTCACCAGCTCGTGGATCCCATCGGGGCTCTGATCGACCATCTCCTTGATGTCCGCCCCGGCCGCGAACAACTTCGGACCCCCCCAGACCACGAGCGCGCCGACGTCATCACGCGACCCCGCCTCTTGCAGTGCGACGAGGAGCTCCGTCGAAAGCTGCAGCGAGATCGCGTTGGCGGGCGGGCGGTCCAGTCGGACGATCCCGACGCCGTCGTCCACGTCGAGATGCACGAACTCAGGCATCGCGGCGCACCCTATCAGCCGTGCTTCGCGATCCTCGCAGCGATCGAGCGGAGTCCTTCCTCGAAGGGCGTCGTCGCGACACCGAACGCGTCGGCGGCGTCCGGCGCAGGAACGTGAGGCGCTCCCGCCATGAACGAGTCCGCGAAGAACTCCGCCGTGCGAACCGAGACGGGGATCTCGAGGAGCTCCGTCAGCCGCTCTGCCGCAGACGATGGATCGAGGTGCACCGGCGTGCCGCCGTCTCCCGCGATCTGGAAGACCTCGTCGGCGGTCAGCTCCTCCGGGCCGCTCAGGTTCCACACGCCTTCGGTCGGGTCGCGTCGATCGTCGATCGCGGCCACCACCCTGGCCACCTCGTCGGCGAGCACGGGCGCCACCCGCTGGCTGCCGTCCCCTACGACGAAGCCGTGCTCCGCTCCCATGACGGTCGACGCGAACCAGAGACCTCCCAGCCCGTAGGCGTGGGAGGAACGAAGAACCGCGTGTTCCAGCCCGCTGTTGACGACCGCCTCTTCCGCGAGGCCCTTCGCGCGAAGGAACGGATGTGTGTGGTCGACGGAGGCGCCCGGAACCGAGAGCAGGATCAGCCGGCGGACCCTCCCCTCCTTCGCGGCCGCGACCACGGCGAGCGTCGAACGATGGTTCGCGGCGAGGATCTCGTCGTCGCTCGGCTGGTTCACGCCCCCGACGAGATGCACGATCGTGTGCACTCGAGGGAGGATCTCGATCAGTTCGTCCGGCTCCTCGACCGGCCGCACGGCGACCTTCGCACCGAGTACGCGGAGCGCCTCACCCGCCTCCGGACGCCGGACGGTCGCCCGCACCTCGTCGCGTTGGACCAACGCCTCCACGATCGAGCGTCCGAGGAGTCCCGAGGCGCCCGTCACCATGACCGTCATATGGCGCGATGCTATCGGCGGCGCCGCGTGGGCCTCGATAGCCTCGGAGCCGTGCAACCCGACGCCGCCGACGTCGAACGGGTGGGCCGCGCCCTCGGGGCGACGCCGGTCGCCTGGCGTGCCGCGTCCGGGCACGGCGCCCCGTCCCACCGGCGATTCGTCGTGGGCCTCGAGGACGGACGATCCGCGTTCGTGAAGATCGCCGCCTTCGACTACACGGCCGAGTGGCTCCGAGAGGAGCACCGCGTCTACGCTGCGCTCGACGGACAGCCGTTCTTGCCACGGATGCGGGGGTGGGACGACGACGGTATCGCTCCCGCTCTCGCCCTCGAAGACCTCTCCGCGGCGACGTGGCCGCCTCCGTGGGACACCGCCCGCGTCGACGCCGTCCTCGCCTCCCTCGCATCGGTGCATGCCACCCGGCCGCCCGTGGGCGTGCCACCGGCCGTCGAGAGCCAGTTCGGCTTGGACGGCTGGCCGGACGTGACCGCCGACCGGCAGCCATTCCTCTCTCTCGGCCTCTGTTCACCCGAGTGGCTCTCCGAGCACCTGTCCGCACTCTCGTCTGCGTCAGCCGCGGCCGAGATCGGGGGGACGTCGCTCCTGCATTTCGACGTCCGCAGCGACAACCTCTGTCTGCGGGAGGACCGGGTCGTGCTGGTCGACTGGAACAACGCGTGCGTCGGGAACCCGCTGATGGACACGGCCTCCTGGCTCCCAAGCCTCGAGGCTGAGGGCGGACCCGCTCCCGACGTCATCCTTCCGGACGAGACGCCCGGGTTGCCCGCGATCGCTTCCCTGCTGGCCGGCTACTTCTGCGCGCGGGCCGGTCTCCCGCCGATCCCCCAGGCGCCCCACGCGCGGCCACTTCAGCTGATGCAGGCCAGGACGAGTCTCCCGTGGGCGGCACGACTCCTCGACCTGCCGGCGCCCGCCTAGCCGGTCCTTGCACCTGCAACAGACTGCTATTATCCACGCCGTGGATACGTCGTACGCCGACCTGATGGATCAGCTCCGGAGCAGAGGGCTCCGCATGACGCCCCAGCGCCGCGCGATCGTCTCGGAGGTGATGCGGGCCAAGGGCCACATCTCACCCACCGCGATCGCCCGCAAGGTCCAAGGAGACATGCCGGGTGTGAACGCCTCCACGGTCTACCGCACGCTCACGCTGCTGGAGAGCGTCGGTGTGCTCCAACACTCACACGTGGAGACGGGAGCGGAGTACCACCGGGCGGACGAGGCGCATCACGTCCACCTGACGTGCCGCAACTGCGGGCAGGACGACGAGCTCTCGCTCGAGGAAGCGCGGAAACTGCAGGGTCTGATCAGGCGACACCACGGGTTCGTCGCCGACCTCACGCACTTCGCGATCACCGGCCTCTGCAGCGACTGCGCCGCCTGAGCGGCTTCAGCCTCCGAACAGCGCGGGGAGAAGGGTGTCCTTGCCCAGGACGAACATCACGCCGATCACGAGGCTGAACGTGCCCGTGATCACCGCGACCGCTGCGTAGACCCGGAAGTTCTTCGACGCTCGGAGGAAGCCGAACGCCGTCCCGACCGTGATGATCGAGTTGGACGTCATCAGGCCTACGAGGAACGCGCCGAGAACTGCCATCCCGGCAGCTTTCCCTCCCGCGCCTGCGGCCGCCGTGAAGATCAGGATCTGGGTCGGTGTCTCGGCCCCGATCCCGTGCAGCATCCCGACGAGGAACGACGTTCCCTTCTGGTAGTTCACGAACGGGTCGTCCGGCTCAGGGTGCTTGTGGTGGTGATGCCCGGGGCGGCCGTGGTGCCCGTGGTGCCACTCCGCGACACGATCCTCGGCGTCGACCGCGGTGGCCCCGCTCGAGTGGGCGTGGACCGGCTCGCGTTCATGATCGCGCGCCTCGAGCGTCGACGGTCCACGTCCGGTGATCCTCCACCATCCGCTCCGGACGCCGGCGAAGACGAGCATCCAGCGGCTTCTCATCCGGAACTCACGACCGTGTCGGATCAGGGAGACGAACACGTAGACGCCGAGCACGATCAGGGTCACACCGACGATCTTCCCCATCGCGGCGTCGACGCTCTCCGGGAGCTCCTGGCCGATCAGGATCGCGACGATGCCGAGAGCGAGAACGACGGCCGCATGCCCCACGACGTAGAGGGTGCCGAACCAGATCGCTTGCCGTTTCTCCTCCTGCGAGGAGGTGATGTCCGTGATCGCCGCGATGTGATCCCAGTCGATCCCGTGCCGGAAGCCGAACCAGAACGAGGCCACCAGGAGGCCGAAGCCGAACCCACCCTCGGAGAGCGCGCCTAACACGGCCGGATCCCCGATCGAGTTGCTGATGCACGCAGATACCCTATTCAGTTTTTGCAAGGACTTGCAACTGGCCTCAGAAGGCGGCCGTTTCCCGATAGGTCCCGAAGACCGATGCGAGCGCCCCGACGATCTCGCCCTCCGTGCAGCGGGCGCGGGCGCACGTGATCAACGGTTCCATCAGGTTGGCGTCGGTCGTGGCGGCCTCCTTCAACGCGATCAGAGCGTCGTCCGCCGCACCCGCGTCACGAGCGGCGCGGGTGCGGCGGATGCTCTCGAGCTGGGTCCGCTCCGCCTCCTCCCCGATCACGAGGGTGTCGATCGGTGACTCGTTCGCGTCCACGAAGTCGGTCACGCCGACCTTGACGAGGTCGCCCGACTCGTAGCGGCGCTGCTCCTCGAACGCCGACTCGGCGATCCGGCGCTGGAACCAGCCCTGCTCGATCCCCGCGAGGACGCCTTCGAGCATCGAGCCATCTCCCATCCCGTCGATCTCGGCGAAGATCTCCTCGGCCTTGGACTCGATCCGGTCGGTCGCCTCCTCGACGAACCACGAGCCGCCGAGCGGGTCGATCACGTCGGGGACTCCCGGATTCGAACGCGATGACCTGCTGCGTGCGGAGGGCGAGCTTCGCGCTGTCCTCGGTGGGGAGCGCGAGGACCTCGTCGAGGGCGTTGGTGTGGAGCGACTGCGTGCCCCCGAGCACGGCCGCGAGGGCCTCGATCGCCGTGCGAACGACGTTGTTCATCGGCTGCTGGGCGGTGAGGGAGACGCCGGCGGTCTGCGTGTGGAACCGCAGCCGCATGGACTCCGGGTTCTTCGCGCCGTAGCGATCGCGCATCCAGCGGGCCCAGATCCGCCTCGCGGCGCGGAGCTTCGCGATCTCCTCGAAGAAGTCGATGTGCGCGTTGAAGAAGAACGAGAGCGCGGGCGCGAAGACGTCGACGTCGAGCCCGCGTTGCACACCGAGCTCCACGTAGGCGAACCCGTCGGCCAGCGTGAAGGCGAGCTCCTCCGCCGCCGTCGCCCCGGCCTCGCGGATGTGGTAGCCGGAGACGCTGATCGCATGCCACTTGGGAACATGCTCTGCGCAGAAGGCCATCAGGTCGCCGATCAGCCGCAGATGCGGCCGCGGCGGGAAGACCCACTCCTTCTGCGCGATGTACTCCTTGAAGATGTCGGTCTGGAGCGTGCCGTCGAGCGACGCCCAGTCGACCCCCTGTCGTTCCGCGGTGGCGAGGAAGAACGCGAACGCGACGACCGCCGGTCCGCTGATCGTCATCGAGGTCGTGACGTCGCCGAGCGGGATCTGGTCGAACAATGTCTCGAAGTCGTCGAGCGAGTCCGTGGCGACCCCGCAGCGACCGACCTCTCCCTCGCTGCGCGGGTCGTCGGAGTCCAGGCCCATCAGCGTCGGCATGTCGAACGCGACCGAGAGACCGGTCTGGCCGTGCTCGGTCAGGAAGCGGTAGCGAGCGTTCGTCTCGGCCGGCGTGCCGTACCCGGCGAACTGACGCATCGTCCAGAGCCTGCCCCGGTACATGGTCGGATAGGCACCGCGCGTGAAGGGATAGGCACCCGGCTCGCCGAGCTTCTCGTCGGCGCTCCAGCCGTCGAGGTCGTCCGGTCCGACGATCGCCGGGACGGGCTCGCCGGACAGGGAACGATGCGAACGCTCGCTCCACGACGCGCGGGATCGCTCGGGGCTCACGCTTCGAGGATACGAGGCGTGCCGTGTTCGGGTCTCGTGGCGGTCACCGGGCGCGGCGCAGGAGCTCCTGCGCCGCGGCGTACGGATCGATGCGGCGCTCGGCGAGATCGTCGCCGAGCGCCGGATCGTCCTCGAGCGCCCGAGCGGCGCGGACGCGGAATCGCTCAGCCGCAAGGCTTTCGGCCTCTCGGAGCAGGCGCGCTCGCCGCTTCGCGGCGAGCGCGCCGGACACTTCGGCCTGATCTCGATGCTCTCTCACTGCGGCCCAGACCTCGTCGGTCCCCTCCCCCGTCGAGGCGGTCGCCGTGAGCACCGGCGGATCCCAGTCGCGCGCAGCGCCGAGATGCAGCATCTGGCGGAGCTCCTTCGCGACCTCCGGTGCGCCGTCGCGGTCCGCCTTGTTCACGACGAAGACGTCGGCCGCCTCGAGGATGCCCGCCTTCGCCATCTGCACCGCATCGCCCATCCCGGGCGCCAACACGACGACCGCCGTGTCGGTGGCGGCGGCGACGTCGATCTCCGCCTGGCCCACGCCGACCGTCTCGACGAAGATCACGTCGTAGCCGGCGGCGTCGAGGATCCGCACGGCCTCGGGCGCGGCGAGCGCCATCCCGCCGAGGTGTCCTCGCGTCGCCATCGATCGGATGAAGACGCCGGGATCGACGGCGTGGTCCTGCATCCGCACGCGATCGCCGAGCAGGGCGCCGCCCGTGTAGGGCGACGTCGGATCCACCGCGAGCACGGCCGCACGGAGGTCCTCGGCACGCGCGACGCGGATCAGCTCGGCCGCGAGCGTGGACTTCCCGACGCCGGGAGCGCCGGTCAACCCGATCGTGGTCGCTCCTCCGGTCTTCCCGTAGATCCCGGCGGAGAGCTCGGCCAGTTCGGGCGAATCGTCCTCGACCGCCGAGATCGCGCGGGCCACCGCACGCCGGTCACGCGCCAACACCCCCTCGACCAGTGCCGTGACCTCCATGGCGGGCGTCAGCCTATCGGTCGACCGGATGCGACCCGCCGGATCGCAGGGCGAACGAGGCGCCGGGGATCGCCTCCAATGCATCGCGCAGAGAACGACACACCTCACGTTGCCGGAGCAGCGCTGGATCGGCCTCGGATGCCACTCGAGAGCGGATCATCGCCAGGTTGACCTGCTCACGCTGGAGGCGCCTCAGGAGGTCGGCGGCGCGCTTCCCCGCCCGACGTTGCAGGTCCCGCCGGGCCTGGAAACGGAGTCGCGGCCTCTCGAGGATCGCCAGCTCCTCAGGGGTGACGGCATCCTCGTCGAATTCCGAGACGAGCGTTGAATGCAGCCACCGGCGCTCTCGCGCGCGAGCGAGGCGGATCGCCAGCAGCACGAAGAGCAGGAGCGGCAGGCCCTTCACGGCGGTGGCGACGGGGATCAGGAACCAGTCGGCTCCGTCCCATGGCTGCGCGGGGAAGAAGTCGAGGATGGGCGAGTTCCACAGGAAATGCCCGAACACGGCCGCGCCTGCCAGCAGGCCGGCGAGGCGGAGCCGACCGCGGAGCGGCCGATCGTCGCGACGCGTCGTGACGATCGCGACCGCCATCCCGACCAGGCCCGTGTAGAGCACGTGGGAGTACAGACCGCTCGAGATCACGCGCACGAAGAACCCGCGCAGGACCCCTCCGACGTCGCCGCCGAACACGGCGATGAAGTAGAAGACGTCTTCGACGATCGTGAAACCGAGCCCGCAGAGGGCGCCGTAGACGAAGCCGTCCATCACGTCGTCGACCTCGTCGCGCGCGATCAGCACGATCAGGACGACCCCGACACCCTTCAGGATCTCCTCGACGAAGGGCGCGGTGAGCGCGGCGGTCCAACGGGACGCGAACTCCGGTCCCGCCAGGCGGGCGACGACGATCCCCCAGCCGGCGTTCCCGATCGCGGCCAGGGTGGTCGCGGCCACGGCTCCCCACACGAACGCCGCGATCAGCAGCGGGATCGGCTCCCGCTCGTACAGATCGAGGAGATAGACGAGCACCGCGATCGGCGCGGCATAGAGGAGCACGAGCCCCCATGAGAGCGCCCAGCCACTCGGCGACATCTGACGGAACAGGTTCTGCTCCGCGATCGCGACCACCCCGGTCAGCGCGACGACCGCCACGTAGAGCCAGAACGCAGGGAGGCGCGGCTGGAAGAAGCGCGCTTGATGCAGGGAGGAACGCGAGAGCGACCGGGTCGCGACCACTCAGGTCACCTCCGCGGTCTCGATCATCGCGGCCAGCTCCCCGCTGATCAGCTGCAGCTGACCCTGGAAGGCCCATCCGTCGAAGACGGCTCCGTTGCCGGACGGCGCGACGACTGTCGTGACCGATCCTTCGATGGCCGCCCCGGTCTGTGGTTCCGACCCGATGTAGCCGAATCGGATGGCCTCCAGTCCGCTCGGAAGGGTGATCCGCTCCACCATGTCCGAGACCGAGAGCCGCTCGAGCTGACGGGCGAGAACCCCGGTGGCATACGTGTCCGCCAGCTCGACCGCCGTCCCGCCCACCCCCGGCAGCGCGACGAGATCGAGTGCGCCGCTCCCGCGAGTGAGTTGTACGAACTCCCCGGAGATCTCGGCTCCCGAAGGTGACGGGACCGAGGCCGGCTGACGGCGAACCACTTCCCAGCCCGGGAGCGGACGGATCGTGAGGACATCTCCGAGCGAGATCTGCGCGACGTCCGGCGCCGGCAGCGTCCCCGCGACGACGAACCCGCCGAGCACCGTCACCGACATGACGAGCGAGACCACCACCGTCGGGAGCCAGCGCCGCGCCGGCCGACGCGCGTCGCCGGGCGCGTCCGGCCGGGCCGGCACGCTCAAGGACGAGTCGATCACGCCGTGGTCCCGGCGTCGGCCACGGACAGGAGCTGCGTGAGTCGCGCCAGCCGAAGCGGGTGACGCAGCATCCCCTCGATACGGAGGCGCCGGGCGAGGAGGTCGCGGACGATCGCGCGTCCCTCGGGAGCCATGAGATCTGGGAGGCCGAACCGTAGCGGCGCGGTCGTGAGATCGAGCAGCCGCCCCGAGTCGGCTCTGATCCGCACGTTCGCATCGGGGACGTCGCCGTCCCCCACCCGAACCCCTTCCGGATCGAGGCGTAGGAACACCGTGACCTCGGCATCCGGCGCGTCCAGCACCACCACCGACGGACGCAGGAGCCTGCGCCGCTCCGGATCGCGGGCCAGGTTCTGTTCGATGAGCTCGGCGACCATCGCCGCGAGACCGCTCGGCTCGGGACCCACGACGGTGACGCTCACGGCTCCAGGACCACCTTGGTCGCCTCGCGACGATCGAACAGGGCGTACCCCTCCGCCGCGTCCTCCAGGGGCAGTCGATGGCTGATCAGCGGGCGTGGGATCGACCTCGCCTCGCTCGAGCGCCGCCGTCGCGCGGTCCCACCACGCGAGGATCGGCGTGAGCCCCGCGAACCGCAGGGTGAGCGCCCGTGACCAGTACGAGCCGAGCTGCAGCTCGGTGGTCTCGGAGGAGTAGACCCCGAGGACCACGACGGTGCCGCCTCTTCGGACCGTGTCGATCGCGCCCTCGAAGGCGGTGGGATGGCCCACCGCGTCGATCACCACGTCGGCTCCCCGCCCGTCGGTCGCCTCGGCGAGTGTCGTGACGGGGTTCCGCTCGTCGACGTGCACCGGGATCGCGCCCGCCGCGCCGGCGAGCGCGAGCCGGGACGGCTCCCGGTCGAGCGCGTAGACGGTCGGCGAGCCCAACGCCCGCAGCCCTTCGATCGCGCAGAACCCGACCGGACCGCAGCCGAGCACCGCGACGACGTCGTCCGGTCCGGCGCCCGCGAGCGACGCCCCGTAGAAGCCGGTCGTCAGCACGTCGCCCACGAAGACGGCCGCCTCGTCATCGACCGCGTCGGGGAGACGGATCAGGTTCACGTCGGCGTTCGGGACCCGGAGCCGTTCCGCCTGCGCGCCGGGAAGCGCCCCGCCGAAGATCCCGTAGCCGAAGATCGCATCGTCGTCGCAGAGAGCGGACTGCCCGTGGCCGCAGAACCAGCAGTGTCCGCACGCGACGTTGAACGCGACGGCGACGCGATCGCCCGGCCCGACGCGCTCGATGCCGTCACCGACCGACTCCACCACGCCGACGGCCTCGTGGCCGAGCGGCTCGCCGGGCTCCATCGGCGCCTTGCCGTGCAGCAGATGGAGATCGCTCCCGCAGATCGCCGACCTCGTCACCCGGACGATCGCGTCGTCGGGAGCCTCGAGCTCCGGGTCGGGCAGAGTCCGTCACACGGACGCGGCCCTCTCCGTCGAAGACCACGCCGCGCATCAGCGCTCGTCGGGGAACGTCGTGTCTACCTGGCCGGCGATGTAGGCCAGCTCCTGCGTGCCCTTCACGTAGCGGAGGATCTTCGGCAGATCGCCCCGAACCCGGAGCTTCCCCTGCACGAGTCCTTTGATGGGCTCGAGGTCTCCGTGGATCACGTCCTTCCACCGCGAGTACGGGGCCCTGACCACGAATTCGGCGGCGTCCGCCCTCGACTCATCGACGATGCCGCCGCCACGACACCCCCCATGCCACAGGTCGAGGAGCCCGTGCACGTCGGTCGCCAGCCCCTTGTCCGGCTCCGCCTCGACCTGGATGATCACGTCCCCTTCCCAGGTGGCCGCGTACTCCGCGTATTCCTCCGAGGAGTCGATCGCCTCGATGAACGCCTGGAACCAGTCCTCGGTCGGGAACTCCGGCACGTCCTATACCTCCAGTCCGGCGATGATGGCGACCACGGCGATGAGGTTGAACGCGGCATGCCCGGCGATGCTGGCGAGGAGGTTCCTCCGCCTCCAATAGATCCCCGCGAGGCCCAGCCCGGTGCCGACATGGATGATCCCGAGGGCGAGGACATCGAGACCATCCCCGGGAGTGAGGAGGTGGAACGCGCCGAACGCGACCGCGGAGACGATCGCGCCGGGCCAGAAGCCTCGGCGATCGGCGATCGAGCGGAACAAGAGACCTCGGAACACGAACTCCTCGAGCACGGGAGCCGCGACGACTGCGAAGATCGCGAACCACACGAGCCCCCACCCAGAGAGGTCGGTGCTGACCTGCGTGGGCAAACTGACCGGCCGGTCGAACGCGTCGCGCAGAACGAAGACGACCCCCGTGGCCACGAACCCTGCTGCGATACGCACGAGGACCCCGAGGACGGCCCCGATGGCGAGCTCTTTGACGACACCTGATCGCTCCGGCCAACCGATGGTCTCGACCCATCGCGGGTGAGCCCTGTTCAGCCACACGATCAGCAGGGCCAACGTCACCGAGTTCGACACGATGGCGATGAACAGGCCCTCGCCGCCGATCGGCCCGTTGACAGCCGGTTTGAGGAGGACCACCAGCGGCAGGGAGGCGAGCCCGCCCGCCACCCACGCGAGGACCGACGCGAGGAGCGCCTCCCACCACCGCCATGTGGCTTTCGCCGGGACCTCCTCGAGGGAGGTCAGGTCCGGCCGTGGCGGCACATACGCGCTCATCGAGTCATCATCCTCCGGGCGGTGGCGAGCGACACGTCGAGGAGGCCGGAGAGCGCGAAGCCGAAGCCGAAGCCGACGGCCGCCGCTCCCGTGTCGTTCGCGAGATACGCCACGATCGAACCGAGCAGGATCACGAGCACGGCATCTCGCCAGGCGTCGTGGCCCTCGAAGCTCCGGGCGATCGCACCCGGCGGGCGGAGCACGAGGACCAGCAGCACGAGCGTGCCGACCACGGGGATCGCGGCAAGCGGGGTGTCGGTGAGCTGATCGAAGCCGATCTCCAGTCGTCCCGTGAGCCGGTCGAGCACACCGGAGAGGGAGCTCGTGTGCTCGAGGAACGCCGTGATATGCGTCGGCCGCTGGGTGAGGTAGCGGTGCATCAGGGCGATCGAGGCCATCCCGATGGCGGTGATCGCGCCGGTGACCAGCACGATCATCCACCATCGCCGGCGCCGTCGGATCGCGAGCCACATCCCGGCGGCGGCGAAGAGCGTGATGGCCGCGCCGAAGTTCGAACCGGTCCACGGCGAGCCGGCCACGACGGCGCACGCGATGAGGAGCAGCGCCCCGGTGCCCACGCGGAGGCGATGCGCCGCGAACATCGCGGACCCGAGCACGATGCCGATCTCGACGTTCGGCATCCCGAAGAAGCGGCCGCCGTCCAGCTGCCCGCCGCCCGCCAGCGGCGTCACGGCGGCCGGCCAGCCGAGCGCGGCCTCGATCGCGAGGACCCCCAGGATGACGGCGCCGCAGGCCGCCAAGGCGACGAAGATCCCCCGGCGAGCCTGGACCCATCGCGTGAACACGACACCCACGACCATGACCGCGACGAGGAACGGAGCCACGGTGGGGACGGTCAGGGACGGCAGGTGCCCCACGAGAAGGAGGCCGAGCGCCAGCCACGGCAGCGACCCGACGAGCGCTCCGGCGACCGTGAGAACGCGGGGAGACATGCGCCGGCGGAACGTGAGCGCGAGGACCCCGGTGAGGCCGAAGAGCAGCATCAGACCCCATGAGGCGGCGGCGGCAGGCACGGCGAGCCGCCGCTGCTGGAGGTAGCGGTCGTAGAGATCCAACGGCGCCGGCTCGCCGCTCCGCTCCATCGGCGCGCCGGCGTCGTACGGGAGGCCGAGCCAATCGGCGACGGTCGCGGCGGGGTCGACGTCGGCCACGACGCCGGCGCGCCGCGTCGAGTCGGACGTGAGGGCGTGCGGTTCACCGGTCGCCGACAGAAGCTCGTCGGGGTCGCCCCACGCCGCGATCACGGAGCCGAGCTCGTCGCCGGGCGACGCGGCGGACGGCGATACCGAGACGACCATGGCCAACGTCGGCTGGGGGTGGCGGTTCAGGAAGTCCTCGATCACGGCGGCGGCCTCTTCCGGCGAGGCCCGCCCGAGATCGACACCGTGATTGGTCAATGGCAACGGGCTGATGTCATGCATGTCCAGGATCTGCGTCAGTGACGCGCGGGCATCGCCCCGCCCGTTCATCAGAGCCGCACCTCCACGCGACGCGAGCGCCCTCAGCTCGGGGACCGCGAGCAGATCAGGAAGCGACGAACCATCGAGGATCACGACGATCGCCACCCGTTCGGGGGCGTCCTGGGCAGCGGCCGGGCGAGGGGTGAGGAACGCGAGGATGACCCCCGCGAGGAGGACCCGTCTCACGGGAGTCGGACGAGCTCGGGGTCGCGCCGCACCTCGGCCCCGAGCGCGGTGAGCTTCGCCTCGAAGTCCTCGTAGCCCCGATCGACGTGGTCGATGTCGGCGATCTCGCTCACGCCGTCCGCCGTCAGAGCGGCGATCGCCATCGCTGCGCCGGCGCGGATGTCCATCGCTCGGACCGGCGCCGCCGACAGCTGCTCGACCCCGCGGATCACCGCGTGGTGGCCTTCGGTGCGGATGTCCGCGCCCATCCGGCGGAGCTCGTCCACGTAGGTGAACCGTCCCTCGAAGACGTTCTCGGTCGCGATGCTGGTGCCGTTCGCCGTCGCCAGCATCGCGAGCAGGATCGGCTGGAAGTCGGTGGCGAGCCCGGGATACGGAAGCGTGACGAAGTCGGCGGCGCGCGTGCGTTCTTGCTGCCGGACTCGGATCCCCTCGTCCGTCACCCGGATGTCCGCGCCACCCTCCGCGAGCTTCTCCAGGAACAGCTCGAGGTGATCGGATCGGGCGGCCTTCAGGACGACGTCGCCTCGGGTCGCGACGGAGGCCGCGGCCCAGGTGCCGGCCTCGATCCGATCGGGGATCACCGTGTGCTCCGCCGGCTGCAGTCCCTCGACGCCTTCGACCTCGATCGTCGCGGAGCCGGCCCCGCGGATCCCGGCGCCCATCGCCGCCAGATAGGCCGCCAGGTCCGTGATCTCCGGCTCCCGAGCCGCGTTGTCGATCACGGTGACGCCATCCGCCGTCACCGCCGCCATCATCAGGTTCTCCGTCGCGCCCACGCTCGGGTAGTCCAGCGTGATCGAAGCGCCATGCAAGCCGTCGGTCCGGGCAACGAGGAACCCGTGTTCTGCATCGATCCTGGCGCCCATGCGCCGGAGCCCTTCGAGATGGAGATCGATCGGGCGCGAGCCGATGTTGTCGCCTCCCGGCATCGCGACGCTCGCCTCACCGGTCCGCGCCAGGAGCGGGCCGAGCACGGCGATCGAGGCGCGCATCCGCCGGACCAGCTCGTAGGGCGCATCGACCGAGGACAGGTGGGTCGCGTCCACCGCGACGCCCCCGTCTTCCCACGACACGCCGGCGCCGAGATGTTCGAGGACCTCGGCCATCGTGAAGCAGTCCTGGATCCGAGGAACGTTGCGCAGCACCGAACGACCGGGGGCGATCAACGATGCCGCCATCAGCTTGAGGGCGGAGTTCTTGGCGCCCGAGATCCGGACGGATCCGGCGAGACGAGCGCCGCCCGTCACGAAGAGGCGGTCCATGCGGGGCATCGTACCGGCGCGGGCACGACGAGCCGCTGAGCGCTCGGTGCTCAGCTCGATGCCGTCAGTGCGATCCTGGCCTCCGCGCGAGCGATCTCGGTCGTCAGGTGCTCGTCGTCGTCGGCATCCGCCGCCGATCGCAGTTGCTCGAGGCGCCCCCTGACCGCGTCCACATCGATCTCCTCTTCGAGTTGCGCGTTCGTGGCGAGCACGTCGACGCGTGTGGCGCCCTCCTCGGTCGACACGTGCAGGAACCCGCCGTCCGCGACGGCCTTCCGCCACGTGCCGTCCTCCTGCTGGATCTGCAGAGGCCCGATCGCGAGCTGGACGAGCAACGGCGCGTGCCCGGAGAGGATGCCGACGTCGCCGTCGACGCCGTGCGCGATGACCTCGGTCGCCTGGCCCGCCCAGACCTCTCGCTCAGGGGTGACGACGTGGACCTCGAGGGCCACTAGGCCGCCTCGAGCTTCTTCGCCTGCTCGACCGCCTCTTCGATCCCGCCGACCAGGAAGAACGCCTGCTCCGGCAGGTGGTCGTACTCGCCTTCGCAGAGGGCTTTGAACGACGCGATCGTCTCGTCGATCGGCGTGTACTTGCCCGGCAAGCCCGTGAACTGCTCCGCGACGAAGAACGGCTGCGAGAGGAACCGTTGGATCTTGCGCGCCCGCGACACGATCACCTTGTCTTCTTCCGACAGCTCATCGATCCCGAGGATCGCGATGATGTCCTGCAGGTCCCGGTACCGCTGGAGGATCTCCTGCACACGCCGGGCCGTGTCGTAGTGAGCCTGGCCGACGTACCGCGCGTCGAGGATCCGCGACGTGGAGTCGAGCGGATCGACCGCGGGGTAGATGCCGAGCGACGCGATGTCACGTGACAGGACGGTCGTCGCATCCAGGTGCGCGAATGCGGTGTGCGGCGCCGGGTCCGTGATGTCGTCGGCGGGCACGTAGATCGCCTGGAGCGACGTGATCGACCGGCCACCGGCGGACGTGATCCGCTCCTGGAGCTCGCCCATCTCGTCCGCGAGGGTCGGCTGGTAGCCGACGGCGCTCGGCATCCGTCCGAGCAGCGTGGAGACCTCCGACCCCGCCTGGGTGAACCGGAAGATGTTGTCGATGAAGAGCAGCACGTCCTTCCGCTCGACGTCGCGGAAGTACTCCGCCATCGTGAGGGCGGAGAGCGCCACGCGAAGTCGCACCCCCGGTGGCTCGTCCATCTGACCGAACACCAGCGCCGTCTTCTCGATCACGCCGGACTCGGTCATCTCGAGGAACAGGTCGTTGCCTTCACGGGTGCGCTCCCCGACGCCCGCGAACACGGAGACGCCGCCGTGCTGCTCGGCTTGGCGCCGGATCATCTCCTGGATGATCACGGTCTTGCCGACACCGGCGCCGCCGAACATCCCGATCTTGCCGCCCTGCACGTACGGCTCGAGCAGATCGATCACCTTGATCCCGGTCTCCAGCATCTGCTGCTTGGGCTCGAGCTCGAAGAACGGCGGCGGCTCGCGGTGGATCGGCCACCAGTCCGCGGCGTGGATCTCCGAGGCATCCGCGTCGAGCGGTTCCCCGATCACGTTGTAGACGTGACCCAGGACCCCTTCGCCCACCGGCACCCGGATCGGCGAGCCCGTGTTCTTCACGGGCGTGCCGCGGACGAGGCCGTCGGTCGGCCGCAGGGCGATCGTGCGGACCGTCGAGTCCCCGATGTGCTGCTCGACCTCGCACGTGATCGTCGTCGTCGTCCCTTCGAGGGTCAGATCGACCGTCAGGGCGGTGTGAACCTCAGGCAGCTCGGCCGGGGGGAACTCCACGTCGATCACCGGCCCGATCACCCGCACCACACGCCCTTCCGGGTGTCCGTTCTCCTTGTCCGTCTCTGGCATCGCTATCCCTCCGATGCGGCGGACAGCGCTTCTGCCCCGCCGGCGATCTCCATGATCTCGGTCGTGATCTCGTCCTGACGCGCGCGGTTCGCCTGGCGCGTCAGGACCTTGATGAGCTCCTCCGCGTTGTCGGTCGCGGCTTTCATCGCGCGGCGCCGGGCGGCGTTCTCCGACGCCGCCGATTCGAGGAGCGCCGCGTACACCTTCGTCACCACGTATTGCGGGAGGAGGTGGTCGAGGATCTGCTCGGGTTCCGGTTCGAACAGGTACTCGGCGTGGACGAGGCCGAGCCCCTTCCCGACGACCTCCTCGGGGGCGATCGGGAGGAAGCGCTTCGCGGTCGCGCGCAGCGTGAACGCGGAGCGGAAGTCCGTGTAGGCGGCGTGGAGCTCGTCGATCTCCTCGTCCGCGAAGTCCTTGATGAGGGTGCGGCCGATCCGCTCGGCCTCCTCGTAGGGCGGGACCTCGCTGAACCCCTGCCAGGTCTTGCGCATCGGGATGCCTCGGAATCGGAAGTAGCCGATACCCTTCTTGCCCACGGTGTAGAGGACCGGCTCGAGCCCGCGACCGCGAACGTCGCGGAACAGCCCCTCGGCGATCTTCAGGACGTTCGCGTTGTACGCACCCGCCAGCCCACGGTCCGAGGTCACCACGAGGATGCCTGCCTTCGAAGGACTCTCACGGTCCTCGAGCAGAGGATGCTGCACCGAACCGGTCTGCCGGGCGAGGTCCTCCATCGCTTTCGTGAGCTGGACGGCGTACGGACGGGACGACTCCACACGCTGCTGCGCCTTCACGATCCGCGAGGACGCGATGAGCTCCATCGCGCGCGTGATCTTCTTCGTCGATTGGACCGAGCGGATCCGCCGACGGACGATCCGAAGCTGTGCGCCCACTAGGCCTCCGACTCGTCCTCGTCGTCGGGCAGCGGAACCTGCCCTTCGACGTCATCTTCCTCGGCGAGTGACGGTCCGCCCGCTCCCTCCCCGTCGTCCTCTTCGTCGTCGTCGACCGAGGACATCCGATCCCAGCCGATGTCCGGCTTGACCTCGTCGGGCGGCGTGCCGGCGCCGCGGCCGGCCTCGCTGCCGGCCGCGGCGCCGGCTGGCTGGAAGGTCTCCGCGAACGCCTCGACGGACTCCTTCAGCGTCGCCTCGGTCTCGTCCGACATGTCCCCGGTCTCCCGGATCTTCCCGAGGACATCGGTCCTCGAGTCCAGGTAGGCGGTGAAGTCCTCCACGAACCGCTTGGCATCCTCGACCGGGAACGGATCGAGGTACCCGCCGGTGGCGGTCCAGATCATCACGACCTCCCGCTCCACCGGGAGCGGTTGATACTGCGGCTGCTTCAGCACCTCGACCACGCGAGCGCCGCGGGCGAGCTGCTGCTGCGACGCCTTGTCCAACTCGGAACCGAACTGGGCGAACGCCTCCAGCGCCCGGAACTGCGCGAGATCCAGCCGGAGGCGGCCCGCCACCTTCTTCATGGCTTTGGTCTGCGCGCTGCCACCCACTCGCGAGACCGAGATGCCGATGTTGATGGCGGGCCGGACGCCGGCGAAGAACAGGTCCGGCTCGAGGAAGATCTGGCCGTCGGTGATCGAGATCACGTTGGTCGGGATGTACGCGGAGATGTCGTTGCCCTTGGTCTCGATGATCGGGAGCGCGGTGAGCGAGCCGGCGCCGAGCTCGTCGGAGAGCTTGGCCGCGCGCTCCAGCAGACGCGAGTGCAGGTAGAAGACGTCACCCGGGAACGCCTCGCGACCCGGCGGGCGACGAAGCAGGAGCGAGAGCGTCCGGTACGCGGTGGCCTGTTTCGAGAGGTCGTCGTAGACGATCAGCGCGTGCTCGCCGTTGTACATCCAATGCGCGCCGAACGCAGCTCCGGAGTACGGGGCGATGTACTGGAACGGGGCCGGGTCCGAGGCGGGGGCGTTCACGACCACGGTGTACTCGAGCGCCCCGTTCTCCTTGAGCGTCGCCACGACCTCCGCCACGGTCGAGGACTTCTGTCCGACCGCGACGTAGATGCACTTCACCCGCTTCTTCGGATCGCCGCCCGCCCAGTGCTCCTTCTGCGCGATGATCGCGTCGATCGCGACCGCCGTCTTCCCCGTCTGGCGGTCGCCGATGATCAGCTCCCGCTGACCACGGCCGATCGCCGTCATCGCGTCGATCGCCGTGATGCCCGTGTAGAGCGGTTCCTTCACGGGCTGCCGGTCCACGACGTTGGGAGCCTGGACCTCCAGGATCCGCCGCTCCTTCGCCTGGATCGGTCCCCTGTCGTCGAGCGGCTCGCCCAGCGCGTTCACGACACGCCCGAGGAAGCCGTCGCCGACCGGCACCGACAGGATCTGACCGGTCTGCTTGACCGGGTCGCCTTCTTGGATGTGCGATGCGTCGCCGAGGACGATGCATCCGATCTCGGAGATGTCCAGGTTGAACGCGAGCCCCAGGACCCCGCCCGGGAACTCCAGCAACTCGTTGGCCATGGCTCGCGGCAAGCCGGCCACGCGGGCGATGCCATCGCCCGCTTCCATCACGCGACCGAGCTCACCGCGCTCGACCGAGGGCTCCCAGCTCTCGACGTGTTTCCGAAGCGCCTGCGCGATGTCGTCCGCATCGAAGTCTTTGAAGTCGATCGCCATACCGGTCACACGCTCCCTATGAGGTACTGCCTCGCCTCGGCCAGCCGGCTCGCGACGGAGCCGTCGAAGACCTCGTCGCCGACCCGCGCGATCACGCCCCCGATCACGGACGGGTCCACGTCCACCTTCAACTCCACCGGATGCCCGGTGGCCTTCGCCAGGGCGTCCACGAGCTTGGACCTCTGGGCATCGGTGAGCGGCACCGCGACGCTGACCTCGGCGAGTGTCCGCTCGGATCGCTGAGCCGCCTCACGCGCCAGCTCTTCGGCGATCGCCCCGATCCGCCGAGCCTGCCCCGCGTCCACGAGGAACCCGACGAGCGTCGCG
Source organism: uncultured Actinomycetota bacterium (assembly GCA_963737525.1). Taxonomy (GTDB): domain Bacteria; phylum Actinomycetota; class UBA4738; order UBA4738; family HRBIN12; genus JAJNBA01. The sequence goes on from CAVTTD010000034.1 coordinate 57,838, forward strand.
GTCAGCGGGTGGGCGCGCTCCCCGAGCAACTCGTCGATCACGGCCTTCTTGCGGTCGGACGGGAGGGCGGCATCGGTGAGCGCCTCCCGCAGGTCCGCGTGGCGTTCGACGGACTTCGCGAAGGCGTAGAGCTCGTCCTGGACTCGGTCGAGCACCCCCTCCGCCTCGGCGATGGAGAGGAGGGCCTGCGCGTACCCGCGGATCTCGTCGTCTTTCGCCACTCAGGCCTCACCCTCGTCTGCGCCCGTGCCGTTCCCGCTGCCCTTGCCGTTGCCGCGGGACGCCGCACCCGACGCCACCTCATCGATGAACCCGTCGATCAGCCGCTTGTGCGCCTTCTCGTCCAGCGATGCTCCGACCACTCGCTCTGCCAGCTCGACCGCGATCGAACCGATCTGCGCTCGGAGCTCCTGGAAGGCTCGATCGCGCTCGGCCCGGATCTCCTCCTGCGCCCGCGCGACCGTCGCCTGCGCCTCCTCCTCGGCCTTCGCCTGGAGATCACGGCGCAGCTGGTCGGCCGTCCCACGTGCTTCCTCGATGATCTTGTTCGCGTCGTCGCGGGCGCCCGCGAGCTGCGTTCGGTATTCCTCTTGGAGCTTGTCGGCCTCCTTGCGGGTGGCCTCGGCGCGCTCCATCTCTCCCTGGATCTTCTCCCGGCGCTCCTCGAGCACCTGTTTGAACCTCGGGAGCACCCACTTCCAGGTGAAGAAGAAGAGGATGGCGAAGGCGACGAACCCGACCATGAGCTCGCCCACCGCCGGGTACAGGTCCTTCGCGTCCGAAACCTCTTCGGCCTGTGGGAGGATCGATGCGATCAACGCGAACATCGTCCGCCCCTCAGATGATGAACGAGAACGCGATGCCGAACAGCGCGAGCGCCTCGATCAAGCCGATGCCGATGAACATGGTGGTCCGGACCTGGTTCGCGTACTCGGGCTGTCGAGCCATCGCTTCGACCGACTTCCCGATCAAGATCCCGAGTCCGATGCCCGGACCGATGGCCGCGAGCCCGATGATGAGCCCCTTGCCGATCGTGTCCAGCCCCGAGAAATCACTGGCGGCTTGTGCGAGCAACCCCAACATCCATTCCTCCTTGTCTAGTGCTCTTCCGCCAGGACCCCGCCGATGTACGACGCGGTCAGGATGGCGAAGATGAAGGCCTGCAAGATCGCCACGAAGACTTCGAACGCAACGAGCGCCACGGAGATCGGCGCGGTCACCGCGAGTCCCAGGTAGCTCAATCCTCCGTTCAAGATGAAGAACTCGGTCCCCAGGAACGCCAGCGCGAGCAGGAAGTGCCCGGCCACGAAGTTCGCAGCGAGACGGATGGTCAGCGTGATCGGGCGGATCACGATGTTCGAGAAGAATTCGATCACCATCAGGAGCGAGTAGCGGAGGATCGCCGGCGCGCTCGGGATGATGCACGTGAACTTCAGGTACCCGAAGAAGCCGTGCTTCATGATCCCGACGGCGTTGTACGTGACCCAGGCGATCAGGGCGAGGACGAGCGGGAACGCCAGGCGACTGCTCGCCGAGAAGTTCACCCAGGGTGCGATCTCGAACATGTTCATGAAGAGGATGAAGAAGAAGAACGTGACCAGCAGCGGCAGGAACCGATCGGCGGCCGGCCCCAGCATCGGCAGCGCGATCTGTTCGCGCACGAACTCGAGGCCCAGCTCCATCAGCGACTGAAGCTTGCCCGGAACGGCACGGGGCTTGCGGAACGCGAAGAAGAAGAGGAGCACGTAGATCAGGACCGTCGCCACCACGAGCGCGATGATGAAGTTGAAGCAGATCTCGACGCCGAACACGTGGACACTGAAGTAGCAGTCGAAGACGAAGTCCTGCGTCGAAGGTGGATGGAACTCCTCGGCGAGGACGGCCGCGATCATGTGGTCCGCTCCGGGAAGTACCAGAGGTCGGCCTGCATGCGGCCCGCCAGCAGCCGCATCTCCACCACCAGGAGCGCGATCGTGGCCGGCGCGAACGCGGCGATGAACGCGAGCGGGGAGAACCAGGAGAGCCGGTCCAGGAGCAGGAGAGCGACCGTGAAGGCTGCCAGGCGCACGACGTAGCCTCCCAATCCGACCGCCATCAGGATCATCGGCGAGATCCGCGCGGCCCAGGCCATCGATCCGGCGTGGGCGACGAAGTTCAGCGCGAGGACGACGATCGCGATCGCCGCGGACCATGCGGCGCCGGCTCCACCGATCGCGGCGCCGGCTCCCGCGGCAACGGCGAGCGCGGGAACGGAGAACGGGAGGAGCCGGCGCACCAACTCGCGCTCCGGATCAACCGTGGTCGTCACCCGTCTCCTTGCCGTATCGCAGATACACGATGTAGATCGCGCTGGCCGCCCCGAGGACGATCCCGAGGGCCGTGAACCCGGATCCCGTGTCGAGGAGCCGGTCGAGCAGGTATCCCAATCCACCGACGAACGCCATCCCCGCGACGAGGGTCGAGGTGATCGCCCAGCCGATCCCCATGCCGGCCCACGCTTCGCTCTTGCGGGGTCCGCTCATCGGAGCGGACACTTTAAACGCCTGCGCTGCACGCCGTCAAACGCCGGGCGACGCATTTCCGCTGGTCAGAGGCCCTTTCGGGGGCCGGCGGGGTCGCGCTTGTGAAGGTTTTCACATGCGGTCGGCCGGCTTCGTGTCCGCCACTCCTCGGTTCGCAGCATCGCGAGCGCCGTTGAGCTCGCCGTTCCGCCGCCGCTCGAGCAGGCGAGGCAGCGCGGTCACGAGGAACAGGACCAACGCGCAGCCGACGATCGCGCCGGCGACGAGTCGCCCGTCGATGACCCCGATCGCGAGCGCCGAGCCGCAGACCAACGCCGACCACAGGTACATCAGCAGCACGGCCCCGCGGTGACCGTGCCCGATGTCCATGAGGTGATGGAAGATGTGCTCCTTGTCCGCATGCCCGATCCCGATGCCCTTTCGGGTGCGACGCACGATCGCGAGCAGCACATCGAGGAACGGGATCCCGAGCACCAGCAGCGGCACGAGCAGTGGCAGCGCGATCACCGCCACCTCCCCTCGGGGAGGTGGCACGGGGTTCCGGCCGACACCCGAGATCGTCGCGATCGCGACGAGCATGCCGAGGAGCATCGAGCCCGTATCGCCCATGAAGATCTTCGCCGGATAGAAGTTCCAGGGCAGGAACCCGGCGCAGACCCCCACGGTGATCGCCGAGAGGAGCGCCGCGACCGAGGCAGACTCCGACGTGTCGCCGCCGCGGACGAGGTAGATGAAGAACGTGGCGGCCGAGATCGCGACCATCCCCGCCGCCAGCCCGTCCAGCCCATCCACGAGGTTGATCGCGTTCGCAGCCGCCAGGACCCACAGGATCGTGAGCGGCACGGCCTCGTCGGTCCCGAGCACGGCGAGGCCTTCGCCGGGCAGGACGAAGTAGAGGAGCTGCACACCGAGCAGGATCAGGATGCCGGCGATGAAGATCTGGGCGGTCAGCTTGGCGAGGGCCGATGTGCCGCGCCGGTCGTCGATCACGCCGAGACCGACCATCAGCGTGCACGTGACGACCGCGGCGAGCGGTTCGGCCGCGGTGTCGTTCATCGAGTCGAAGAACGGCAGGAACCGAGAGACCCCCATCGCCACGAGGAATCCGGCCCACATCGCCAGACCGCCCATCGTCGGGGTCGGAACCACGTGCAGCTTCCGATCCGATGGCTGATCGATCGCCCCGAACCGCACCGCGAGCCGTCTGATCGAAGGGTGTCAGACCGAACGTGACGCCCGCTGCGATGAGGAAGACGATCAGGTAGGCGGCCACGGTTGCCACAGTCTGCGGGGGCGGTTGCCGTCCGGCAACCGCCCCCGCGTCGCTCGGTCTGCAGCGCAGAGACTACGCGTAGGCCGGGAACCGCTCCATCAGATCGCCGCACGCGTTGACCGGACTTCGCCTTGGTGCCCCCGTCATCGGGGTTCTTCAATACGTCGCCGATGATGGAGGCGATCTCCCCCATCTCCTCCTCGTCCATGCCGAGCGTGGCCGGCCCCGGGGTGCCGACGCGGATGCCGGAGGGCGCCGACGGCGGGTTCGGGTCGTACGGGATCTGGTTCTTGTTGAGCGCGATCCCCACCTCGTCGCACACAGCCTCGGCGGCCTTGCCATCCGTCCCGACCGGTCGCACGTCGGCCAGGATCAGGTGGGAATCCGTTCCACCGGAGATCACGCGCAGGCCCTCATCCGCCAGGCCGGCCGCGAGCGTCCTCGCGTCGCGCACCACGCGATGTGCGTAGTCGCGGAACTCCGGCGTCATCGCTTCCTTGAGGGCCACCGCCTTCGCCGCGATGCAATGCTCGAGAGGGCCCCCCTGCATCATCGGGAACACGGCCTTGTCGATCGCTTTGGCGTGCTCCTCCTTGCAGACGATCATCGCGCCGCGCGGCCCTCGGAGCGCTTTGTGCGTCGTGAACGTCACGACGTCGGCATGCGGGACCGGCGAGGGGTAGGCGCCTCCGGCCACGAGCCCGATGAAGTGGGAGGCGTCGACCCACAGCAGCGCTCCGACCTCGTCGGCGATCTCTCGGAATGCGGCGAAGTCGATCTCACGGGCGTACGCCGTGTAGCCGGACAGGATGATCTTCGGGCGATGCTCCTTCGCGAGCTCGCGGACACGGTCCATGTCGAGCTGCTCGGTCTCGCGATCCACCTGATAGCCGATGAAGTGGAACCACATCCCGGACACGTTCACGGGCGATCCGTGCGTGAGGTGCCCGCCGTGTGCGAGCTCCATCCCGAGGACCTTCTCCTCGGGGTCGTTCGGGCTCGAGGAAGGCTCCGAAGACCGCCATGTTCGCCTGGGCGCCGGCGTGTGGTTGGACGTTCGCGTGCTCGGCGCCGAACAACTCCTTCGCCCGGTCGATCGCGAGCTGCTCGGTCACGTCGACGAACTCGCACCCGCCGTAGTACCGGCGACCCGGATAGCCCTCGGCGTACTTGTTCGTCATCGTGGATCCGAGGGCCGCGAGGACGGCCGGGCTCGTGTAGTTCTCGGAGGCGATCAGGCGGAGATTCGTCCGTTCCCGCTGCAGCTCGTTCGCGATCGCGTCGGCGACCTCCGGATCGGCGGCCTTCAGCGCGTCCCAGTCGGCGGCGTACTCCCTCATGTCACAGCTCCCCTCGCTCGATCTGCGCGATCTCCTCAAGCCTCGCGACGTGACGCCCGCCCTCGAACGGCGTGTCCAGCCACACGCGCACGATCTCCCGAGCGTACGCGGGCGCGATCACGCGGGCGCCCATCGCGAGGACGTTTGCGTCGTTGTGCGCTCGGGACAGACGGGCCAGGAACAGGTCGTGACACAGGGCCGCGCGGATCCCGTCGACCTTGTTCGCGGCGATCTGCTCCCCCTGTCCGGAGCCGCCGAGCACGATCGCCCGATCCGCCTCGCCCCGCACGACGGCACGGGCGGCAGCGGCGCAGAAGGGCGGGTAGTCGACCGGCTCGGTGGAGTCGGTGCCGTGGTCGAGCGCGTCGTGGCCTTCCTCGGCGAGGAAGGCCATCAGGTCCTCCTTGAGCGGGAATCCCGCGTGATCCGCGCCGAGGGCGACCCGCATCAGGCCCGGTCCCGGGTGAGCGCGATCGCCAGCCGGCCGGACAGGTCGTACAGCTCGTCCGCCACCTCCCGATACCCCTCGATCGGATCGCCGAGCGGGTCCCGGACGTCCTCGGTCTGGGGCGATGAGCCGTTCCTCGCGGCCGCGGCGGCGGCGACACGAGCCTCGAAGGGACCACCGGCCCTCGACCGCTCCAGCAACCGGACGAGCTCCTTGATGGTGAAGGTCTTGGACTCGAGGTCCGGCATCGCGCCGACGATCGCCTCACGATGCTCCCCCGCCATGCACACGATGAGATCGGCGTCCTCGAGCATCGCGCCGTGCAACTTGCGCGCCTGATGCGACCGGATGTCGACTCCGTGCTCCTGCGCGGAGCGGATCGACTCCTCCATCGCGCCCGAACCGTCCCACCCCGCAGTGCCCGCCGAGCTCACGAACGGCGCGGCCGCGCCGAGCCGTTCGACGAGCGCGGCGCGAAGGAACCCCTCGGCCATCGGCGAGCGGCAGACGTTTCCCGTGCACACGACCAGGATCTCGCTCATGAGGAAGAGGGCGAGTCTAACAATGAGGGCTCGCCGGGCAGGAGCTCGATGAGCGCCTCGCGGGGGAGCGAGCCCTCGCGGATGATCGCCGCCGCCCCGTGGGCCAGGTCGAGCACGGTCGACGCGATACCGGCCAGCGGCTCCTCCTGGCAGAGATAGACCGCGACCTGATCCCCGAAGAACCTCTGGAGTTCGTCACAGGTCTCGGCCGGCGCCGAACCGGAGAGGTTCGCGCTGGTGACGGCGAGGGGACCCGTGTCCGCGAGCAGGGTGAGTGCGAGCGGGTGGTGCGGGGCGCGGACGCCGACGGTGGCCGGGTCGCCCCCGAGGTCCCACCCGGAGGCGTCCGCGCCCCGGGGCAGGACCAGCGTGAGCGGTCCCGGGCCAGAGCGACGACGCCAACCGCTCGGCCCGCTCGTCGAACACCGCCAGGGCGCGCGCCGCCTCGGTGGTCGCGACGAGCACGGGGAGCTCCAGATCCCTGGGTCGTCGCTTCGCCTCGAACAGCCGCGCGGTCGCGCCTGGATCGTCGGGGCGCGTCCCGAGCCCGTAGACGGTGTCGGTCGGGAACACGATCAGCTCGCCACGGCGGGCGGCGGCCCCCGCGTCACGCAGCGGACCGATGAGCGACGTCATGGCAACGGCGTCATGGGAACAACGTCACGAGGACAGCGGCCGCCGCCCGCTCACGACCCGGTCCCGTCCGGTGAGGTCCCGACGCACGGAGAGTTCCGCGAATCCTTCCTGTTCGGCGGCCGCCGACACGGATGCCGCCGTGCTCTCCTCGATCTCGGCGGCCACGAGCCCTCCGGGCCGCAGGCTCGCGAACGCCTGGTGGAACAGCCGTTCGTAGATGTCGATCCCGCCGAAGACCGCGAGCTCCGGCTCGGCCAGGACGTCCGGTGGCAGCGAGTCGCGCGCTTCGAGCGCCACGTAGGGAGGGTTGCAGACGACCGCGTCCAGCCCACCGCGAAGGTCGCCCGGAAGCGGCGAGAGCAGATCCCCCTCGAGGACCGTCACCTCCAGGTCGAGCGCCTGCGCGTTCTCGCGCGTGAGGGCGACCGCCTCGGGCGAAAGATCGACGGCGTACACCGTCGCGTCGGGGCGTTCGTCTTTGATCGCCAGCGCGACGGCCCCGCTGCCGGTGGCCACGTCGACCACCGTGGGCGTCTTCGTCTCCGTCAAGCCGTCGAGCGCCACCTGGACGAGCACCTCGGTCTCCGGCCGTGGGACGAAGACGCCGGGACGCACGCGAACGGTGAGCCGGCGGAATCCCTGCTCACCCGTCACGTGCTGGAGCGGCTCTCCGACGCAGCGCCGGCAGAGAGCCCGTCCGAAGAGCTTCGCCTCGCGCGACGTCAGTCCCTCCCGGGCGTACATCCCCGTCCGGTCGGTGCCGAGGACGTGGGACAGGAGCCCCTCGGCGGTGGGAACCGGGCTCTCCACCCCGTGCCGCTCCAGGTACTCGGCCGCGCGCTCGACGACCTGCGCGGGCCGCACGTCAGCCCTTCGCGTCCGGCTGCGCCGACGCTCCCTGGGCGGCCTCCGCGTGCGCCGACCGCTCGTCCTCGGTCTCGGCCAACTGCGCCGATCGCTCGGCGGCGTTCAGTCGCTCGGTGAAACCGTCCAGCTCGTCCCCGCCGCCGAGCACGTTCGCGAGCTGGTGGGAGGTGTGCTTGATGCGATGGTCGGTGACCCGTCCCTCCGGGAAGTTGTACGTGCGGATCTTCTCCGACCGCTCCCCCGTGCCCACCATCGAGCGGCGAGCCGCGGCCTCCTTCGCCTGCTGCTCGTCGAGCGCCTTCTGATGGAGACGTGCGCGCAGATACCGCATCGCCTTCTCGCGGTTCTGCAGCTGCGAACGCTCCTCTTGGACCTCGACCTTGATCCCGCTGGGCTTGTGGACGATCCGCACGGCCGAGTCGGTCGTGTTCACGGACTGCCCACCGGGTCCGCTCGATCGGTAGACGTCGATGTCGAGATCCTCCGGCCGGATCTCGACCTCCACTTCCTCGGCCTCGGGCATCACGGCGACCGTCGCGGTCGAGGTGTGGATCCGCCCCTGGGACTCCGTCACCGGGACCCGCTGGACGCGGTGCACGCCGGACTCGTGCTTCAGCCGCCCGAAGGCGTCGCGCCCGCGGATCCCCACCACGACCTCCTTGAACCCGCCGACCTCCGACGGCGTCGAGGCAAGCACGTCGGTCTTCCACTTCCGCCGGTCCGCGAGGTGTTGATACATCTCGAACAGGTCGCCTGCCCACAGGGCCGCTTCCTGACCACCGGCACCCGCCCTGATCTCGAGGATGAGATCCTTCCCGTCGTTGGGATCCTTCGGCACCAGCAACGCTTCGATCCGTCCACGGAGCGCCTCCGCCCTCTCGGATGCCGAGCGAGCTTCCTCCTCGAACGCCTCCGCCATCTCGGGGTCGCCCTCCGCGGCCGCGAGCTCATGTGCCTCCGCCGCGTCGGCCGTCGCCTGCCGATACTCCCGGTACGGGGCGGACGATCTGCTCGAGCTCGGCGAAGAGCTGGCCGAGGGTGCGCATCCGGTCGTGATCGGTCGCCGCCTCGAGCGACGACATCTCAGCCTGGATCTGCTCGAAGCGGGCCTCGATCTCCTTCAGGCGATCCTCGACGTCCATGACGCCGATTCTCCCAGGCGCCGTCCCGGCGCCCGGGGCTATTCCTCCTGTTCGTCGAAGTCGAGATCGATCGACGCGAGATCCGGGAGCTGCAGCGACCCCTCGGTGTTCACCCAGAGATCCTCGTAGCGAGGATCCACCGGCGTGTCGGCACCGTCGGTGTCGTCGGTGTCGTCGCTCGTCTCCGCGAGGTCGGCGTCTTCCGCATCGGCTCGCGCGGCATCCTCGATCGGTCCGGTCGAGATCGTCCGCGACCTCGATGAGCTTCCCGCGCATCTCCTGCAACTGCGCCACCAGAGCCCCGCCGACGGTCGGCGAGACCCGAGAGCAACCGGTCGGATTCGGTCTTGGCTCGCTCCAGCAGATCCGTCCCCTCCTGCCGGGCCTCCTCGGCATGCGCTTGGGCGTCGACGCGGATGCGGTCGGCCTCGCTCGTCGCCTCGTCGAGCGTTCGGGCCGCATCCGATCTCGCGTTCTCGAGGATCCTCTCGGCTTCCTGGTCGGCCATCTCGATCAGCGTGGCGAAGCGCTTCGACAGGGTCTCGTACGGGTCGCCGGGCGGCGCAACGGGGGCGGGCGTCTTCGCATGGTCGGTGCCGTGGTCGCTCCTCGCGGCTGCCGAGCCGGCCTCCAGGCGCAGTTGGCTGAGCTCGCGCTCCAACGTCCCCACCTGCGTTGCGATCGAAGTGAGGTACGCGCGCACCTGCTGTGGGTCGTATCCGCGACGAACCGTTGCGAACTCGCGTCTGCTGATCTGCTCCGCGCTCGGCAGCAACGGCATGTCTAGGTCGCTCGTCGGCATGGGGAAACCTCCCGAGTCGTGGGAACCGCTTCATCTTCGCGCAAGAAACGGCCGATGCAACGACCTCCCGCGAACGGCCTCCTGCCGTGAATTCCCTTCTCGCTCGGGCCCTTATCGCTCGGGCACGGTCGCCTCCGCCTCGCGGCGGAGGAGCTCCCGGAACGACGTGACGGCGATCTCGATCTGGGAGTGGTCGGGCTGCTGCGTCGTGATCCGCTGCAGCCAGATCCCGGGCTTCATCAGGCCCCGCATCACGAGCGACCCGGGGTGCTTCGCACCGAACCGGAGCGCCTCGTAGGAGATCGCGGCGATGATCGGGATCGCGATGACGCGGGAGACGATGCGCCACACGAGCGCCGGCGTACCGAACAGCGTGAACACGAAGATCGTGATGATCATCACGATGATCAGGAAGTTCGTGCCGCACCGGACGTGCTCCTTGGGGTATCGGTCGATCAGCTCGGGCTCCAGCTCCTCGCCGTGTTCGAACGCCGCGATCGTCTTGTGTTCGGCGCCGTGATACTCGAACACGCGGTGGATGTCCTTCGTCTTGCCGATCAGCCAGAGGTAGGCGACGAAGATCGCGACGCGGAACACGCCCTCGCCCATCAGCGTGAGGATCCCCGTGCTGCCCGTACGGTTCTCGAACCAGGCGAAGAGCGTGGTCGGTCCGATGATGAAGATCCCGACGAAGAGCGCCAACGCGAGGGCGATCGACAAGGCGACCTGACGCGGGGTGAGCTTCTCCTCTTCTTCCAAGGACTGGTTGGCGGAGACCATCAACGCCCGCATGCCGATCGCGAGCGATTGACCGAGCACGATGATGCCGCGGAAGAACGGCTTCCCCAGGAGCGGGATGCGCAGGACGACGGAGTCGATCTCGTGCGACTCGACGTGGACCGTGCTGTCGGGCCGACGGACGGCGATCGCCCAGAAGCCGGCGCCGCGCATCATCACGCCCTCGACGACCGCCTGACCGCCGTAGAGGTGGGTGCGTGGGGACGCCGCTTTGGGGGCCGCTGCCTCCGCCACGGGTCGGTTAGCCCTGCTGTGCCTGCTGGGCCGCCTGCGTCTTCGCGTACCGCCGCTGGAACCGCTCGACCCGGCCCCCCGCGTCCACGAACTTCTGCTTGCCCGTGTAGAAGGGATGGCAGTTCGAGCAGAGCTCAGCGCGGATCTCACTCACGGTGGAACGGGTCTGGAACGTATTGCCGCACGAGCAGTGCACGTTGGCGATCTGGTATTCGGGATGGATGCCCTGTTTCATGTCGTCTCCTCTTCGGCCACCCAGGGTAACCGAGGCCGTCGACCGTTGGTCAGCGGCCCCTACCCTCCGGACGGCGCCTTCGCGATCTCCTTCAGGAACTGCTCGTTGGACTTCGTCGCACGGATCTTGTCGACGAGCAGCTCGAGCGCCGCGCCCACATCGAGCGCGTGGAGCACCCGTCGCAGCTTGATCACGAGGGCGAGCTCCTCGGGCGGCAGGAGCAGCTCCTCCTTCCGGGTGCTCGAGGCGTCCACGTTGATCGCCGGGAACAGGCGCTTCTCTGAGAGTGAACGATCGAGACGGAGCTCCATGTTCCCGGTGCCCTTGAACTCCTCGAAGATCGCGTCGTCCATCCGGGAGCCGGTTTCGACGAGCGCGCTGGCGATGATCGTGAGCGACCCGCCTTCCTCGATGTTCCTCGCCGCGCCGAAGAACCGCCGCGGGGGGTAGAGGGCGCCCGAGTCGATCCCGCCGGACAGGATCTTGCCCGAGGAAGGCGCAGCCAGGTTGTAGGCCCGCGACAACCGGGTGATCGAGTCGAGGATGATCGCGACGTCCCTGCCGGATTCGGCGAGACGCCGGGCCCGCTCCAAGACGAGCTCCGTGACCTGGATGTGCTGGTCGGTGGGCTTATCGAACGTCGAATAGACGACCTCGGCGGCCTCGACGGTTCGTTGCCAGTCCGTGACCTCCTCCGGCCGCTCATCGACGAGGAGCACGATCACGTGCGTGTCGGGACTCGAGCTGATGATCCCGTTCGCGATCTGCTTGAGGACCGTGGTCTTCCCGGCCTTGGGCGGGGACACGACCATCCCTCGCTGGCCTTTCCCGATCGGGGCGATCATGTCGATGATCCGCTCGGTCACGGCCGCCGGGCCGGATTCGAGCCGGAACCGATCGTCGGGGAACAGCGGTGTGAGCTTGTCGAAGTTCTTGCGCTCCGTGACGTCGTCGACGTTGATGTCGTTGACCTTCTCCACCTCGAGGAGTGCCCAGTACTTCTCGTTGTCCTTGGGTTGGCGCACCTTGCCCGTCACGACATCGCCCTTCCGGAGCTGGTGCTTGCGCACCTGGGACATCGAGACGTAGATGTCGTCGGGACCCGGCAGGTAGCCGGAGGTGCGCATGAAGCCGTATCCGTCCGGGAGCAGGTCGAGGATGCCGGACGCGGAGGGAGCGGTCTTCAGCGCCTCGATGCGCTCCTGCTCCTCGCGTTCCCGGCGCTCTTCTCGCTGCTGCCGCCGCTCCTCGCGGGTAGGCCGCCGACGCCGGTTGCGTGGGTCGTTCCGGTCGCCGTCGCCGCCGCGGTCACCCCCCTGGGGACGTGCGTCCCCGGGGCCCTGACGGTCGTCCGGGCGGCGATCCTCACCGCCCGGGCGACGGTCCTCCTCGGGCCGGCGGTCGCGGGTCGGCGCGTCGGAGGGCGACCGTTGGTCGGTGTCGCTCGTGGCGCTCTCGGGTCCGGACCCGGCCGCGGCGACGTCGCCCGTTGCGTCGTCGCTCGCGACGGCGCCATCGGCCTCCGTCGACACCGCGGCGATCGCCACGGAGCTCTCACGAGATGAGGACGTCGTCGCTTCGCCGTTCCCCGGTCGTTCGCCGTTGGACGACGCCTCGACGATCGCGTCGATGAGTCCTGCCTTGCGCAGACGCTGGGATCCTTCGATCCCCATCGTCTGCGCGATCTGCTGCAGCTCCGGGAGGAGCTTCCCCTCCAACGTGCTGCGATCGATCGTTTCCATCAGTGCCCTGCCTCTCTTTCTGCTGCTTTCGGCTGCTAGGGCGTGTCGTTGTGCATGGAGGGCTGTTCGCCCTGGAGCTTCCGCCAGTCGGCGAGGAATCGCTCCAATCCTGAGTCGGTCAGTGGGTGCTTCACGAGCTTCGTGAAGACGTCGTACGGCATCGTAGCGATGTCCGCGCCCGCGAGCGCGGCGTCCACGACGTGCATCGGATGACGCAATGACGCGGCCAGCACGTTCGAGGCGTAGCCCTGCACGGCGTAGATCTCGCAGATGTCGTGGAGGAGCTTCATCCCGTCGGCTCCGATGTCGTCCAGCCGGCCGAGGAACGGTGAGACGCAGTACGCCCCGATCTCGGCGGCGAGGATCGCCTGCGTCGCGGAGAAGACCAGGGTCACGTTGGTCCGGATCCCTTCGCTCGTCAGTCGCTTGCCGGTCTCCAGGCCGGCGGGGGTCATCGGCACCTTGACCACCGCGTTCGGCGCCATCCCCGCGAGGCGAAGCCCTTCCTCGTACATCGGGCCGGCCTCGAGCTCCGTGGTCTCCAGGGAGATGTCGCCGTCGACCTCCGCGAGGATCTCCTTCCACACGGCCTCGGGGTCGTCGTTCTCCTTCGCGACCAGCGAAGGGTTGGTGGTGACGCCGGAGAGCACGCCCCAGCGATTGATCTCGCGGATCTCCTCGATGTCTGCGGTGTCCAGGAACAGTCTCACGCCGTCCTCCCCTGTTGTCCGTGTTGCTCTGCTTGCTGCGCCGCCCGCGCGGTGGCGCGTTCCATCACCAGGTCCAGGACGGCGGAGATCGCCTGGTCGAAGCTGTGGTTCGGAACGATCGGCACTCCGTGGGACAGTGCCTGGCTCTTGATGTAGCGCTGGAGCTTCCTGATGTTCTCGAAGTTCTGGGCGTAGCGCTCTGCCGGACGGACGCCCGTCTCGCGCCTCGCGAAGTGGTTCAGGTGCCGGCCTTCGTCATCGACCTCGAGCACCAAGGGTACGGCAACGATGCGATCTCCGAACGGGTCCACGTCGAAGAACCCCGGGACGACGTGGACACCTTCGATGACGATGCTGGTGCCCTCGGTCGCCGATCGCTTGATCATCGCCTCGATACCCACCGACACGGCCAGCGTCTGCTCCCGGAATCCGGCGACGAGCGCGTCGGAGCGGCGCGTGGGCTCGCGGACGGCTCGATCGGTCTGGAAGGACGACACGTGCAGCGCCGGCATCAGTTCGGCCGACAGCATCGCGCGCATGACCTCGCGGATGGCGGCGTCGGTCGCGACCACCCGCACGATCCCCAACCGGTGTGCGAGGTGCGTGGCGATCGTCGACTTCCCGACCCCCACGGCGCCCCCGATCAGGATCACCAGCGGCACATCGAGCCGCTGCACCTCCTGCCAGCGCGTGAAGTTGGTCGCGTAGCGATCCCCCGCCAGCTCCCGGATGACGTCGAGCGCGATCTGCGACAGCTCGAGGCTGCTGATCGAGGAACGGCCTTCGTCCAGAAGTCGGACCTCGATCGTCTCCGCCACCTCGTATGCGCGATAGGCGGAGAGCCCCGTGACCATGACTTCCGAAGCCATCAGCCCCTTGGAGTAGGGCAGGCCGGGATCCTGGTCGGAGATCGTGATGTGTGGGTTCTTGTCTCTGGTCATGAGCGTTCTTCAGCCCGGCCGAGCGCGGTGTCGATCGCGCCGCCGAGCGCGGTGTCGAGGTCTACGGATCCCTCCACGGCCTCTGCGCGGTTGTCCACGAACACGACCTCCGCCCCTCGGTCGAGGGCTCTGGCGATCGCCGTATCGACGGCCGCCGCCTTCAGCTCCGTGAGGAGGACGTCGTATCCCTGGACGGCATCGAGGTCTTCGACCAGGCCGGCGCGATCCGCCAGCCGAGCGCTCCATCCCACGACCCTGCACCCATGGTCGGCCTCGAGGCGTCGGATCAGCCCCTCGACGACCGCAGGAGGAGCAGTCGTGGTGAAGAACACTTCCTTGCCCCGGATATCTTCCAGCGGTACCGGAACGAAGTCCGTGACGATGAACGCTGCATCGTCCAGGTAACGCCGAACAGGGGAACGGAGCTCGGAAAGGTTTTCGAACCCGGATGGGTCGCTAGCCATGGTAGCAACCACCAGGTCCGACCGCAAGAGTCGGTAGGGGCCGAGGTATCCACCCAGGTACTCGGGAGGCGCCGTGGCGGGCACCACGAGGATGCCTGCGTCCCAGGGGATCGGTGGGATCGCCGCGCCGCTCCCCTCCACGATCACGAGCCCGGGGCTGAGGGAGGCCGCCAGCTCGGCGGCCTCCCGGACGTTGGAGGTGTAGGGCGCGCCGGCGAGCCCGCCGCCGGCGCGCCGGGCGCCCACGGTGGTGACGCCGGTGGTGACGGCGTCCTCCAGGTAGTCCGAAGCGGCGTGGGAGCCCTCGGCGGCCAGCCGCACGAGGTGGTCGAGGTCGACCGAGCCCGCCATCGCCAGGGTGGGCTCGGGCGGCCCGCCGCGGCCCATCGCGACGATGACCGGCTGCAGACCGCGGCGGGCCGCCAGTCGGGCCACCGCACCGGCGATCGCGGTCTTCCCCGTCCGCTTCCCGGTGCCGATGACCGCGAGCGTGGGCATCGCCAGCGGCGGGCCGAGCGCCGGTGGCTCGAATCGGAAGTCGGGGCCCACGTACGGGATGCCCGCCACCAGAGCGACGGCCGCCATCTCCATCCGCTCCCGGTACCCCAGGACGGGCTCGTCGGAGAGGTCGAGGACGACCTCCGGAGAGCGTTCGGCGATGGCGGCGCGCAGCGCGTGCATCGGGTCCCCGGCGACAACGAGGAGGGGCACGCCGAGGTCGGGCGGCTCGCCGCCGGGAGCGAGCTTCTCGGTCCCGCCGACGAGGAGCGCGGCCACGATCTCGTGGCCGCGCTCCCGCGCCACTTCCAAAGCGGCGCGTGTGACCGGCGGGTAGTGCTCGCCGTCCACGAGGACGAGCGTTCGCATGTGGTCTCCTTGCCGGGCCGGATGGAGTTGGGGTTCGCCGCGGTCAGTCGGCGGGAGGTTGGCCGGACACCTGCGCCGACTCCTGCACCAGGCTTTCACCTTCGCGCTGCATCTGGGTTCCGGTCGCGATCGCGACCTGCGCCATCTGCTGTCGCTCGCCGAACGGGAACTTCCGGAAGATCGTGACCTCCCCCGCCTCGATCTCCAGCACGTTGTAGCAGGGCTTCGTGTGCCCCCGCACGCGAAGGGACGAACACGTGCCCGCGCTCGCGAGGTACATGTCCTCGAGCCGCCACACGTAGGGGACATGCTTGTGGCCGGCGAGGACCACGTGCACGCCGGCGTGCACGAGGACCTCGAGGAGGTCTCCGGCGTCCATCACCGTGCTTCGCTCGCGTCCGGTCCCCGGGATCGGGATCAGATGATGGTGCAGGACGAACACCTTGAGGTCCGCGGGATCGGCGAACTGCTCCGTGATCCACGCGTAATGGCTCCGTCCCACCATCCCCTCGTTCAGGTCGGGTTCGCTGGAATCGACGCCGACGATCCGGATTCCCTCGACGTCCACGGACCAATTCCGAGCGCCGATCAGCTCTTCGAAGTGCAGGTACCCGACGTTCCGCGAGTCGTGGTTGCCGGGGATCGTGTGCAACGGCGCCTCGATCCGCTCGGCGTAGGAGAGCCAGGCTTGGTACTCCTGCCGGTACCCGTCCGTCGTCAGGTCCCCACTGCAGATCACCGCATCGGGTTGCAATCCATTGATCTCCTCGATCACCCGATGGAGCAGGTTCGGCACGAAGTGGGGGGAACCGACGTGCGGATCTGAGATGTGGGCGATCGTGACCACGTCGGCAGTGTAGGGGGCGGCGCCATCCGTCGACGCGCGTCCACCGAAGCGACGAGGCGGCGTGGGACGATATCGCCCCGTGACCGTCCTGGACGTGGTCCTCATCGGGTTGCTCCTGTTGTCGGCGTGGGGCGGCTATCGACGCGGAGCCATGCTCCAGGTGGCCGGGCTCCTTGGGCTCGGGGTCGGGTTCGTCGTGGGCGCGTGGCTCGCGCCACACACGGCCGACCTCGTCCGGTCCGACCCGGCGAAGGCGGGAGTGGCGCTCGGCACGGTCCTGCTCCTGGGCGCGATCGGCGATGCGCTGGGGTCCGTGGTCGGGGCTCAAGCTCAGGAAGCGCACCCTCGGAACGCGCTTCAAGGTGGCGGACGCGGTGGGTGGGTCCGCGCTCTCGGCGGGCGCTCTGGTGCTCGCGATCTGGTTCCTCGGCCTCAACCTCGCAGCCGGGCCCTTCCCCTCCATCGCCCGCTCCCTCCAGCATTCCGCCGTCGTCCGCGTCGTGGATGCGGCGCT
This sequence comes from uncultured Actinomycetota bacterium, assembly GCA_963737525.1. Classification (GTDB taxonomy): domain Bacteria; phylum Actinomycetota; class UBA4738; order UBA4738; family HRBIN12; genus JAJNBA01. Next base: position 74,762 of record CAVTTD010000034.1, read on the forward strand.
TCCCCCGCCGCCGTCACTCGCCGCGCAGATCGGGAACGTGCTGGACCTGATCGGGTTCCCGGACGTCTTCTCGGGGCTGCCGCCGCTACCGGCGGAGCCCGTCCCGCAGCCCGCGCGAGGACTCGCCGCCCGAGCAGCCCGGGCGGCGCGCCCCTCGGTGGTGCTGATCGCCGGACCCGCGTGCGATGGGATCCTCCAGGGCACCGGGGTCGTGGTGGAGGACGATCTCGTCCTCACGAACGCCCACGTCGATCGCCGGCGGCAGCCCGAGGGTCGAATGGGGAGGGAAGACCTTCACCGCGGTGCCGGTGCTCTTCGACCGAGATATGGACGCGGCGCTCCTTCGGGTCGACGGTCTGGACGCCCCGCCGCTCACGCTCCTGTCGCGAGAAGTGGACCGAGGGGCGGGTGGGGCCGTGCTCGGGTACCCGCACGGGCGATACACGGAGCTCCGTGCCGCGGCCCGTCGGGCGCTGGACGCCGTCGGTCGGGACATCTACTCCGAGGACCAGGTGCGTCGCCGGATCTACGAGCTGCAGGTGACGGTGAAGCCGGGCAACAGCGGCGGACCGTTCGTGCTGCCCGGCGGGAAGCTCGCGGGCCTGATCTTCGGAGCGTCCATCACGAACGGGGACCTGGGCTATGCGCTCACGTCACCCGAGCTGATCCCGTTGGTCGATCGGGCGGCGGCCCGTACCGACGCAGTCGGGACGGGCCGCTGCGTCCGCTGAGGGTTCAGTCTTCGATCGCGACCTCGACGCCCTTCGCATTGACGCCCGGCCGGATCGCGCGCCAGCCGTCCGGGAGGTCACCGATCGTGCTTCCCTCGCGTTCGAAGGCCAGGAGCGAAGGACCCGCTCCGGAGACACAAGACGGGACCTGCCGGCGCTGTCGCAACTCGTGAAGCAGACCTTTGGCCTCAGGGATCAGTTCGAGGCGTGCATCTTCGTGGAGCCGATCGAAGAGCGCCATGTGCAGAAGCTCGGGGTCTCGAGTGAAGGCGATCGCCGCCAGTGAGGCGTGGCTCACGTTGAACACCGCATCGCGACGAGAGACCTCCTCCGTCAGAGCCCTTCGGGCTTCTGCGGTTGACAACCTGAGTCGATCGGGAACGAGGACGACAGGATCGAGATCGGGGTGCGGATCGAGTCGATGCACGAATCCGGTCCGCGACGATCGTGAATCCCCCGTAGACCGCCGCGGCTGCGTTGTCGGGATGGCCCTCGATCGAGGCCGCGTACCCGAAGATGGGATACGGGTCGTCCGGCGTCGCGCTGGTCGCGGACTCCCCGAGCAGCGCGTTGGCAAGGGCGACACCCGCGACAGCCGCGGCCGACGAGGAGCCCAGCCCGCGTTCAAGCGGTATCCGATTGACGCCGTGGAGCGAGAACGGCGGGAGCTTCGCGTGCGGATGGGATCCGCGCTGTTGCTCGAGGGTATGCGCGATCGCGCGGCTCACCATGTCGGAACCGTCGGTCGGGAGCTCGTCGGCCCCCTCCCCTTCCCACGTGACGCCGGGTTCGACCTCGGTGTCGACGGTCACCTCGTTGCACAGATCGAGCGCGAGCCCGAAACAATCGAACCCGGGACCGAGGTTCGCCGACGTGGCCGGCACCCGGACGGTGATGCGCACCTACAGCCCCAGCTCGGCGGCGACCACGGCAGGGTCGGCCGGCACGGTCTCGGGCCGCGCCGCCCCGGAGATCGCCCACTCCGGATCCTTCAGCCCGTGTCCGGTCAGGACGCACACCACGGTCGCGTCGGCCGCGAGCTCGCCCTCGGCGTGCAGGTGCAGCAGCCCGGCGACGCTCGCGGCCGACGCCGGCTCCGCGAACAGCCCCTCCCGAGCCACGCGCCGGTACGCCGCCAGGATCTCCCGGTCGGTCACGGCCAGGATCGCACCCTCGGACTCCTTCGCCGCCGCGACCGCCTTCTCCCACGACGCCGGGTTCCCGATCCGGATCGCGGTCGCGATCGTCTGCGGGTCCTTGACCGGCTCCCCGAGCACGATCGGTGCCGCACCCTGAGCCTGGAAGCCGAAGAGTCGCGGTGGTTCGTGGATCAGTCCGGCCTCCAGGTACTCGGTGTAGCCGAGCCAGTGGCTCGAGATGTTGCCGGCGTTGCCCGACCGGCACGAGGTGGAGATCGGGCGCGCGGTCGAGCGTGTCGCAGATCTCGAACGCCGCGGTCTTCTGTCCCTCGAGCCGGTAGGGGTTCACGCTGTTCACCAGCGTCACGGGGTAGCGGTCCGCGAGACCCTTCGCCAGTTCCAGCGATGCGTCGAAGTTGCCGTCGACCTCGAGCACCCGGGCGCCGTGCACGAGCGTCTGCGCCATCTTGCCAAGCGCGATCTTTCCTTTCGGAACGAGCACCGCACACGTGAGGCCGGCTTTCGCCGCGTACGCCGCCGCGCTCGCGCTCGTGTTGCCCGTGGACGCGCATACGACGGCCTTCGCGCCCTCCTCGAGCGCCTTCGAGATCGCGAGCGTCATCCCACGGTCCTTGAAGGACCCGGTGGGGTTCGCGCCGTCGTACTTGAGCCAGCACGTCGCAGCCGGTCTCGGCCGACAGGACCTCCGATCGGACCAGAGGGGTCCCGCCTTCACAGAGGGTGACCACGGGTGTGTCGGCCGAGACCGGCAACCGCGCCCGGTACTCCTCGATGATCCCGCGCCACTGGGGCGCCCCGGACCCGGTGCCTCCGCGGAGGTCATTCCTCGCCCTCCACCCGGATGATGCTCGCGACGGCGTGGACGGCGTCCAGCTCACGGAGCTCCTGCATCGTCTTCTGGAACGCACCCTCCTGGGCCCGGTGCGTGATGAAGGAGAGCGTGGCTTCGTCCCCGGAGCCCTCCTGCCAGACGCGTTCGAGCGAGATCCCGTTGCGCCCGAACCGGTCGGCGATCTCCGCGAGGGCGCCGGGACGATCTTCGACGCGGAGCTTCAGGTAGTACTGATCGCGCGTGTCGTCCATCGGACGGATGCGACGAGCGTTGGTCGGCGCCGAGCCGGGCCCCCGCGCACCCTGCAGGAGGTTCCTCGCGACGCTCACGAGATCGCCGACGACGGCGGTCGCGGTCGGGTCGCCACCCGCCCCGGCGCCGTAGAACATCAGCTGGCCGATCTTCGGCCCCTCGACGAAGACGGCGTTCGACGCGCCTCGGACGGCCGCCAGGGGATGCTCCGCCGGGATCATCGACGGATGGACGCGCACCGAGATCTCCTCTTCCTCCAGCTCCGCGATCGCGAGGAGCTTGATGACGTATCCGAGCCTGGCGGCGTCCTCGAAGTCCTGCGGCGTGACCTTCGAGATCCCTTCCCGGTAGACGTCATCTGCGACGACGCGCGCGCCGAACGCCACCGACGCGAGGATCGCGCACTTCGCGGCCGCGTCGTATCCCTCGACGTCGGCCGTCGGGTCGGCCTCGGCGAAACCGAGCCGCTGCGCCTCGGCGACCGCCTGATCGGACGTCCATCCGTGCTCGGACATCTGCGTGAGGATGAAGTTGGTCGTTCCGTTCACGATCCCGAGGATGCGATCGACGCGCTCCCCGGCGAGGGACTCGCGCAACGGCCGGATCAGCGGGATCCCCCCGGCCACGGCCGCTTCGAAGTACAGGTCGCCTCCCGCGCGGTCCGCCGCGGAGAACAGCTCCTCCCCGTGCGACGCCAGGAGCTCCTTGTTCGCCGTGACGACGGACTTCCCGCTCGCCAGCGCGCGCAGGAGCAGCTGCCGCGCCGGATCGACGCCGCCCATCAGCTCGCAGACGATGTCGATGCCCGGATCGTCGACCACGGCTGCCGGATCGTCGGTGAACCGATCGAGTGGGAGCGGCAGGCCTCGATCTCGACCGGGCTCGCGCACCGCGACCCGGGCGATCTCGAGACGAACGCCGGCCTTCCGCGAGACGTCCTCGGCGTGCTCGTGCAGGAGCCGGATCACGGCCGCTCCGACGTTGCCACTCCCGAGCAGACCGATGCGCACGACCCGGTCGTTGGCCGCCCTCGCTTCGTCCGCCGTCATGCCTCGCTCCCGATCCAGACCGCCATGAGTATCTCGTCCTCGTAACCGTAGGACTTGCGCGAGTGCCTCGCGAGCCTTCCCTCGTCGACGAAGCCGAAGCTCCGATAGAGAGAGATCGCCGCCTCGTTGTGCGGATAGACGGAGAGCACGAGCTTCTCGATGCCCACGCGTTTCGACCACGCGATGGCCGCTTCCATCAGCCGGCGCCCGATGCCCCGCCCGCGCGCGTCGGCGGCCACCGCGATCGAGAGGGACGCCACGTGATGGGTGACCGGGTGTCGCTCGCGTTGGACGTTCACGTGCCCGATCAGCCGACCCGCTTCGAGCGCGACGATGTGGGTCTCCAGGCCGGATCGCTGCCGGAATCGACGTCGATACGCGCGAGCCGGAACGTGGACCTCTTCGCTCCGCACGAACCGTTCCTCGGCGACGATCGCCGTCCAGAACTCGAGGAAGGCACGGGCATCGCTCGGTTTCGCCGGTCGGATCTCGAGGGCGTCACCCATCCGGGCTCGACCCGTCCAGCGTCGACTCGGCGAGCTTGTCCATCGATTCGGGAGCCGAGACGCCGACGAGCCCGAGGAGATTGGCGAGGACCTGCTTCGTCCCCGACGAGAGCCAGAGCCTCGCCTGCGTGAGTGCCGCGTCGTCGGAGACGACGCGGCACTCGGTGTAGAAACGATGGAAGGTCGACGCGAGGTCCTGCGCCGCGTGGGTCAACCGGTGCGGTGCGCGCTGCTCCGCGGCCGTCGGCGATCAGGCCGGGGGCGTCGGCGAGGGCCCGCAACAGGTCCTGCTCGGGCTCGGAGGCCAGCAGCGAGAGATCGGCCTCCTCGATCGGCCGGAGCTCGACCCCGTCCGCCTTCGCCTTCCGGAGGATCGACGCGATCCGCGCATGTCCGTACTGGACGTAGTAGACGGGGTTGTCCAGCGACTGCCGCGCGACCTCGGCGATGTCGAAGTTCATCGGACGGTCGTTGGAGAACAGGAGCAGATGGAAGCGTGCGGCATCGGTTCCCACCTCGTCGATCAGCTCGTCCAGGGAGACGAACGTCCCGGCTCGCTTGCTCATCTTGACGGGCTGGCCGCCACGCAGGAACGAGACGAACTGGTACATGACGATCTCGACGCGGTCGGGGTCGAACCCGAGGGCCGTCGCGACCCCCTTCACCCTCGCGACGTCACCGTGGTGATCGGCGCCCCACACGTAGATCAGGTGGTCGAACCCACGTGAGAACTTGTCGAGGACGTACGCGATGTCGGCGCCGAAGTACGTGTGGGTCCCGTCGGATCGGATCGCCACGCGATCCTTGTCGTCACCGAACGCGGTCGAGCGGAACCAGGTCGCCCCCTCCGCGTCGTCGACGTAGCCCGCCTGGCGGAGCCGCTCGATCGCCTGCGTGATCTCGCCCTTGTCCACCAGCGACGCCTCGAGGAAGTACGTGTCGAACGTGACTCCGAACCGCGCGAGGGTCGCGCGGATCTGCGCCATCGCCCGACGCGCGCCCTCCTCCCGGAGCCGGACCGATCGCTCTCCGGCCGGCAGGTCGGCGAGACCGGGTCCCTCGTCGTCGAGGATCGCTCGGGCGAGATCCGTGACGTAGTCGCCGTGGTAGCCGTCCTCGGGCATCGCCGCGTCGCGACCGAGGAGCTGGAGGTACCGAGCTTCGACGGACGCCCCGAAACGGTCCATCTGGCCGCCCGCGTCGTTGAAGTAGTACTCGCGTTCGACCTCGTGGCCCGCGAACGTCAACAGCCGTGCCAGCGCATCGCCGATCGCGGCGTTACGGGCGTGGCCGATCGTGAGGGGGCCGGTCGGATTCGCGGACACGAACTCCACCTGGATCCGCCGGCCCGTCGGCTCGCCACCGCCGTAGCGGTCCCCTTCTTCGACGACCTGGCGGAGGACGTCGTGGAGCCAGTCGTCGGTGGTCCACAGGTTGATGAAGCCGGGGCCCGCTACCTCGACCTTCGCGACGAACGGGACGGCGGGCAACGCGGCGACGATCGCGGCCGCCGTCGCCCGGGGATCGGCGTTCGCCGTGGATGCCACGACCATCGCGACGTTGGTGGTGAAATCGCCGAACTCCTTCTGGCGCGGTCGCTGGAGCTCCGGCTCGGGGAAGGGGGGCTCGAGACCCAACGCGGGGGCGGCCGCGGAGAGGCCATCGGTGAGCACGGCTTTCAGCCGATCCTCGATCATCCGGCGCCCCCGATCGCTTCGCGAACGATCTCCACGAGCTCGGTGGGATCGAAGGGTTTCGTCACGACCCTGACGTGCTCGCCCATGTAGGCCGTGAACTCCTCGGCGCCTCTTCCCGTCAGGAAGATGACGGGAAGGGCGACCAGGTCCGGCTCCTGCCGGAGACGCCGGAACACCTCGTGGCCGTCCATGCCGGGCATCGTCGCGTCCAGGACCAGGGCGTCGGGGGGCGCGGCGATCACGCGCGCGAGCGCGTCATCGCCGCGCCCCACCGACTCGATCGTGATGCCGGCGACACGGAAGTTCACCTCGAGGAGCCGATGCAGGATCGGGTCGTCGTCGGCGAACAGGATGCGCGGCGGCTCGGACACCCGCCGAGGATATCCCCGCCGACGTGCGCCCAAGCGCGCTCGAGGGCGTTGTTAGACTTCCCCACCCGGGCCCCCGTAGCTCAGGGGATAGAGCACCGGCCTCCGGAGCCGGGGGCGCAGGTTCGAATCCTGCCGGGGGCGCAGAGTGGGCGCGGAGCACGACCAGACGCTGGAGCTCGAGAGCCTTCCGTCCGACCCGGTCGTGCTGTTCCGGCGCTGGTACGAGGATGCGGAGCGCGCGGGTATCCACCTCCCGAATGCGATGGCGCTCGCGACGGCTGCTGCCGACGGACGCCCGTCGATCCGCCACGTGCTGCTACGCGAGATCGACGGATCGACGGCTTCGTCTTCTACACGAACCACGGCAGCCGGAAAGGGACCGAGCTCGCCGAGAACCCGCGCGCGGCCTTCTCGATCTATTGGCGCGAGCTCGATCGCCAGATCTCGGTCACGGGCGACGTTTCACGCGTGAGCGAGGAGCAGTCCGACGCCTATTTCGCCACCCGGCCCCGCGAAGCGCGCCTCGGCGCGTGGACCTCGCGACAGAGCTCGGAGATCGGCTCCCGCGACGAGTTGATGGAGCGGTTCGCCGCCTTCGATGCCGACTATCCGGGCGACGACGTTCCGAGGCCGTCGTTCTGGGGTGGCTTCCGGATCGACCCGATCACGGTCGAGTTCTGGCACGGCCGTGAGCACCGGCTCCACGACCGGTTCCTGTACCAGCGGACGAGCCACGGCTGGACGATCCGGCGACTCTCGCCGTAGCCGGTAGGCTTCGCTCCCCATGAGCGAAGCGACCACTGAACGAGCGCTCCGCGAACGCATCGCATCCGACATGCCCCGTACCATCGCGGAGCTCGAGCGATTGGTCCGCATCCCGTCGATGGGGTACCCGGACTACGACCCGGCCGACGTCCGGGCCTCGGCCGAGGCCACGAGAGACATCTTGCGGGAAGCCGGGGTCGAGAACGCCCGTCTGCTGGAGCTGGAGGGCGGACATCCCGCGGTCTTCGGCGAGCTCCCAGGACCGGAGGGCGCCCCCACGGTCCTCCTCTACGCGCATCACGACGTGCAGCCGGAAGGTCCCGTCGACCAGTGGGACACGCCTCCCTTCGAGCCGGTCGAGAAGGATGGTCGTCTGTACGGACGCGGCGCGGCGGACGACAAGAGCGGCATCGTGGTGCATGCGGCCGCGATCCGCGCGTTGCTCACCGACGGCGGCGCTCCGGTCACGATCAAGGTCGTCATCGAAGGTGAGGAGGAGTGCTCGACCGCGCATCTGCCCGACCTCGTCCAGGGGCACGCGGATCTGCTCCGGGCGGATGTCGCCGTGATCGCCGACGGCGGAAACTACCGGACCGGCGTCCCCACGTTGAACTCCTCGATCCGCGGCGTGACCGACATCGTCGTGCAGGTCCGGGTCCTGCCTCGCGCTCAGCACTCGGGCTCGTACGGAGGTCCGATCCCGGACGCGATCACGGCCCTCGCACGGATGATCGCCTCGCTCCACGATGACAAGGGCGACGTGGCGATCGAAGGGCTCAAGCGCTTCGCGTGGGAGGGCACGCAGATCCCCGAGGACGAGTTCCGCGACGAGTCGGGCGTGCTCGAGTCGGTCGAGATGATCGGGTCGGGCACGATCGCGGACCGCGTGTTCGCATCACCCGCGGTCGCCGTGCTCGGCATGGATGCTCCGGCGATCGCGGGCTCCTCGAACCAGATCGTGCCGGTCGCTCGCGCCCGCGTGAGCCTGCGGCTCGCACCCGGTGATGACCCCGGCGCGGCCCGCCAGGCGCTCATGGAGCATCTGCGGGACCATGCCCCGTGGGGCGTGGAGGTGAGCTTCGAGGGAAGCTCCGGGTTCGAGGCGGGACACGGCTACCTGGTCGACACGTCGTCTCCGACGAGCCGGGCGGCGATGGATGCTCTCGCGCGGGCGTTCGGCCGCGACGCGATCGAGGTCGGCTCGGGCGGGTCGATCCCGCTGGTCCCGATGCTCATCGAGACGTTCCCCGGCATCGAGGTGCTGATCTGGGGCGCGATGGACGAGCGCTCGTTCATCCATTCGGTGAACGAGAGCGTCGACCTGTCGGAGATCGAGCGCATCACGCTCGCCGAAGCGCTCTTCATCCGGAACCTCGGTTCGGCGACCGGCGAGGCTGGGTAGGGTGGACGCGTGAGCACCCCGCAAGACTCACCGCCGATCGAGCCGATCCCGGCGGTTCCCATCGAGACCACTCCTGAGTCCGGTCAAGCGCCTCGGGTGCCCGCGGAGCCGGGTCCGGACACGCCGGAGACGGAGGGGCCTCCCACGGAGACCATCACGGAACCGGCCAAGCTGCTCCGGATCGCGTCGATGGTCCGAGAGCTGCTCGAGGAGACCCGGCATGCCTCGATGGACGATGCCGGGAGGAAACGACTCGTCGAGATCTACCACCGGTCTGTCGAGGAGCTCGGCGACTCGGTGAGCAAGGACCTGAAGGACGAGCTCCAAGAGCTGGTCCCGCCACTCGACGGCGTACCGACCGAATCCGAGATGCGTGTCGCGCAAGCGCAGCTGGTGGGCTGGCTCGAAGGGTTGTTCCACGGGATCCAGGCGGCGATGTTCGCCCAGCAGATGGCGGCGCGGCAGCAGTTCGAGGAGATCCGGCGCCGCGGCCTCATGGCTCAGAACCCGGGGCAGGAGCCACAGGAACCTGGGGGCGTTCCCCGAGGGCAATACCTCTAGATCGCAGCCCCCTGGGCGGCTTGGCCCTTCGCCGCCGCGGCCGTGATCTCCGGACCACCGGCGAGTCGCTGCGCGACGTAGACGGGGATCAACGTCAGGAGCACCACCGCCACCGCGACCACGTTCACCACCGGTCGGTTCCGCGGCTGCCGCAGGTTGTTGTAGATGAATTTCGGGATCGTCATCTCGCCCCCCGAGGTGAAGTTCGTCACGACGATCTCGTCGAAGGAGAGCGCGAACGCGAGGAGGGCACCCGAGATCACGGCGGTCCGGATCGCCGGGAAGGTTACGTACCGGAAGCTCTGCCAGCCGTTCGCGCCGAGGTCCATCGACGCCTCGACGAGCGAACCCGGCGTCCGCCGGAGCCGGGCGATCACGTTGTTGAACACGACCACGATGCAGAAGGTTGCGTGGCCGATCACGATCGTGAGGACGCTGAACGGGATCTGGAAGGTGTTGATCGACGAGTTCAGGGCGATCGCCGTCACGATCCCGGGCAGGGCGATCGGCAGGATCAGGAGGAAGGAGACAGCGTTACGACCGAAGAAGGAGAACCGATGCACGGCGAACGCCGCGGCGCTCCCCAGCAGGAGCGCCGCGCCCGTCGCGATCGTCGCGACCTGCAGTGACGTGGCGAACGCTTCGCGCACGAGGTGGCTGTGCCAGGTGGTCGCGAACCACTTGGTCGTGTAGTCCTTGATCGGCCAGCTCTGCCCCACGGCGTTGTTGAACGCGTAGATCACCACGATCACGAGCGGCACGTACAGGAACAGGAGCGTGACGATCGAACTCGCTCCGATCAGCCAGCGCGTCCTTCGGCTCTCCATGGCGACCCCCTACAGCGCCTCGAACGCGCCCAACCGTTTCGCGACGACCAGGTACACGGCCATGATCGCGACCGGCACCAGGGCGAAGGCCGCCGCGAACGGGACGTTCCCGGCGATCCCGACCTGGGCATAGATCACGTTCCCGATGAACTGCGTCTTGCCCACGAGGGGGGGCGTGATGTAGTCCCCGAGCGTGAGCGAGAACGAGAAGATCGAGCCAGCCACGACCCCCGGGAGGATCAGAGGCCAGACGATCCGGCGGAAGGTCCGCCAGCCCCTCGCGCCGAGGTCGCTCGAGGCCTCCAGGAACGAGGAGGGCACTCGCTCGAGCGCCGCGTAGATCGGGAGCAGCGTGAACGGCAGCCAGAGGTAGACGAACGTGAGCCAGATGGCCCAGTTCGAGTTCGCGATGTGGAGGCCGCCGATCCCGACCTTGGCCAGGACCCAGTTCAGGAAGCCCTCGGGCGTGAGGATGAGCTTCCACGCGAATACGCGGACCAGGTAGTTGGCCCACAACGGGATGACGACTGCGATGAGGATCGCG
>CAVTTD010000035.1:0-27615 GCA_963737525.1 uncultured Actinomycetota bacterium
GCCTGACCCTCATCCGTTTCATCCCCTACTCCCCTCTCGAAGACCGAGACTGATCAGCTGCCGTCGACCGTGAGCAGGATCAGTTGTCCGCCTTCGCGCTTGTACGTCACACCGGGCGTTGTCGTTGTGTCCGTCGGTCCGACGAAGATCGTGTGCGCCTGTACATCGAGCAGCCACGTGCCGGCCCGTAGAACGCGGACGCGTCGATGATGCCGCTCGTCTCCCAGCTCAGCGTGTTCACGGCAGCGACCACCGACCATGCGCCGGACTCGAGGTCGTACCGGAGGACCCGGCGTTGTGTCCTGAGCTCGTGTCCTCCTGCACCATCAGGCTGTTCGCGCTGATCCCGAGGTTGTCCGGGTTCGTAGCGCCGGGCTGCACCGGGTTCGTGGCGGCGTTCCCGTCGAGCACGATCGAGAAGTCGACGACCTTCTTCGGGTTGTCCGCCGAGAACTCCATCCGGAAGACGCGGCCTCGCCCGTAGGGACCCGCGCCCCCGCCCTTCAAGCGACCGGTCGTGGGGTCGGGGACCGCTCCGCTGCTCCCGGTGTCGGTGAAGTACATGACCGGGTTCTCGCCGGCACCGACGTTCGGGTCATAGGCCGTGTCCTCGACGCGGATGAACTGGAACACGTTGTTGTCGTTCGACCAGTTCTCGAGCGCGTCCTGCGGCTGGCCTCGACGGTCAGACCCTTCGCGATCTTGGTCGGGCACGCGGATGAACCGACCCCGGAGATGGTCGCTCCCCGTGATGTCGCCGTAGTCGTTCGCGCCGTTGAACGCGTTCGCCGCCGCGACCTTGCACACCGTTCTTCGTGGGTGACGCGGAACGCCCACAGGGACCCGTGGTCGGCCCAGATGTCCTGTCGAATCGGCCAGGTACATATACAGCTGCGATGACGGCGCCGAGAAGGTGTCGTCGCCGGACAGGATCGCGATCTGGTCCCAGTCCCCGGGCAAGACCATCGCGTTCTCGTGGTTGTGCCGTCCCATCCCGGCGACCTGGGTGAAGTCGCCGGTCACAGGGTCGAGGACGACCGCGTAGCCGGACTGCCGGTCGTTCGCGGGCGCGTACGCCGGGTCGGGGCCGTACGGCGCGCCGGCCGGCACCGCCACCCGGTCGTTGCGTCTCCTCGCCCGTCAGGTACAGGTACGAGGAGAGGCCCTCGGCCGGACCGGCCATCGTCGCCGAGCAGAACCGCATGGAAGCCGGCAGCGTGCGGGAGCGCGCACCGATCCGTCCGACGACGCCGGCGCTCTCTCCGTCGAGCGTGAGCGTGCGAGACAGAGGACCACTGGAAGTCGGCGAGGCCCGATGAACGGCACTCGCGACTGTTCGTGATTCACGAAGACCTCGACGCGTGCCGTTCGGGCCGGGCATCGCGCCGATCCCGTCAGGGATCCCTTCGAAGAGGAAGATCGCCGACCTCATCGCCACTGCTGATGATCGGCGAGCGCGTCCGATGTGGCCGGGTCCGCGAGGGTGATCATCAGCGGTTCCTCGGTGAAGAACGGCGGGTCGGCCGACGCGTGGGGCGCAGCCGCGAGGAGCACGAGCGCGGCGGCAGGGAGGACCGCGGCGCGCTTCAAGAAGCGTGCTCGCATGCACAACCTCCTTGTGTGGGGGGACCGTTCACCCTCGCGCGGAGGACACGTGGGCGTCAAACGCGCTGGTCGCCGGTCATGTGCCGTCGCCCCGCGGCAGGTACCGTTCGCGGATGCCCGACGAGCGCCGGTTCCTCGAGATGGACGACGGGGTGAGGATCGCGCTCACCCTGCACTTCCCGGACACGCCGCCCCCCTGGCCGGTCGTCTTCGAGGCCCGCCCCTATCGCAAGGACGATCTCTCGGACGCGACGGCGATCTACCGGCGGCTCTGCGACGAAGGCGGCCTCGCGGTCTGCCGGGCCGACGTCCGCGGCACCGGCACGTCGGAGGGCGACGCGGTGGACGAGTACACGGCGCGCGAGCTCCAGGATCACGTCGCGACGATCGCGTGGCTGGCCGAGCAGGAGTGGTCGAACGGGAACGTGGGGATGTACGGCACGTCCTACTCGGGCTTCAACTCCCTCCAGGTCGCCGCGCTCCGCCCGCCGGCATTGAAGGCGATCATCCCGATCTACGCGACCGACCGGCGCTACACGGACGACGTCCACTACGGCGGCGGAGCGCGGCGCGGGATCGACTTCTTGGACTACCCCGCGTACATGGTGGCCCTGATCGCCCTGCCGCCGGTCCCGTCGCTCTACGGGGAAGGCTGGCGGGAGGAATGGCTCCGACGGATCGAGGCGAACGATCCGTGGGAGCTCGGGTGGCTGGAGCACCAGAACGAAGACGACTACTGGCGTCACGGCTCGGTGTTCTTCGACTACGGCGTCGATCGAAGCGGCGACGCTGGTGATCGCCGGCCACGCCGACGGCTACCGCAACATGGCGTTCCGCGCGTTCGAGCGGCTCCGGGGCCCGAAGAAGATCCTCTTCGGGCCATGGAGCCACATGAGCCCGAGGCTGTCGATGCCCGGGCCGAGGATCGATCACGTACCGGTGATGCTCGCGTGGTGGAAGCGGTGGCTCGGCGCCGACGCGAGCGTCGACGTCGAGCCGCCGATCTCGATCTTCGTTCGGCGGTGGACCGACCCCGAACCGGACACCGACGCGTATCACGGTGAGTGGCGAGCCGAGCCGGCGTGGCCTCCGGCCCGGCTGACCGAGGACCGACGCCCGCTCGACTCGTCGGCGGCCTCGATCGAGGCGACCGTCGGCGAGACCCCCACGAACGGAAGAGATGTCCTCCCGATCCGTGGCGACGTCGGCGTGACGGCGTCGATCTGGTGCGCGGCGACGCTCCCGTTCGGCCTCCCGTGGGACCAACGGCCGGACGAGGCGTTCTCGCTCGTCTACGACTGGCCGGTCGGGGAGGAGACCGAGATCATGGGGCGCCCGCGGGTGGAGCTCTCGGTGGCCGCGTCCGTACCGGTGGCCTTCGTCTCGGCGAAGCTCTGCGACGTCGCGCCCGACGGGCGCTCGGCGATGGTGACGCGCGGGATCTTGAATCTCACGCACCGGAACTCCGACGAGGCGCCCCGAACCGCTGCCGGCGGGTGACCTCGTGACGGCCACCGTGGAACTGGACGCGACCTCCTACGTGTTCGAGCCGGGACACCGGATCCGGCTGGACCTCGCCGGCAGCGACTTCCCCTCGTCATGGCCTCCGCCGTTCGCCGGCACGATCGAGATCGATCGCGCCGCATCGACCCTCGTCCTCCCCGTGCTGGACGGGCCACCGGTCCTGCCACCACCCGCGTTCGACCCGGGCGCGGACGAGCCATCACTGCCCGAGCAGGTCACGTGGGAGACCCGCGAAGACGTGCTGGCGCGAGAGCGGAGCGTCGCGATCGATCACGGCGGCGTTCGCGGCCGCAGCGGCCTCGCCGACGGATCGGACCGGTACTGGGGCGAGATCACGGCCGGATCGCACGACCCCGGGAACAGTCGAGCCAGTGCCGGGGCCTCGCTCGTGCTCGCGTGGGACGAGGCGTCCGTCCGCACGGAGTCGCGAGCGACGCTCCGCTCGGACCCGGAGACCTGGCATCTGTCGATCGAGCTCGAGGTCTACGAGGGTGACGAGAAGATCGCCGAACGTCGCTGGGAGCGGACGACGCCGCGCGACCTCCAGTAGCTCTCCGTCAGCCGGCGCGAGCGCGCCACTCCCACAAGAGCTCGCGTTCCCTCTCCGGCGTCATCCCGGCTTTCAGCGGCGGCAGACCCGTTCCCGATCCCAGGCGATCGTGTCCGCGATCGTCTCGTCGAACGGGCGAGGTCGCAGCCCGGCCGCGGTCGCCCTGCCCGCGTCGTACGCGTGGAACCCGGGGAGGTGCGGATGCCACATCGGGAACCATGTCTCGTGCTGGTCGCCGAGCCCGCGCACGAACTCCTCGTCGGCCCAGACGAACGCGGTGTCGGCGCCGGCGGCGGATCGAGCCGACTCGAGGACGCCGGCCGTCGTCGCCGGCTCCGCCGGGCCGACGACACCGTAGGTCCCGGTGGCGGAAGCCTCGATCCGATCCAGGACGAAGGTGCCGAGGTCTCTCGCGTCGATCCCCTGGATCGACGCGTCCGGCGGGCCGGCGGCGAGCATCTCGCCGCCGGCCGCCGCCCGCCGAACCCAATACGTGAAGCGGTCGGTCGGGTCGTGCGGTCCCACGATGTACCCAGGCCTGATGACGAGGAGGCGTCCGGCGAACGCGCGGCTGCCTCGACCTCGCACGCGACCTTGAGCGGGCCGTACGTCTCCTCGGTCACGTCCTCCGTGTCCGGGAACGGTGGCTGATGAGTGGGTGTGTCCTCGTTCGCGCCCACCGGGAGATCGTCCGGGTGCACCGAGAGCGACGACACCAGCGTGTAGTGACCGATGCGGTCACCGATCGCCTCCGCGAGCTCCCTGACGTGCCGCGGGACGAACGCGCACGTGTCGAGGACGGCATCCCAGGAGCGCCCGGCGAGAAGCTCCAGTCCGGCATCCCGGTCGCCGTGGAGGTGTTCGACGTGCGGGAGATCTCCCGGCTCCGACTCGCCACGATGGAAGACCGAGACCTCGTGGCCACGGCGCGCCGCTTCCTCGACGAAGGCACGTCCGAAGAACCGAGTTCCGCCGACCGTCAGGATCTTCATCCGCCGGACCTTACCGTCCGTCGCGGAACACGCTCAGGCGGCTCCCTCCATCGCCGGCGACCACTCGCCGTCTCGAGCGAGCCCGTTCATCCGTGCGCGGTGCGCCAGCGCCGCCTGCGCCGCCTCGACGTTGTTCGCGTCGCCACCCCAGGCCTTGAGTGGCTGGGCCTGCAGCGCGCGCCCGTAAGAGAACGAGATCCCCCACGGGCCACCGCCCAACCGGTTGATCTCGTTCAACCTGCTCGTGGCTTCCTCGTCGGTCATGCCGCCGGAGAGGAAGACGATCCCCGGCACCTCTTCGGGGACGTGCGCCGTGAGCGTGCGGAGCGTCGCCTCGGCGATCGTGGTGTCGTCGGCCTGGGTGGCCGCGTCCTTCCCGGGGACGACCATGTTGACCTTCAGGAGCGTTCCCGCGAGATCGATGCGGTGGCCCGACATCTGCTCGTAGAGCGCATGCAACGCCCGGCCGGTCGCATCCTCACACGCCGCGATGTCGTGGTCGCCGTCCATCAGAACCTCGGGCTCCACGATCGGCACGATGCCTGCTTCCTGACAGAGAGCCGCGTACCGGGCCATCGCGTGCCCGTTGGCGAGCACCGCGAAGTCGGTGGGCCCGGCGCCGATGAAGTACGTCGCTCGCCACTTCGCGAACCTCGCGCCGAGCTCTCCGTACTCGGCCAGTCGCTCGCGCAGGCCGTCGAGACCTTCCGTCACGGTCTCACCCTCGAACAGCGCGAGGGGCTTCGCTCCCGTGTCGACCTTGATCCCGGGGATCACGCCGGCCTTCTCGATCACCTCGGTCAGCCGGGTCCCGTCGTCGGTGGACTGTCGGATCGTCTCGTCGAACAGGATCACGCCCGAGATGTGGTCACCCAAGCCGGGTGTGGTGAAGAGCAGCTGTCGATAGGCGCGGCGGTTGTCCTCCGTGGACTCGACGCCGATCTGATCGAACCGCTTCTTGATCGTCCCGCTCGACTCGTCCGCCGCCAGGATGCCCTTCCCCGGGGCGACCAGCTCACGGGCGGTTTCCTGCATCGCATCCATCCGATCGCTCCTTTTCCTCGACTGCGCAAGCGTTCCCAGCCTATTGCCGGCGGGGCGCGCCGGGCAATCGACTACCCGGACTTAGGTACCAAAGGGGAGTGGTCGATAGGAGGGCATGCGGTTCCCCAGCGCCTCTCCGGGCTCGCGATCGTGCTCACGCTCGCCGCCGGGCTGCTCACCCCGATGGCGGCGAACATGGTCGGGGCGCAGGCCGGCGCCTCCGAGGGTTCCGTCCGTGGGTCCGTCGTCGTGACCGTGGCGAGCTCTCGTCCGCACGGCTTCGCGCCGCCGGCATCCGGGCGTCCGTCCCGACCCCGCTCGGATCGCCCTGGAGGCCGAGCGGGTCGCCCGTTGGACCAACGTGTTGGTCCACGTACCTCACACACTTCCCGCGTTCGCCCGTCCTCGAGCGAACGCGGCTCGGGTCGGGGTGGTCCCGGCCGGGTCGAAGTACTACGGCATCCCGATCGTCGCGTGGGTCGAGACCGTGTCGGCGGACGGGCGATGGGGACTCGTCGAGCTCCCGTACACCTGGCCCCGGCGCGATGGCTGGGTCCGGATCAAGGGTCTTCCGCGCGATACGACCCGCGTGCGGGTCGAGGTCGACCTGTCGCAGCACATGCTGATCGTTCGGAAGTTCGGCAAGGTCGTGTTCCGCGCTCCGGGCGCGACCGGCGCTTCGTACTCCCCGACGCCGGTCGGAGAGTACTTCGTGACCGATCGCGTTCCGTTCGGAGCAGGCAGCGCTCTCGGTTCGTTCGCGTTCGGGATCAGTGGCATCCAGCCTCGCCTGCCCGCTGGCTGGTCGGGCGGGAACCAGCTCGCGATCCACGGGACCAACGACCCGTCGTCGATCGGACGGAGCGTGAGTGCCGGGTGCGTCCGCGTATCGGAGTCGACGCTCGCCCGGTTGAAGCCGCTGCTCGCATACGGCACGCCGGTCGTCGTGCACGCGTAGCCGCGTCTAGGCTTCCGACCGTTCTGCTTCCGGGATCGACCCACGAACGACTCCAGTTCCTTCACGTGGGCCTCCGCATGCTCGAACGGTTCGCGTCCGATGAGGAGCTGTCCGATCCGATGCCCGAGCGACTTCTTCCCCCGGGGCGTCGCCGGGTTCTCCCATCGGGCGTCCGTCATCGTCCTCAGGGTGCGGATCAGTTCCCCGTGCACGTTGTCCCAATCCCTGAGCACTCGTGCGAGCGTGTGCCGGGATCGCGTGCGGACACCGTCCGCGTTGATCGCCCCGATCGAGCGCGTGTAGATCTCGCGGTCGATCGGCGCTCGCTCGCCGGCATCCCATGCCGCGAGTGCTTCCAGCACCTGCTCTTCCCAGAAGCAGAGATGCCCGAGCAGGTCCTTCGGCGTCCACTCCCCGCCCCCGACACCCGGCCTCGCCATCCAATGAGGGGGGATCTGCTTCGTGAGCCGGCGGATCGTGGCATGGCCGCGCTCGAGGATGTCGATCGCTTCCTGACGCGTGGTCACGGTCCGGCCACCTTCCTCGCTCGCGAAGCCTCCGAGTCGTGCTTGGGAAGGTAGCGCAGGTCCGATCGCGCCGTTACGCGGTCGTCCGCTTGGTGACCGCGGCCACGGCGCCGATCAGAGCGACGACGATGACCGTGATCACACCTCCTGCGCCTCCCATCCTCACGCCGAGCCTCTCGAGGAAGACCCCGGCGAGGATCAACACGGCGGATCCCGTCGCCGGTGCGAGGGCCATACGGAGCGCGAAGGACCCCCCGGCGAACCGGCCCGCCCAGCCCGCTCCTGCGAACGTGATCACCACGAGGGAGGAGGCCCACCACAGCACGAGGGACGACGAGGGTGGCGGCGAGGGCGGGACGGGACGATCGGAGGAAGGAGTCGGTCCCGAGATCACGGCCATCCATCCGGTGGACATCCATCCCGGGTGTTCCCTGACGGCGTCGCCGAACCCGTTGAAGCGCGACCGCAGGATGACGATGGTCGGATCCGTCCGCCAGCAGAGGTGAGACGGCGCGCCACGTCGCTCGGGAGACCTCGTCGAAACCCGGCACGTCCGGCCGGAGCGTCGGCCGTCGCCGGGCGAGGAGGTCCGGGTCGCCGAGGTAGACGGTCGTCCGGAGCGCGAGACCGGGCGGCAGCTCGGCCCGGATCCGGCGCAACACCGGGACCGTGCCGAACTCGCCGTGGGGTCGCGTGCTCCCCAGCGGCGTGTCATCGACCACGATCACCGCGGGACCGCCGGCCTCGGCCAGGTACTCGGCCATCGCACGGAACTCGGCGAGACGCCGATCGTCGCTCCACGGGGCTCGCGATCGCCACACGTCCCATCCGATCGAGATCGACGCGAGCAGGGCGGCGGCGGCCAGGACGGCCGCCGCGGCCCCGGCGAGCCGGCCGGCGCGATCGCGGACCCACGCGATCGCGACGGCCGCCCCGAGAGCCCCGAGCAACGGGATCGCGAGGGCGAAGGACAGGATCCGCTGCACGGGGACCGTGCGCCCGGCCGCGTACACGAGCGCCGCGGCCGCCGGCAGCAGCGCCCACGGGATGAGGAGCCACGCGGCCCTCCGCCGTCCCGGCTCTCCGCGGGGAACCACCAGGGCGATGGCCCCGAGCGCGGCGGCGAGCACCGCCGCGGGGAGTCGATACAGGCGAGCCTGTTGTCGATCGGCGGTCGTTCCCCTCACGAGCCCGGTCGCCGGACGAGGCGCCCCCGGGGCACCCGCGACGAGCGCCACGATCCCGAGGCCGACACCCGCCCCGACGGCGACCCCGACCCGGCCCGACGGGGTGTCGAGGAACGTCCGCCCCTCGCGTCGACCGCCGAGCGACTCCGGGAGGCAGGCCAGGACGAGCAGCACGAGCAAAACGGCGAACAGCGCGGCGAACTGCCAGTGCACCAGGAACGCGGCCACCAGGCAGCCGGCGCACAGCGTTCGCCCGCCGTCGCCGGCGGCGGCGCGGAGCGCCGCGGCGGCGGCGGCGAGCAAGAGCGCCTCGACCAGCAGCTGGTCGAGGTAGCCGTTCGCGGCGAGCACGACCTGGACGGAGGTTCCCGTCACGAGTCCGGCCAGCACGATCCCCCACCACGGCACGCGGGGGATCGCACCGGCGAGCGCCGCGGCCGCCGACGCGATCGCGGCGGCGACGAGCGCCGGGAGCACGTAGACGAGCTCTCGCGCATCGGCGCCGGTCACCGAGGAGAGGATGGCGAGGAGCACCGGTAGGCCGGGACGGTCGGCGTTCGTGAACAGCGCGTGTGCGCTGCCCTCATAGGAAGGAAGCGCGTCCAACCCCAACTCGGCGACGACCTCGGAGCGCCAGACGTGTTGCGGGGTGTCGCTGCCCACCGGCGCGATCCCGCTCCCGTCGATCAGGTAGCGCCCGAGGAACAGGAGTGAGGGAACCACCACGAGCGCCACGACCCCCAGAACCTGCGCGGCCCGCTTCACGAGGGTTGGTCCAAGATCGCGGCGAGCGCTCGGTCCGGAACGTATCGCCAGCCGGGGAGGTATCGGGCCGCGTAGACGAACTCGTGGAGCTCCTGCGCGACGCGGAGCGGACGGACCAGCCGCTCGTCGAACAGCCCCGAGGCGCCGAGGGAGGCGAGCTCGTCGCGATACGCCGCCAAGCAGACGTCGGACGCTTCGCGTATCCACGCGTCGACGGATCCGCTCCGTCGTCGTTCCACGATCCGGCCCACGTGATCCAGGGATTGCACGAGGGCCGCGACATCCCTGGCCGGCGGCCCCTCCAGCGAGCCGGGGCCGAGCGGATCCCCATCGAGATCGGACACGGCGAGCCCTTCGCGCCACCGGAGGAACTGCCCGACATGCAGATCACCGTGGATCGGGATCGAGACCGTCTCGAGGCCCCGGAGCTGTGTCAGCTCTTCGCGGACCGCCCCTGCCCGCGCTCGGAGGCGCGACCCCTCGTCGCCGTCGATCGATGCGATCGCGGCGTCGAGGTCGGCTTCGGCGTTCTCCCACCACCCCGCGACGATGTCCGCTCCGGCCGCCGCGCTCGGTGCCGGCAGGATCTCGGTCGGCGTCGCCAGGGCGCCGTGGAGACGGGCGGTCATCGCGCCGAGCGCGGCGGCCGGCCCGACCGCGTCGAGCGATCGATCATCGAGCGAGCGCTCGAGCAGCTCGACGTACCAGTCCCATCCGTCCCGCGCATCGGGAAGGTACGTCGAGATGGAGACGAGCGGCGCGACACCGTCGGCGTGCAGCCAGCCGGCGTTGCCGAGGGGAGCCGGCATCTCCTCGAACCCGGCGGCCACGAGGTGGGCGGGCAACACCATCGGTCGTTCGTTGCCGGGAACCGTGAACACCAACCGTTTCACGACGGCGGCGTCACCCACCACGACCGACTCGTTGGATTGATCCACGTCGATCGACCGCTCTCCGCGCCACTCCCCGACCGTGCCCAGTCGTCGGAACGTGAACCCGTGCTGCTCGTGACCCGTCGCGGTCCGCGCGAGCAGCTCCTCCATGACGCCGTCCCCCGCGCGCGCGCGGCGGACGCCCTCCCCCTCTTCGACCGCCGCCGACACGAGCAGACCCGAAGCGACCTCCAGCACGAGCAGCCAGCGACCCCGGTCGAGGTCGAGCGCGTCCAGCAACATCGGAGGACCGGGCGGTTCCTGCCGGTCCGCCTGACGGCGGACCGGCAGGAACTCAGACGGGTTCGTGGAGGCCACCCTGGCGCCGAGCTCACGCGTGTGGCGTCGATCGGACACATCGCGAAGTGTAGGGATGTCCCTTTGCCAGCACGATTTACCTCCATTTCCCTACCGCAACTAGTCCTTTTGGGGGATGCGCCGGGGGATAGCGCTGTACGACTATCGACCTCCCCAACACCCCGGAACATCGGGGTGGCAGAGAGAGGCACGAACGATGCGTCAGAGGATCCCCGCGCGAGCCCGGGACGGCGAGGAAGGGTCTACGACACGGCGTTCCCGTCGCACACCTTCTCATGAGGCAGCGCTTCCGTAGAGAGGGAGGCGCGTCGGCGGTCGAGTTCGTGCTCGTCGTCCCGGTCCTGGCCATCTTCGTCTTCGGGATCATCGGCTTCGGGGTCGCCTTCATGCAGATGCAGACCATCCGCGGCGCCTTGCGTGAAGGCGGACGTGCCGCGGCGACCGGAGCCTCGGCCGCCGAGGTGCCGGAGCCACGCATTCTCGTCCGCGCTGGGTGCCATCGACAGTGCCGGGAACGTCGTGGTCAGTCCCAACACCGGCAACAACCCGGTCTGTAACGCGCAGAGCATCGGCGACGACGCGACCGTCTCCTACGACACCAGCCATCTCCCCGGAGGGGGGATCCGCGTGGACATCCCCTTCGTCCCCATCCTCCTCAAGCCCACGCTCAAGGCGAATTTCAGGTGTGAGGTCTGATGGCCCGTCGTCGAGGAAGGGGCCGTCGCCGTCATCGTTGCGCTCGTGCTCCTGGTCTTCGTCGCTGCCGTGGCGCTCGCCGTGGACGTCGGGCGGGCTCATGCTCCATCGACGTGAACTGGTCAACGGTTCCGACGCCGCCGCCCTTTCCGCCGCTCGTACCTGCGCCAGGGGCGGCTTCGACACCCACGGGACGCCGGAGAGCGCAGCCGACCATCAGGCGCTGGCGAACTCTACGATCACCGTCGGGGAGGCCTCCGCGACGAACATCCTCTCCATGACGCAGTGCGGGGACGAGAGCGGTCACGTGACCGTGGGATACACGAGCGATCAGGAGCTGTTCTTCGCGCCGGTGATCGGGTTCAACCACGAGTCGCCCGTCCACACGGAAGCGACCGCGAGTTGGGGGCTGGGAAGCAACAACCCTGTTCCGCTCGTCCTGAGCAGTCAGCTCGTCAGCACGTGTCCGAAGCCTCCGCCGACCGGAACGAACACGGTGGGCCAAGCTCCCTGCGGGACGTGGTACGACAACGACACGCTCAACAACGGGAACTTCGGATTCCTCAGCCTCAACCCGCAGGGCTGGAACGTGCCCGCCGACGACAACTGCTCCGGGGGGAACGCGGGATCGAGCGAGATCGGTGATTGGGTTTCTGGTGCCCAGCCCGTGAGTGTGGCCCTGAACTGGACCGAACCCACCTATGTGTGCAACATCGGCGGGTTCAAGGGACAGTCGCACCCCTGGAACGAGCTCGAGATCCTCGCACAGACCGACGCGGTCCGGGACTTCCCGATCACCTGGGATGGACCCGGTTCGCCGGGGTTCGGCGCTCCCGCTCAGGGCTACCTTGATCCGGGCGGGAAGATCGAGAAATACGACGTCATCGGGTTCGCTGCGATCAAGATCATCGATGTCCTCAGGTCACAACAAGCGCAGGGCAACCCGCCGCAGGAAGATACGTGCTCCAAGAACAACACCAACATCACGACATCCTCCGCAGGCACGTACTACTCGTGGACGAATTTCGCCACTGGCGATCGGGTGCTCGAAGCCGCCTCCCACGTCGCCCGTGGATGCGTGACGAACGTGACGGTGGACTGGCGCTGGTCGCAGGGGACCGACTACACGTACGACACCAGCGGCGATCACGCTCAATGCGATCGTCCCGAAGGCACTCCGAACGTGTCCTTCAAGTGGCACATGAACGCGACCCACGGCCCATGTGGGCCGGCGCCGAGGCGACAACAGCGCGAAGTGCGTCATCACGCAGTGGCTGGGTTCCACCCTGACGGGCGACTACCCGAGTGATCACCTCGACAACGTCAGGGTCGTGAGGCTCTGCGACCTGGCCGAAGGTACCTGCCTCGACCAATAGGAAGTACGAGGTCATCGGGTCCGCCACTCAATCCACAGACCTCCCGACCGGGTGATATGCATATCCACCCGGACACGGAGGACAGCAGCGCATGACCGACCCGCTCACGATCGTCTTCATGCCCGAGAGCGCCTACGGGCCCACCAACAACTGCATCGGGATCGGCAAGATCCTCGAGCATCGAGGTCACCGCGTCGTCTTCGCAGCCGAAGCCTCATGGAGGGGCCGCCTGGAGCCGCTCGGCTTCGAGGAGGACCTGGTCGACCTCGCGCCGCCCGCGGAAGGTGACCAGGACGCCGGGCAGTTCTGGACCGACTTCATCACCGAAACGTCCCCGGAGTTCCGCAAGCCGACCATCGAACAGCTCGACACCTTCATCAAGCCGGTGTGGGCGTCCCTCGTCGACGGAGCGAAGTACTGCGAGCCGCAGCTCCGCGAGATCCTCGCCAGAGCGCAGCCCGACGTGATCGTCGAGGACAACGTGAGCGGCTTCCCCGCACTGCTCACGCACGGGGCGCCGTGGGTGCGCATCATGAGCTGCAACCCGCTCGAGATGAAGGACCCCGACCTGCCGCCGACGTTCAGCGGGTATCCCACCGCGGACCCCTCCGGCTGGGACGAGTTCCGGGCCGAGTACGACAGGACACACCGGGAGCTCTGGTCGGGGTTCAACGAGTGGATGCTCGAGCAGGGAGCACCGGCTCTCCCGGACCTCGAGTTCATCCACGAGTCGGAGCACCTGAACCTCTCCGTCTACCCCGATGCCGCCGACTACCTCCGCGCGAAGTCTCTCGCGCCCACCTGGCACCGACTGGAGTCCTCCGTCCGTGACACCGAGGAGCCGTGGTCGGTGCCCGATCCGCTCCGCGACGGCGAGGGCTCCCTCGTCTACCTGTCCCTCGGCTCGCTCGGGTCGGCCGACGTCGAGCTCATGCGCCGGCTCGTGGATGTGCTCTCTCGCACACCGCATCGCTACATCGTGTCGAAGGGCCCGCGCGCGGACGAGTTCGAGCTCGCCGACAACATGTGGGGAGAGGCACGCGTGCCGCAGACGAGCATCATCCCCGAGGTCGACCTCGTGATCACCCACGGCGGCAACAACACCGTCACGGAGTCGCTGCACTTCGGGAAGCCGATGGTCGTGCTCCCGCTGTTCTGGGACCAATACGACAACGCGGAGCGGATGCAGGAGCTCGGCTACGGTGTCCGACTCGCCACCTACGACTTCGCCGACGACGAGCTCATCGGCGCCGTGGACGGTCTCCTGGCCGACGAGGCTCTCCGCTCGGACCTGGACGTGCTCGGCGAGCGGATCACCGTGACCAGGAGGGGACGCGCGTGGCTGCGGACCTGATCGAGGACCTCGGCCGAGAGGCGCGCTCGGTCCAGCTCTGGAAAGGGGGACGGAAGCTTCTGTTCCTGTCGACCGTTCTCTTGGCACTGGCGACGATGCCGTCGGCGTCCGCGACCAAGCCGATCCGAGAGGTACATCCGAGTCAGGACGACGGCATCATCACCGGCCAATGCGCCTTCCCGGTCCTTGGCCACATCGACGGCCCCGAGATCATCACGACGTTCACCGACGCGGCAGGCAACCCGGTCAAGCAGATCGTGACGTTCCCGGGCAATCGGGTGACCCTGACCAACGCGGATTCGGGAACCTCTATCACCGTCATGGGGACGGGGTCGTCCCAACTCCGGGCTGAGCCGGATGGCTCCCTGACCGCGCGGGCGATGGGGCACGGACCCTTCTTCCCCAACCCGATCACCGGAGCGCCGGGGATCTGGTACCTGAGCGGCCAGGGGAGATCGACACTCGACTCGCAGGGGAACGTGACGTCCGCGATCCTGCACGGCAGGCTCGTTGATCTCTGTCCCCGGCTCGCTTCGTAGCGCCGGTCCCGTGCCCGGGGTGGGATTCGAACCCACACGCCCCTTCCGGGGCAAGCGCTTTTAAGGCGCCGTCGTCTGCCTGTTCCGACACCCGGGCTGGCTCGATGCTAGCGCTCCGTAGGCCGGCCGGGCCTCAGGTTGGTCCTTCGGGTAACCGATACAAGCCGGGTGAGAGACGAACGTGGGTTCACCCTCATCGAGCTGATGGTCGTGGTCATGATCATCGGCGTGCTCGTCGTGATCGGCGCTGCCCACCTTCCTGGGTGCGAGGACGCGGGCGTATGACGCTGCCGCGCGTTCCGATATCCGGAACGCGTTCGCGGCCGAGAAGGCCTTCTACTCGGACAACGCCACGTACACGACCGATCCGGCGACGATGACCTCGATCGAGGCGGCGATCACCTATCTCGGCGGGGACACGCCGCTCGTCACCGATGTCGTCTACCTGGACCTGGATCCGATCCCCAAGACGATCTACGTCTCCGCACTGAGCCAATCGGGTGTCTGCTACTACCTCCGTGAGACGAACGGCGGCGGCGCTGGGTTCGCTTCGGACCCGGCGTGCGGCGTGGCGGACACCCAGACGTACAACAGCTCCTGGTAGCCGGCTCCGGGACGCCGGAGGAGCCCCCGTTTCAGCCGCTCTTCGCGATCGTGACCTTGTCGATGTAGACCGCTTGTTTCGGCCGCTGCCCGGAGAGGTCGCCGTTCGCCGCGGCCTGCGGGTCCACGATCGGGAGCGCCTGGATCCTCTTGGCGACGCCGAGCCCTTCGACGATCCGGCCGAAGATCGTGTAGTTCGGGTTCCCGTCGAGGTTGGTGCCCTCGGGTCCGGTGATGATGAAGAACTGGCTGCCGCCCGTGTTGGGACCGGCGTTGGCCATCGCCAGCGTGCCCGGCGTGTAGGTCAACTTCCCGTTGAGCTCGTCCGGGATCGCATATCCGGGACCGTCGGATCCCGTCCCGGAGGGATCGCCCCCCTGGATCACGTCGATCGACGTGTCGAGGCGGTGGAAGTACTGCCCGTCGAAGTACCCCTGCTTCGCGAGGAAGACGAACGAGTTGACGGTCTGTGGCGCGCGCTTCGCATCGAGCTCGATCACGATCGTGCCGCACGAGGTGACCATCGTGGCCCGGTAGGTCGCCTTCGTGTCGATCTTCATCGGCGGAGGTCCGGCGAACTGCGGCTTCGGCTTGCCCGCGTTCGCGGGCGCCTTCGCGCCGCAGGCGACCTCGCCGGAGTCGTTGGCCGCCGTGGGGGTCACCGTCCCGGTCTTGGTGCCCGGCGCGGCGGAGGGTGAGGCGCTCGTCGATGGACCGGCGGAAGGACTCACCGAGGGCGACGCGGCGGTGTCGTCGCCCAAGAGCAGGCTCCCACCTCCGATCGCGACGATGAGGCCGAGCACCCCGACGACGCTGCCCACGACCAGGTTCCGGCGGCGCATCGCCGCGTCGCGGTCGGCCTGCCGCCTGGCGGCGAGCTTCGCGAGCTGGCGTTCCCTGCTTCGTTTGGACATCGGCGGTCGAGGTTACCGGACGTCCAGCAGTTCGAGGGCCAACCCGTCGAGGATGTCGGTCTCGCTCACGAGCGCCTCCTCGAACCCGAAGCGCCGCATCGCGTTCACGAGGATCTTCGCCCCCGCGACGATCACTTCGCCTCGCCCCTTCGGCATGACGGGGATCGCGGCCCGCTCCTCGTTCGTCATCGCGGCGAGCTCCCGCAGGGTTCGTTCGGCGTCGGCGAGCGTCAGGGTGGATCGGTGGATCAGATCGGGGTCGTAGCGCTCGATGCCGAGCGCACATGCCTGGAGGGTGGTCGCGGTGCCCGCCACGGCGACGAGCGTGCGCGCATCCCGGACGGGCACCGTGCGCTCGACGTCCTCGAGGTGGGGCTCGATCAGCAGATCGAACCCCTCGAGGTCGGCCTCCGACGGGGGGTCGGAGGGCTGGGCCCGTTCGGTGAGCCGGACGCTCCCCATCTGCGTGGAGATCGTGCGTTCGACGATCGGGGGCTCCCGGCCGAACACGAACTCGGTCGACCCACCCCCGATGTCGACAAGGAGGAACGGGCCGACCGCGGGATCGAGGCCTCGGGTGCCTCCCAGGAACGAGAGCGCGGCTTCCGTCTCGCCGTCGATCACCTCGGGCTCGCCCTCGATCAGGTCCCGGACGCGGTCGAGGAACTCGTCTCTGTTCGAGGCGTCGCGGACGGCGCTGGTCGCCCCGAGCCGGATGCGCTCCGCATGCAGCGCCCGCGCTCGGCGTGCGAATCGACCGACGACGTCCAGGGTCCTCTCGACCGACTCGGGGTCGAGACGGCCCGTGCGGCCCACGCCTTTCCCGAGACGCGTGATGCGCATGTCGCGCGCGATCTCCAGCGGATCTTCGCCGGATCCCCGCGGCTCGAGCACCAGGAGTCGAGTGGAGTTCGTCCCCTGATCGATCGCCGCGACCCGGCCGCCCGGTTCTGTCGGATGAACCGGCTCCACCCGGTCGGCCGTCCATCGACCCACGACGTCGTCTCCACCCGCGAGGTGGTACGCGTAGTGCGCGTGCAGGCACTTGATGCCACGGCGCGTGCCGCCGACGCCCCCCCACTCCTCCGCGCCGGGATACATCTCGCCGCGCTCCGTCGCGTAGGCGCGATGCGCCTCCTCGACGGACGCGGCGATCGCCGGGTCATCGCCGAGACGTCCGATCCATCCTTCGGACTCCAGGCGAGATACGGCTCTCACCGCATCCGGGCACGTGAGCCAATAGATGGTGGGGAACGGGTCGCCATCCGCGTCGAGCGGCCGGTTCCGGATCACGAGGGGGTGACCGCCCGTGCACCGAGCGACCACGGAGAACGGGGTCGTCGGCTCACGGCCGAGCTGCTGACGGACCGCTTCGAGATCTGCTGCTCGGAGCTCGTCGCTCACGGACTACTTGCGCTTGTGCTCGACCGCGCGCTTGTAGTCGACCAACCGCTCCTCGGACTGTCGCATGAACTTCTTCAGCATCTGCTCGAACTCGGGGTCTGACCCACGCCGCGCCCTCGGAGGTGCGGGGTCCTGCAGCGCCTTGATCGAGAGATCGATCTTGCCGTCCTCCTTGATGGCGACGACCTTCGCCTGGACGACATCCCCTTCGCGGAGGTGATCGTGGACGTCCTTCACGTAGTTGCGGTCCACCTCGGAGATGTGGACGAGCCCGAGTCGTCCGTCTTCGAGCTGAAGGAAGGCCCCATAGGGGGTGATGCGGGCGACGGTGCCATCGATCACCGCGCCGACTTCGATCTCTGCGATGAGAGCTGCCCTTTCATCCTGCGCGCCGCGAGGCGCGACTCATCCTGCGCGCCGCGAGGCGCGACCATTCCTGCGCGCGACGTTCGCGCGAGTGGCGTCAGTGTGCGCGAAGCCGCCCGGAGCGTCAATGGGGCGTCGAGGGCGAATCCGCAGGTCATGCCCTGTGACCTCCGTTCATCGGTGTCCCCCGCGAGCCCTACCCGGGGCCACGTCGGTGCGCTACCGTCGCGCGATGCTGGTCCGGCGTTTCGACGATCCGCTCGCATTCCAGAAGGTCGCGACCCCCTATCTCGTGAGGGACGAGGCCCGGCACAACCTGCTCCTGGGGGTCTCCACGATGTTGATCCAGCAACCGGACCTCTACGAGGCCTTCGACCTCTGGGTCGTCTCCGACGGAGACGACGTGACCGGGGCCGCGCTCCGCACCCACCCGCTGAACCTCGTGCTCGCGCAGCCCTCCGACGATGAGGCGCTGGACGTCCTCGTCGACCGGCTGCTCCAGGAGCGGCAGGCGCTCCCGGGAGTGATCGCCGCGCTCCCCGAGCTGGAGGCGTTCGTCGGTGCGTGGACGTCGGCGAACGACCTCGATGCCACACGCGTGCTCCGCCACGGCGTCTACGAGCTGCGGGAGGTGCTGCCGGTGCCGGCGGCTCCCGGCCGCCCGCGTCCGGCGACGCCGCAGGACCGGGACCTCGTGATCCCGTGGATCGTCGCATTCGCGGAAGAGGCGCTCCCGGAGGACAACGACCCACAGCGTCAGGTTCGTTTCGTCGAGTCGAGACTCGCCGCCGATGACGACGCCGGGATGTGGTTGTGGGAAGACGGCGGGCGGCCGGTTTCGGTGTCGGGTTACGGCGGAGCGACACCGAACGGCATCCGCATCGGACCCGTGTACACCCCGCCCGAGCTGCGCGGCCGCGGCTACGCCACGACGTTGGTGTCGGAGCAGAGTCGCTGGCTGCTCGGGACCGGTCGAACGCTCTGCTTCCTGTACGCCGACCTCGACAACCCGACCTCGAACGCCCTGTACCGCCGGATCGGCTATCGGATGATCGCCGAGGCCGGCGAGGTCAGGTTCGATCCGCGGGACGCC
The DNA here is from genome assembly GCA_963737525.1 of uncultured Actinomycetota bacterium. Lineage (GTDB taxonomy): Bacteria > Actinomycetota > UBA4738 > UBA4738 > HRBIN12 > JAJNBA01. The sequence continues at coordinate 18,748 of CAVTTD010000035.1, forward strand.
GCGTAGCGCTCAGCATCCCTTTCAACACTCTGGCGGTGGCGCCGGCGCGCCCTCCTTCGGCACCACGACGAACGCGACCTCGCCCGGCTTCACCATCCCGAGGCACTGACGCGCGAGGCGCTCGAGGAAGGCGCGATCGCGGAGCTGCGAGGCGCGAGCGGCGAGCGCCTCGTTCTTCCGCTCCAGGACGGCGGCCTCGTGCTCGAAGCGTGCGAGCTCCGCCTGTTGTTCGAAGTACATCCGGGCGGGCGCGACGGAAAGGACGAGCACGCCGATGACGATCGTCAGCAGGATCGTCGCGCGCGCCGTCAGGCGCGCGCGACGGCGTCGGCGGGGTGCGGTGTCTCGGATCCGGATGGTCCCGGTCGGGACGGCAGGGGAAGTGGCCGTCATGCGCACGAGCTATCCGCCGCCTCCTCCGAGCAGCTCGGCGCCCGCGTAGCGAGCGTCGTCGCCGAGGTGCTCCTCGATCCGGAGGAGCTGGTTGAACTTCGCCGTGCGCTCGCCCCGCGAGGGCGCCCCGGCCTTGATCTGCCCGGCGTTCGTGGCGACGGCGAGATCGGCGATCGTGGTGTCCTCGGTCTCGCCGCTGCGGTGCGACACGACGACGCCGAAGCTGCTCCGCTGCGCCAACGCGATCGCGTCGAGCGTCTCGGTGAGGGTGCCGATCTGGTTGACCTTGACCAGGATCGCGTTGGCGCAGCGCTCGCGGATGCCACGCTCCAACCGTTCCTCGTTCGTGACGAACAGGTCGTCTCCGACGATCTGGGTCCTTCCGCCGACCGCCTCGACCAGCTTCGTCCATCCCAGCCAATCGTCCTCTCCGAGCGGATCCTCGATCGAGACGATCGGGAAGCGATCGAGGAGCCCGGCCCAGAACGCGATCATGTCGTCCGCGGTCCGGTCGGCGCCCTCCAGGTGGTAGCGGCCGTCCTCGGTCGCGAGCTCGGAGGTCGCCGGGTCCATCGCGAGGGCGATCTCGCCCCCCGGCTCGAAGCCGGCCGTCTCGATCGCCTGCAGGAGCAGCTCGAGCGCCTCGGCGCCGGTCGCGAGCTGAGGGGCGAACCCGCCCTCATCGCCGACCGCCGTCGACAGCCCCTTGTCGTGGAGGATGCGCTTGAGCGCGTGGAAGCACTCGGCACCCCATCGGAGGGCCTCGGAGAACGACGAGGCGCCGACCGGCATGACCATGAACTCCTGCAGCTCGAGCTCGTTGTCGGCGTGGGCACCGCCGTTGATCACGTTCAGCATCGGCGTGGGCAGGACGTGTGCGTTCGGGCCGCCCAGCGAGCGCCAGAGCGGGAGCCCCTGAGAGTCGGCGGCGGCCTTGGCGGCCGCGAGGGAGACGCCGAGGATCGCGTTCGCGCCGAGGTTGGACTTGTCGTCCGAGCCGTCCAACGCCAGCAACGCGCGGTCGACGCTTCGCTGCTCGTAGGCGTCGATCCCCTCGACCGCGGAGGCGATCGAGTCGTGCACGTTCGCCACGGCCTTCAGGACACCCTTGCCCCGGAACCGTCCCGGCTCGCCGTCGCGCAGCTCGAGGGCCTCGTGCTCGCCGGTCGACGCCCCCGAGGGGACCGCCGCGCGGCCGAACGCGCCGTCGTCGAGCCACACATCCACCTCGATCGTCGGGTCTCCACGGGAATCGAGGATCTCGCGCGCGCGCACCGAATCGATCAGAGACATGGGTCCCGAATCGTAGCCGACATGGCGCCGCCGACCGGGATTTCGAAGGCGCTACCGATACGACTCGCCTTCGGGCGGTTTCGTGAACTGCCAGAACCGACCGACCGGGTCGAACCCGAGCTTCCGATAGAGCTCTTTCGGCCAATCGGCGTCATCCGCGATGAGGAAGACGACCTCGGCACCCACTTCTCGCGCTTCGCGAACGATGTGGGCGACCACCGCCTTCGCGATGCCGCGCCGACGGAAGCGCTCGAGCGTATGCACGTCGTCGATCTCGGCGACACCGTCGTGCGCGTAGAGCTCGCCGAAGCCCGCCAAGGCGCCGTCGACGCGAACGGCGAAGAATCGCGCACCCGTGACATCCGTGAACACACGTCGAACGGCGGCGTTCGTCTCGGCGGCCTCCCGCGTCATGCCGCCGTGGCTCGCCAGATTGGTCTCGAGCATCAGCGGGTAGACCTCGTCGAACGTGCATTCCTCTACCGCCACGCCCGAAGCGCGATCGGGGTCCTGCCGTTGCACCATGAACACCAGGCGGTCGATCTCCCAGCCCTCTCGTTCGAAGGAAGCGACCAGGCGCGAACCCCCCACGTCGTCGAGGACGACGATCTCACGGTGGGACGAGTTCTCGAACAACCGGTCCGTCTCGGCGATGAGCTGCTCGGCGGTCGCGTCGACGGGGTCGTCGACGCGAAGGAAGTTGCCGTCCCAGTACGAAGGGAAGTCGTCGTTGAACAGAGCGGTGCCGAACCGGGAGACCTCGACTCGTGTGCTGGTGGACTCCTCACGCCAGCGCAGATACGCCTCGATCCGATCGCGATCTTGGCCCACCGTCGCGACGATAGCGGTTGCGGCCCCGAGAGCGGCGACGCACACTGGCCTTCGTGGATCCGAACGAACAGCCGCCGGCGTGCTGCTTCGACGAATGGGCGTCCCACAACGCCAAGCGAGCCCGCAAGGAGGGTACGGCGGCGGCGATCACGCGGCACCTTCTGGCAGCTCTGGACGGCGAGCTCCCGACGGGCCGAGGCTTGGAGGGAACGACGTTCCTCGACGTCGGGTGCGGAACGGGTGACCTGGCGCTCGCGGCGCTCGCTCGCGGGGCCGCGAGCGCCGACGGCATCGATCTCGGCGCGGGCGCGATCGCGGACGCTCGCTCCCTCGCCGAGGAGCGAGGGCTCGCGGATCGAGCCACCTTCACGGTGGGCAACGGGGCGCTCGAACCGCTCTCGCGCCACGACGTGGTCGCGCTGAACCGGGTCCTGTGCTGCTATCCCAGCGTGGATCGGCTGCTCGCCAACTCGCTCGGTGCGGCCGGCGACGTCTACGCGTATACGGCTCCGATCCACACGGGCATCGTGGGGCGGTTCAACCGCATCTCGATCGGGATCGGGAACGCGTGGTACCGCCTCCGCGATCGGAAGTTCCAGGGGTTCCGCGCCTTCGTCCACGACCTCGACGCGGTCGATCGGACGATCGCCGCGACCGGGTTCCGGAAAGCGCACGGAGCGCACCACCGCATGTGGCAGCTCGCCGTGTTCACGCGGGCCGAGCGCACGGCCTAGCGGTCGCGGGCCTCCCGGAACAGCTCGCGCACCTCGTCGTCACCGACCGACTCCAGGTCGAGATCTCGCTCCTCCGCGAGCGCGAGGAAGCGCTCGTACCGTTCGGCGAAGCCGCGGGTGGTCCGTCGGAGGGCGCTCTCGGCGTCGACACCGAGCTTCCGCGCGACCGCGACGGCGGCGAACAGAACTTCGCCGATCTCGCGCTCGGCGTCATCGGACTCCGCGGACATAGCGTCAACCTCCTCACGGAGCGCGGTCAAAGCGGCTCCCGAGCTCTGCCACTCGACACCCCAACCGGCCGCCCGCCGCTGCACCTTGGCGGCCCTGGCGAGCGCTGGCAGCGTGGCCGGGATCTCGTCCTCCACTCCCCGGCGCGCGCCCGACCCCTCCTCGGCCTTGAGTCTCTCCCAGTTCGTGACGACCTCATCGGCGCCGGACACCTCCACGTCCGCGAAGACGTGAGGGTGGCGGTGGATCAGCTTCTCGGTGAGGCGGCGAGCGACGTCGTCCACGTCCCAACGACCCTCCTCCGAGGCCATCTCCGAGTGGAACACGACCTGCAGCAGGAGGTCGCCCAATTCGTCGCGGATCGCATCGGAGTCGCCCGAGTCGATCGCCTCCAGGAGCTCGTGGGTTTCCTCCAGCAAGGGGTGTGCCAGCGTCTGATGCGTCTGCTCGCGGTCCCAGGGACACCCACCCGGCCCACGCAGTCGCGCCATGACCTTCACGAGGTCGAGGAGACGGCGTCCCTCTTCGGACGAGGGCACGGGACCCGCCGGAACGTGCGGCGTGGGGTCCGGTCGATCCGCGGTCACGGCGAGGGCGAGCCGGCGTCGCTTTCCGGGTCGGTGCTCCGGACGGCGCTCACGGAGAAGGTGTCCGGCTCGAAGTGCCCGTACCGTGGGTTCACCTCGACGTCCAGCTCCTTCGCGCGGTCTTCGAGCCATCCCTTGAACTCGCCGTCCGCGACCGGTTCGAGCAGGCCCGATTTCGCCTCTTCGAAGGGCGTGACCTGCTTGTCGACGAGGTAGATCACGTGCCAACCGGCCTGCGTGTGGACGGGTTTGGAGATCTCGCCCGGTTCGAGGGCGGCGACCGCCTTCGCGAACTCGGGGACGTACTGCGTCGCGGGAGCGCTGGCGAGCACGCCGCCGCTGTCCTTCGCGCCCGGCTCGATCGAGAGCTTGCGCGCAAGCGCTATGAACTGCTCCACCGTCGCGCCCTTCACGCGCTGATACACGCTCTCCGCCTCGGCTTGCGTCTCGACGAGGATGTGGTCCGCCTGCACGGTGGTGAACTCGAGCGCGCGCTGGTCGTACTGAGACCGGAGCTCGGCGGTTCCGACCTGCTTCTCCGCGATCGCGATCCGAACCGCGCGGAGCGTCAGGAGCCGCCGGCCGAGCTCGAAGAGGTCGGCGCGCGTCGCGTCGTGTGCCCCGAGCGCCTTGCGCAGCGCGTCGGCTCCGACCTGCGTCTCGAGCCCGGAGATCGCGTCCTCCACGTCGCTCTGGGCAGCCGTCAGACCGTTCGCGTCCGCGTAGTCGGCCACGGCGAGCCAGAGGAGCTCGCCGGAGAGCGCGATCCGGTTGCATGCGGCGCCCTCGCTCTCGCCGCCTGTGGTCTGGCCGCCGCAGGGGGCATTCTGGAGATCCGCCAGCACCTCCTGCACGGCGACCGCCTGTCGAAGGTCCGCATCGCTGATGTCCTGATCGCCGACGCGCGCCACCTCTGGCTTGCCCAGGCCGCACGCGGACAACAAGACAGCGACGAGGAGCACGCGTGCGGACCGGGGAAAGGACATCAGAGGCAGCAGTCTACCGGCCGACCTCTTGAGCGATGGACACGGGCTCACCGAGCGCCTCCCGGAGCCGCGCCTCGACCCACGCCGGCAGCTCGGTGCCCGCGACCCGCTCCGGTGCGAGGTTCAGGGTTCGCTTCGCCTCGTGGAAGCTGGCTCCTGGCACGCGCTCGCCGATGTCGAGCCGCAACGTCTCCGGGAGCTCCACCGGGCGGATGCGCACCTGCTCCCGATAGGTGGAGACCTCCTCGATCCCGAGCGTCCGGCAGGTCACCCGTAGCGATGCGACCGCGAAGAGCGTCGCCACCTCCGTGGGAAGCGCTCCGTACCGGTCGACCGTCTCCTCGCGGATCCGCTCCAGCGCGTCGTGATCGGCGGCGAGCGAGATCCGGCGGTATAGCTCGAGGCGGAGCGATTCCTGCGCCACCCACCCCGGAGGGACGAACGCTCGGACCGGAAGGTCGATCCGCAGCTCCTTCTCTTCCGGCATCGGTTGGCCCTGCAGCTCGGCGACCGACTGCTGGAGGATCCGGCAGTAGGCGTCGAACCCGACGGCCGCGATGTGGCCGTGCTGCTCGGCGCCGAGCAGGTTGCCGGCGCCGCGGATCTCGAGGTCGCGCAGGGCGATCCGGAACCCCGATCCGAGCGCCTGGTGACGAGAGATCGTCGCCAGGCGCTCGTGCGCCTCCTCCGTGAGCTCCCGGACCGGTGGGAAGAAGAAGTAGGCGAACGCACGCTCGCCGCTCCTGCCCACGCGCCCACGGAGCTGGTAGAGCTGCGCGAGGCCCAGCGTGTCGGCTCGGTCGACGATGAGGGTGTTCGCGTTCGGAACGTCGAGTCCCGATTCGATGATCGTCGTGCACACGAGGACGTCGGCGTCGCGATCCCAGAAGCGGACCATCTGCCGTTCGAGCGTGTCCTCGTCCATCTGCCCGTGCGCCATCACGATGCGTGCCTCGGGCAACTGCTGTTGCAGCCAGGCGGCCTGCCGGTCGATCGTCGCGACACGGTTGTGGACCCAGAAGACCTGCCCTTCGCGGAGGAGCTCTCGGCGAACCGCGCCCAGGGCGAGGCCCTCGTCGTAGCCGCCGACGTAGGTGAGCACCGGCTGCCGGTCCTCGGGCGGCGTGTCGACCGTGGACATCTGCCGGATTCCGGTGAGCGCCATCTCGAGGGTCCGAGGGATCGGCGTGGCCGTCATCGTGAGGACGTCGACGTGGGCGCGGAACCGCTTCAGGCGTTCCTTGTGGGCCACCCCGAAACGCTGCTCTTCGTCGACCACGAGCAGGCCCAGATCCCGGAACGAGACGTCGGCGCCGAGGAGCCGGTGCGTGCCGATCACCACGTCCACGCGACCCGCCGCGACGTCGGCGACGACATCTTTCTGCTGTGCCGGTGACAGGAAGCGGGAGAGCATCGCCACCTTCACCGGATACGGAGCGAACCGCTCGCCGAACGTCACGAAGTGCTGTTCGGCGAGCAAGGTCGTCGGCACCAGGACCGCGACCTGCTTGCCGTCCATCACCGCCTTGAAGGCGGCGCGGACGGCGATCTCCGTCTTTCCGAAGCCGACGTCGCCGCAGATCAGTCGATCCATCGGCACCGGCCGCCGCATGTCGGCCTTGACCTCGTCGATCGCGGTCACCTGGTCGCGCGTCTCCTCGTGCGGGAACGCGTCCTCCAGCTCGAGCTGCCACGGCGTATCCGGGCCGAACGCGTGCCCCGGGATCGCCATGCGGGCGCTGTACAGGCGGACCAGCTCCCCGGCCATGTCCTTGACGGCACGCTTGACCCTCGCGGTCGCGCGGGCCCAGTCCGAGCTGCCGAGACGGTGGAGCCTCGGGGCATCTCCGCCGAGGTACTTCGCCACCATGCCGACCTGCTCCGACGGCACGTACAACTTGTCGTTGCTCGCGTACTCCAGGATCAGGTAGTCGCGCTCGGCTCCAGCGAGCTCTCGGTGCACGACCCCTCCGTAACGACCCACGCCGTGGATCCGATGAACCGCGAAGTCGCCGGGCTCGAGCTCGTCCGCGACGGACCTCGTGGCCCTGCTGGCGAACCTCGGGGCCCTCCGCGTGTGCCGCCGGGAACCGAACAGGTCCTCCTCGGTGACGACGGCGAGACGACCGGGCTCGAACAGGAACCCGGTCGTGAGCGGCGCCTCGATGCGCTCGATGGGGAGATCGCCGAGGACCTCCGCGGCTCGCTGCAGCGAGCCGTGGCCCCGGCCCGACGAGCACGATCCTCGTGCCGTCGGCCGCCGCCCGCCCGAGCCGGCCGGCCAGCTCGACCTGGTTGCCCTCCGCGGTCCCCCACCCGGAGATGCCGAGATCGAGCCCCTCCGTGAACTCGGTGAGCCGCAGCTGCACGTGGCCGTCGATCGCCTCCTCGATCGGAGGGAGCACCTTCGGGCCCGGCCATCCGATCGCCTCGGCGAGCGCCTCGGCCTCCGCATGCGTCTGCGCGGCTCGCTGGAACGTCCGCTGCGCGTGGGTCACCACGATCCACGATCCGGACGGCAACAGCTCCGCCGGCGTCGGCATGTGCTCGAAGAGGAACGGCGCGAGCGTGTCGGAACCCTCGAAGCGGAGCCCGTCGGCCAGTCGCTGGAGACCGTCTCGGAACCGATCGGGCATGTGGGCGGCTCGCTCCGCGGCCACCGACCGGAGCTCACCGTCGGGGAGGAGCTCCCGCACCGGCGAGACCTCGATGGCGCCCACCTGCGTGGTCGAGAGCTGCGTCGACGGCGAGAACTCGCGGAGCCGCTCGATCTCATCGCCCCAGTACTCGAGCCGAGCCGGACGCCGGGCGATGCCGGGGAAGATGTCGACGACTCCTCCTCTAACGGCGAATTCCCCGCGATGCTCGACCACGTCGACGCGGAGGTAGCCGAGCTCCGAGAGCCGCTCTGCGAGCGTGTCCGGCGCGATCTCCACGCCCGCCGCGAGCTGCAGCGCCGGAGCCACACCAAGGGTCGGTGGCACCACCTGCATCGCCGCGAGGTAGGGAGCGACCACGACGAACGGCCCCTTGGCGACGCGGAGGCGCCCGAGAGCGTCGGCCCTTCGGGCCGCGACCTCGGGCGCCGGGTCCATCCCCTCGTAGGGCAGCGCGTCCCACGCCGGGAGGAGGGCGACGCCCTCCGGGCCCAGATAGGCGCCGATCTCGGAGGCGAGCTCCTCCGCCTCCCGGGGGCCGGGGCTCACCACCATCAAGGGTGCATCCAGCGCGACCGCCAGCCCGGCCAAGAGGAAGTCTTGCCCCGCGTCGGCCCTCGCCACGATCGGGCGCGCGCGTTCGAGGAGGAGCCGCTCGAACGGCTCGGACGTGACGAGGGTGTCCAGCACCTCCCGGAGCGTCATCCCATCTCCTCCACGCAACGCGAACAGCCCCGGTCGCGTCGCGACGGGGCATCGGAGAAGGAAGTCTAAACGGCGCGGAGCTTTCCGCGGGGTTGGTCCGACGGCGCGGGATCGGCTTCGAGGTCGAACTCGGCCTCGCGCGCCGACAGCCAGGTCCAGAACACCTCGGGTTCGAGCGGCTTCGCGATGTAGAAGCCCTGCGCCTCGTCGCAACCGAAATCGCCGAGCCGATCGAAGGTCTCCCGATCCTGGACTCCCTCCGCGACGACGCGCAGGCCGAGGTTGCGGCCCAGCTCGACCGTGGCACGCACGATCGTGAAGTCCTCGCCCCGATCGAGCATGTGCGACACGAACGAGCGGTCGACCTTCAGCTCTTCGATCGGCAGTCGCTTCAGATAGGAGAGGGACGAGAACCCCGTTCCGAAGTCGTCGATCGAAAGGCCGACTCCCAGCC
>CAVTTD010000036.1:0-30091 GCA_963737525.1 uncultured Actinomycetota bacterium
CGCTCGACGGCGGGCTGTATCGGCTCGCTCCCGGCGCTTGACGCCCACCGGGCGCTCATCGGGCGCGCTACGCTCCGGGTCCATGTCGGAGCGGATCCGCCCCTCGCAGAAGGCCGTCTCGTTCACGGAGTCCGTGATCCGCGAGATGACGCGCCTGGCGATGGAGCACGACGCGATCAATCTCTCACAGGGGTTCCCCGACTTCGCGGCGCCGGAGGAGGTCAAGGAGGCCGCCCGGAAGGCGATCGCCGACGACATCAACCAGTACCCGATCACGTGGGGCGCCGAGGGCTTCCGCGAGGCGATCGCCCGGAACTACCGCGAGCGCTACGGGATGACGTGGGTCGAGGCCGGCCGCGACATCACCGTCACGTGCGGCTCGACCGAGGCGATGATCGCCGCGATGCTCGGCGTCCTCGATGCGGGTGACGAGGTCGTCGTCTTCGAGCCCTTCTACGAGAACTACGGACCCGACACGATCATCTCCGGCGCCGTGCCTCGGATGGTGACGTTGCATGCGCCGGACTGGACGTTCGACGAGGGGGAGCTCGCCGCCGCGTTCAACGAGCGCACCCGCGGGATCGTGATCAACACGCCGAACAACCCCACGGGCAAGGTCTTCTCCCGGGCCGAGCTCGAGGTGATCGCGGGCCTGTGCCAGAAGTGGGGCACCGTCGTGTTCACCGACGAGATCTACGAACACATCCTCTACGACGGCGCGGTCGCACGTGCCGCCCGGGGCGGTCCCGGGGCTCGAAGATCGAACGGTCACCATCAGCGCGCTGTCGAAGACCTACGCCGTCACCGGCTGGCGCGTGGGTTGGGTCGTGGCGCCGGCGCCGCTCTCCCGCGGCATCCGTTCCGTCCACGACTTCCTGACGGTCGCGGCGCCGGCGCCACTGCAGGAGGCCGGCGAGACGGCGCTCGGGCTGCCCGAGGAGTACTACCGGCGGACCGCCGACGAGTACCGGGAGCGGAGGGACGTCTGGATCGAGATCCTCCGCGAGACCGGGTTCGGCGTGGAGCCTCCGGCCGGCGCGTACTACGTGATGGCCGACATCGCCGGGTTCGGGTTCCCCGACGACGTCCGGTTCGCGCGGCACATGGTCGAGGATGTCGGCGTCGCGGTCGTGCCCGGCTCGTCGTTCTTCTCGCGCCCGGAGCTCGGCGCCCATCTCGTCCGCTTCGCGTTCTGCAAGAAGCTGGAGACCCTCAAGGAGGCGGGCGAGCGCCTCCGCGCCCTCCATCCGCGCACCGTCAGGCGCGGCTGAAGGCCCTTCGGAGCTTTCAACCGTCGGAGACGCGGTCCGGACGGACGCGAACGATCACCCGCTGCTCGCCGGGCTCGAGCCACGGGTACTCATCCAGGCCCAGGTACTTCTTCGCCAGGCGATCGATCTGTTCCTTCGCGCCGTCGTGGGCAAGGTCGACGACCGTTCCGCGGATCACGACCTGCTCGTAAGGGTCGTTCTGATCGAACACGCTGATGGACACACGCGGATCTCTTCTGATGTTGACGGTCTTCACGCGTCCCTCGGCGGTGTTGAGCACGACGTCGTCGCCGTCGACCTCGATCCATATCGTCGACACGTGCGGCGAGCCGTCGGACATCAGCGTGGCGATGCTCGCGAAGTTCGGCGCCTCGAGGATCCGGCGGTCGCGATCGCTGAGCATCGGGGTGACCCTACAGCCCACCCCAGAAGCGACCGGGGGCGAGTATCCCGGCGGGGTCGAACGCCGCCTTGAGCCGTCGATGGACCTCGAGCGCGGGAACCGGCGCGTCGCCGAGGCCGCCGGGACCACGGATCGCCGGTGCGATGCCGCCGGCCTCGGCGACGCGTTCCCGGATCGCCGAGAGTCGGTCTCCGGCGTCCGGCAGTCCCACCCACGCGATCCCGACCCCGACCAGGGCGCGCCAGTCGGATTCTCCGTCGAGCACCGCCTCGAGCTTCGAGGGAGGGACGGCCACCTCGACCACCGTCGTCCCGCCGACCGCGTCCGAGCCGCCGACACCTTCGTCCTCGAGGATCTCCACGTCCTCCGTCACCCGCCGCGATCGCCGCCGTCTGCTCCTCGACCTCCTCCGGCCATCCTTCGAGGGCGACCTCGACCCGCTGAGGCGTCGCGACGACGGCGGAGGGAAGCGGGACCGCCTCCAGCAACCTCCGTCCCGCGAGCAGCCCGCCTTCCGATGTCCTCACCACGCGGCGCGCCTTCGGGAGCGGTCGCACCTTGACGGCCACCTGCACGATCGCGCCGAGCGTCCCGAGAGACCCGGTCGCGAGCCGATGGACGTCGTAGCCCGCGACGCTCTTCACCGTCCGAGCGCCGCTCCTGACGGAGCGGCCGTCCCCGGTCACGAGCTCCATCTCGACGACGGTGTCCCGGAGCGGACCCATCCGCAGTCGACGGGGAGACGACGACGCGGTCGCGATCGTCCCGCCGACGGTCGCGTCGTCGGTCGCGTCGACCGGCCATTCCTGCCCTCCCTCGGCGAGGATGCCCCGCAGGTCGCCGATCCGCATCCCCGCTTCGACGACCACCAACATCTCCGCGGGGTCGTACGCGACCACGCGATCCAGCCCCGACGTCGCGAGCTCCCGGTCGACCTCGCACGGATTCCCCTTGTCCGCATGGGTCCTCCCGCCCACGATCGAGACCCGCGTCCCGCGCTCGCTCGACGAACGGAGTATCTCGACGACCTCGTCCTTCGATCTCGGCTCGATCAGATCCATGTGCCCTCCGGGATGGCGGCGGCCGCGTCACCGACGCCGGTCGCGCCGGTCGCCGACGCGGCTACCGCGAAGTCGCCGCACCGCGCGCCGTCGGGCAACACCTTCTGCGGGTTCATCCGTCCCGAGGGATCGAACGCGCTTCGGACGCACGCCTGCGCGGCGAGGTCGTCCTCGGTGAACACGAGCGGCATGAAATCCCGCTTCTCGAGCCCGATGCCGTGCTCGCCGCTCAGCGAGCCCCCGGCGTCGACGCAGAGCCGGACGATCTCTTCGGACGATCGCAGCACGCGTTCCAGCACGCCCGGATCACGTCGGTCGAACGACAGCAGGGGATGCAGGTTCCCGTCGCCCGCATGGAAGACGTTGGTGACGGTGATGTTCTCGCGGCGACAGATGTCGTAGACGCCGGTCAGGACCTCGACCAGCTTCGTGCGAGGGACCACGCAGTCGTGGAGGTGGTAGTGGGGCGCGATCTGCGCGATCGCACCGAACGCGGACTTCCGGCCTTTCCAGAGCAGCGCGCGCTCTTCCGGCGACGCCGCCACCCGGATCGAGCCGACGCCGTGCGTCCGTGCGGCCTCCTCGACCGCATGCGCTTCCGCCTCGACCCCCGACGCGATCCCGTCCACCTCGACCAGCAACACGGCGGCGGCCTCGGTCGGATAGCCCGCGTGTGCGAATGCCTCGACCGCGCGGACGATCCCTTGGTCCATCATCTCGAGCGCCGCGGGCACGACGCCGCCGGCGATGATCGCGGACACGGTCGCCGCGCAGTCCTCCACCGCCGCGAAGCCCATCAGCATCGTCCGGATCGCCGGCGGCTCCGGCGTGAGCCGGACGCAGGCGGCCGTCACGAGCCCGACCGTGCCCTCCGAGCCGACGACGACGCCGCGGAGGTCGTACCCGGCCGCCTCCGGTCCCTCGGAGCCCACCCGGACGACCGTCGCGTCGGAGAGCACGACGTCGAGAGCGAGCACGTGGGCGGACGTGACGCCGTACGCGAGGCAGTGCGGTCCGCCCGCGTTCGTCGCCACGTTTCCGCCGATCGACGACACCTGCTGCGATGAGGGGTCGGGCATGTACGTGAAGCCGGTGCCTCGAAGCGACGCGCCGAGGTCGAGGTTGAACAGTCCCGGTTCCACCCACGCGAGCCGGTCCTCCGTCCTGATCTCGAGGATGCGTGTCATCTTCGAGGTGACGACGACGAGGGCATCGCCGATCGGCGTGGAGGCGCCGGCGAGCCCCGTGCCGCTTCCTCGGGGAACGACGTCAAGGTCGTGCGCGGCGGCGGCTCGGACGCACGCCACGACGTCGTCCGACGAACCGGGGAAGACCACGAGTCCGGCGGAGCCCTCGACCATCGATGCGTCGCGCGCGTAGAGGCGAAGGGCGAGCGGATCCGAGAGGACCGCGCCCGCGCCAAGCGCCTCCTCGAGCTCGCGCCGCGCCGCATCCAGGTTCGGCATCGGGCTAGGGTAGGCCGCGATGGCCACCTGGGCCGAGTTCGAACACGCCGAGCCCGAGCTCGCGGCGTTCGGTCGCGAGCGGTTGGACGGGACGGTGTGCTTCCAGGCCACGCTCCGTCTCGACGGCTCGCCTCGGGTCCATCCGGTCGAGCCCTGGATCGCGACAGGGCTCCTGCTCGTCCGCTTCCGGGCACGCAGCCCGAAGGTCCGCGAGGTGGCCCGCGACGCCCGGTACGCGTTGCACTCGCCGATGGACAACCCGGACGGGGTCGGCGGCGAGTTCCTCGTCAACGGCTGGATGGAGCAGGTCTCGCCCGAGCACCCCGCCGCTCGCCGATTCGCCGACGAGGCGCCCTACCCGCTCGCGTTCTACGCGATGTGGGTCGAGGAGGCGGTGGGAACGACGTACGTCGACGACGAGCCCGTGTACCGTCGCTGGCGCGCGAGCGATCAGGCGACGCGGCCGGGAGACCCGTCGGGAGCCGAGAACTCGTAGCCGGAGGCGGCCCACGCCTCCATCCCGCCCTCGACGTTGGTCGCGTCGTATCCGCGCGCCTGGAGCATCACGGAGGCGAGCTCGCTCCGGTTGCCGCTCCGGCAGATCACGGCGACGGGTCTCGCGAGGTCGAGGACGTCGGTGCCGACGCCCGCCATGACGTCGTTGAGCGGGATGTGGAACGCGCCCTGGATGCGCCCCGCGTCCCACTCGTACTGCTCGCGGCAGTCGACGAGCTGGATGTCATCGAGCGACTCGTGGACCCCTTCGACGGTGCTGAGATCGGCCATCGCTCCGATGCTAGCAGCGGTCGTCGGGACGCTTCAGCCGCCCAGCGCTCGCTCGAACGCGGTGAGTGCGTCGTGGCCGAACAACACGAAGCGAACCTCGCGCACCGAGGTGTCCGCCGTGCTGACCGCTTCGATCGCGACCGGCGCAGCCTCGCCGAGCGGGTATCCGTAGACGCCGGTGGAGATCGCCGGGAACGCGATCGTCGCCGCCCCGAGCTCGTCCGCGACGCGCAACGACTCGGCGTGACAGCTCGCGAGCAGGCCGGACCGGTCTTCGCGCTTCGCGTAGACGGGCCCGACCGTATGGATCACCCATCGGGCGGGCAGCGCCCCTCCGGTCGTCGCCACCGCGTTCCCGGTCGGAAGCCCGTCGGGCCACTCCGTGGCGCGGATCTTCCGGCACTCCTCGAGGATCGCGGGGCCGCCGCGGCGGTGGATCGCACCGTCGACACCGCCGCCGCCCAGCAACGTGGAGTTCGCCGCGTTCACCACCGCGTCGACGTGCTGCTCGGTGATGTCGCCCTCGAGGAGAACGATCCGGGGCATGCCGGTATCGTAGGTCGATGATCGTCTGCCTCGCCGCGAACCCTTCGATCGATCGACTGTTCGAGGTCGAACGACTCGTCAAGGGCGACATCCACCGGCCCTCCAGCTTCGTGCAGGTCGCGGGCGGCAAGGGACTGAACGTGGCGCGCGCGGCGAAGGCGCTCGGTGCCGACGTATGCGCGGTCGCGCTGTTGCGAGGCCACAGCGGGCGGTGGTTGCAGGAGGCGCTCGCGGCCGAAGGCGTCGAAGGCGAGTTCGTCTGGACGCACGGGGAGAACCGCTCGTCCCTCTCGGTCGCCGACCGGGAGACGGCGGGCCTCACGGAGTTCTACGAGCACGGCGCCGTCGCGCCGGAGGCGGCGTGGGTCGAGCTGACCCATGCCGCGGTCACGAGATGCACCCCGGGCAGCTGGCTCACGATCTCCGGATCGATGCCTCGCGGAGCTCCCGACGAGGGGTACCGCGATCTGATCGCGGAGGAGCGCGTCGCCGGAGTGCACGTGGCGCTCGACGCCGAGGGTGAGCGACTGAGCGTCGCGCTCGCGGCGCATCCGGATGTGGTGAAACTGAACGTCGCAGAGGCGAGTGAGCTCTTGGGAGTTCCCACCGCGCGCCGGGACGATTCGCTCGCGGCGGCGGCGAAGATCCGGGACATGGCCGGCGGCGACGGCCACGCGGGCATCGTCACCCGGGGGGCGGAGGGCGTGATCCTGGCGGCGCCGGACGGCACGCTCTTCGAGGGACGGCTGTACGTGCGAGGGCGCTACCCGGTGGGGAGCGGCGATTCGTTCCTCGCCGGTCTCGTCACCGCCCTCGACGGCGGGAAGGGTTGGGAGGACGCGCTCCGTCTGGCGCTCGGGGCGGGTGCGGCCAACGCCGAGCTCGCCCGGCGCCGCCAAGCTGGATCCCTCCCGCGCGGAGGCACTCGCGGAGCAGGCCGACGTCCACCTGCTCTAGATGGTCCGCGTCGACCGGCTCGGCGAGGACGACTGGGCCGACTTCCGCGAGATCCGCCTTCGCTCGCTCCTCGACAGCCCCGACGCCTTCGGCTCGACGTACGGGGAGGAGTCGTCGCAGACGGAACGAGCGTGGCGAGACTGGGCGGCCGGCCGATGGCGGGACGGCGTCGCGGCCGTCTTCGCCGGCCGAGCCGACGACGGAACGCCGGTCGGGACCGCCACGGGCGCCGAGTACGAAGCCGAACCGGGTATCGGACACGTGTACGCGATGTGGGTCGCGCCCGACGCCCGCTCCGCGGGCGTCGGGCGCGCGTTGCTCGAGGCCGTCGCCGGCTGGGCGCGCGGCCGAGGGTGCGACCGCCTCGTCCTGCGCGTGACCGAGACGAACGAGCGCGCTCGCCTGTTCTACGCGGCGTACGGGTTCGCGGAGACCGGCGTTCGCGAGCCGCTCCGCGAGGGATCCGAGCAGAACGCGCTGGTCCTCTCGACGCGCTTGTAGACGCGGATGTCGCACCCAGAGGCGTGGCTACACTCCGCCGGATGAGGCGACCGATGGCCGCGACGATCTCGCCCGCGACCGCCGTCCTCGGCATGTTCCTCGCGTTCGGCCTGATCGTCGCGTCGTTCTTCCCGTTCCTCTCCATCTACTTCGCCGGGCGTGGCTTCGACCCGGGCCAGATCGGATTCCTCCTCGGAGCGATGGCGGCGGTGCGGATCGTCGCGATGCCGATCTGGGGCCATGTCGCCGACACACGGATCGGGCGCCGGCGGGCGCTCCAGCTCGGGCTCGTGGGGATGGTCGTCTTCGCGATCGTCGCGTCGGTGCTCGACTCGCTCCTCGGCGTCGCGTTCGGTGCTGTCGGGATCGCGCTCGCGATGGCGGCGTCGGGCCCGAACATCGACGCCCTCGCGCTCGTGCAACTCGGTGAAGAGCGGATGGCGGACTACGGCCGCATCCGTGGATGGGAGAGCCTCTCGTATGCGGCCGGGTGCCTCGGGTTCGGCTGGTTGCTCCACCTCAACGGCGTGTCGCTTGCCCTTCCGCTGTACGCGGCCGCGGGCGTGGTGATGCTCGTCTGGACCACGATCGCCGTGCGTCCGGACCGTCCGAAGGAGACCGTGAAGCACGGGCGGTTGGGTGCGGTCGGCGCGGTCTTCCGCACGGCGCCGCGGATGTGGGGCTTCCTCGTCGCGACGCTGCTCGTTTGGACCGGTTTCAACGGGGCCTGGAACTTCGTCGGCCTGAAGATCGAGGAGCCGCTGCTGATCGGCGTGGGCACCGCGCTCGGTGGATTGACGGAGGTCGGCGTCATGCGGCTGTCCTCGCGCCTGCATCGCCGACTGGGTCTCCGCAAGGTGTACGCCCTCGGATGCGTGGTGTACGCGATCGGGTTCCTGCTCTGGGGCCTCGTCGAGAGCCGCACGATCGTGTCGCTGCTCGCGGTGTTCGAGGGCGCCGGGTTCTCGCTGCTGTTCACGACCTCGATCCTCGTCGTCGGGAAGTTGCTTCCCCCTTCGCTCTATTCGACCGGGAACTCGATCGGCGCCATGGTGGGGTTCGGGATCAGCCCGATCATCGGAGCGGGTCTCGGCGGGCTGGTGTACGGACGGCTCGGGTCCACGACGCTCTTCGTGGGCTCCTCGATCATCGCGTTGCTCGCCGGCGTCGCCGCGATGATCGCGCTGCGCACCCCGTTGTTGGATCGGCCGCTCGAGGAGTCGCTCCCACCCGAGGACGTTGCGCCGGAGCCCGGACGGTTGTGACGCCTGCCGGCGGGCTTGACCTGCGCGCTTTGCAGCGAGGTGCTTCACCGTGGCACGATGGGTGCTTCGGACCCCCACCGGGAGGTGGCACCTGATGCCAGACAACAAGAACGGCAACAAGAGCGGATCCGAGGAACAGCCATTCTCCGGCCTCGTTGACAAGGCCAAGGAGGTCGGCGGCACGGTGGCCGAGAAGGCTGGTCCCGCGATGGCGAAGGCCAAGGAGGTCGGCGGCACGGTGGCCGAGAAGGCCGGTCCCGCGATGGAGAAGGCCAAGGAGGTCGGCGGCACGGTGGTCGAGAAGGCCGGTCCCGCGATGGAGAAGGCCAAGGAGGTCGGCGGCACGGTGGCCGAGAAGGCCGGTCCCGCCATGGAGAAGGCCAAGGAGGTCGGCGGCACGGTCGCCGAGAAGGCCGGTCCCGCGGTGGTGAAGGCCAAGGAGGTCGGCGGCACCGTCGGTGAGAAAGCCGGTCCCGCGGTCGTGAAGGCCAAGGAGGTCGGCGGCACCGCCGCCGAGATGACCGGTCCGATCGTCCACAAGGCCAAGGAGGTCGCCAGCACGGTCCTCGACAAGGTCGGCCCCGCGGTGGAGAAGGCCATGGAGTCCGCGACCGAGTTCGTCGAGAAGACGGTCGACAAGGCGAAGGAGTTCCTCGCGAACAAGGACGAGGACACGAAATGAGGGGGATCTAGATGGTCAGCGCGTACATCCTCATCCAGACCGAGGTCGGGAAGGCGGCGCAGGTGACGCAGCAGGTGCGTGGCATCGACGGCGTCGTCGCCGTCGACCCGGTCACCGGCCCCTACGACGTGGTCGCGCGCGCGGAGGCCGACGACCTCGACGGTCTGGCCAAGGGAACCGTGATGCCGATGCAGGAGCTCGACGGCATCACGCGGACGCTGACCTGCCCCGTCATCCAACTGTGATCCGCGGGCGAGAGCCCGCACGACGATGACCATCAAGATCCGGCGCGACGCCGAGATCTCCGACGTGGACGGCGGCTGGTTCCGGGCTCGGTGGCACTTCTCGTTCGACACGTATCACGACCCGGAGTACATGCGGTTCGGGACGATGCGGGTCTTCAACGACGACCGGTTGGTTCCCGGTGCGACCTGGCCGATGCACCCGCACAAGGACATCGAGGGCCTCACCTACGTGGTCGAGGGGTCCTTCCGCCACGAGGACGACGTCGGTGGGCCGCCGGGGCCGCTGCCGTCCGGATCCGTGCAGCGGATGACGCTCGGCCGGGGAGCGTGGCACTCGGAGCAGAACGCCAGCGAGACGGAGCCGATGCGCTTCATCCAGATGTGGATCATGCCGGCCGAGCGCGGCCTGGAGCCCGGCGTGGAGCAGAAGGTCTTCACCGAGCAGGATCGGACCGACCGGCTCCTGAAAGCGATCAGCGGCGACGACGGCGAGGCCGTGCTCGTGCACCAGGACGCGCACGTGTTCGTCTCACGGTTGCACCCCGACGTCGAGGTCGCGCACGAGCTCGGGGCGGGACGTGGCGTGTACCTCTACGTGATCGAAGGAGACGCCGACGTCGTCGGTGAGCGCATGGCGACGGGCGACGCGGCGGAGATCTGGGACGAGTCATCTCTCGCGATCCGTGCCAACGAGACGACGGAGCTCATCCTGGTCGACGTCTCGCTGTCCTGATTCAGTCCGCGTCTGCGCTGACCGGGAACGGGAGCGCGATCGGGTCGTAGGAGGGTGAGCGGCCTTCCTCGTCGAAGCGATCCATCCCCCAGCCCGAGACGTCGGTCACTGCCGTCGTGCCGGTGAGCGCGAGGTCGGCGCCGATCTTCGCCACTCCGGGGCCCCACATCATGCCGTGGCCCACCGCGGTCGCGACCGTGATGCCGGGGAGCTCCACGCCCGCCTCGGTGGAGACGGGCCCGACGACGGGGAGGTGATCGGGGCAGTACTCGATCGTCGCGGCCCACGCCTTCCGGAGCCCGAGGTGTTTCGCGATCGGCACGTACCCGTGCATCCGCCGTTCCATCGTGCGGAGGTACGGCCAGTCGACCTCGTGCGCCGGACCGGGCGCTTCATCCGGGTTGGACATGCCGAACAGCAGCCCGCCCTCCTCCAGCCGCCAATACAGACCGAGCGCGTTCTCGAAGACCATCGGCTGGCGTTCCACGTCGAAGGCTTCGTGCGGCTGGGTGACGGCGACCTGATGACGGACGGCCCCGACGAAGAATCGCGCGCCCACGAGCTTCCCGACCGCGCGGAGCGTCGGGCCGCCGGTGAGGAGCAGCCGTTCGGTCGCGATCGTGCCGTCGGGGGTGTCGACGCCGATGAGCGCACCGTTGCTCGAGCGGACGCCGAGGAACGGCGTCCGCTCGAGGAGCTCGACGCCCGCTCGCTGCATCGCGAGCGAGTACGCGCGCACGTTCCGCGGCGGGTCGACGCACCCGTCGCCGGGTGCGTACGTCGCGCCGCGGAACCGGGCCGGGTCCAGCGTCGGGTTCAGACGCGCCGCGCCCGCCGCGTCGACGTACTCGACGTCCGTGAGCCCTGCCGCGTGTTGCATCTCGACACGCGCGGTGGCCTCCCGCTCCTGCGAAGCGTCCGTCGCGAGGATCAGGTAGCCGAGCTCGCGGAAGCCGCTGTCGGTCCCGTAGCGCTCGGCCTGCGATCGGTAGAAGTCGATCGACCACATCCCGAGCGCGACGGTCTCCGGCGTTCCCCCTTGCGCGCGGACGATGCCGGCCGCGCGCGAGGACGCGCCCTGGCCGGCCTCGCCCTTCTCGAGGACCACGACGCGTTCCGCGCCGAGCTCCTTCGCGAAGACCGATGCCCACCCACCGATCGTCCCCGCGCCGACGACGACGAGATCGGCCGTGTTCCGGTTCGGCATCCGATCCTTCCTCCGAGGGCCGGATTCTAGGTGATGCGTACAGTGGTCTCGATGCAGCCGGCCACGGATGCTCCCCGCAGCGACACGTCGGTCCCGCCGCCGCCGGCCGATCGCCGGATGCTCGTCGAAGAGATCCTGGTCGTGCTGTCGCTGTCGGTCCTACGCCCGGCGGCGTTCGCGATCCTGTCGCTGCTGGAGGCGCCGATCGCCGGCGTCATCGTCGCGGCCGCCGATCAATCGACCGAGTTCACGCGCCAGGTGCTCGGGTTCCTCTTCGCGCTGGCGCCCGTGTTCCTGGTCATCCACCTCGTCCGTCGCAGCGGCGAGGGGATCGGCGTGATCGGTCTCTCAGCGGATCGACCCGCCCAGGATCTCGCGAGAGGCGTTGTCCTCGGCGCGGTCGTCGGGCTCGCGGGGATCGGGGTTTACCTCGCGGCCGTCGAGCTCGGCGTGAACCGGTTCGTCCTGCCGGTCCCGCCGCTCGGGCATTGGTGGACGATCCCTGCGCTGGTCCTCAACGCCGTCGAGGCCGGCCTCGTCGAGGAGGTGATCGTCCTCGCGTACCTCATCACCAGGCTGCGGCAGCTGTCGTGGACACCCGTCCAGGCGATCGCGGCGAGCGCCTTCCTCCGAGGCTCGTACCACCTGTATCAGGGCTGGGGCGGCTTCGTCGGGAACCTGGCGATGGGGGCGCTCTTCGGGTTCCTGTTCCTGCGGTGGGGGAGGCGCACCTGGCCGTTCGTGGTCGCCCACGTTCTCCTCGACGTCGGCGCCGGGGTCGGGTTCATCCTCTTCCGGGATCGCTTGCCGGGGTTCTGATCTCAGCTGGCTGGTTCAGATCTGGCCCGGTTCGGGTATCATCCATGTCGGGACGCGTCCACGGATGTGTTCCCACCAAGACCGATACCCCGGCAGGCGAGCCGGGGTTTCGTGTTTCCGGGTCCGTCCGGGACACGAAGCTCCCGCCCCCAGGCCGGGGTTCGCGGTCCTACTGCCAGCCGGGGAACCACACGATGAGCTTGAACCGCTCGTCCGAGATCAGCTGCCAGGTGAGCACCGGCCAGAACCAGACGAACAGGGCGACGGCGCCCGCCACGATCGCCCATGCGATCGGCCGATACGGGTGCCAGACGGACACGGCCGGTCGACCGGTCTCCGGATCGGTCGCGACCACGCCACCGGGCTCGCGGACGATGAGCCGGGCATCCGACAGGTCGCGAACCATGTAGACGAGTCCGAGCACCAGGAACGGCGTGAACGGCGCCACGTAGAAGAAGAACTGTGGCCGCGACGCCAGGACCCACGGCACGTACTGGAGCAGGACGGCCATCAGGAAGAAGCCGGGCACCCAGTCGCGCTTCTTCCACCAGGCGAACGCGAGATACGGCAACGACCAGAAGCTCCCCCAGAACACCACCGGGTTGCCGACGGCCAGGAGATCCCGGATCCCCGGTCCGTAGTCCTGCCAGGTCAGCGGCAGGGGTCGTTTCATCCACAACCACGTCCAGGGCCGCGAGTACCCGTAGTGCGTCGGTGTCAGCGCTCCGGTCGCGGGATCGATCGCGACGGTCTTCAGCTCGAAGAGGTGGTACCGGGCGATCCGGAGCTGTTGGTCGAGGAACCGGCTGACGTCCCATCCGAAATGATGCAGCCACGGGAGGTAGGTGACGATGTAGACGATCGCCGGGATGAGCACGAAGGCGAGGACGAGCGCGAAGCTCTCCTGGGCGATCGCGCGTGCGAACGCTCGACCGCGAGCGACGTCGCCGCGATGCCGACGCGACGTCTCCCACATGAGTGACACGACGATCGCGGTGAGCATCCCCAGCCCGCCCGACCATTTCACGGAGACCGCCGCGCCGAACGCGACCCCGGCCGCGTATCGCCACGGACGCCAGAGGGGAGCAGGCACCCGGGTCTCGCCGTCCTCGGAGCCCGCGGGGGGACCGCGAGGCGTCCTGCGGTCGATCCATCTCCGGTCGAGCACCAACAAGAGGAAGCCGGCCACGATCCAGAACTGGAGGTGGATGTCCAGCAGCGCCTGCCGGGAGAGCACCACGCTCAGGTGCTCCAAGGCCATCAGCAGTCCTGCCACGAAGGTCCAGATCGGTCGCCCCAGGAGCAGCTGGGCGATCAGCGCCACGCCCGTCACCGCCAGCGTGCCCGCGACCGCGGAGCCGATCCGCCAGCCGAACGGCCTCATCCCGAAGGCCTTGATCCCGAGCGCGATCGCCCACTTCCCCAGCGGCGGATGGACGAAGGAACCCACGTCCCACTCCTGCTCGCGGAAGAGTCGCTCGTTCTGGGAGTTGATCTTGCACAGGTGATCGGTACCACCGACGAAGATGCACGCCGCCTTCGCGTAGTAGTTCTCGTCGAACACGAGCATCGGCGGGCTCGACAGACCCCAGAGACGAACGACGGCCGCGATCGCGGTGACGGCGAGGACCGCCACCCAGGGATGGTTCAGTCGTTGGAGGAATGGTGACTCGATGCGATGGGCCACTCGGGTCAGCGTATCGGGAGCGCCCCGTTCGGCCGCTCTCAGCCCGGCCGGTCCTTCAGTCGGTAGACGAACTGCAGGCCCTGGAACTCCTCGGTCACCGACGCGCTCTTGTTGTCCACCAGTCCCGTGTCGAGGCCGATCCGCTGGACGGTGTCGAAGTCGAGGTCGGTCGGAAGCCCGGACGCCTTCTTCGGCCACGCGACCCAGAGTCGGCCGGCGGGCTCGAGCCCGGCGGCGAGCTTCGCGAACCGCGACCGGAGGTCGCGCTCCTGAGTCACGAACAGCAGGACGACGTCCATAGCCGAGCCGGCGCGCCCGAGGCGCTGGACGCCCGTGGGCAATGGTCCGAGCAGGGCGTCGAAGCCCTCGGGCGCGCCGGCGAGGTACACGCGAGCCCCCTCGCGGACCCCGAGTTTCATCGGAAGTGGGGTGCCGGAGTAGTCCTTGTGGGGCTGGGCCATGCGGACCATGGTAGGCGGCGGACGTGGGACCATCGATGGGTGGGCGGCGTCCTCTTCCTCGTCGGCACGCCGATCGGCAACCTCGGAGACCTCTCGGACCGGGCGCGCGAGACCCTGACGTCGGTCACGCTCGTCGCAGCGGAGGACACCCGGCGCACCGGCCGGTTGTTGCGAGGCCTCGACATCCGCAAGCCGCTCGTCTCGATGTTCGAGGGGAACGAGGACGATCGCGCCGTCGAGCTGATGGAACGCCTCGATGCCGGTGAGGACGTCGCGGTCGTCACGGACGGCGGCATGCCGAGCATCTCCGATCCGGGCTACCGGGTCGTGCGGCTCGCGCTGGACCGCGGCATCGACGTGCGCGTGGTCCCCGGTCCGTCGGCCGCGATCGCCGCCCTCGTCCTGTCGGGGCTACCGACGGATCGGTTCGTGTTCGAGGGTTTCCTCCCGAGGCGTCCCGGCGATCGCGCTCGACGCTTGCAGGTGCTCCGGCACGATCCACGGACGATCGTCCTCTTCGAGTCGCCTCGGCGGGTGCACACGCTGCTGCGCGAGATCCTGTCCACGCTCGGGGACCGGCGCGTCGCGGTCTGTCGGGAGATGACGAAGCTGCACGAGGAGGTCGTCCGGGGGCGCGCCGAGGAGGTCCTCGCCGAGCTCGGTGAACGACAGCTCAGAGGCGAGGTCGCTGTCGTGGTCGAGGGCGAGCACGATCCCGAGGCGCCCGACGTCGCAGCACTCCTCGCCGAGGTCAAGGCCCTCGTCGAGGGCGGCATGCGGACCCGCGATGCCGCTCGCGCCGTGGCGGAACGCCACGGCGCGAGCGCCAACGAGCTCTACCGGGGCGCGATCTCAGAGAGCTGACGCTCCGGGTCTGCTCGACCGTCCCTCGGCGAGTTTCCCCTTCCCTACACTGCCTGCATGTCCGAGGCCCCCCCGCCCCTCGACCTGCCGCCCCTCAACCTGCCTCCACGCCCGGACCAAGGTCGACGTTCCGTTCCGCTCTTCGTGGCGTTCGTGCTGTCGTTCGTCGTGGCGATCGTCCTGGGCGTGTTCGCCGTGTCGTCGCTCCTGAAGGAACCCGTCGACCTCCGGGATCTGGCCGCTTCATCCGGCGCCATCCCGTCCCCGATCCCGATCCCGACGCCCTCCCCGGCCCTGTCGCCGGCCGCTCCGACCTTCCCGAAGGCTGACGGCGACTTCCGATTCCTCGAACGGGTCGGTGGCGCACCCGTCCGATGGAACCCGTGCGAGACGATCACCTACGCCGTGAACGACGCCGGGGCGACCTCGTCCGTCCAGCCCGATCTGAAGGAGGCGCTCCGTCGCGTGACCCGCGCGACCGGGATCCGGTTCCGGTCGGTCGGGACGACCCGGGAGACCTTCCTCCGCGCGTACCAGCGGATGCGGTACCGAGGCGTGATCCGCAAGGCGGAGCTCATCTTGATCTGGGTCGATCACGATGGGTATCTCGGGATCCTCAGACGACTGAACGACCCCCGCCCGTCCATCGCGTTCGCCAAGACGATGGCCGGGCTGTTCGCCCACCAGGACCAGTACTTCGGGGGGATCGTCGTGATCGATTCGGACGCGACCGCGACCCAAGGCTTCGGCTACCGCTACGCCCACGGCTCCGTCCTGCTCCACGAGCTCGGACACATCATGGGTCTGGACCATGTACGTGACCCCGAGCAGCTCATGTACTCGGGGCGTCACCCGAACTTCAGCGTGCGGACCTACGGTCCCGGTGACCTCGAGGGGCTCCGACGCCTGGGTATGGACGCCGGCTGCCTGAAGTGACCCCGGTACGATGACCCGGCTATGGGCCGGGACGTCTTCTACATCACCACGCCGATCTACTACCCGAACGACGTGCCCCACATCGGGCACGCCTACGACGCCGTGGCCGCCGACGTGATCGCCCGCCACCACCGGCTGCGCGGGGAGCAGGTCTTCCACCTCACCGGCACCGACGAGCACGGCCTGAACATGCAGCGGAAGGCCACGGCCGCGGGGGTGGACCCTCAGCGATGGGTGGACGAGATGGAGCCGAAGTGGCGGGAGGTCTGGGCCCGACTCGACATCGCCTACGACGACTACATCCGCACGACCGAGCCCCGCCACAAGGAGGCGGTAGTCAAGTTACTTGACGAAGTGCGCCGGAACGGACGGGACGACATCTACCTGGACACCTACGAAGGCCTCTACTGCGTGTCCTGCGAGCTCTACTACGCGGAAGCCGATCTCCTGGAGGGAGGGCTGTGCCCGATCCACGAGCGTCCGGTGGAGCTCATGAAGGAGCAGAACTACTTCTTTCGCCTCTCGGCCTACCGGGACCGGCTGCTCGAGTACTACGACCGGACCCCATCCGCTGTGGAGCCGGAGACCCGACGGAACGAGGTCCTGTCTCTGATCCGTGGAGGGCTCCAGGACTTCTCGATCAGTCGGACGAACTTCGACTGGGGGATCCCGCTCCCCTGGGACCCCGAGCACGTCACGTACGTGTGGTTCGACGCCCTGACGAACTACATCACGGCGGCCGGGTACGGGTCGGACGATGAGCGGTTCGCTCGGATGTGGCCGGCCGACATCCACATGATCGGCAAGGACATCCTGCGGCAGCACGCGATCTACTGGCCGGCGATGCTGATGGCCGCGGACATCGAGCCACCGGATCAGGTCTGGGCCCACGGGTACCTCACGGTGGGTGGGAAGAAGATGTCGAAGACGAACCTCACCGGGATCCACCCGTTCGAGCTGCTCGACCGGTTCGGGGTGGACTCGTACCGCTGGTACTTCCTGCGCGAGGTGCAGTTCGGCCAGGACGGTTCGTTCTCGCTGGAGTCGATGGTGGACCGGCACAACGCCGAGCTCGCGAACGGGATCGGCAACCTGGCATCGCGGGTGCTGGCGATGCTCCGTTCGTACTTCGACGGCGTCGTTCCCGAGCCCACCGTCGAGGGTGCGGCATCCGACCTTCCTCACGTGGTGGCAGACGCCACCCGCCGCTACGACGAGGAGATGCTTGCCGTGCGGCCCACCGCTGCGCTCGCCGCCGTCTACGACGTCGTCGTTCGGGCCAATCGCTACATGGTCGAGCGGTCGCCGTGGACCATGGCGAAGGACGCCGCCAGGAGGGAGGAGCTCGGCTCGATCCTGTACGCCTCCGCCGAGACCCTCCGAGCGCTCACGATCCTGATCTCTTGCGTGATGCCGAGCGCCGCCGCGCGGCTCTGGGAGCAGCTGGGCATCGAGCGAACCCTCGACTCACAGCGGCTCGCCGATGCCGGGACCTGGGGCCAGATCGCCCCGGGGACGAGAACGACCAAGGGCGAGTCACTCTTCCCGCGCGTCGACGCGGACGACTAGGACGAGTTCAGGCAGACGTCTTCGTCGGCCTCATGTTTCACGTGAATCCCCTCGGATGCACCGGAAGTTGAGACCGCCTAACATCGCCTGCCGATGGGCGGACCGAACCCTGAACTCCCGGTGCAGAGGGGGGTGGTGGATACCCACTGCCACCTCTTCCTGGTGGACCGGGAACCTTCACTCGTGGTCGAGGCCGCCAGGGAGGCCGGCGTGGACCGGCTGATCTGCGTCGGAGTGGACCCGGCGACCTCTGCCCGGTCACTCGAGCTGGCGGATTCGATCGCCGGCGTGTTCGCCACGGCCGGGATGCATCCCCACGACGCGGTGCTCTTCGATGCGGCGGCGGGGGCCAGGATCGAGGAACTGCTCCACGATCCTCGGGTGGTGGCGGTCGGGGAGTGCGGCCTGGACTTCTACCGCATGCGATCGTCCGCCGAAGACCAGATCTCGACGCTCAAGGTGCACATCTCACTGTCCAACGAGTCGGGCAAGCCGATGGTCGTGCACGTCCGCGATGCGTGGCCCGATGTCCTTCGAGTCCTGGGTGAGGGTTCGGCCGAACGTGTGGTGATCCATTGCTTCAGCGGTGACGCGACGATCGCCCGCGAGTGCGCCGAGCGCGGGTATTGGCTCAGCTTCGCGGGCAACGTGACCTATCCCAAGAACGAGCACCTGCGACAGGCCGCTCGCGCGGTGGATATCGACCGTCTCCTCGTCGAGACCGACTCGCCGTTCCTCGCTCCGCAGAAGCTTCGGGGCCGCGACAACGAGCCGGCGAACGTCGTGTTGACGATCGCGGAGGTCGCGCGGGTGCGCAACGAAGAGATGAGTTCGATCGCCGAGGCCGTTTCTCGCAACGCGAGCGCCGCGTTCCCCGGGATAACGTGAGTCCGCGCGCTCGAACGGACGTTCGGTACTCAAGGTTGCATTGAGAGTTGAGGGTTTGTTAGCGTGCGGACTCCACAACAGCTTCGAGACCGGGTGGCGGCTCACCCGGCACCTCGAGGAACGGGACGACGGATGGACGGCGTGCGGATCGCGGCTCGAAGGAACCCGAGGGTTCCGCGTGTGATGTCGTCACCGAACCGTCGCCCGATGGATGTGGGGGTCTGGGTGGTGGACGGAGTGGTGAGGCTCGGTCGGAAGCGCACGAGCCTCGCCGCCGAGACTTCGGTCTCCGCCGGAAGCGTCGGGACATCCTCGGCCGCGTCCGTGCGGGTTCTCGCGTTCGGGGAAGGTGCGCGAGGGCTCGACGAACGCGGATCCGGTCGAGGAGCTCCTCTCGGCCATGGGGATCGTGCCCGAGGCTGACGTCGTCCGCACACCATCCAGCGCCCCCCTTCACGTTCGGTCCCGGGCCATCGGCCCGGGACCGAACCGTTCCGGACCTGGCTACGCTCCCGCCGTGAACCGCGATGAACAACCGGCGTCGCTCGGTGCGGGTGCGCTTCGAGCGCTCGCGGAAGCCCACGGCATCCGGCCGAAGCGATCGCTCGGACAACATTTCCTGATCGATCCGAACCTCGCGCGCGCGATCGCGTCCGACGCCGGCGTCGGACCGGGTGATCGCGTGGTCGAGATCGGTGCCGGTCTCGGCTCGCTCACGCGAGCGCTCGCCGAGGCCGGCGCCGAAGTGCTCGCCGTCGAGGTGGATCCGTCGCTCATCCCCGCGCTCGAGGAATCGGTCGCGGGGCTCGATCGCGTCCGCGTGCTGCACGCGGACGCGACGGATCGCGAGTGGCAGGACGAGCTCGGCGAGGACGAGTGGGTCCTCGCGGCCAATCTCCCCTACAACGTCGCGACCCACCTGGTCCTGGACACCCTGCGGGACGTGCCCCAGGTCCTGCGCCTCGTCGTGATGGTCCAGCGGGAGGTGGGGGAACGGATGGTCGCAGGGGCCGGTGAGCGGGCATACGGGATCCCGAGCCTGCGGGTCGCCTATCGAGCCGAGGGGACCCTGGTCCGCCGGGTGCCGCCGTCGGTGTTCTGGCCTCGCCCCAAGGTGGAGTCCGTGATCGTCCGGCTCGAGCGCCTGGATGAACCTCGGGTCGGGGTCGATGAGGGGCGATTGTGGGCGGTGGTGGACGCCGGGTTCGCCGAGCGCCGGAAGACGATGCGGAACGCGCTCCGGCGGCTCGGGGTGGATGGCCCGCAAGCGGACCGTCTCCTCGAGGGAGCCGGCGTCGATCCCTCGGCGCGAGCCGAGACGCTCTCGCTCGAGGACTTCGCACGGATCGCGGAAGCGCTTCCGTCTGTGGCGCCTCCGTCCGAGGCCCTCCGACATGACGGGGCGCCGAATGACGGCGATCGCGATGCCTGCGCACGCCAAGCTGAACGTCTTCTTGCGGGTGCTCGGGCGTCGAGAAGACGGCTACCACGACGTCGAGACGCTCGTGCTCCCGATCTCGCTCGAGGACGACGTGACGTGGAGCCGGCGGACGAACTGACGCTGTCACTCGAGGGGCCCGCCGTCGGAGGCGTTCCCGCCGACGAGACGAACATCGCACTGCGAGCGGCTCGCGCGCTGGCCGCCGAGGCCGGCGGCGTGCAACCACCCGGCGCCCACATCACGATCGAGAAGTCCATCCCGGTCGCCGCCGGCCTCGGCGGCGGTTCCGCCGACGCCGCGGCGACGCTGCTGCTGCTGGACGAGCTCTGGGCCGTCGGCTGGGTCGCGACGGCCTCGCTCGATTGGCGCGGGGCGGTCGGTTCCGATGTCCCGGCACTGCTCCTCGGCGAACCCGCGTTCGCGCGAGGGGCGCGGTGAGCGAGGTCGTCGCCGGTGTTCGTCCAGTCGACGACGTGGGTCGTGAAGCCGTTGGCATCTCGGTGTGTCCTCGGCGGACGCGTACGCGTGGTGGGACGAGCGAAGCGGCACGGGTCCCGACGCGGGAGCCCTGATCGCCGCGGCGGAGGCCGGCAACAACGAGCTCCTCGGGAGCGCGCTCTACAACGACCTCCAGGGGCCGGTGGTCGCCCGCCATCCGGAGATCGCGCGAGACGATCGAGGCGTTCATCGAGGCCGGCGCGTAGGGTGCGGTGATGAGCGGCTCGGGACCGACGGTGGTCGCGCTCTGCCCGTTCGCGACGGCACCGGACATCGCGGGGCCGTCCCCGGCTCGCTCGTCGTGGATGCGCCTCCGAAGCCTGCGACGCCTGCGAGAATCGACCCGGATCCCTCCGGGGTGGTCTAACGGCAAGACACGGGCCTTTGGAGCCTGGTATGGAGGTTCGACTCCTCCCCCCGGAACCCCCGCCTCAACACACCGGAACCGCGAGGTTCCACGTGTCGCGGCCGTATGGGACGATGACGCCCGCCTTCCCCGATGTCCCGACGAGAAGCCGAGGCCTGAAGGACACACGTGGCGACCACACCCAAGCGAACCCCCCGATCGCTCGCCGCCGTGGTGCTGGCCGCGGGCAAGGGCGAGCGGCTGAAGTCGGGCATCCCCAAAGTTCTGCATCTGGTCTGCGGCCGCCCGCTCCTGTGGCACGCCCTGCAGGCGGTACGAGCCGCCAGGCCGGCTCGCATCGTGGTCGTCGTCGGCCACGGGGCCGACGACGTCCGCGATGCGGTCACGTCCTGGGGGCTGAAGCCGGCGCCCGTGTTCGTGGAGCAGGCCGAGCAGCTGGGCACGGGCCACGCCGTCCAGCTCGCCGAGCAGGCCGTCGGCAAGACGGACGACGTGCTCGTCGCGAACGGCGACTTCGACCCGATCACGGTCTCGGACCTCAAGAAGCTGCTGGCCTCCCACCGCCGGACCGGGGCGGCCGTCACGTTGGGCTCCACGGTCCTCGACCGTCCGGGCGGCTACGGGCGGGTCGTCCGTGAAGGGTCGCGGGTGATCGACGTGATCGAAGGACGGGACGCGCCGCCCGCCGTTCGGAAGATCCACGAGGTCGCGACGAACTGGGTCGCGTTCCGGCGCGACCTCCTGTTCGCGACCCTGCCGCTCCTCGATCGCGAGAACCGTCAGCGCGAGTACTACCTGAACCGGGCGATCTCGATCCTCCTCGACAAGGGCGAGCGGGTCGACGCGGTCGTCTGCGACACCGGCGGCGTCCTCGGCGCCAACACACGCGCCGGCATCGCCGCGCTCGAGGCGCTGCTCCGCCGGCGCGTGACGATGGCGCACATGGACGCCGGCGTCAGCCTGATCGATCCCGCCGCGACCTACATCGACGTCGAGGTGAAGATCGGACGAGACACGGTGATCCACCCCAACACGTTCGTGGAGAGCGGCACCCGGATCGGGTCGGGCTGCACGATCGGGCCCTCGACGTCGATCGCCCGCTCGCGCGTCGGCGACGGCTCCGTGGTGTGGTTCTCGGTCCTCGAGGACGCCGCGGTGGGCAAAGGCTGCGAGGTGGGTCCGTTCGCGAGGCTCCGCCCCGGCGCCGTCCTCGAGGACGGCGCGCAGGTCGGCAACTTCGTCGAGGTCAAGGCCTCGAAGATCGGGAAGCGCTCGAAGGCGAAGCACCTCGCCTACATCGGGGACGCGACGGTCGGTGCCCGCGTGAACATCGGCGCCGGCACCGTCGTCGTGAACTACGACGGCTACGGGAAGCACCCGACCGTGATCGCGGACGATGCGAGGATCGGGTCGGATACGATGCTGGTGGCGCCGGTGAAGGTCGGCAAAGGCGGCGTGACGGGAGCGGGTTCGGTGATCACGAAAGACGTGCCGGCGGGCGCGCTGGGAGTCGAGCGGACGGACCAGAAGAACGTCAAGGGCTACCGGAGGCGCGCGGACGCGAAGCACGCTTCGAAGGGCAAGACCTAGGGGGCGACCGTGGAGATCATCACCAAGAAACGGATGATGCTGTTCTCCGGCACGATCCATCCGGCCCTGGGGGCGGAGATCGCGGAGAACCTCGGGATCCCGGTGAGCCGCAGCGAGCTGCGCCGGTTCGCGTCGGG
Organism: uncultured Actinomycetota bacterium; assembly: GCA_963737525.1. GTDB lineage: Bacteria > Actinomycetota > UBA4738 > UBA4738 > HRBIN12 > JAJNBA01. The sequence continues at coordinate 22,381 of CAVTTD010000036.1, forward strand.
GGAGATCTACTTCCGGGCCGAGGAGAGCGTGCGCGGCGCCGACGTGTTCGTCGTGCAGTCGCACTACGAGCCCGTCAACGAGGCCCTGATGGAACAGCTGATCATGATCGACGCGATGAAGCGCGCGTCCGCCAAACGGATCAACGCCGTGATCCCCTTCTACGGGTACTCCCGGCAGGACCACAAGGCGCTCTCCCGCGAGCCGATCAGCGCCAAGCTCGTCGCGGACCTGCTCTCGACGGCCGGCGCGGACCGGGTGATCTCCGTCGACCTGCACTCGGGGCAGATCCAGGGCTACTTCGACTTCCCGTTCGACCATCTGACCGCGCTTCCGATCCTTTCCGCCTACTTCAAGGACGACCTTGGGCTGTACGGCGACAACCTGGTCGTGGTCGCTCCCGACGCCGGGCGGATCAAGACCTCGGAGAAGCTGCGCGAGCAGCTCCACGCCGATCTGGCGTTCCTCTACAAGCGGCGCTCGCGGAAGGAAGCCCACAAGATCGAGGAGATGGCGGTCGTCGGCGAGGTGCAGGGCCGACCGTGCGTGATCGTCGACGACATGATCGACACCGCCGCGACGATCTCGAAGGGCGTGCAGGTGCTCGCGGAGATGGGTGCGGGCCCGACCTTCGTCGGGGCGACCCACGGTCTGTTCAGCGGCAAGGCCCGGCAGCTGCTGGAGGAAGCTCCGATCGAGCAGGTCGTCGTCACCAACACGGTGCCGATCCCCGAGGAGCGGACCTTCGCCAAGCTGAAGGTGCTCTCGATCGCGCCACTGATCGCGAACGGCCTCCGCGCCGTCTTCGAGGATTCCTCGGTCTCAGAGATCTTCGGCGGGGACAACCAGGTCTAGGCGACCGGGAGGCCTCGGGCCCGGAGCTCGTCGGGCGTTCGAGGCGAGAAGAGCCAATCGCGGAACGCCGGGTCGGGCACGATCCGCGCTGCTTCCTCGAGCCCGGTGTTCGTCACGAGGTACCGGCGCATGCCCGCGGGAGCGAGCAGCTCGTCCAGCCGAGATCCGTCGGCCTCCGGGAGGACCTCGCAGAGGATGTCCGGACGGAAGGTCTCGACGAAGACCTGCCCGCCTCCGAAGACGGCGTCCTCCGTCCCTTCGACGTCCACCTTCATGACGACCCGCGCGCCGGCGGGCAGGAGAACGCCGACGGAATCGAGGGATCGGAACGTGACGTCCTGGCCCTTCTCGAAGTTCATCCGGCTCGAGTAGAAGGATGGAAGCGCCGAGCCGCCTCGGCCCGAGGGCACCCGCATCGTAGAGCCTGCTTCGCCGATGCCCTCGCGATGCACGACCACCCGGTCGGTCACACCGTTGCGGCGAAGGTTCGCCTCCAGCGCGTCGGCCACCGCCGGTACGATCTCGAAGGCATGCGCATGGAGGCTGGGCGTCACCGCGGTCGTCGCGAGGGTGAACAGGCCGGTGTAGGCGCCGATGTCGAGGAACTCGTCGGCCTCGCGCGAGAGCCTCGCCACGACGTCGAGGGCCAGCCGGTCGTTCGGCGTCGGACGTCGGCCCTGACCCCAGAAGAGCTCATTCGCGTTCTCGCAGCGCGCGGGGTCGAGCATCACGAACGCGGCGCCGTCCGCGCGGCCCGTCACCTCCTCGAGGCGAGCGGGAGCCGGCAAACGTCCCGATCGGAGCGACGGCACGAACCGCGCGACGAACCTCAGGAGCGCGTTCGGGACGGCACGGCTGAGGAAGCGCTTGACGGGGCGCTTGAGGCCGAACCAGCGCTGTCGTTCGAGGCGAGCCGCCATCGCCCCATCCTGTCACCGGAACTCAGGGCCAGCTGACCGCGCCCTGATCGACGCCGTTCACGAGGAGTCTTCCAGTGCCCGCCCCAGGCACCTCGATGACCCAGAGGCGGGCCTCGCCGCCGTTCGCCGTCGAGCCCGGGAGCCATCGGCCGTCCCACGTTCCCTCCGAGGTGATCGATACCTGGTCGGCGAAAAGGCCGCCGTCGACCAAGAGCACGAGCGCGTCGAAATGCGCCCGATCGCCCTGGAAGATCGGGAACGCGATCGGTTCTCCCTCACGCATGGTGCCCTGGAAAACTTCACGCCCGTCGATGCTGAGCCGATACCCGTCGCGGTAGTGCAGGACTTCGAGCTTCCAATCGGCGCCTTGGAACGAGCCACGAGCGGTGATCGTGTCCCCTTCGTTCGTCCATGCGTATTGATCGGAGGTCGCCCGAGCCGAGCCCCACCCTCTCCCTTCCTCGAACAGGATCGCGCCGTTCCCGTCGAGGTACTCGAACGTCCCCGAGTCCTCCGGCGGGAGTGCGATCGCGCACACGTTGTGATCGGTCCATCCGATCGGGCCGAGCTGACACAGTCCGGACACCTCCCCGCGGGTTGTGTCGTCGCTTCGGAAACGGATCCCGACGACATCGGAGGGGACGGAACCCGCCCCGACATACATCTGGTCGAAGATCCAGGTATCCAGCGACGGTTCCGACCCCGCCCAGGCATGGCGACTGGTCGTCCGGCAATCCGGACCCGTGCGATCCTCGACCCCATCGACCTTGACGTCGATGCATGCGTCTCTGTCGGCGAACGCGCCGCTGAAGCGTGCACTCCAATCGTGCCCGAGCCGGCTTCCGGACAGCTCCACCACGGCTTGGCGCAGCCTCCCCACGCTCGTGTCACCCTCGATCACATCGCCGTCCGGCCCGAGGGCCACGGCCTCGCCGTCGATGCCCGCCGTCCCCTCGATGAAGAACAGATCGAAGTCGAACGGCATGCTCGGCGGAAGAGGCACGATCGTTCCCGCGATGGCGGCGGATGGATCGTCCTTGCTCCGGAACTCGACGGCTGCGGCCTGCTTGGTGATGGCGCCGAAGATCGGGTCCGTGGCTGCCCATTCGATCACCTGAGGGGGTATCACGAAGTCGCTCAGAGCCGTGCCGGCCGCAGGCCCTCCGACGAGGGAGAACCGAACATTCTCCTGTGAGGGCCGCAATTCGAGGCGCCAGTCCTCGCCCGCCTGGGTCACGCCGCCGGCGATCACGTACGCGGGAGTCATCTCCGTGGGCGGGATGGGTTTCCAGTCCGGGATCGCCGACATCATCTCGTAGGAGTTCTGAACCGTTTCCCGATCGTGGTCGCTCACGTCAGGCCCGATCCCGATCCAGGCGAAGAACGGCTCACCGTTCACCGTGAAGTTGGCGTACCGACCCGGTCCGCAGGGACCATCTCCTTCGGGTGGAAGGCCGATACCGGGGGGGAACTCCGGGATCGTCGGGTCCTTCGCCCCGAAGATCGCTCGCCCGTAGTCGAGGCCCACGTAGAGGACGGCCGCGTTCGCGGGAAGAGCCTGCCCGCAGGAAACCGCGTTCAGACCCATGTCGACGTTCGAGAGCTGGATCATTGGTAGGCCGTAGGGAAGCGATTCCACTTGGGGCGAGGGCTCGCTACTCGTACACACCGGCGACGGCTGGCCCACACCCGGCGCTGCAGCGGTGCACTCGCCCGATGCGCTTCCCGATCCCGTGACGGCGGTCGTCATCGACAGCGGCCACTCGTTCACCAGGTACCAGTTGGATGGGCTCCCGACCGTGAACGCCTCGATCGTGGCCGTTCGTTCGAAGACCTTGTAGTCGCCGGTTCTGAACGGGTCGCCCTCGCCACGGAGCACCGCGTTGAGCCCGGCAACCGAGCCGACGATCAACACGAGGACGATCGCGGCCGAACCGAGGACGGTTCCCACCTGGTGGCGGCGGCCGCGACGCAGGACCTCCTGCGGCGCGGTCGCCGGCGCCCCGAAGGTCGCGACCGGCGCGTCGCCCGCCTTCTCGCGGAACAGCTCGCGGAGCTCGCGTTCCATGTCGGTCGTCATGCGTCCTCACCCCTGATCCCTTCGCGAAGCGCGGTCATGGCCCGCGCCGTCAATGACTTCACGGCCGGCACCGAACATCGGAGCGCGTCCGCCGTCTCTCGTTCCGAGAGGTCCTCGTAGTAGCGGAGGACCAGCACTGCCCGCTGGCGCGCGGGCAGTGTCTGCAGCCGGCGCCACATGTCCTCGCGCGCCGGGACGTCCGGCAAGCCGGACGTCCCGCCCTGACCCAGCCGAGCCTTCTCCTTCGACAACCATTCACGTTCGACCCGAAGGCGCCGGAGTCGGGACGTGTGGAGGTTCACGATGGTGCGGCGCAGGTAGGCGTCGAATGCCTCGTGGGCGCGCAGGTGCCCGAACCGGCCGACGCAGCGCACGAAGGCGTCGTGGACGAGATCCTCGGCCTGGGAACGGTCGCCGGTCAGGAGGAACCCCAACCGATTGGCGGCCGGGACGTGCCGGACGTAGAGGTCGGCCAACTCGCCCTTCGGGCTCCGTCACCGCCGTCCTCCCCGTGCCCGTCCTGCAGCTCGCCCGCACGAGAGTTCTCGCCATACCTTGAAGACGCACGAGGTATCCGGAAGGTATCGCCCGTGTCCCGCGTCGCGGGGACGACTCAGTCGGTCGCCGCCGGCTGCTGGAAGATCGGGGCCTTGGCAATCCGTCCGCTTCGGAAGCACGACGGGATCCCGCGGCTCCTGCTCGAAATCGAACACGTAGCTGAGGTTGAAGGCGTCCCGGTCCCGGTGCGTGAGCTGGGACAGCTTCCAGTTGTCCTCGATGAATCGAAGGACGCTCGAGAATTCGCCCAACTGCGAGTCGATGTAGCCGGGCTTCGCGTACGGGCTGATCGTCAGCAGCGGGACACGGAAGCCGAAGCCGAAGTCGTCGACCTGCGGCGGTGGCACGTGGTCGTAGAACCCGCCGTAGTCGTCCCACGTGATGAAGATCGCGGTGTCCTTCCACATCGGGCTCTGCATGATCGAGTCGACGATCTCGGTGGTCCAGTTCTCTCCGTGGCAGAAGCTCCATTCGGGGTGCTCGCTGAGCTCGTACCGCGGCGCGATCCAGGTGACGGGCGCGAGCCGTCCGCCCTCCACGTCACGGACGAAGTTGTCGACGGGGAAGATGTGCTTCTGCCAGACCTCGGGGTGCATGCGCACCCGTCGGATCGCGGAGAACGCGGACCACACGTAGCCGCGCTGGTCGTTCCACGCCGCGTAGTACGACCAGGGGATCCCCGCGCCTTCCAGGAGGTCGGCCTCGGTCAAGAAGTCGAAGCACGGAGGGACCTTCTCCACCTGCCCCTCGCTGTCCACGACCTCGACGTAGCCCTCCTCGAGTGAATCGCAGCCCCACGACTTGGCGAGCCCGGTCTCCTGGGTGAACAGGGTGACCCTGGCCTGATCCTGGTTCGGGTTGAAGTGCGTGCCGCCGGACTGCGCGGCGATCGTGAAGAGGTGGTTGGGGAACGACGGTCCCTGCGCCGACGCGAAGAAGTTGTCCGACAGGGCGAACTCCTCCGCCCACCGCCAGTAGTTGGGCAGGTCCTCACGACCCTGCATCTGGGTGTAGGCGAAGCGATCGCCAGGCTCGGTCGCCGCGAACTCGTTCATCCTCCCGCGGTTCCAGGATTCGATCGCGCACGCGTAGCAGTGCGGGATGTCCTCCGGCAGACGATCGGGTGTCGCCGTGAGCGGGCGGAGGCGATCGCCGTCGAGCCCCTCGGTCACGCCGTTCACCCCGGGGAAGCGGCCGAACATCTGATCCATCGTCCGGTTCTCTTTGATGATGAAGACGACGTGCTTGATCGGCCATCGCGTGCCGAAGGCGGATGCATCCACCCGCTCAGGTCTGCCGGGGGGGAGCAGGTCGGGCGTTTCCCGGGCGCGCGGGGGTCCCTGACACGCCGCCGCGAGCACGATCATGCCCAGCAACGCGGAGGCGGCGCGGGCGAGTCGCATCGAGGCGGGATGCTACGTGAGGACTCGATGCACGGGAGGTGAGGCCTCGGATCGATGCAGGTCCGCCCCATCCTCGCTGGTAGGATGCCGCCCGCAACCGACCCCGGAAAAGGACCTCTGACCAGCCATGGAAGCGAGCCTCCGCGCCGAACCTCGTGCCGAGAAGGGCAAAGGGCCCGCGCGTCGTCTGCGTGCCACCGGCCGTGTGCCCGCGACCCTCTACGGCGCCGGCGTCGAGCCCACCTCGATCCACGTGAGCGCGCTCGATCTCCTCCACGTCTTCCACGCGATGGGTCAGGCGAGCGTCCTGGTCGACCTGAAGCTCGACGGCCAGGAGTACTTGACGATCGCTCGCGAGATCCAGCGCGACCTGATCCACAACCGATTCATCCACGTCGACTTCATGGCGGTGCGGCGTGACGAGAAGATCACGGTGAACATCGAGCTCCATGAGATCGGCGATTCGGTGGGTGTGCACGCGGGCGGCGTCATCGAGCACCACCTGCGCGAGGTCGAGATCCAGAGCTTGCCGGCCGACGTTCCCCCGCGGATCGAATTCGATATCACGTCCCTGAAGATCGGTGAGTCCATCCGCGTGGGCGATCTCACCCCGCCCGAGGGTGTCGAGTTCCTGACCGACCCCGACACGATGGTGCTCGCCGTCGTGGAGCCCGCGATGATGGACACCGAGCTCGACCTGGCCGTTGCCGGTGAGGAGGCCCCCGAGGCGGAGGCCGCCGTCGAAGAGGCCGCCGAGGGCGAGGTGCCGGAGGGCGAGGAGGGCGAAGCCGCCGAGGGCGAGGGCGGCGAAGGCGCCGGATCCGAGGAAGGAGCCGACGGCGAGCCCAAGGCCCCCGAGGGGGACGGCGAGAGCTAGCCGATGGCCTGGCTCGTCGCCGGCCTCGGCAACCCCGGCGATCGCTACGCCAGGACCCGGCACAACGTCGGCCGGATGGTGGTCGAGGACCTCGCCGGCGAAGCCGGCGAGCGATTCCGGAAGGTGCGCTTCCTCCCCGTCGAAGCGGCGGAGATCCACGTCGGTGACCAGCGGGTCCTCCTCGCTCGGTCCACCCGATTCATGAACGAATCGGGCCCGTCGTATGCCTCCCTCGCCAAGAAGCAGGGAGTCGAGTCCTCCCAGCTGATCGCGGTGCACGACGAGCTGGATATCCCGGCGGGCACGATCCGGGTGAAGCTCGGAGGCGGCAACAGCGGTCACAACGGTGTGCGCTCCCTCGACAGGGCACTCCCCACCCCCGAGTACCTCCGGGTCCGAGTCGGGATCGGTCGCCCTCCGGGTCGAAAGGATCCCGCGGATTTCGTGCTCCAGCCAGTGGGCAGCCGCGACGAGGCCGACCTCGCCATCCTCGTCGGTCACGCGGCCGATGCCGTCCGTGCGCTGATCACGGAGGGGCTGGAGCGAACCCAGGACCGGTTCAATCGCTCCACCCCCAGCCCGTAGGGGCGAACGCGACCTGTCTTCAGGGCCCCAGGACCCGCGCCGATAGAGAAGACAAGCGCGATGTCTCCTGTGGCGAGGCAAGGTCTTCTTCGAGGCCGCCTGCTGCCCGGACCGACATCCATCGGAGCGACGAACCGGAGGCGATCGATTGGCGAGGGTGGATGGGCCGTCCGTCCGCGTCGCCTCTCGTCCGGGGCGGCGCTTCGCCGTGCGAGCGTTCGAGCTGCTGGTTGCGGTTCCCCTCTTGCTGTACCTGGGCTATGAGGTCCGGGACACGTCGCTCGGGTTCCTCGACTGGAAGGTCATGGTGTGGGCCGGGGCGATCGCGCTCGTGCACCTCATGCCTCTCCCGCGGAGGATGCCGTTCCCGTTCAGCCTGAGCTTCCCGCTCCATCTTTCGGTCGCGCTCCTATATCCGGCGCCCGTGGCCGCGGT
>CAVTTD010000037.1:0-23582 GCA_963737525.1 uncultured Actinomycetota bacterium
GTCGGGCCCTGCGAGAGCTCGCTCGTCTCTACGGCGTGCAAGAGAGCTACGCGAACGTCTTCGGCCAGCGTGTCCCGGCCGGCGTCGAAAGCACGATCGCGGTGCTCCGCGCGATGGGGGCGCCGGTCGCGTCGCTCCGCGACGCGACCGGCGCGCTGCAGGCCCGGAAGGAGGAGCTCGCCCGGCGTCCGCTCGAGCCCGTGATCGTCGCGTGGGACGGACGGATCCCCTTCGTCGAGGTGCGCGTGCCAGCCTCGAACGCCGGAGAGATGCGGTTCGCGCTCACACCTGAGGGGGAGGAGCCCGATCGGTGGGAAGCGGCGAGCCCGATCCTCACGGGTACGGCCGAGGCCGGGTTCGCGCCGGCGCGGCTCGCGCTCCGCACGCGGTTGCCGTCGGGCAGACACCATCTCTGGGTCGAGACCGACGACGGGCCCGTTCACGCCCTCGTCCTCTCGGCGCCGCGACGATGCCCGCAACCCGACGGGCGGTGGTGGGGTGTGTTCGCACCGCTGTATGCGCTCCGCTCCGAGGGGGACTGGGGTGTGGGGAGCTTCTCCGAGCTGGCGAGGTTCCGCGGGTGGATAGGCGGTCTCGGCGGGTCCGTCGCCGCGACGCTCCCCTCTTCGCGCAGTTCCTGGACGAACCGATGGTCGAGCCGAGTCCCTACTCCCCCGCCAGCCGTCTCTTCTGGAACGAGACCTACATCGACGTGACCAGGGCCCCCGGACTGGACGGATGCGCCGAAGCCCGCGAGGCTCTGGACGACCCGTCCTTCGGGGAACAACTCGCCCGCCTGCGGAAGAACGACCTCACCGATCACCCGGCGATCGCCGCGGCGAAGCGGCGCGTCCTCGATCCCCTCGCGCAACAGACGTTCGCGGGCACGCTCCCGGCCGGCCTGCACGCGTTCGCGTCCGACCCGCGTGCTGCCGACTACGCACGGTTCCGCGCGGAGGTGGAGCGGCGCGGGGCCTGGTGGGGCGCGTGGCCCACGACCCAGCGCGAGGGTTCCCTCACAGGATCCGCGCTCGAAGACGACCGGGCGCGCTACCACCTGTTCGTCCAGTGGCTGGCGGCCGAGCAGCTGTCGGAGGCCGCCGGCCGCGCGAGCTCGGCCGGCGGCCTGATGCTCGATCTCCCGATCGGGGTGAACGGCGCCGGCTACGACGTCTGGCGCGAGCGTGACTCGTTCGCGCCCGACGTCGCCGCCGGCGCCCCGCCGGACGCCTTCTGGTCACAGGGTCAGGACTGGGGGGCGCCGCCGCCACATCCGCACGGAACCCGTCTGGCCGGCTACCGCTACCACGACGAGGTCTTCCGCACGCTCTTCCGCTATGCCGCGGTCGCGCGCATCGATCACGTGATCGGGCTGCATCGGCTCTACTGGGTGCCGCGCGGCGCCTCGGCCAGGGACGGCGTCTACGTCCGCTATCGGGCCCAGGAGTGGTACGCGCTCCTGTCGATCGCCGCGAACGAAGCCCAGGTCGTCGTCGCCGGAGAGGACCTCGGGACGGTGCCGGGCTACGTGCGACCGGCGATGAAGGCGCATGGGCTCCTGCGGACCTACGTCGCGCAGCGAGAGGCGGGCAACGCCGGCCTGCCCGAGCCACCGGCGGAGTCCGTCGCCGCGCTGAACACGCACGACATGCCGACCTGGGCGGGGTTCTGGCGCGGGACCGACGTGCCGCTCCGCGAGGAGCTCGGCCTGATCGATCACGATCAGGCCGAGCGGATCCTCGAGGCGCGACGCGGGGTGCGCGGAGCGCTCCCCGCGTCACTCCCGGGGCTCCTCGCCGACCCCGACGGCGAAGACCCGCGCGCGTCGCTGGAGGCGTCGCTCGACCGGCTCGCCGCGAGCCGGGCCGCGATCGTGATGGCGTCGCTCGGCGACCTGTTGCTGGAGGCCGACCCGCAGAACGTGCCGGGTACCGGACCGGAACGCCTGAACTGGCGTCGCCGGTATCCGTGGACACTCGAGGAGATCCAGCGCCGCCCGGACATCGCCTCGACGGTCGAACGCATCGATCGGAGCCGCCGGACCGGCACGGCCGAGGAACCCGCCGAGGCGGGCGTCGCCCACCGGAAGGCCGAGCCGTGACGAAGGTCACGATGCGCGACCTCACCGCGGACGACCTCTACCTGTTCGGGGAAGGAACGCACGGCCGGCTCGCCGCGAAGCTGGGCGCCCATCCCGGCCCCGAGGCCACGTCGTTCGCCGTGTGGGCTCCCAACGCCGAGCGGGTTTCGGTGATCGGCGACTTCAACGGCTGGGACCGAGTGTCAGACCGGCTCGAGCCGGTCGCCTCGTCCGGCATCTGGGCCGGGCGCGTCGCGGGAGCGCACGAAGGCCAGGCCTACAAGTTCCACATCCGCTCCCGCCTGGCCGACTACCGCGTCGACAAGGCGGATCCGTTCGCGTTCCGGGCCGAGACGCCGCCCAAGACCGGCTCGATCGTCTGGGATCTCACGTACGACTGGGGCGACGCCGAGTGGCTGGGATCGCGGGCCGAACGCAACGGGCTGTCGACGCCCGATGTCGATCTACGAGGTCCACCTCGGCTCGTGGCGCCGCGGACCCGATCACGGCTGGCTCGGCTATCGGGACGTCGCGCCCCAGCTCGCCGAGCACGTGCTCGACCTCGGCTTCACCCACGTGGAACTGCTCCCGGTCATGGAGCATCCGTTCTACGGCTCGTGGGGGTACCAGACGACGGGATACTTCGCGCCGACGGGGCGGTTCGGCACGCCGCAGGACCTGATGTTCCTGATCGACCATCTGCATCAACGGGGACTCGGCGTGATCCTCGACTGGGTGCCGTCGCACTTCCCCGCCGACGAACACGGCCTCGCGTACTTCGACGGGACGCACCTGTACGAGCATGCGGACCCGCGCCGCGGGTACCACCCCGACTGGCACACGTTGATCTTCAACTACGGCCGTAACGAGGTGAGGAGCTTCCTCCTCTCGAGCGCCGATCACTGGCTCCGCACGTATCACGCCGACGGACTCCGTGTCGACGCCGTCGCATCGATGCTCTACCTCGACTACTCGAGGGAGGCGGGCGAATGGCTCCCGAACGTGCACGGCGGGCGGGAGAACCTCGAGGCCGTCTCGTTCCTCCGCCGGCTGAACGAGGACGTCTACCGTGAGCATCCGGGCACCCAGACCTTCGCGGAGGAATCCACCGCGTGGCCGATGGTGTCCCGCCCGACGGACGTCGGTGGGCTCGGCTTCGGCTTCAAATGGGACATGGGCTGGATGCACGACACGCTGCAGTTCCTGCGCCGCGAGCCGATCCACCGGCGCTACCACCACGGAGAGCTCACGTTCCGGCAGGTGTACGCCTACTCGGAGAACTTCGTCCTGCCGCTTTCCCACGACGAGGTCGTCCACGGGAAGGGCTCGTTGCTCGGGAAGATGCCCGGCGACGCCTGGCAGCGATTCGCCAACCTGCGCCTCCTCTTCGGCTACCAGTGGGCGCAGACCGGTAAGAAGCTCCTGTTCATGGGCGATGAGCTCGGGCAGGCCAGCGAATGGGACCACGACGCGAGCGTCGAGTGGCATCTGCGGGACGATCCCCGGCACGGCGGCATCATGCGCTGGGTCCGCGATCTGAACGCGCTGCATCGCGCCGAGCCGGCGCTGCACGCCCTCGATCACGACCCCGGCGGGTTCGAGTGGATCGACGCCTCGGATGCGGAAGGCGGCACGCTGTGCTTCCTGCGTCGCGGGCCGGCCGTCGCCGACGTGGTCGTGGTGGCGCTCAACCTCACCCCGATGCCACACGAGCGATTCCGGATCGGGCTCCCGGACGCCGGTGTCTGGCACGAAGCCCTGAACAGCGACGCGGAGATCTACGGCGGGTCCGGGATGGGGAACCTCGGGCGCGTCGAGGCGGAGCGGTCCCCCTGGCACGGACGCCCCGCCAGCGCCCGGATCGTCCTCCCGCCGCTGGCAGCCGTCTTCCTCCGCCCGGGAGCATCGTGACGATCCGGGTCTGGCCGGGCGATCCGTACCCGCAGGGCGCCACCTGGGACGGGGAGGGCGTGAACTTCTCCCTGTTCTCCGAGCACGCGACGGGGGTCGATCTGTGCCTCTACGACCGGCCCGACGACGCCGTGGAGGCCGAGCGCATCCCGCTCACCAACCGGACCGACCTCCTGTGGCACGCCTACCTCCCCGACGTTCGGCCCGGCCGCCTCTACGGCTACCGCGTCCACGGGCCCTACGAGCCGCGCGAGGGTCATCGCTTCAACCCGAACAAGATGCTCCTGGATCCGTACGCGAGGGCAGTGAGCGGCCCGGTCCGGTGGCACGACGCCGTGTACGGCTACGAGATCGGGCATCCCGACGAGGATCTCTCCTACGACGAGCGGGACAGCGCCGGCTCGATGCCCAAGTGCGTGGTGATCGATCCCGCGTTCACCTGGGGCGAGGACCGTCGACCGGAGACGCCCTGGAACCGCACCGTGATCTACGAGACGCACGTGAAGGGGCTGACCAAGCTCCACCCGTCGATCCCGCCGGAGATCAGGGGCACGTACCTGGCGCTCGTGCACGATCCGGTCCTCGAACACCTGCGGTCGCTCGGCGTCACCGCCGTGGAGCTGATGCCCGTACACCAGTTCGTCGACGATCGCGTCCTCGTGGAACGCGGCCTGTCGAACTACTGGGGGTACAACTCGATCGGGTTCTTCGCCCCTCACCACGCGTATGCGACCCGCTCGGTCGGCCAACAGGTCTACGAGTTCAAGTCGATGGTCAAGACCCTGCACCGGGCCGGCATCGAGGTGATCCTCGACGTCGTCTACAACCACACCGCCGAGGGGAACCACCTCGGACCGACGCTGTCGCTCCGGGGCATCGACAACAAGGCCTTCTATCGGCTCTCGCCCGAGGACCAGCGGTACTACACCGACTTCTCGGGAACCGGCAACAGCCTCAACATGCTGCACCCGCGCGCGATCCAGCTGATCATGGACAGCCTCCGCCACTGGGTGATGGAGATGCACGTCGACGGCTTCCGCTTCGATCTCGCGCCGGTCCTCGCGCGCGAGCTGTACGAGATGAACCGGCTCGGGACGTTCTTCGACATCATCCAGCAGGATCCGGTGCTCTCGCAGGTGAAGCTGATCGCCGAGCCCTGGGACGTCGGGCCGGGCGGGTACCAGGTGGGCAACTTCCCCGTGGGCTGGGCCGAATGGAACGGCAAGTACCGGGACTGCGTTCGACGGTTCTGGCGGGGCGATCCCGGCCAGCTCCCGGAGCTCGCCTTCCGACTGTCCGGGTCGAGCGACCTCTACGAGGCGAGCGGTCGCAACACCTACGCGTCGGTGAATTTCGTGACCGCGCACGACGGCTTCACGCTGCAGGATCTCGTGACCTACGCGGAGAAACACAACGAGTCGAACGGCGATGACAACAAGGACGGGACCGACGAGAACTCCTCCCACAACTGGGGGGTGGAGGGTTCGACCGAGCAGCCGGAGATCGTCGACATCCGCCAGCGGATGAAGCGCAACCTGATAGCCACCCTCGCGTTGTCGCAAGGGGTCCGGATGCTCCTCGGCGGCGACGAGCTCGGACGCACCCAGCGCGGGAAACAACAACGCCTACTGTCAGGACAACGAGCTCAGCTGGTTCGACTGGGAACACCGCGACCGGGACATGCTCGCGTTCACCCGGGAAACGCTGAAGATCTTCCGGTCCAACCCCGTGCTGCGGCGGCGCTCGTTCTTCAGCGGCATGCTCGACGGCGGCCGCCAGAAGGACGTCATGTGGGTCCGCGAGGACGGCGCCGAGATGGCCGACGAGGACTGGTCCGACCCCAAGAACCGGGTCCTGGGGATGTTGATCCCGGGACGAGCGACCGACGAGCGTGACGAGCGAGGCCGGAGGATCCGAGGTGACACCGTCCTGCTCCTGCTGAACGGAGGTGCGCGTTCGCGGAAGATCACGCTCCCACGGCTCGAAGGGAGCGGTGTGTGGCACGAGGTCTTGAACACCGCGCGGCCGGGCCATACGCGTGCGGTGCGCCGCGAGGCATTGAACCTCGTGGCGCACTCGCTGATGCTGCTGCAGTTCGAGGGCGCGGAACGTTCGTCCGAGCGGGCCGGGGGCGGCGGCTGATCCTCGCGGATCAGGCGGCGGCCCCGGCCGCCGTTACACCTGCAGAGCCTCGCGCGCCTTCTCGTTGTCGCTCGTCACGAGCACCGCGCGATCACGCGTGGCGAGGTACGCGACCGAGACGTTGATCCCGGCGGTCGCGACCCTGCCGGCCACCCGGCCGAGCGCGCCCGGGCGGTCGGCCTCGTCCGACGTCAGGTCGACGACGACCGCGTCGGCTTCCCCTTCGATCTTGATGTCCGCGAGGATCAGTGCGTTCTGCGCCACCATCGCGTTCTCGACCAACACATGCACGATCCCGACGCCATCGTCGGTCGTCGCGCAGAACCCCTCGATGTTGACCCCCGCGTCGCCGAGCGCCTCACCCATGTGGGCGAGCTGGCCGGCACGGTCGTCCAGCACCACGGTCAGATCCGTTGCCATCCGATCACCTCTCTCAGACCACCTTCGTCGTCCCTACATCCCGAGTGCTGCTCGTGCCTTCGCGTTGTCGTCGGTGACGGCGACGGCACGGTTGTTCGTCGCGAGGTAGAGCGCCTTCATGTTGACGCCCGCGTCCGCGACCGCCCGCGCCATCTTCCCGAGCGTGCCCGGCGTGCTCACGTCGCCCGGGATCTCGCTCACGAGCGCCTCGGACTCGCTCTCGACGGTCAGGCCGGCCCCCTCGAGGGCCGCCCGGGCGGCGGCGCCGTCCTCGACGAGGAGATGGATCACACCGCGGTCGCCGAGGCCCATCCCGCAGAGCCCTTCGATGTTGATGCCCGCGTTGCCCAACGCCTCGCCGATGTCGGCCAGCCCGCCGGGACGGTCCTCGACGGTCACACCAAGATCCGTCGCCATCCGTTGCCCCCTTCCCTCGCCCTGCTCCCGGTGTACGCCCCGAGCGTGAACCCGTCAAGTCGTGTGCAGGCGCCGCGATGCATGGGCTGACCGGGTCACGGAGCGGACGGCTCGTCGCCATCCTCTCTCGGCGGCCGACCGGCCGCCCCGAGGAGCGCTATCACCCGACGCCGCCGCTGCGGCAGGCTCCTCTCGGCACTCGGGGTCCGGTGCGGGCACGGTCTGTCGGCGGGTTCGTGACCTGCGTCCGCGGCGCCGCGATCTCGACGTCGAGGACCAGGGCGGCGGGCGCGCTCCCGCCGTGCCCGTCGACCGAGAACAGGTCGACGGGCTCGCCGCAACCGCCCGCGGCGACCAACAAGGTCGTTCGGTCGAGCCACCCCAGCGCCTCGGTGGGCCGCGTCTCGTCGGGCATCGCGATCCGCGACGCGCCTCCGGACACCACGAGCGCCCGGTGGTCCTCGCACGCTTCGCCTTCGGTGAGCGCCTGGAGAGGGCCCGACGGGAGCGAGCCGGAGGCCGCCCGCCACCGTTCCCTCCGCGCCGCGCCATGCGGTCCCGAATCCGGTCCGGTCGTCGAGCTTCATGAAGTGAAGCTCCGGGATGCCTCCTTCGTGCTGCGCCGTCCACCACAGGATCCTCCCGTTCGGAGAGAACGCGAGCGAGGTGAACTCGGTCTGCTTCGGAGAAGACGAGCCGCTGGGGATCCTTGCCTTCGTTGGTCGAGAGCCAGATCTCTTGCCCCTCAGGCGTTTCCACGACGAACGCCAGCGCGAGGCCGCTCGGGTGATACGCGACCTGGAGGTAGTTCCCCGGCGGGAGCGACACGAGCCGGATCAGGCGATCGTCGTCGACGTAGCGCTTCCTCGGGATCCCCTCCGCGTCGGCGAACACGACCGCGAGGCCGAGCGGGTGCCCCCAGTCGAAGGCACTCACCGAGGTGTCGATCGCCGGCAGATCCGGCGCGTCGCCTCCGACACCGCGGATCTCGAACCCGCTCAGCAGGACACGGTCGCCCTGCGGGCCCCAGGCGAACGGACCGGGGTCATCGACCGGGAAGAGGCAGGCGAGATCGCCGTCGGCGGGGTTGAGCGCCCACGCGCGGCCGTCGGCGACGAACGCGACGGTCTCGGATGCACCGGCGCCGCCGGTGCATCCACCGGGGAGCGGCGTGCCGTCGGGCAGGCGCGGCCCCGTTGCCGGAACGACGGAGAGGGGACTCCGTCGATCCGCCCGACGGCGACGGCGTCTCGTCGTGCGGGCGACTGCGTGCACGCTCCGAGCAGCAGGGCCGACGCGAGCACGAACCGGATCCACCGTATCGCCACCCTTCGGACGCTACACCCGGGTCGGCCGCCGAGCGAGGGACCACCGAACGACTAGAGGTGACCGCGGAGTCCCCAGAGCTCCGGGAAGAATCGCTTGTCCAATGTGGTCCGCAGGTACCCGACGCCCGAGGAGCCACCGGTGCCTCGCTTCGCTCCGATCTCGCGTTCGACCATCAAGACGTGCAGCGAACGCCACCGAGCCACGCTCTCGTCGTGGTCGAGCATGGCTTCGGAGACGGCGAACAGCTCCGCTTGCTGTCGCGCCATCGCGACGAGAGAGGCGGTGCGCTGCTCCTCGTCGTCGGCCGGCATCGGCAAGCCGTTGGACTCCATGAGCGTGCAGAAACCGTCCCAGAGCGTCGGTTCGGCGATCCGGCGTTGGAGGCGTTCTCGCTCCTCCGGAGTGGCAGCGAGGTCACCCAGCATCCGCTCGTCCTTCAGCCCACTGATGAACTCGAGCTCCCGGAACTGCCCGGACTGGAACCCCGACGCCGGCGCCAGATGCTCGCGGAACGCGAGGAAGTCCTGCGGGGACATCGTTTCCAGGACCTCGATGTGTTCGATCAAGACACGCTCGATCGCGTGCACACGCTTCAGGTAGTGACGTGCGCGTTCGGTGTCGCCTGCGAAGAGGCGGTCGCGAACCGACTCGAGCTCGAACAGAAGCTGCTTGAACCAGAGCTCGTACGCCTGGTGGACCACGATGAACAGGAGCTCGTCGTGGACGGGTGGGTCCGAGAGGAGCTGCTGGAGCGAGAGGAGCTCGGGGAGCTTCAGGTAGCCGCCGTAGGTGAGGAGGTCGACCTCGATCTCGCTCGTTCGGCCGAATCGACGCTGCCTTCCCTCCTCCATCGCTCCGAGCCTAGCGAAGGCGCCCGCTCGCACACCGTCCCAAGCTCGAACCCATATCCTGGTGACGCCTCGCGGAGGGAGGCGGCGGGTGGAGGACATCGAGCGTACGGACGACGCCGACATCGCATCGGTGACTGCCGAACGCCGACTCGCGGCGATCGTGCAGTCCTCGGACGATGCGATCTATAGCGTGACCGCCGATGGTCTGATCGAAGACTGGAACGCCGGAGCGGAGCGCCTCTACGGTTTCCTCGCCGAGGAGATCGTCGGGAGGCACGTGAGCGTCACCGCACCGCCGGAGCGTGGCGACGAGGTCTCCGAGAACATCCGGCGCGCGATGGCCGGCGAGCATGTGCGCGAGGAGACCGTCCGGCTCGCCAAGGACGGCCGATCGATCGACGTCTCGCTGACGATCTCGCCGATCCACGACCGGGAGGGCAGTGTCATCGGGATGTCGACGATCGCACGCGACATCTCCGACCGGAAGAGCGCCGATGAGCGCACACGCGGTCTCTCCCGAGACCTCGAGGAAGCACGGGACACGCTCGAGCTGGTGACGATGGGCGCCGCGGACGGCATCACGATCCAGGATGCGACCGGCGGCTTGGTCTACGCCAACCTCGCCGCAGCGCGTCTGTCGGGCTACGGGTCGGTCGACGACTTCATGGCCGCCGATCCCCGGGAGCGCCTGGCTCACTGGGAGATGCTGAACGAGGACGGCGAGCCGTTCCCCGTCGACGAGCTTCCCGGACGCCGGGTGCTCGGTGGCGTGCCGGAGGCCGAGACCGTGCTGCGCGTGCGAGACCGTCGCGACGGACACGAATTCTGGTCACTCGTGAAGGCCACGGCGACGTTCGACGCGAAGGGCAACGTGCGCTACGCGATCAACCTGTTCCGAGATATCACCGGCCAGAAGGAAGCGGAGCGATCCGCGCACCGCAAGGCCGCCCAGATGTCCCACCTCTACGACATCACGGCGGCGCTCTCCGGCACGACGGACGTCGCCGTGATCGCGGAGGCGTTGGCCGAGCAGACGCTGACGGCGTTCGATGCCTCTCGGGGCGCCGTCGTGCTTGTTTCGGGAGACGGCCAGGCTCTGGAGACGGTGGCGTGGCGGGGCCACGACCCTGGCGTGATCGAACGCTGGCGAAGCTTCCCGTTGGACGCTGCGACGCCGATCGGGGACGCGGTCCTCCGGAACGTCCCGATCGTGATGGACTCCCGGGAGCAGTGGCTCGCGCGGTACCCGGGTCTGGCGCGAGATCAGATCCCGGCAGCGGCCGCGTCGATCCCGTTGGACGTCGGAGACCGAGCGATCGGCGGCCTCACGCTCAGTTTCGACGAGCCTCGTCAGTTCTCGTCGGAAGACGTCGGGTTCATGCTCGGCGCGGCGCGTCAGGGGGCGCAGGCGCTGGAGCGCGGTCGCTCGGAGGAGATCCGGCGCGTCGCCGAGGCTCGGCTGGCGCTCCTCGCGCGGGCGGGAGGCCTCCTCGCCGAGTCGATCGACTACCCGAAGACGCTGGCCGCGGTGGCCGACCTGGTCGTGCCTCGGCTCGCCGATTGGGCTTCCGTGGAGATCATGGAGGCGGACGGCTCGATCCGGTCCGTCGCCGTCGCGCACGTCGATCCCGAGAAGGTCGCGATCGCCCAGGAGCTCCGGCGCCAGCGGCCCCCAGACCTCTCGTCCCCGACCGGGATCGGGCACGTCATCACGACCGGCCGAGCCGAGGTGGTCCCCGAGATCACGGAGGAGATGATCGCGGCGATCGACGACCCCGAGGTGGCGACCCTCGTCCGCGAGCTCCAGCTCCGGTCCGCGCTGATCGTCCCGCTCTCGGCCCGCGGCAGAACCCTCGGGGCGATGACCCTGGTGTGGGCTGAATCCGGGAGGACCTATTCGTCGGCCGACCTCGCGCTCGCCGAAACCCTCGCCGCGCGGATCGCCCTCGTGATCGACAACGCGCGGCTGTACCGAGATCGGGACCATATCGCCCGCACGTTGCAACAGAGCCTGCTCCCGCCCGAGCCCCCCACGATCGACGGCGTCGACCTCGCCGCCCGGTACCGGCCGGCCGGCGAGGGCATCGAAGTCGGCGGCGACTTCTACGACGCGTTCGACATCGGCGACGGCGAGTGGACGGTGGCGTTGGGGGACGTGGTCGGGAAAGGTCCGGACGCCGCGGCGCTGATGGGGATGGTGCGGCACACGATCCGCGCGGCGGCGATCCGCGAGCGCGCCCCGGCCAGGGTGCTGGCCACCGTGAACTCGGCGGTCGCCCGGCAGACCGCAGAGGAGCAGTTCTGCACGGCGGTGGCCGCTCGCCTGCGTCCTCAGGACGACCAGGTCATCGTCTGGATCTCGGTGGCGGGGCACCCCTCGCCGGTGATCCTCCGTGCCGACGGATCCCTGCAATGGATCCGCGGTGCGGGAGCGCTCTTGGGCGTGTTCGACGACGCCGAGCTGACCGAGGACGAGCTCCGACTCTCGCCGGGAGACACGCTGATCCTGTACACCGATGGCGTCACCGAGGAGCGCGGCACCGAGCGGGCGTTCGGTGAAGAGGGGCTCGCGGGCGTCCTCCGGGAGGCGGCCGGCGCGACGGCCACGGAGATCGTGGACCGGATCGAGCGCGCCGTGCTCGCCCACGGGTCCGGTCAGCCGAAGGACGACATCGCGATCCTGGCGGTCAGGGCGACGCCCGACTAGGGCTGCCAGGCGCCCACCGCCGTGCGGAACGGGTGCACCTCGACCTCCTGCCACACCCCGTCCGTGACGTAGGGATCCCGGGCGAGCCAGGCGTCCACGTCCGCCCGGTCCTGGAACTCGACCAGCAGCATCGACCCGACCATGTCGCCGGATCCCGAGAGGATCGCCCCGCCGACGAGCACGTTGCCGCTCGTCGACGAGCGGACCGATGCCCTCGAGGTGCGCCGGTCGCGTTCGCTGCCGCCGCTCGAGCGCTCCCTCGTCCGTCCCGTCCCTCGCGATGACCAAGAACTGCATACCGGGTCTCCTCTCCTCGGTTCGTACGCGCTGAACGTATCGCCGGGCACGAGGCCCACTCCAGTTGCTACCGTCCGGCCGAACGCCACGGGGATGAGGAGCAGCGGTGGACCCGAACCACGAGATCCTGTTCGAACCGGTCACGATCGGTCCCAAGACGCTTCGGAATCGCTTCTACCAGGTCCCCCATTGCTCGGGGTTCGGCACCGAGAAGCCGTGGACCCAGGCGGCGCACCGCGGCGTGAAGGCCGAGGGCGGCTGGGCCGCGGTCTGCACCGAGTACGCACCCTTCTCCCCCGAATCCGACGAAGCGCCGCTCATCGCGGCTCGATTCTGGGACGAGGACGACATGCGGGCGTTGCGACTGATGACGGATGCCGCGCACGAGCACGGCGCGCTCGCCGGGCTCGAGCTGTACCACGGAGGCGCGCATACCGCGAACAACCAGACGAGGCTTCCCTCCGTCGCGCCGACCCAGCTCGCGAGCGATCTCGAACCGCACGTCGTGCCCAAAGAGATGGAGCTCGTCGACATCGCGAGGGTGCAGCGCCAGTGGGCGGAGGGCGCGACCCGGGGGAGGGACTGCGGATTCGACATCGTCTACGTGTACGGCGCCCACGCGTACCTTCCGATGCAGTTCCTCTCGCCCTTCTACAACAAGCGGAGCGACGGGTACGGAGGACCCTTGAAGGATCGGGCGAGGTTCTGGCTCGAGACGCTCGAGGCCGTTCGCGACGCGGTGGGCGCCGACTGCGCCATCGCGACGCGGATCTCGGTCGAGGCGCTCGGACCCGCGGGGATCCATGTCGAGGAAGCGTTGGGATTCGTCAATTTGGCTGACGACCTGGTGGACCTCTGGGACGTGAACGTCGGCTCGATCGCCTACTGGAGCAAGGACTCGGGCACGTCGCGCTACTTCCCGGAGGGCTACCAGCTCGAATGGACGGGCGGGATCCGCCAGGCGACCGCGAAGCCGATCGTCGGGGTCGGGCGGCTGACGAGCCCCGACCGGATGGCCTCGATCGTGCGGAGCGGCGCGTGGGACCTCGTCGGAGCCGCGCGGCCGTCGATCGCCGATCCCTTCCTCCCCAAGAAGATCGAGGAGGGCCGCACCGACGAGATCCGTGAATGCACCGGATCGAACGTCTGCATCATGAAGGTCGACGGCTTCGGTCACCTCGGCTGCATCCAGAACGCGACGGCCGGCGAGGAGCATCGGCGCGGGTGGCACCCGGAGCGTTTCGAGCGGGCATCCAACGCCGGGAAGGCCGTTCTCGTCGTGGGTGCGGGACCTGCAGGCATGGAATGCGCGGTGACGCTCGGACGGCGCGGGTTCGAGGCCGTGCACCTGGTCGAGGCTCGGAGCCGGATATCGGCGGCCGGATGCGATGGGTGCGACGGCTCCCGACCCTCGGCGACTGGGGACGGATCGTCGACCACCGCAAGGTGATGCTCTCGAAGCTCCGGAACGTCGAGGTCATCACGGGTCGGCGCCTCTCGGCAGATGACGTGCGCGACTACGGCGCGGAGGTCGTCGTCGTGGCGACCGGCTCGCGCTGGTCGGGCGAGGGTCTCCAGTCGTCGACGCACGAGCCGATCGAGGGCGCGTCGGCATCGCTCCCCCACGTGCTCACGCCGGAGCAGGTGATGGAGGGGAAGCGCCCGCCCGGCGGTCGCGTGGTGGTCTACGACGCCGAGGGGTATTTCGTCGGACCTGGCATCGCGGAGCTGTTGGCGAACGAGGGGCTCGAGGTCCATCTCGTCACGGCCTTCGAGGTCGTGTCCCCGATCTCCGACCTGACGCTCGAGGGCCCGATGCTCCGTCAGCATCTCCACGAGCAAGGCGTCACCGCGCACCGCGGCGTCACGGTCCTGGCCGTCGAGCCCGGACGGGTGTCGGGCGAGGACGAGTTCGAGGAGCCGTGGTCCCTGGAAGCCCACGGGATCGTGCTCGTGACGCAGCAGGTGTCGGACGATGCGTTGTATCGGGAGCTCGTGGCCGATCCCGCCGGTCTCTCTGCGTCCGGGATCGAGGCCGTGTACCGGATCGGGGACTGCGTGGCGCCGCGGATGATCTCCGAGGCGATCTTCGACGGCCACCGCCTGGCTCGGGAGATCGACGGTGAGGATCCGTCCATCGCGCTTCCCTTCGACCGTGAGCGGAACGTGCCCGACGTCGAGCCCGTCGTGACGAGATGATGGGGATCGATGGATACGAAGCCGCTCGGCGCGGATCTCCCCGATGGCGTGCGATTCATCGGGCCGGAGGTCGACTGGGAGCCCGGATGGGCCATCGGTGACGCGCCGTCCACCGCCGACCTGAACGCCTGTGTCGCATGCGGTCTGTGCCTGCCGCACTGCCCCACGTATCGACTGACCGGAGAGGAATCGGCGTCGCCGCGCGGCCGGATCACCGCGATGCGGGCGGTCCACGAGGGCCGCGCGGCGACGGATGAGACGTTCGCCCGCTTCATGGACCTCTGTCTCGTGTGTCGCGCGTGCGAGGACGTCTGTCCGTCCCACGTGCCGTTCGGACGGATGATGGAGGCGGCGCGTACGCAGATCGAGCCGCTCGCGTTCCCGACGCGCGAGGTTCGTTCGGTGGCTCGGCCTCGACGTCGTCCTGCCGTCGCGAAGGCTGACCTCGATCGCGGCGTTCCTGGCCTCCGCTGGCGCGGCCGCTCCTTCCGTCCAGGATCCGCGCGCTCGTCCCCAGGGGACGAGCCGCGCAGGGCCGACTCCCCGAGATCACCGAACCGGTCGGCGAGGCTCGCGGGACGGTCGCGCTCCTGGCCGGGTGCGTCCAGGACCGTTGGTTCCGTCGGGTCAACCTCGCGACGATCCGGGTGCTCGCGCGGAACGGTTGGCGGGTGGTCGTGCCGCGAGATCAGACGTGCTGCGGAGCGCTGGCGGCGCACAACGGCCACCTCGGGACCGCGCGGAAGCTCGCGCGCAGGAACGCGTCGGCGTTCGCGTCCGTCGGATCACGTCGTCGTGAACGCCGCCGGATGCGGCGCGCACATGCAGGCCTACGGCGACCTCGTCGAGGGCACCGCACTCCCCGTTCGCGACGTGATGGAGTTCCTCCACGGGGAGGGCGTCGTCGGCGACGCGGGCTCGCTCCCGGAGCGCACCCGTGTCGCCTACCACGATGCGTGTCACGCGCTCCGCGCCCAGGGCATCCACGACCAACCGCGCGAGTTGCTCGGCGCGATCGGCAACCTCGAGCTGGTGGAGATCCCGAACGGCGACCGCTGCTGCGGCGCCGCCGGGATCTACAACGTCACCGAGCCGGAGATGTCGGGCCGCCTGATGCGAGAGAAGGCGGAAGCGGTCGTCTCGACGGGTGCATCCGTGGTTGCCTCCGGCAACCCCGGCTGCACGATGCAGCTCCTCGCCGGCCTCCGCGAGCTCGGCGCCGATGTCAGCGTCGTGCACCCCGTCGAATTGCTCGACGCAGCGACGCGCTGAACGCGGACCGCTACCAGCGAGGGTCGCGGGCGAGGAGCGCGACCTCGCCGGTGCATTCCGTGCCGGCGCCGTAGCGAGGATCGCCAGCTCCGAGCCGGATGTAGAAGCACGCTCCCGGCCGGACCTGCACCGCCGCCGCCCACACCGTGTCGGATGCCGAGACGCTCACGTCATCGAGCCCGACCGACGACTCAGCTCCCGGGCGGAACGTGAGTTCCGCGATGTCCTCGGCGAGCGCGCCGGCGTCCGCGTCCTGGAACGAGCCCGTGCGGTCATGGGCCAGCTCAGCCGCTGCCTGGGCCTTACGCAGCGTGCTCTGTGCATGACCGATCGAGGTCGCGAGCGGCCGGTTCGCGAAGATCTCGACGATGAGGAACAGGCCGCTGACCAGCAGCGTCCCCGCGATGATCCAGAATCCCCGGTTCGAGCGCACCGTCGGTTCCGGTCGGAACTCCTCTTCGTACGCCCGGATGACGTCGTCGTCGATCGCCATGTCCTCTGAGAGTACGAAACGCGCTAGGCGAGCGTTCGCGACAGCTCCGACAGGCTCTCGAGGTTGTGGCCGGAGAGGAACACGTCGACCGACGGCAGCGCGGCCGCCATGCCGCGCGCCAGCGGTTCGTACCGCGGCGAGCCCTTCAGCGGGTTCACCCACACCACCTTGTGCGCCAACCGTCCCAGCCGCGCCATCTGCGACCGCAACAGTTCAGGGTCCCCTCGCTCCAGCCCATCCGAACACAGGACGACGACCGCGCCCCGGAGCGCCGTACGCTGGCCCCACCCGTCCAGGAGCGACTTCAGGGACTCGCCGATCCGCGTCCCGCCCTCCCAATCGGCCACCGTCCGGCCGATCTCGCGGAGCGCGCGATCGGGGTCCTTCGTGCGGAGCGTTCTCGTCACTCGCGTGAGCCTCGTGCCGAAGCAGAACACCTCCACGCGCCGGCCGGCCGCCATCGCCGCGTAGCCGAACTGCACGAGCGCCCGCGCGTACGGCGACATGGATCCGCTCACGTCGAGGATGAGCACGAGCGGGCGTCCGCGAACGCGGCGGTCGCGCCATGCTCGCTCGAAGGGCTCCCCACGCGTCCGCAGCGACCGCCGCAGCGTGCGGCGGACATCGAAGCGGGCTCCCTTGGACGAAGGCCGCGTCCGGCGCATCCGCTGTTCCGGCAGGGCGATCGCGAGCTGTCGGATCAGCTGCCCGACTTCCTCACGCTCGTCGTCGGACAGATCCGCGAAGGACTTGGATCGCAACACCTCGACGGCGCTCGCGACGATGCGGATCGCGGTCTCGTCTCCCGCTTCGGGCGCCTCGTCGTCCTCCGTGAGCCCGTGCCATTCGGCGGCGGTGCGACCCGTTCGGACCTCCAGGTCCTCCGGCTGCTCTCCCCAGTCGACCCCCTGGCGCGCGAGCGACGGCAGATCCAGCTCGATCTTGAGGTCCTCGGTCGAGCGGAGCGACCGGTACCAGTCCTCGAACGCCAGGTCGTAGGCGGCCAGGTCCTCCTTCCGGCCGATCATCGAGACCCGGCCGGCCCAGTAGAGCGAGAGGCGATCGGTGAGTCCGAGCGCGGCGACGGCCCGAACGAACGTGAGGATGCGGCCGGTGCCGACCGGGAGGCCTCGGGTGCGCAGCTCTCGTCCGAACGCGACGAGCGGCTCGAGCGGCTCGGCGAGCGTCTGTTCAGTCATCGCGGTCGCCGACGACCTCGGCGAGGCGCGGCTCCACAAGCTCCTGATCCTCGTGATCCTTCACGACCGCGCCCAACGTGTCGCGCGCCAGGCCTGGGTTCAGCCGGTCAGCGCCCAGGAACGCGAGGGCGTTGGCCCAGTCGATCGTCTCGGCGACGCCGGGCAGCTTCGCCAGATCGAGACTCCGGAGCCGGGCGACCGCCGTCGCCACGTCGCGCGCGAGCGCCTCGCCGACGTGCGGCGCCCGTGTCCGAACGATCTCCACCTCGCGATCCAACCCGGGATGGTCGATCCAGTGGTAGAGGCAGCGCCGCTTCAACGCGTCGTGGAGCTCCCTGGTCCGGTTGGACGTCACGACCACCGCGGGTGGCGACTCCGCCGCGACCCGGCCGACCTCGGGGATCGTCACCGCGAACTCCGAGAGGATCTCCAGGAGGAACGCCTCGAACTCGTCGTCGGCGCGGTCCAGCTCGTCCACGAGCAGGACCGCGCCCGACCCCGCCCGGATCGCGGCGAGGAGCGGCCGCTCCACCAGGAACTCGGGGCCGAAGAGGTCGTCGACGTGGCGCTCCGCCTCCGACGCGTCGAGCGCGCGGACCGCCAACAGCTGGCGGGCGTAGTTCCACTCGTACAGGGCCTGCGAGGCGTCGATCCCCTCGTAGCACTGGAGGCGGATCAACTCGCGCCCGAGCAGCTCGGCCAGGACCTTGGCCACCTCGGTCTTGCCCACCCCGGCTTCGCCCTCGAGCAGCAGCGGCTTGTCGAGCGAGAGCGCCAGGTGGATCGCGGTCGCGAGACCTCGGTCGGCCAGGTAGGCGTGCGCTCTGAGCTGCGCCTGAAGATCGTCCACCGATGCGAACCGGGCGTCCATGGCGCTCATGCTACGGGACCCACCGGAGCCGGCAGGCGTGCCGGTTCGACGGACCCCCACCTCGTGGGGTTGAATGGTCGCCTCAGGATCCAACGGAGGCAGGGGCATGGCGGAGATCGTGCTCGACCACGTTTCGAAGGTCTACGCGTCGGGGGGACCGACCGCGGTCTCGGATCTGAACCTGACGATCGAGGACGGGGAGTTCATCGTCTTGGTCGGCCCTTCGGGGTGCGGCAAGACCACCGCGCTTCGGATGGTCGCGGGACTCGAGTCGATCACCGACGGCACGATCTCGATCGGGGACCGCGTGGTGAACACCGTGCCACCGAAGGAACGGGACATCGCGATGGTGTTCCAGAACTACGCGCTGTACCCCCACATGACCGTCTACGACAACATGGCGTTCGGCCTCAAGCTTCGGAAGCTCGCGAAAGAGGAGATCGACCGCCGGGTCCGACAGGCGGCGAAGATCCTCGGCCTCGAGGAGTTCCTCGAGCGGAAGCCGAAAGCGCTCTCCGGAGGGCAGCGGCAGCGCGTCGCGATGGGGCGCGCGATCGTCCGGGAGCCGAAGGCGTTCCTGATGGACGAGCCGCTCTCCAACCTGGACGCGAAGCTCCGCGTGCAGATGCGCTCGGAGATCGCTCGGATCCAGCACGACCTGTCGACGACGACCCTCTACGTCACACACGACCAGGTCGAGGCGATGACGATGGGCGACCGGGTCGCCGTGATCCGCAAGGGGGTTCTCCAGCAGGTCGACGCACCTCAGTACCTCTACGACCATCCCGAACAACCTCTTCGTCGCCGGGTTCATCGGGTCGCCGGCGATGAACATCGTGGAGGCGACCCTCGCTCGATCCGACGGGTCGTTCACCGCGGAGTTCGGCGGGTATCGGCTCGCGATCCCCGAGGACGTCTTCAGGGCTCATCCGGACCTCAAGGGGTTCGAGGGCAAGCAGGTGATCGTCGGCATCCGTCCCGAGGACATGGAGGACGCGGCGGTGAAGCCGGACGCGCCGGCCGACCACCGGATCAGCTCATCGGTGATCCTCCGGGAGGCCTTGGGGGCCGACGTCCTCGTGCACTTCATGATCAAGGCGCCCGCCGTCTTGACCGAGGACGCGAAGGAGCTCGCCCACGACGTGGGGGCAGAGGCGGTCGAGGCGGCCGAGCGCGGGGCGATGGCGGGCGAGTCCGAGTCGTCCTCGCTCGCCTCAGCCCACGGACGAGGGTCCAGCAGGGCCAGCCGCTCGAGGTGGTCGTGGACGTGCAGCGACTGCACTTCTTCGATCCCGAGAGCGGGAAGGGCATCTACGGCGGCGACGGCGAGCCTGATGGCTCCCGTTCGTCGTAGGAGCGTATGGATGGAGCGGCGATCGACGTGGGGGCACGGACAGAAGGGGAGGGGAAAGGCTATGCGGAAGTTCCGGATGCTCGTGGTGCCGGTGGTCATCGTGATGATCGCGGCGGCATGTACAAGAAGGCTCGAGGACAACACTGCGACAACGGCCAGGCGGCGAACAACGGAACGGTCAACGTCCTGAACGCGGTGGAGCCGGAGGAGGCGACGGCCTCCAGGAGATCGGCGACGAGCTGATCAACACCGACGCCGATTACCAGGCGGAGATCGAGTCTCGGCGACTTCGAGGAGCAGTTCCAGATCCGGTCCGAGGGCGGACGCTCGACGTCGCGCTGCTGCCGCAGCCCGGCGCGGTCGCCGAGCTCGGCTGCCGCCGGCAACGCCGTCTCGCTCGAGGACATGGGCTTCGACATCGCGAGCTCGAAGGCCACTTCGGGGAGTACTTCCTGTCTCTCGGGGAGTACCAGGGCGAGCACTACGGCATCCCGACCAACATCAACCTGAAGAGCATGGTCTGGTACCCGAAGGACGACTTCGACGCGGCCGGGTACACGGTCCCCACCACGTGGGACGAGATGATCGCGCTGTCCGACCAGATCGTGGCCGACGGCGGAACGCCGTGGTGCGTCGGATTCGAGAGCGAGGCGGATCACCGGATGGCCGGCCACCGACTGGATGGAGGACATCATGCTCGCGCACCGCGGGCTCGGAGACCTACACGAAGTGGATCAAGCACGAGATCCCGTTCAACGACCCCGCCGTGGCGCACGCCGCTGAGCTGTTCGGCGACGTGATGTTCGACGACGGGTACGTCCTGGGCGGAGCGGAGAACGACGCCGAGCGTCGCCTTCGGCGACGCGCCGCTGCCGATGTTCGAGGACCCGCCCGGTTGTTGGTTGCACCGCCAGGCGAGCTTCATCAACGCCTTCTTTCCCGACGGACGCCAAGGCCGGGCGTGGACTACGACTGGTTCCCGCTCCCGCCCATCGATCAGGAGGGCACGCTGTTCGCCGGGGAGCTGGCGGTCGCGTTCCGCAACCGCCCCGAGATCGAGGACTTCCTCGAAGTTCATGGGTGAGGAAGTGCAGTGCGCCCTGGGCGGCGTGCCGGCGCTCCTCGCGGATCTCGCCGAACGTGAACGTCGGACCGGACTGCTACGCGAACGACATCCTCGCCGACGCGTCGGTCGTCCTGACGGACGCGCTCCGGCGGGGACGGGCGGGTTCGATGCGTCGGACCTGATGCCGCCCGCGGTCGGATCTGGGAGCTTCTGGACCGGGATGGTCGACTACATGCAGGACGGACCGGACTCGCTGCCGCGGCATCCTGGACGACATCGAGGCGAGCTGGCCGGCGCTCGTGAGACGGCGGAAGGTGGAGCGGGCGGGAGCGGCCGCAAGCGGCCGCTCCCGACCGCGCGCCGGGGGATGAAGGCGGAGGCGTGACGAGACATCGACCGGTGAGTCCGCGGACGGCGCGGTCGCCCTCGAGGAGCCGCCGCCGACGGCGGGCAGGCGTCCTGGTCTGCGGGTCTCGGTCGCGCTGGCGATCCCGTCGTGGCGTTCCTCCTGATCTGGCGGCTTTCGACTTCCTCCGGGACGAGGACGCGAACCGGGTCGCTGGTGGTCGTGGTCGCTCGTGGTCGGCGTCGGAGGCGTCTTCTTCCTGTACTGGGGCATGAACCGAGTCGTCGAGTTCCTCCCGGCGCGCTACCGGGAGGGGGTGCGTCCGTACGTGTTCGTCGGACCGGCGCTCGTGATCCTGAGCGTCTTCCTGGTGTATCCCGTGATCAACACCCTGGTGATCAGCTTCAAGGACGCGCAGTCGGCGAGACGTTCGTCGGTCTCGACAACTTCGAGTTCGTCTTCACGGACGAGAGCATGCTGCGCTCGATCCGCAACACGCTCGGATGGATCATGATCGTGCCCGCTCTTCGGCGTGAGCATCGGACTGGCCTTCGCGACGCTGGCCGACCGGCTTCGCCGCGGCGAGGCGGTGGCCAAGTCGATGATCTTCCTGCCGATGGCGATCTCGTTCGCCGGCGGCTCGATCACGTGGCGGTTGATCTACAGCTTCCGGCCCCAGGGGTTCGGCACGAACATCGGCCTGTTGAACGGGATCATGCTCGGCCTCGGCCAGGAACCGGTGTCGTGGCATCGACAAGCAGCCGTGGAACAACCTGTTGCTGATGGTGATCATGGTCTGGATGCAGACCGGGTTCGCGATGGTGGTGCTGTCCGCCGCGATCAAGGCGATCCCGGACGAGATCATCGAGGCCGCGCGCATCGACGGCGCGTCGGAGCTGCAGGTCTTCCGACGGATCATCGTGCCGATCGATCCTCCCGACGATCGTCGTCGTGACCACGTACATGGTGATCAACGCCATGAAGGTCTTCGACATCGTCTTCGTGATGGGGAGCGCCGGAGACCCGCGGAACGGAGGTGATCGCCGAACGCATGATCCGACTGGTTCTTCATCGCAACACGACGGGCGCGGCGCGGCGATCGCCGTCGTCCTGTTCGTGGCGATCATCCCCGTCATGCTGTGGAACATCCGCCGGTTCCGCGAGCAAGAGGAGATCCGATGAGCTGACCGTGCCGGTCGCGACCGACGCCGCGCGCGGTCGGAGGCGCCGACGGCGCACGGAGAGACCGTCGCGCGAGGCAAGGGTGGGTGGTTCGTCAGGATCGCGGTCATCGTCATCGTGATCCTCTGGCTGATCCCCACCGCTGGGCGTGCTGATCACCTCGTTCCGGCCGGAGGACTGGTGGACACCACCGGATGGTGGACGGTCGTTCGCGCATCCGTTCCAGGCCGCCGAGTGGACGATCGAGAACTATCGGCTCGCGCTCGACGCGGAGGGCTTCGCGGAACGCGTTCCTGAATAGCCTCGCGGTCGCGATCCCCGCGACGGTGATCCCGATCACGATCGCCGCGTTCGCTGCGTACGCGTTCTCGTGGATGGACTTCCGGGGCCGCAACGTGATGTTCGTCGCCGTGGTCGGGCTGCTGGTCGTGCCGCTGCAGATGGCGCTGATCCCGATCCTGCGCCTGTACGTCAACGGCGCCACGCTGTTCGGCGTCCAGGTCTTCCCCGACCTCGATCTGAACGGCACCTTCCTCGGCGTGTGGCTGGCCCACACCGCCTTCGGGTTGCCCCTGGCCATCTATCTGCTCCGGAACTACATCGGCTCGCTGCCGTCGTCGATCATCGAGTCGGCGAAGATCGACGGAGCCGACCACTTCACGATCTTCTGGCGGCTGATCGTCCCGCTCTCGGTGCCGGCGCTCGCGGCGTTCGCGATCTTCCAGTTCCTCTGGGTCTGGAACGACCTGCTCGTCGCCTACGTGTTCCTCGGCGGGACCCGGCAGAACCGGGTGCTCACGATCGCCCTCGCCGAACCTGGTCGGGGCGCGCGGCGAGAACTGGCACCTGCTCACCGCCGCCGCGTTCATCTCGATGGCGTTGCCGCTCGTCGTGTTCTTCTCGCTGCAGAAGTACTTCGTGCGGGGGCTCACCGCCGGCGCGGTCAAGGGCTGAACGCCGTGATCCGGGGACGACGATCCTCCCGGCCGGGATCGACCCGCTGTCCCCGCGCGGAAGTGGCGCGCGATCATGCTCGCGACCCTGCTCCTCGTTCCCGCGTACTGGGGGATCGTGGCGGCGCTCGTCGCGGTCGCCTCCGACGACGCCGAGGCGCGCCCGCCGGCCGGCCCTCCATCGCCTTCGGCCTGGCCCTGCATCCCGTTCGTCTTCATCGTCCTGGCCTTCCTCTCCGCAGCACCCGCGTGCCCCGCCGCCGTCCTGAAGGCGATGGGGCTGTCGCTGCTGGTCGGTATCCCGGTGTCGGCGATCGCGCCCGATGCGGTCACGGGCCTCGTCGCCGGCGTCGGCGCGGGCGGCATCGTGGCGCTCCGAACGGATGGGGAGAGGGCCTGGAAGGCTACGAGCGCTCGGTGTTCTCGCGGTCTCGATCTACGCGTTCGTGATGGTGCGGTTGGTGCCGGACGTGACCCTGTTGCTCGCGCCCAC
>CAVTTD010000038.1:0-31356 GCA_963737525.1 uncultured Actinomycetota bacterium
GAGAGAGAACCCGCGCGCCTCGTACGCGAGCACCGCCGATCCGACACCCCTGTTCGACCCACTCACCAAAGAGCAAGCCGCGGAGCCCGCGGACGGGTGCGTCGTCCTGGTGCTCGCCAGCGAAGAGAAGTCGCCGGCGGGAGCCGTCTTCATCGACGGCGTCGGCTGGAGCCAGGACGCTCCCTCGGTCGAGAGCCGCGAGTGGGATCGGGCGGCGGCCGCCGAGCGCGCCGCCCGGGCCGCCTACGAGCGCGCGGGGATCGAACCGTCCGACGTCGAGGTCGCGGAGGTCGACGACACCTACGCGTACAAGCAGCTTCAGCACCTCGAGGCGCTCGGGCTCGAGGGCCTCGACCCCGGTCGCGTCAACCCCAGCGGCGGCACGCTCGGCGAGGGTCATCTCCGGGAGGCGAACGGTCTCGCCCGCGCCCTCTCCTGCATCGAACGGCTCCGCGCGGGGGACGCCCAGGTCGGCGTGGCGCAATCCTGGCGAGGGGTTCCCTCGACCTCGGCGGCCGTCGCGGTGATGCGCCGATGAGCCCGCGCGTCGCCGTCGTCGGGGCGGGCATGTCGAGGTTCGTTCGTCGAGCGCAGGAGACGGGGAAGGAGCTGTCCTCGATCGCGGCGCGGGAGGCGCTCGCCTCCTGCGAGCTGAGGCTCGAGGACGTCGATGCCGTCTGCCTCACCAGTGCGCCCGACGCCTTCGACGGCGTCCACCGCAAGGGCGACTATCTGGCCGACGGCGCGGGTGGGTGGGCCAAGCCGTACATCCGCACGTACGTCGGGGGCGGGAGTGGAGTGTTCACCGCGATCCAGGGCTGGTACACGGTCGCCTCCGGCCTTGCCGACGTGGTCGTGTGCGTGGCCGAGGAGAAGATGTCCTCCTGTCAGCCGCACCCGCAGGGCGCGTTCCTCACGATCTTCGACAACATCCTCGAGCGGCCCCTTGGCCCGAACCTGCTCTGGATCTTCGCGCTCGAGATGCAGCGCTACATGCAGGCGTACGGCCTCGACAAGCGCGACATCGCACAGGTGGCCGTCAAGAACAAGCGCAACGCCGCCGACCACCCCGCGGCGCTCCTGGGCCAGGCCGACATCACGGTGGAGGACGTCCTCGCCAGCGAGACGCTCGCCTGGCCGGTCCAACGCCTGGACGTCTCCCCCATCTCCGACGGTGCGGTCGCGATCGTGATGGCGTCCGAGGACGCCGCGAGGAAGCTCACCGACCGCCCCGTGTGGGTGCAGGGCGTCGGGTGGAACCTGGACAGCACCTACTGGACCAATCGCGATCTCGCCTACCCCGAGTACGTCGAGAACGCGGCGCGGATGGCCTACGGGATGGCCGGCGTGAACGAACCGCGCAAGGAGATCCACGTCGCCGAGCCCTACGACCCGTTCGACTACAAGGAGCTCCACCATCTCGAGGGCCTCCTGCTCTTCGATCGCGGGAAGGCCCCCGAGGCGGCCGCGGCCGGCGTCACGGCCCGGGACGGAGATCTCCCGTGCTGTCCGTCCGGCGGCCTGCTCGGCGTCGGGAACCCGATCGCGGCGGCGGGCCTGATGAAGATCGCAGAGCTCTTCTGGCAGCTGCGAGGGGAAGCCGGCGCCCGGCAGGTGCCCGGGACGCCCGAACGTGGGGTCGCGCAAGCGTGGGGCGACCTGATGCAGGTGGGAACCGTCGTGGTGATGGGCAACGACGGCGGGCCGCTCACCACGGCCTCCCAGTCGCCCCCGCTGAGTCCGCGCGCGACGTCGCTCTCCGACCAGGAATTCCGGTCGGCCACCGGCGCGGTCGAGCAGCGGCTCGACACGCTCTACGACTGGGATACGGGCGACGCGATCGGCGCGTTCCTCGAGGGCCTGCGCGAGGAACGGATCCTCGCGACCACCTGTACATCGTGTGGGCGAACGCTGGTCCCGCCGAGGAAGTTCTGTGAACGCTGCTTCCGTCCGACCGACGGCTGGACGGAGGTCCCCCAGACCGGAACCGTCGAGACGTTCTCGATCTGCCACGTCACCTGGGACATGCGCCCCCTCGAGCACCCGCAGATCCCGGCGGTGATCCGGCTGGACGGCACGAGCGAGGGAGGCTTCCTGCACCTGTTGGGTGAGGTGGCGCCCGACGACGTCCGAGCGGGGATGCAGGTCGAGGCCGTCTGGAAGCCGCCGGGCGAGCGCGCGGGGTCGATCCTGGACATCCGGTATTTCCGACCGCTCGACCCGGAGGTCCGTCGCGAGCTCGTCGCGGTCGCCGCCGCCGAGGTCCCGATGGAGTCGACGGTATGAGCCCGACGAAGATCCCCGGCGAGCTGTCGGTCTCGTTCCGCTACACGCCCGGTGTGGGGAACACCGCGTTCTTCGAGGCGCTCCGCGATCGAGGGGAGTTCCTCGGCTCCCGGTGTGACGCACTGCGGCGTGACGTACTTGCCCGCGCGCGTCTTCTGCGAGCGCTGCCTCGCCGAGCTGGATCCGACCGTCCACTGCGGTCCCGAGGGAGCGCTGACGTCGTGGACCGTGGCTCGGGTGGACGTCGACGACAGGCCGCTCGAGCAGCCGGTGTTCTACGGCCTGGTCCGGCTGGACGGGGCAGACACCGTCTTCCTCCATCGCCTGGTCGACCTGGAGGCCGAGCCAGAGATCGGGATGCGCGTGCGCGCCGTCCTCTCATCGATCCGTGACGGTTCGATCATGGACGTCGAGGGCTTCGCGCCCGCCGACTAGTTCGACCGCTTCCAATCGATCGCGACGACGCTGATGGGCTTCGCGAGCCCTTTCAGCGAGACCTCTCGAGGCTCTCCGTGTTTCACGTCGGCGATCCCCTCGAACGGTCTCGATGCTCGCCAGGACCTCGGCGCCCTCGGCGAGCGCACCGATCCTCGCCGCGGCGTGGACCCCCGCTCCTTCGTAGTCGTCGCCCACACGCGTCGCCTCCGCCCCGTGCACGCCGATCCGGACCTGGGGCGCGAACCCGTGGTCCCGTCGGTGATCGGCGAGCGTCCGCTGGATCGCGGTCGCGCAGGCGAGCGCCGTGCGCGCGTCCGGGAACGCCACGAAGAAGCCGTCACCGGTGTGGTGGACCTCCTCGCCCTCGTTGCCCGCGAAGCAGCGGCGCAAGGCGTCGTCGTGCCAGTGCAGGAGGTCGTGCCAGGCCTCGTCCCCGATCGCCTCGACCAACGCGGTGGATCCCACGATGTCGGTGAACATGAACGTGCGGACCTCGCGCGAGCCCGAAGGGGTCGCGGGCCCGGCCAACAGGGCGTCCATCCGGGCCATGTCGGGCGTCGCTCCCAGCCGCTCGAACGCGGCCCGGGCCGCCTCGAGCTCGAGCGTCGCGGCCTCGGTCTCCCCCCGCATCGACCGCGCCTCCGCGAGGAGCACCGTCGAGATCGCCGCTTCGTAGGGCGCGTCGATCTCGCGCCAGAGTCGCCGGGCGTCGCGGAACCGTTCGATCGCATCGGCGGCGTCTTCGCGGAGGAGGGCGGCGAGACCGGCCGCGTGCGCCGCGGCGGCCCTGATCGCCGGCGTCCCGAACTCCTCGGCGATCACCGCGAGCTCCGCCGCGTCGGCCTCCGCCGTGGGGAGATCGCCCAGCATCTTCGCGATCTCCGCCTGCGCCGGGAGCAACCGGGCCCTCGCGAGCTTGTTCCACGTGATCTCTTCGAGACTGCCCTTGATCGAGGCAGCCGCGGCGTCCGTGCGACCTCGGGCCACGAGCAAGAGCGCTTTCCCCGGTTGCGACTCCGACCCGAGCGCTTGCGCCTGCCCGAAAGCGTCCTCCGTGCCCTCGAGGTCGCCCATGCGGAGCCGGATCTCCCCCAGCTCGTGGAACGCCTCTCCCGCCATCGCGGGATGGAAGCGCTGCAGCTCGTCCGATGCCTTCTCCGCCTCCGAAGCGGCGTCGGCCCACGCACCGGTGAGCCGCATGAACTCGGCCCGATGGACGCGGCAGATCCCCGGGAAGCCGCTGATGTCCTGCCGTTCACACCAGCGCTTCGACACCTCCGCCCACTCGCTGCCACGCCGGTAGTCCGCGGTCTCGCGGCACACCGACATCACCGCGCAGAACACCGCGCCGGTCGTGAACGGGCCCAGCTCGCCGCCCACGGCGACCGCCGCGGCCCCCTCCATCAAACCGAACGCCTCGTCGAGCCTTCCGGACGTCCCCAACACCTCCGCGCGGCTGATCGCGACCCAGACGGGCAGGTCGGCGTCGTCCAGCCGCGAGGCGATCTCCTTCGCGCGATCCAGGTGCGCGAGCGCTCCCTCGAGGTTCCCGCGGTCGAAGTCGAGCTCACGGTGTGCGATCTCGAGGTAGCCGTGCGCGACGGCCTCCGGCTCATCCTCGAGGAGGTGCTCGGCGCGCTGCAGCCACGCCTTGGCCACGGAGCCGGCCATCTTCGCCCCGTACTCCCGGCGGAGCGTGAGCGCCATCATCGCGGCCATCGCGCGATTCCCCCGCTCGAGGTGGAGCGAGTACGCCCGCTCGAACGCCGCGATCGACTCGGTCGCGAGCCCGATCCACCAGGCGGACTTCGCGAGCGCTTCGAGATCCTCCGGGTCGAGCCCGCCCCGACCATCGGCCTCGAGCAGGAGCCGGTAGGCCTCCGGCCAGGCACGGCGCCCGTACGCCTCGCGGCCTGCTTCCAGCGGATCGACGGTCACGGTGTCACTCATCGGTACCCATCCTCTCGCATTTGGCCTCTCGCATGGGCCTCTCGCATGGGGACCCCGTACCGGAAGTCGGTAATCTCGACCGCATGGACTTCGAGCTCACGACCGAACAACGACAGGTCAGGGATCTCGTCCGAGAGTTCGCCACCGAGGAGATCGCGCCGGGCGCCGGCGAGCGTGACGAGCGCGAGGAACTGCCGCTCGACATCGTGAAGAAGCTCGGTGAGCTGGGCATCTGCGGCGTCCCGATCCCCGAGGAGTACGGCGGCCTGGGGGCCGATGCCGTCACGTGGGCCCTGGTGATCGAGGAGCTCGGTCGGGCCGACGCGAGCGTCGCGGTCACGGTCTCGGTGGCCTCCGGCCTCGCGGGCGGGATGCTCGTGCGCTACGGGACCCACGAGCAGCGGCAGCGATGGCTGCCTCCGATCGCCGCCGGCGAGATGCTGGCCTCGTTCGGCCTGACCGAGCCGGGGAGCGGGTCCGACGCGGCCGCGCTCCGAACGAGGGCACGATCGGACCGCGGCGAGTGGGTGATCGACGGCTCGAAGTCCTTCATCACCAACAGCGGCACCCCGATCACCGGCTTCGTGATCGCGGCCTGTCTCACCGAGGAGGGCTCGGACGGCGGCGTCTCCACGATCCTGGTCCCCGCCGACACGCCGGGATTCACCGTTGGGGCCGGGTACAAGAAGCTCGGCTGGCGCTCCAGCGATACCCACGAGCTCTCTTTCGACGGTTGCCGCGTGCCCAAGGAGAACCTGCTCGGGGACGTGGGCAAGGGGTTGGCCCAATGCCTGGCGGCGCTCGATGACGGACGGATCTCGATCGCAGCGCTGTCCGTCGGCCTCGCGCAAGGGTGCCTGGATGCGAGCGTCGCCTACGCCAAGGACCGAGAGGCGTTCGGCCGCCCGATCGGCGCGTACGAGGCCATCGCGTTCAAGATCGCCGACATGCGCGCGACGATCGACGCCGCGCGACTGCTCACCTACCGAGCTGCCTGGCTGCGGGATCAAGGGCGCCCCTACACGACGGAGGCCGCGATCGCGAAGCTCCGCGCCAGCGAGACGGCGGTCGAGGTCGCTCGTGAGGCGATCCAGGTCCACGGGGGGTACGGCTTCACGGAGGAGTTCCCGCTCGCGCGGGCGTACCGCGACGCGAAGGTGCTGGAGATCGGCGAGGGCACCAGCGAGATCCTCCGACTCGTGATCGCTCGAGACCTCGGTCTCCAGCCACAGGTCTGACCGTGCCGAGCGGCCGGTACGCGGTCCGGGGCCGAAGCGGCGACGTCGTCGGGACCGAAGACTTCCGAAGCGCGCCGGGCCCGATGGGGTGGCGATACGTCTCCGAGATCGAGCGGGAGGAACCCTCGATGCACCGGGAGACCGTCGATGTCGCCGTGAACGACTCCTGGAGGATCGTCCGGGCGAGGATCGAGACGGGATCGCACGCCATCTTCTTGGAGCCTCGGAACGGCGTCCTCACGGGACTCCTCGATGGCGAGCACGTGGACATCGCCTGGGGCGCCGAGACGCACCTCGACTACCTGTCTCCGGCGTTCAACGCGGTCACCGCGAAGCGCCTGGACGGAACGGCCGAGATCGAGGTCGTCTACCTGGAACCGGTGACCCTCGAACCGACCTTGACGCGCCAGCGCTACGAGCTCCAGCGGCGCGAGATCGTCGACACCCCGGCGGGTCGATTCGTCGCCGCCCGATGGCGCTACACGGCGATCTCGAGTGGTTGGACCAGCGAGCTCTGGGTCGCGGACGACGTGGTGGTGCGCTACGACCGTGCGTTCGACCTCATCGCGTACGAACCCGGAGCGACGGGACCGGTTCCGGTCCCGTCGTGAAGCATGGGGCGGCGGCGCTGCCGCGCCGCCGCCCCACTCGGGCCCTCCAGGTCGGCTCAGCCGACCTTGATGGCCTCGACCTCGATCTCCAGGTCCACCTTCTTGCTGACCAGGAAACCGCCCGTCTCGAGGACCATGTTCCAGCTCACGTTCCAGTCCTCACGCTCGAGGGTCGTCCTCGCCGACGCCGCGAGCACGGTCTTTCCGTACGGGCTCGTCGTCGTCCCGAGGTACTCGCCGGTCAGCGTCACCGGACGGGTCACGTCACGGATCGTCAGCTCACCGTCGAGCTCGAAGCTCGCCCCACCCGTGTGGCGGATGGCCGTGCTGTCGAACGTCATGACCGGCCACTTCTCCACGTTCAAGAAGTCGTCGCTCTTCAGGTGCTCGTCGCGCTGCTCGGTGTTCGTTTGGATGCTGCCCGTCTTGATCTCCACGTGGACCTCTGAGTTCTCAGGACGGTCCGCGACGTCGATCCGCCCCGAGAAATCCGTGAACCGGCCTCTGACCTTCGTCAACATGTGCCGGGCAACGAATTCCACGGACGTGTGGGCCACATCCAGCTCGTATTTCCCCGCGGGCGGCAGTTCGATTCCCGCGATCTCTCTCGTGGCTTCAGCCATCAGACGTCTCCCCTTCCTGGGTCGTCTTCCTCTCTCTAGCCGGAACGAACGGATGATTCCTCAGTATTCCGTGGTTACTAGGGAAAGTTAGGAAGCTTCGGATAGGATGGCAGGTAGAGGAAGGGCTGGGATGGACGAAGACCGGACCGTGTGCGAGAGCTTCCAGCGAGCAGCGCAGCTCGTGGGGAAGCGTTGGGTGCCCCAGATCGTGTGGGTCCTCCTCGACGGCGGTCGCCGCTACTCGGTGCTCCGGGATGCGATCCCGGAGATCTCGGACACGCTCCTCTCCGAGCGGCTCCGCGAGCTCGAGGATGCCGGCATCGTGACGCGGAGCGTGACGCCCTCGACGCCGGTCCTGATCGAATACGGCCTGACCGACCGCGGCCGGGACCTCGCTGCCGTGATGGACGGGCTCTCGATCTGGGCCGAGCGTTGGGCGGCCGTCGGAGCCTAGGTCCGTCACGCCGTGACGGCGTCGTCGGCGATCGCCAGCACGTCGTCGATGATGGCGAACCCCTCTTCGAGCTGCTCCTCACTGATGCACAGCGGTGGATTCGTCATGATCCCGTTGAACCGGATCATCGTGAACAGGCCGCGCTCGAGCAAGGCCTTGTTGACCGCCTGCATCGTCTCGTTCACCACGTTGTAGGGCGAGAGCGGCTCCATCGTGTCGCGATCCTTCACCAGCTCGAGGATCCCGAAGAGCCCGATGTTGCGGACGCGACCGACGCTGGGGTGCTTCGCCATCAGCTCCTCGTGATGGCGTCGCATCACCGGGTCGAGCCGCTTCGCGTTGCCCACGAGATCGTCCTCCTCCAGCACGCGGATGGCCGCGATCGCG
This sequence comes from uncultured Actinomycetota bacterium, assembly GCA_963737525.1. Lineage (GTDB taxonomy): Bacteria > Actinomycetota > UBA4738 > UBA4738 > HRBIN12 > JAJNBA01. Next base: position 7,988 of record CAVTTD010000038.1, read on the forward strand.
GCTGCGCACGAGAGCGGATGGGAGTTGTACGTGAGTCCGCCGTAGAACACGTTCTCCTCGAAGTGCTGGGCGATCTCCGGCTTGATCGCCACCGCTCCGAGCGGCAGGTACGAGGAGGTGAGCCCCTTCGCGGCCGTCATCAGATCCGGGACGACGCCCCAGTGGTTCACCGCGAACCACTCGCCGGTGCGACCGAACCCGCACATGATCTCGTCCGCGATCAGCAGGATGCCGTGACGGCTGCAGAGCTCGCGGACGCCGGCCAGGTACCCGTCCGGCGGGATCAGGATGCCGTTCGTTCCCGTGACCGTTTCCAGGATGAACGCCGCGATCGTCTGAGGACCCTCGAGCTCGATCGTTTCCTCCAACGTGGCGAGCGCCGTCGCGGCATCCTCGGTTCCGCGGGCCGTCCCTCGGTAGGGATCGAGCACATGGACGATCCCGGGCATCGGCGGGTTCTCGTTCGCCCAGCGGCGCGGGTCGCCGGTCAGGTTGATCGTCGCGTACGTGGCACCGTGGTACGAGCGGTACCGAGCGAGGATCTTCTGGCGGCCCGTGAACGCCTTCGCGATCCGGATCGCGTTCTCGTTCGCCTCCGCGCCGCCGAGGGTGAAGAACGTCTTCTCGAGCTCACCCGGCCAGAGCGTCGCCAGCTTCTCACCGAGCCGGGCTCGGGTCTCATAGGCCATGAAAGGCGAGATGTAGGGAAGCTTCTCCGCCTGGCGGGCGATCGCCTCCGCCACGCGCTTGTCGCCGTGCCCGATGTTCACGCCCATCAGTTGCGAGTTGAAGTCGAGGTAGCGCGTGCCGTCGACGTCCCAGAAGTACACGCCCTCGGCCCGATCGACCGCGATCGGGGACGCCTTGGACTGCGCCTGCCAGTCGTAGAGCGTGTACCGCTTCGACTTCTCGACGATCTCCGCCGCCGTCATCGGTGTGTCTTCGCTCATCGTTCGGGCTCCCTCGCTCGATCGCGCGTCATCATCGCAGACCGCGGTCAGCCCTTGACGACCTGGCCGCCCTTCATCACGAACGGGATGTCCTCGAGCACCGTCACGTCATCCAGGGGGTCGCCGTCGACCGCGATCAGGTCGGCGAAGCGCCCCGGTCGCAGCGAGCCGACCCGGTCTTCCCACCCCATCAGCTCGGCGGAGACGAGGGTCGCGCTCCGGATCGCCTCCATCGGGGTCTGACCGAACCGCACGTGGAACGCCAGGTTCTTGGCGTTCATCCCGTGGGGGTAGATGCCGGCGTCGGTCCCGAACGCGATCTTCACACCGGCCTTGACGGCCTTCGCGAAGTTCTCTCGCTGTGCGTCGTTGGTCATCTCCGTCTTCTGCATGACCTCGTCCGAGTACCCGAGCCGTGGCCCCTCCTGGATCATCCAGTCGCCGTCGAACATGTCGCAGACGAGATAGGTGCCCCGCTCGAGCATGAGCGCGATCGTCTCGTCGTCGATCAAGCACCCGTGCTCGATCGAGCGCACGCCGGCGCGGATGGCGCGGTTCGCGCCCTCCGCGCCGTGGGCGTGCGCGGCGACGTGACTTCCTCGTGCCTCCGCCTCCTCGACCGCCGCCCGGATCTCGTCCTCGGTGAGCTCGGGCTCACCCGGGTTGGTACCGGACGTGAGGACGGCGCCGGTCGCGATCACCTTGATGAAGTCGGCGCCCGCCTCGAAGATGCGCCGGACGTTGGCACGCACCTGGTCCGCGCCGGAGGAGACACCCATCCGGAGCTCGCTCGGCACCGGGACCTCGGGCGGGAGCCCGGTGATGTCACCGCCGCCCCCCGGACAGGTCACATAGGCGCCGGCGCACATCATCCGAGGACCGGCGATCCGGCCTTCCTCGATCGCCTCCCTGAGCGCGAGATCCACGAACGCGTGGAACGTCCCGACGTCGCGGACGGTCGTGACGCCGCCGAGCAACGTATCGCGGGCGTTGGTCACGCCGGTGAGCGCCTCCTGCGCCGAGGAGCGGTTCACGAGATAGGCATAGCCCTGTCCATCGTCCATCTCGCCGATCAGATGTGAGTGGCAATCGATCAGACCCGGCAGGACGGTGCGGGCGGACAGGTCGATGACCGGCGGCCCCGAAGGCGCGTCCCCGGCCGCGACCACACGCTCGATCCGGTCGCCGTCGAGCACGAGTGCACGATCCTCGAGCACGTCGCCGGCCGCCACGTCGACGAGGCGGCCGGCGAGCACGACGAGTGGCTCGGCAGAAGGCATCGGCGGAGCATACTCTCGGCCTCCCCCGTTCGGCGGATGCTCGCGACCTTCGCCCGGTGCGCGGATGACCGTCCAGGACCGATACCTCAGACATGGCCCGGTCTCGACATCCTGTCTCGCTCGTTGCCGCTGCCACCGTGCTGTCGCTGGCGACGCTGTTCGCGGCGGCGGGGCCACCGGCCGGCGCCGCCGAGCTCACGTGGTTCGATCTCGCGGCGACGGACTCGTTCCCGCAGGGACTCGCGGCGGGGCCCGACGGGGCGACCTGGGTGGCGAACCGTTTCGCCTCGGAGATCGAGCGGGTCGCGCCGGATGGTGCGCAGTCCCAGATCGGCTTGGAATCGGGCGTCGATCCCTTCGATATCGTCCGGGGCCCCGACGGGGCGATGTGGTTCACCGAACACAGTGCGGGACGGATCGGGCGACTCACCGTCGACGGTGAGCTCTCGGAGTTCTTCCTGAGCGATCGGGCCATGCCGACGGGCATCACCGCCGGACCCGATGGTGCGCTGTGGTTCGCGGAGCGAGGGATCAGCTCGATCGGGAGGATCACCCTCGACGGCGAGATCACGGAATGGCCGACGGATACTCCTCGCGCCGCGCCCTTGAGCATCACGACCGGCCCGGACGGGGCACTTTGGTTCACCCTGACCAACGCCAACGCGATCGGGAGGATCACGGTCGACGGCGTGATGACCGAGTTCCCTCTCGCGAGCCCCGGGCAGGGTCCCCAGTCGATCACCCTGGGTCCGGACGGCGCCTTGTGGTTCACCGCCCGCGCCGCGAACACGGTCGTCCGCATGACCGGAGGCGGTGGAACCACCGAGTACCCCGTGCCGACGGACGGTGCCGGCCTGAACGGCATCACGACCGGACTCGACGGAGCGCTCTGGTTCACGGAGGGGGGCGCGGGCGCGGTGGGACGGATCACCCCGGGAGGAGAGATCACCGAGATCCCCGTCGGCGAGGGGACGATGCCGACCGGCATCGCGAGCGGTCCGGACGGAGCGATCTGGTTCAGCGCGCCCGGCAGCAACCAGGTGGGCAGGCTCGACCTCTCGACAACCCCCGAAGACCCTCCCGCGGACGAGACCGCGCCCGTCGTGACCATCGTCTCCCCGCCCGAAGGATCGATCCTGACGGAGGGCGAGGGGATGCTCGCCGACTACTCGTGCGTCGACGAGGCGGGCGGCTCGGGCCTCAGTTCGTGTGAAGGCCCGGTCCCCGACGGCGAGGTCGTGCCGAACGATGCCGGCTCGCACGTGTTCACGGTCACGGGCACCGACGTGGCGGGCAACTCGGCGACCGCGTCCCACGGCTACGTCGTGTTCGAGGGGATCTATGGGCCGATCACGAAGCAGGCCGTCTTCAAGTCGGGACGCACGATCCCGATCATCCTCGAGCTCGGCTCACGCCCTCGAGGTCCGGTGCTCTCGGCGGGGTCCCCGTCCGTGCGAGCCGTCGACTGTGCGACCCATGAGGCCACCGGTGCTGACGGTGCCGCCAACGTCAAGACCCATCTCAACAAGCGTGGGCATCTGGTGCTCCAGTGGCGAACGAGCGCCGGTTGGCGCGGGACGTGCCGATCGCTCGTCGTACGCCTCGGCCTCGACGGTTGGTCCAGCGCCGACGCGGTGTTCACACTGCGCTTCAAGTAACCCGAAGCGCTCCGACTACCCTCGCGACACGAGCTGTTCGTCGATCAACATCCTGAGCTCCTCTCGACCGAACGGCCGGGAGTGCCCCGCGCAGACGAGCTCCACCGGGAGCGCTCGGAGCCGCCGGAGCGACGCGACGAACGCGTCCTCGTCCTCCGCAGACAGCGGGTCGTCGAGCGCGGCGGTGTCTCCCGTGAACAGCAGTCCGCCCGCTGCATCCCAGAGGGCGATCGACCCGGCGGTGTGGCCGGGAACGTGCAGGACCTCGAAGGCGCGATCCCCCAGGTCCACGACGTCTCCCTCACCCAGGAGGCGCGTCGGCTCCGTGGCGGGCGTTCGCCAGCCGGCGACGTCGAAGTCCCCTCGAGGCAACGCCGTGATCACCCGCTCGGGCGGCTCGTAGCCGTACCAGCGGATCTCGTCCTCGAGACCCGGCGGGAAGTCCGTCCGCAGCAGCGCGAGCTCCTCCGGTTCGCGGATCCCGTCGGCATCTGCCGCGTGGCACCATCGCTCCTCGAAGGCGTGCAGGCCTCCGACATGGTCGAAGTGGTCGTGCGTGGCGACGGCCACGACCGGACGATCCCCCACGAGCGGTGCCAGCTCGGCGCCGAGGTCGCCGATCCCGTTGCCCGTATCCACGACGAGGTCGCGCGCCGCTCCACGCACGTGCCACACGTTCGACTCGAAGAACGGATCGAGGTGATCCTCCACGAGGAGCACGATGTCCTCGGTGACCCGCTGCGAACGGAACCATCGTTCGGCGATGGGCAGGTCGTTCATGTCCGGTCGGTGAAGAAGACCGACGAGGGCTCGGGACGCAGGCAGTGGACCGACACCATCGACGCGTTGTACGACCCGACGTTCGGGATCGCGACGATGTCTCCTTCCTCGACCTCGGGCATCGGATGGTCCTCGGCGAAGAGATCGTTGCCCTCGTTGATGTGGCCGGCCACCGTGACGTTGGCCACCGGCTCGGCGTCCGCTGCGCGGCACAGGATGGGATGGAAGGGGATCCGGTAGACGAAGTGCTCGTTGATCACGTTCCAGCCGGTATCCAGACCCGACGAACGTGACCCCGTCGCGATCCTCGACGCTCACCACCTGGGCGAGATGCGTCGCGCACTCCTTCGCGAGGAACTCCCCGGGCTCGGTCCCGACGACGACGTCGAGCGGCCCCAGGTGCTCCGTCACGACGGCGGCCCACGCGTCGAGGTCGAGCGGGCGATCGCCCGGCCGGAAGGGGACGCCGAGACCACCCCCGGTGTTGACCTCCGTGATCGGACAGCCGGCGTCCATCAACATCCGGGTCGCAGCACCGACACGCCGCATCGTCTCGTCGACGGTGGGCAGCGCATCGGTGAGATACAGGTACCCCGCGTGGATGTGGACGGTGTCGATCGTGAGGTCGTACCGGCGTGCGATGTCGAGGGCCGCCTCGAGCCGCTCCGGGTAGATCCCGAACTTCGTCGGACGATCTCCCGCGTAGGACTGACCTCCACCCGGGAACGCGGCCCCGATCCTCGGGTTGATCCGAACGCCGACCGTCGAACCGGGCGCGCGCCTCCCCACCCGGTCCAGCTGGGTCAGCAGATCCACGTTCAGGTGGACGCCGGCGTCGAGGACGGCGTCCAGGTCCCCGTCGGAGAGGTTCGTCCCCGTGTAGCTGATCTCCGAGGGCTCCCACCCGTGGTCGAGCGCCCATCGGATCTCCCCCGGCGAGCAGACATCCATCCCGACGCTCTCTGCGGTTCCCGGAGCCCCGAGCGCTCTCAGGTAGGCGAGGAAGGCCGGCTCGCGCTGTGCCTTCAGCGCGAGGCGGACTCGGTACCGGAGTCCTGCTCGTCCGAGCGCTCCCTGGAGCGCGCGTGCCTGCTCCTCGACGCGGACGAGGTCGTACACGTAGAGCGGTGTTCCATGTTCACGCGCGATCGAGTCCGCGTCGCGGCCTGCGATCGCGAGGCGGCCGGCCCGGACCTCCAGTCCGGGCCGCCCCCACCACGTCACCTGAGATGCCGTGCGCTCCATGCGGGCGGGAAGGCTACCCGCACGTGAGCGACCTCACATCGTCAGACGGTGGCGGCTACCGGGGTCGTATGTCGGTCCGCATCCTCCAGGCCCGCCTCACGGCGGCCCACCAGGAGGATGGACGCCACCATGCGAGCACCCCGCTCACGAACGAGATGCCGAGGCCGATGGCCAGGGTGGCGTGGAATTCGGTCGTCCCTGAGCGCGCCGGCAGGAGCGGCGAGGGGCCGATCGCCTCGTCGACCCGCGTGAACCCGATCGCGGAAGCGACCAGGAGCACGAGGCTGGAAAGCACCATCAGCAGGGCGACGATGCGGCGGATCGCGGGGTCCGACAGCAGCATGTACGCGCAACCGAACATCAGGGCGCCCAGACCGGCGGCGACCGCGATCGCGCCCGTCGCGTCCCATGTCCCGTCTAGATAGAGCGTGACATGCCGCCGTCGACCGGATAGGAGTAACTGAACCATTTCGCGAAGACGCCGACGAAACCGGTCAGTCCTGCCACCGCCGTGACGACGGCCAGGAAGTTGATGCGTTCAGAGCGCATAAGGACCCTCCTCCAGGGTGTTGCATCCGCTATCGGCTCCGGACGTGCCGATTCTTGACCGCCCGGACCCCCCAGTTCAATGACCTGGGCGTTCGCTGCGCCGCGACGGTAAGCCCGGGGGCGGAGGCCCGCTGGCCTCCAGCGTCCGACGGAGGGTGCTTGGTCACCCGGCGATCACGGGTCGCCTGTCAGCTGGCACCGACCTGGTGGAGGTGAGGGGATTTGAACCCCTGGCCTCTGCCGTGCGAAGGCAGCGCTCTACCGGTCTGAGCTACACCCCCGGGATCGGGCAGCGTAACAGAGCGATTTCAGCCGCCGGGGGAGGCGTCGCCCCGGAGCTCGGCGGCGTGGCGGTCGAGTGCGTCTCGCAGATCCTTCTGGACCACCGAGATCGAGAGGTCGCCCCGGGTCTTCTCGATCAGCGACCGCGACACGTCCGTCGCTCGCCGGAGGTTCATCGTGATCGCGTCCGGATAATCCATCGTGACGAGGACCCCGTACATCTCCTCCATCGCCTCGAGCAGGCGCTCGGCCTGTTCGACCTCGCCGCCCCGGAGCAGGTCCAGGAGCCGGCGCCGCCCCTCGCCGATCGTGTCGGACATCCCGCCCAGGTACGCGGCGTCCTCGACGTCGAGATCCGTCGGTCCCGGGAGGTCCTGGCCGGTGACGAGCGCCAGCGTGAGGTTCGCCTCCGCGTACTCCTTCTGCGCGTCCTGCAGGTAGCCGGCGTGCCGGATGTCCGCGTGCTGCTCGACCGCCGCGAGACCTTCATCGAGCGCCGCGCGGGACTCGGCGATCAAGGTCTCGGCGGCATCGAACTCGAGACGGTGGATCGCGCGGATCGCGTTCGCGCTCGACCGGATCGAACGGCGCGCGGCCGGGAGGGCGTGTTCGCGGGCTGCGTTCTTCGCGTCGAGGCGAACCTGGATGGAGTGGGCCAGTTCGGACAGATCCACGGGGAGCTCAGCCGGCGAGATCGGAGGCGGGGCGGACGACCACGTGCACGCGGTCGCTCTCGCCGAGGCCCTCGAGACCGTTGAACATCTCGCGCGGATGCCCGTTCCGACCCTCGATCACGTATCGGGCCGCGAACGCGGCCGCGTGGTCGCGCGGAGCGCGGGCGTTCCGCGCGACGTCGCGTGGGTCGGCCGTCGCGCGGTGCTTGATCGAGATCAACATCCACACGTACGCGCCGAGGAGAACGACCAGTGCCACGGTGACGTTCCAGATCACGCGCAGCGGCGGCACGAGTCCCATGAGGAGCGTGACGCCGATCGCCTCGATCAGGAAGACGAGAACGCGACGGCGCCGGTCGCGCACTCGCGCCCGGCGTCTTTCGGCGTCGCCGATGAAGCGAGCCCCCTTCCGGGGAGTCACGATCCAGCGTCCCGGAGTGCCGTTCGCTTCCGCGTGCGCCAAGAATTCCATCCTACGTTCGAAATCCTCCATCGAGCCAGTCGACGATCGTCGCCTGGCGGAGAGAGGTATCAGAAATGCGGCCCACATGATCGCGAGCGCCGCGAGGAGCAGCCAATCCAACGCGCCCAGCCTCCGCTCTGTCGTTCCCGGTGCGACACAACATCTAGGCTGGGATAGCAACGTAGTACCACATGTAGGGGTCTTCAATCACATCGATGTGATCCGCGGAACTTTCCACGGAGTGAGTTCCCGCTCGGCCGAACGATGCGAGGCCGGGGACCTGTTGACCCATCGCGCATCGGGACGACGTCTCGGACGTCGAGAAGCCGACGTCCGAGCCGACCGATGACCGCTGGAGGACTCTTCGGATCAGGGAGCGGTGTAGTCCCCCGACTTGCCTCCGGACTTCGCCAACAGGCGCAAGCCGTCGATCCGAGCGGCCCGGTCGTAGGCCTTCGCCGTGTCATAGAGGCTGAGCGCGGCGACGGCTGCCGCCGTGAGAGCCTCCATCTCGACGCCGGTCCGGTCCCTCGCGCGGACGCGCGTCCGCACGCGGATCCGGCCGGTCGATCCGTCCGGTTCCACGCGCACCTCGGCACCCGTGACGGCGATCGGATGACAGAACGGAAGCAGATCGGGCGTCCGCTTCACGCCCATCAGTCCCGCGATGCGGGCCGCCTCGATCGGATCACCCTTCGGCGTCCCGGCGACGAGTTGCGCGCACGCCTCCGGGGTCATCGTGACCACACACTCGGCCTCGGCCTCGCGGTCGGTCGATCTCCTTCGTACCGACCTCCACCATGCGGGCGGACAGTTCCGCCGGGAGCCGCGCCCGCTCGAAGCCCTCGCCGCCGACCACGTCAGTCTTCCGACGAGCGGAACAACATGACCTGGACGGTCGAGCCGGCGGGAGCGGACTCGGTCCCCGCCGGGATCATCGCCAATCCGTTCGCTCGGGCAACGGTCGAGATCAGGTTCGAGCCCCGCGCACCGGTGGGGGTGGCCGACCAGCCGTCCTTCTCATGTCGCACCTCCACGCGGGCGAACTGGAGCTTCCCGCGCGGCCCTCGGACCTCGTCGGTCAACCTCGCGCTGATCTCGGGCCGGAACAGGTGACGCCGTCCCATCATCTTCAGGATCGCGGGGCGGACGAACACCTCCAGGCTCACGAACACGCTCACGGGGTTGCCGGGCAGCCCGAAGTACGGCTTGCCCTCGACCTGCCCGAATCCCTGTGGCATGCCCGGCTGCATCGCCACCTTGTAGAAGTCGACCTCTCCTCGTCGGAAGAACGCGGCCTTGACCACGTCGCGCTCCCCCACCGAGACCCCGCCCGAGGAGATGAAGGCGTCGGCCTGGATCTCGAAGTTGAAGATCGTGTCCCGGAGCGACTCCACGTCGTCGCGCACGATGCCCGCCATCACGGGCATCGCGCCCATCTCCCGGAGCGCGCCGAAGATCGTGAAGGAGTTCGCATCGCGGACCTGTCCGAACGCCGGCGTCTCGGTCGGCGGCACGAGCTCGTCCCCCGTGGAGAGCACCACCACTCGAGGTCGCGGGTGCACGAGGGGCGTGGGATGTCCCGCGTTGGCGAGGAGCCCGAGCTCGGGAGCGCCGAGGCGTTTCCCGCTCGTGATCAGGACATCGCCCTCGTGCACGTCCTCACCGCGAGGGCGGACGTGCGTGCCAGGCGCCGGACCGTCCAGCAGCCGAACGAGCTCGTCCCCATCCACGTCTGCGTTCTCGATCGGCACGATCACGTCGGCGCCGGCGGGCACGGGCGCGCCCGTCGCGATGTGCATCGTCTCGCCGGCGCCGACGGTCCCCTCGGGCTCGTGGCCGATCAGCGCGCGGCCGACGATCTTCAGCTCACGAGGGTGCGAGGGCGTCGCCCCGGCGACGTCGGATGCGCGAACGGCGAACCCGTCCATCGCCGAGGAGGCGAACTCGGGGAGGTCGTGCGTCGCGAGGATGTCCTCGGCGACCACGCATCCGTACGCATCCGTCAGCGGCAGCTGGAGCGGAGCGAGCGGTTGGACGCTGGAGAGGACGCGTTCCTTGGCATGCTCGACGGAGAGCAGCCCCTCGGGAGCATCGTGGTCGTGGACGTGCGGCTGCGCGGACATCGAGGGTCAGTCTAGGCGGGGCTCCGCCGGGCGACCCTCAGTTGAGCTTCTCGCGGCGAGCGAGCTCGGCCAGGTACGCCTTGAACTCCGCGCCGACGTCCTCGCGATCGAGCGCGAGCTCGACCGTCGCCCGCAGGTAGTCGAGCTTGTTCCCGACGTCGAACCGCCCCTCGAAGCTCAGGGCGTAGACGGCCTGGTCCTGCGCGAGGAGGTTGATCGCATCCGTGAGCTGGATCTCGCCGCCGTGACCCGGTGGGGTTTCTCGGAGCGCGTCGAAGATCTCGGGCGTGAAGACGTACCGACCGACCGCGGCGAGGTTCGACGGGGAGCGATCCGGCGGCGGCTTCTCGACGATCGAGACGATCCGCACGAGGTCTTCCTCGACCGGCTCGGGCTCGATCATCCCGTAGAGCGAGGACTCCTCACGAGCGACCTCGATCGCCGCCAGGACGCTCCGCCCGTAGCGCTCGTGGATCTTCAGCATGCGGTCGAGCAGCGGGGTCTTGGGTCGCACGAGGTCGTCGGGAAGCATCACGACGAACGGCTTGTCGCCGATGTGCGACTCGGCGCACGCCACGGCATGTCCCAGGCCGAGCGGGTCGCGCTGGCGTGTGTAGAAGATGGTCGCGAGCTCGGCGATCGCGCGGACCTGCTTGAGCTCGTCGAACTTGCCCTTCGCTTCGAGGAAGTGCTCGAGCTCGGAGGACCGGTCGAAGTGATCTTCGATCGAACGCTTCCCCCGGCCCGTCACCATCAAGATGTCGGTGATCCCCGCGCGAACAGCCTCCTCGACCACGAGCTGGATCGCCGGCGTGTCGACGACCGGGAGCATCTCCTTGGGCGTCGACTTCGTGGCGGGCAGGAACCGCGTGCCGAGGCCCGCGACCGGGATGACGGCGTTGTGCACCTTCACGCGGGCAACGGTACTCGCGTCGCGGAAAAGATGACAGCCGGGAACAAGGCCACGGGTAGACTTCCTGCTCAGATGCCCACCTACGAGTACACGTGCCGCGACTGCGGCCACACCTTCGAGATCGTGCAGTCGATGCTGGACGAACCGTTGACGATGTGCCCCGAATGCGGCGGAAGCCTGCGGAAGGTGTTCGCGCCCCCGGCGATCTCCTTCAAGGGATCGGGCTTCTACTCCACGGACCACGGGCAGAAGGCGAAGAAGTCCGGCGAACCGAAGGGCGACGGGGAACGGTCAGGGGAGAAGACGGGAGAGAAGACCGGGGAGAAGACGGGCGAGAAGTCGGGAGGCGCCAAGGACTCGACGGGATCGAAGGACACCACGAAGAGGAGCTCCTCCGAGCCGTCATCGAAGTCCTCGAAGAAGGAGCCGGCGGCGTCATGACCGATCCGCGGGCGGAGATCGGGGTGATCGGGGGCTCCGGCTTCTACGAGTTCCTCGAGAACACCGAGACGGTGGAGATGGAGACGCCGTTCGGGGCGCCCTCCGCGCCGATCACGATCGGCGCGGTGGGCGACCGGACGGTCGCGTTCCTCCCTCGCCACGGGACGGATCATCGCTTCCCGCCGCACGAGGTCCCCTACCGAGCCAACATGTGGGCGCTGAAGGATCTCGGCGTCACCCGGGTGTTCGGGCCGTGCGCGGCGGGATCTCTCCGGAAGGAGATCCCGCCGCGCACGCTCGTCATCAGCGACCAGGCGATCGACTTCACGAAGTCCCGGTCGAACACGTTCTACGACGGCCCCCAGACCACGCACGTGTCCTTCGCCGACCCGTACTGCCCGACCCTCCGCGAGACGCTCGTGAAGGCCGCCGTGTCGCAGGGCATCGAGCACCGCGACGGAGGCACGATGGTCGTGATCGAAGGACCGAGGTTCTCCACCAAGGCGGAGTCACGGATGTTCGCGCAGCTCGGCGCCGACGTGATCGGGATGACCCAGTTCCCCGAGGCGACTCTCGCGCGGGAGCTCGAGCTCTGCTACGGGAACGTGGCGCTCGTGACCGACTACGACGTCGGCGTGGACGACATCCCGCCGGTCACGCACGAGGAGGTCCTCAAGGTCTTCAGCGAGAACATCGACAAGGTGCGGGACCTTCTCTTCGCCGCGATCCCGGACGTGCCGGCCGAACGGACCTGTCCGTGTGCGACGGCGCTCGCCGGGACTGGACACGGATGATGGCGGGCGAGAAGCTCGTCACCGTCGAGATCCGCTTCGTCACGGGCGAGGATCCCGGCCAGCTCGCCGATCGGATGCGAGAGTCGGTCGCGACCATCGTCGGCAAGGACGCCCTCGAGGAGTTCCGCATGAAGGCGATCCCCCTCGATGGGCCGAAGGACGAGAAGGGTGGTCTCCGCCCGGTGCAGTGACGGGCGTCACGGCGAGCGCCCGGCGGCGACGCTACGGTCGCCCGCATGCTGCTCCGCCGCAAGCTGCCGCGTTCGTCGTTCGTCCTCGTTTCGATCTCCGTCGCGTGCGCGCTCGCCGCAGCCCTCGTGATGCGGGCGTACGTGCACCGCATCGACGTCGTCAGGCCGGACGGAGGACCGCCGATGACGGTGGTGGCCGCGGCCGAGGACATCCATCGGGGTGCGGTCCTCGCCGAAGATGCCCTCGAGGTCGTCACGGTGCCGTCGCGCTTCGCGCCGCCGGGCGCGATGCGCGACCTCACCGGGACGACGGGCAGGATCGTTCTCTCGGAGATCGCGGCGGGCGAGATCATCACGCAGCTGCGGCTCGCCGGCGCCGGCGCCGGGCCCACGGCCTCGCTCGTCCCAGCCGGGGATGCGGGCCGTGCAGGTGCCGGTGGCGGGCGCGGTCGGCGTGAAGCCGGGCGACCTGGTCGACGTGATCGCCACCTTCGGGGGAGGCGGCGCCCACACGGAGGTGGCGGGCGAGGCACTCGAGGTGCTCGCCGTCGACCGGGGAGGCGGTGGCGGCTCCTTCGGAGCCGCCACCGCCCCGACCTCGGGCGGAGTCGGGCTCGTGCTCCTGGTGACCCCGACGGACGCGGAGGCCCTGGCGTTCGCGTCGGCGTTCGCGACGCTCTCGATCGCGGTCCGAGGACCGGACGACGTCCTTGCTGGGGACTCGTTCACCTTCCCGGTGACGGCCGGCGGCTAGCATCGGGCCAACCGTCTCTTCCGCGGAAGGACCATGTGAGCATCTTCCAGGCGATCATCCTCGGCCTCGTGCAGGGGGCGACCGAGTTCGCGCCGGTCTCCAGCTCGGGGCACCTCATCCTGGTCCCGTGGATCTTCGGGTGGACGCAGTTCGGAGACGTCGGCTTGCAGAAGTCCTTCGACGTGGCTCTCCACGTGGGCACGTTGATCGGCGCGCTCGTCTATTTCCGACATGACGTCGCCCGGTATGCGGCCGCGTGGTTCCGGTCGATCCGAGCGCGCCGCATGTCGACGCCCGACGAGCGGATCGCCTGGGCGCTCGTCATCGGCACGATCCCCGGGGCGATCGCCGGCGCCCTGTTCGAGAGCGTGATCGAGGAGAAGCTGGGTGCCCCGTTGCTGATCGCCCTCATGCTGGTCGCGTTCGCGCTGCTCCTCGTGTTCGTCGACCGGCACTCTCGGAGCGATCGTGCCTTCGGCACGATCGGTCCGAAGCAGGGCCTGGTGCTCGGCGCTGCGCAGGCGCTCGCGCTGCAGCCGGGCGTGTCACGCGCGGGCGTGACGATCACCGCGGCCCGCGCGATGGGTTTCGACCGTGAGTCTGCTGCCCGCTTCTCCTTCCTCCTGTCGCTCCCGATCATCGCGGGCGCCGGCGCGTACAAGGCGGTGGACCTCGCGCAGACCGGGCTGCAGGGACACGCCGCCGCGTTCATCGCCGGGATGGTCGCCTCGGCGATCAGCGGCTTCGTGGTGATCTGGGGACTGCTGAAGTATCTGCGGCGTCACGACTTCATGATCTTCCTCTGGTACCGCGTCGCGGTGGCGGCACTCGTCCTGATCCTGATCGTCGCGAACGTCCGCGACGCGACCGTGTGACGTATGGCTCATCGAGGACCCATGTCCGATGGGATGGCAGCGGAACCGGGATGACCACAGCGTCGAGGGGCCGTCGGATCGCATTCCTGGCTGCTGCCCTCGTGCTCGTCGGCGGCCTCGTCCTGGCCATCCTTGTCATGGAGCCGCGAACGTGCGGCATGGACGAGTTCGACTGCTTCGGTTCGCGAAACATCTACCGGTACCTCACGGGCTTCGCCTCCGTGCTCCTCGCGGTCGTCATCGTGGCCATCGGCATGGCCACAAACAGCGACTGAGCATCGTTCGGAGGAAGGCGTTCGCGGCATCCACTAGGCTTTCGCACCTGATCGTGGACGTGCCTCGACGGAGGGGACGATGACCGAACTGTTGGTGCTGGGCGGGGAACGGGTGGCCGCGGCCGACGGCGCGACGAACGAGGTGGTCGAGCCCTCGACCGGGGCGCCTGCCTGGGAGGTCGCGAAGGCGTCGGCCGAGGACGCTCGTCGAGCGATCGACGTCGCCGTCGACGCGTTCGAGACGGGCCCATGGCGCCGGATGAGCGCCCGGGAGCGGGGACACATCCTCACGAAGGCATCGTTCCTGATCCGCGAGCGGCAGGAGGAGCTCTCGACGCTCGAGGCGCGGAACGGCGGCAAGCCGATCGGCGGCGCCCGCGCCGAGATCGACATCGTCGCCAACACCTACGAGTACTGGGGCGGGGCGGCGAACAAGATCTTCGGCGAGACGATCCCGATCGTCCCTCCGGGCCTGGACGTCACGATCCGTGAGCCGGTCGGGCCCTGTGTCCTCATCAGCCCGTGGAACTTCCCCGCGGTGATCGCGAACTGGAAGGTCGCCCCGGCGCTCGCGTGCGGGAACACGGCGGTCCTGAAGCCGGCGTCGCAGACGCCGCTCACCGCCCTCGCGATCGCCGACATCCTGATGGAGGCGGGCCTTCCCGAAGGGACCTTGAGCGTGCTCCCCGGACCCGGCGCGACCACGGCCACGGCGCTGATCTCGGATCCGCGCGTCGCGAAGATCGGGTTCACCGGGTCCACCGAGGTGGGCAAGACGGTGATGGAGGCGGCGGCCGCCAACATCACCCGGGTCTCCCTCGAGCTCGGCGGGAAGTCCGCGAGCGTCGTGTTCGACGATACAGACCTCGACGTCGCGATCCCGAAGCCGTTGTGGTCTGTCTTCGACAACGCGGGCCAGGACTGCTGCGCGCGGTCGCGCCAGTTCGTGCAGCGTCGGATCTACGACGAATACGTCGAGCGGTTCTCGAAGGCGACCGAGGCGATCAACGTCGGGGAGCCCCTCGACGAGGCGACCGAGATGGGCCCGCTGATCAGCCAGGGCCAGCGACAGACATCACTCGACTACCTCGCGATCGGTCAGGAAGAGGGCGGACGTCTCATGACCGGCGGCGAGGCTGCTCGACCGCAACGGCTACTACATGCGCCGGCGGTGTTGGCCGACGTGGACAACTCGTGGCGCGTGGCCCGCGAGGAGATCTTCGGCCCGGTGGTGTCGCATCCTGCCATTCGACACCGAGGAGGAAGCGATCCGCCTGGCGAACGACACGCCTTACGGGTTGTCAGGCTCGATCTGGACCCGCGACGTGGGACGCGCGATCCGCGTCGCGAAGGCGATCCGTACCGGCGTCTTGAGCGTGAACTCATCGAGCAGCGTGTTCACCGAGGCGCCCTTCGGGGGCTACAAGCAGAGCGGGATCGGTCGAGAGATGGGGATGCACGCCGCCGCTCTCTACACCGAGGTGAAGAACATCTACTTCAGCGAGGAATGAGGTTCCTCAGACCGACCGGTCGTACCGGTCGCGTTCCCAATCGGTGACCGTCTCGCGCCATGCCTTGAGCTCCCAGGCACGTGACGTGACGTAGTAGTCGCAGAACCCGACGCCCGAGCGCGCGCTGGAGGCTTTCGTCCTCTCCGAACGCCGCGATCGCCGCCTCGAGTGAGCCGGGGAGCTCGGGGAGGTCGTCTCGCGCGTAGGCGTCACCTTCGATCGGATCGGGCGGCTTCGCCTTCTGCCGCATCCCGTCGGCCGCCGAGGCGGCGATCGCGGCGAGGGCCAGGTAGGGGTTCGCGTCGGCTCCAGGGCGTCGGCACTCGAACCGCCAGAGCTCGGGGCGCGCCGACCGGATCGCGCGCACGGCGCACGACCGGTTCTCGTAGCCCCAGGTCGCGTTGATCGGCGCGAACCAGCCCGGGACGAGTCGCTTGTACGAGTTGATCGTGGGGTTCAACAACAGCGACGCGGCCGGCAGGTGCTCCAGGACGCCCGCGATCGCTGAGGCGAGAGGATCGGGCAGCGGATCGTCGGCCGCACCGCCCGCGAAGACGTTCGTGTCGCCGTCCCAACACGACAGGTGGACGTGTCCGCTCGACCCCTCCTCGCCCGGCACGGTCTTCGCGAGGAAGCTCGCGCGGAGGCCCATCGACGCCGCCACTTGCTTCGTCGCGAACTTCGCGAGCACGGCGCCATCGGCCGCGGCCAGTCCGCGCCCCGGCGCGAGGTTGAGCTCCAGCAGCCCCGGCCCGGCCTCGGTGTGCACCGCGGAGAGCTCGACGTCCAACGCCTGCAGAGCGCCCACGAGCGCGTCGACGAACCGGTCGTAGCGGCCGATCTCGTTCAGGCTGTAGCTGATCCCGCTCGACAGCGGCGCGCCCTGTTCGTCCCAGATCCGAACCTCGTACTCGATCGCCGCCATCACGTCGTAGCCGAGCGACGACACGTCGCCCACGACGGTGCGGAACACCTCCCGCGAGGCGAAGTCGCACGGTGAGCCGTCCGGCCAGGTGGGCGTCGCGAGGCAGATCCGCCAACCGGGCCGCCAGGTGAGCTCGCGGACGGTGTCCACGTCGGGGGTCAGGAGCAGGTCTGCCGCGCCGGTGCGGATCCCGAACCGCTCGTAGTCGGTGATCGGCGTATCGACCGGGTCGAGCCCGATGATCAGGTCGGTCATCACGGTTCCGTGCTGCGCGGCGGCCTCGAACGCGGCCGGGCGGAGCGCCTTGCCACGGAGGGAGCCGTTCATGTCGGGGATCGCGAGGAGCACGAACTCCTCGCCGGCTCCTCGGTCGCTCATCCCTCGCTCACGAGGGAGTCCCGGATCGAGCGCTCCACCGACTCGATCGTGGCCCGGAAGCGATCGACCACCTGCGCGAGCTCGTCGTCGGTGGTCACGTACGCCGGCGCGAGGAGCGTCTGATCTCCCGCGAAACCGTCCTCCTGTGAGTGGGTCGACGTGACGAGAAGTCCGTGCTCGAGCGCCGTGTCGTCGACGAGGGACGCCACGTCGAGCTCGGCCGGCAAGAAGGACTCGCCGTCCCGCGGATCCACGAGCTCCACGCCGAGGAGGAAGCCTCTCCCCCGCACCTCCCGCACGATCTCGGATCCGTCGAGGGCGGCCTCGAGCTCCTCGCGCAGGGCGGGGCCTCGGTCGCGCACCCGCTCGACCAGACCGCGCTCGACCAGGAGGTCCAGGACGGCCAGCCCGACGGCCGAGGACAACGGTGCTCCGTCCCACGTGTGTCCGAGGTCGAACTCGCGCGAGCCGCGGTCGATCGCCTCGTACACGTGCTGCCGGCAGAGCACCGCGCCGAGCGGCGCGTACCCCGCGCCCAGCCCCTTGCCGATCGCGACGATGTCGGGCTCGATCGGCAGCTGATCCGCCGCCAGCCAGGTCCCCACGCGACCGATCCCGCTCACGACCTCGTCGAAGCAGATCAGGAACCCGTGCTCGTCCCGGCGCTCCGCGAGCCCCTTCCAGAAGCGATCCGGTGGCGAGGCGGCGGGGAGCGCCGCCGCGCTCACCGGCTCGCAGAAGAACGCGGACACCGTCTCGGGGCCCGCCTCCTCGAGTCGCCGGTCGAGCTCCTCCAGCGCCGCCTCGCCGCTCGGGTCGAAGCGCCACGTCGAGGGCGGGATGTGGAGGTGCGACGCCAGGTACGGGGCATACGTCTCCTTGAGCGCGCGCCGACCGGTCAGGGCGAGCGTCCCCATCGTCGACCCGTGGTACGCCTGCGCCGGGGAGATCACCCGCCAGCGCGCGGTGTCGCCTCGCTCGACGTGGTACAGCCGGGCGAGCTGGAGCGCCGTCTCGTTCGCCTCCGAGCCGCCGGAGACGAGGCGCACCCGCGCCATCCCGGGCGCCACCACCTCCAGCACGCGGTCGGCCAGTCGTTCCTGGGGTTCGCTCGTGAAGTGGTGGTTGTAGAAGTACGAGATGCGGTCCGCCTGATCCGAGGCCGCTTCGACGATCTCCGGCACCCCGTGGCCGAGGCAGGCGACCATCGCGCCGCCCGAACAGGCGTCCAGGATCCGGCGACCGTCGGTCGTGGTGAGCCAGACGCCGTCGCCGCGTTCGACGCTCGGATAGTCGAGATCGAGGAACCGTGGGAAGACATGGGTGTCGTTCGAGGCGATCCCGGTCGTGGTCATGCGCTCAGCCCACCTGCCGGTCGCCGTCGGCGCCGTGGGCGTCGTCGGTATGAGCGACGTCGAGCTGCGCGACGCCATGCAGGTAGCGTTCGAAGAGCTGCAAGGCCCGCGCGCGGCTCTCGTCCGCGAGACGCTTCGTCTCCTCGAGGAGCGCGTCGGGATCCACGCCGTCTGCATCGAGCTCGTGGCGGTATGCGTGCACCCAGTCGTCCATGATCTGGGTCGTCACCTCGGGATGGAACTGGAGACCGAGGCTCCGACCGGCGACGAAGGCTTGCGGACCGACGTCGGTCTCGGCGATCACCGTCGCGCCAGGGGGCACGGTGAACGAGTCGAAGTGCCACTGGAACCAAGGACCCTCCGGCACGAGCTCAGGGTCGGAGCTGCGGACGGGGAGCCAGCCGATCTCGGACACCTCTCCCCGGAACCCTCGCCCGCCGAGCACTCGGGCCAACATCTGGCCGCCGAAGCAGAGGCCGAGCACCGGGACGTCGTCATCGACCGCGGTCCGGAGCAGACTCGCCTCTCGGGGCACGAACGCCTTCGAGTCGTCGAACGCCGCGAACTCGGAGCCGAGGGAAACGATCAGGTCGTAGTCGCGCGGGTCGACGTCGCGATCGTCGATGTCGATCCGGAACGTCTCGACGTCGGCGTCGTGCTGCGCGAGCCAGTCGGTGACGTAACCAGGTGGGGTGGGCTCCTCGTGCTGGAGGATCAGGACGCGAAGGCGAGTGGGTGCCCCCTCCGAGCTCATCGAACCCCACCCGCGGGTGTCGACGGCACCGGTTGCGAGCGTTCGAGGTCGGGCGTCAGGCCCTTCGCCACCTCGGTGACCACATCGGCGAACCGGCTCACCATCTCGCCGAGCTCGTCGTCGGTCGCGGTGAACGCGGGGGCGAACAGCGTCTGGTCGCCCGCGTACCCGTCGCGCGTCGGCTGTGTCGACAGGACGATCAGCCCGCGATCGAACGCGGCGGCATCGATCCTCCCGCCGACCCGGAGGTCGGGCGGGAGGAGCGACTCGCCGTCGCGCGGATCCACGAACGAGACCCCGAGCAGGTAGCCGTGGCCCCGCACCTCGCGGACGAGCGGGATGTCCGACAGGGAGTCGGCGAGCTCGTCTCGGAGCTTCGCCCCGCGATCGTGGACACGATCGATCAACCCTTCCGACCGTACGGCCTCGAGGACCGCGAGGCCCACGGCGCAGGCGAGCGGCGCGCCGTCCCACGTGTGGCCGAGGGTGAAGCGCCGCGAGCCCTGGGCGAACGCCTCGTAGACGTGCTCACGGACGAGCACCGCTCCGATCGCCGCGTAGCCGGCTCCGAGGCCCTTCGCGGTCGCGATGATGTCCGGAGTGCACGCCGTCGCCGCGCCCGCGAACCAGTGCCCGGTCCGCCCCACTCCCGTCACCACCTCGTCGAAGCACACGAGGAAGCCGTGCCGCTCGCGTCGCTCGGACAGGCCCTCCCAGAAGCGAACCGGCGGGGTGTACCCGGGGAGCGCCGCGCCGCTGATCGCCTCGCAGAAGAACGCGGAGACGTTGCCCGGCCCGGCCTCCTCCAAGGCTCGATCGAGCGCCTCCAGGGCAGCCTCCCCGGAGGGGTCGAAGCGCCAGGTGCTCGGGGGGATGTGGAGGTGTTGCGGCAGATAGGGCACGAACGGGCCGTGCATCCCCGGGCGACCGGTCAGCGCGAGGGTCTCCATCGTCGGCCCGTGATAGGCCTGTGCCGGCGAGATCACCTGCCATCGTTCCGATTCGCCCCGCTCGACGTGGTAGCTGCGCGCGATCTGGATCGCCATCTCGTTGGCGTCCGCGCCGCTCACCGTGAAGCGGGCGCGGGTGAACCCCTTCGGAGCCACGTCGATCAACTCGTCCGCGAGCCGCTCCTGCGCCGGGTTCGTGAGTCGCTCGTTGTGGACGAAGGCGAGCGTCTCCGCCTGGGCCCTGGCTGCAGCGATGATGTCGCGCCGGCCGTGCCCGAGGGTGGAGGCCATGGAGCCTCCGCTCATCGCATCCAGATACCGGCGACCTTCCGCGTCCTCGATCCAGACGCCCTCACCACGAACGACGACCGGCATCGCTCGACCGAACTCGAGCGGCAGCACATGCGTGCGATGACTCTCGATAGGGGTCTGAGCCAACCCAGCGCTCCTTCCGATGCGCCCGCCAGCGTTACAGGGTACGGCACCGGGAAGTCCCGCGCTGACCGGCACCGGCGGCCGGGAGGCCACCCATCCGTTGCGGGCCAGCGGCGGTCACGGTATAACCCAGCCCCCGGGGCAACCCGCGGTCGAGGGGTCGAGATCGGGGTCTGAGCCTGACGAAGGAGGGTCGATCGATGACCGACGTGAAGGACGTCCTCAAGCGCTGGGAGAAGGAGGGCGTCGGGTTCGTCCGGTTCGAGCTCCCCGACATGCACGGCATCTCGCGCTCCAAGACGATCCCCATCGCCCATGCCGCCGACTACGCGGAGCGTGGCCTCAACATGTATGGAGGCACGAGCGTTCTCGACACTCGCTCCGACGTCGTCGGAGGCACCCTGTACCACGAGGAGGTCGGGTACGGCGACCAGCTGCTGTTCCCCGACGCGGATTCGGCAGCGGTGCTGCCCTGGGCCGACCGGACGGCGCGACTCATCTGCGATGCCCGGTGGTACGACGGGACGCCGCTCGCCGCGACGCCGCGGAGCGTCTTCCGCCGCGCGCTGGAGAAGGCTCGTTCGCTGGGGTTCGAGCCGCTCCTCGGCTCGGAGTTCGAGTTCTATCTCCTCACCGGAGACACCCATGAGCCGCTCTTCTCCGGGTATCAGATCTTCAACACGCTTCGGAACGACTACGTCCCCACCATCCGACGGATCCTCGACGAGATGCCGCAGGTCGGCGTCGACATCATCACGTCGAACTGCGAGTACGCGGGGTCGCAGTGGGAGATCAACTTCGCCCCCGGACGCGGGCTCGCGGGCCCGGACAACGCGTTCACGTTCAAGAACGGCGTGAAGGAGATCGCGAAGCAGGACGGCTACCTCGCGACGTTCATGACGAAACCGTGGGCCGACTCGGCCGGCAGCGGATGCCACACGCACATCTCGCTGCTGAGCGCCGAATCAGGAGACAACGCGTTCGGCGACGCGAACGACCCCCAGGGCATGACCGACGCGTGTCGCTCCTTCATCGCCGGCCAGCTGCGATACGCGCGGACGATCGACGCCGTGATCGCCCCGACCGTGAACTGCCTGCGTCGCCGGCGGCCGCACACCTTCAGCCCGTCGAACATCTCGTGGGGCCTGGAAGACCGGTCCGCGCTCATCCGCGTGAAGGGCGGCAGCCCGGCGAACAAGCACGTCGAGTACCGGGCTCCCTCCGCCCTCTCCAACCCCTACCTCGTCGGAGCCGCGCTCCTCCAGGCCGGGCTCCGCGGGATCGAGGAGAAGTTGCCGATCCCCGACCCGTCGAAGCCGGGTATCCCCGCGGAGGAGGACGGCTCGTTCGAGAAGCTCCCGATCGAGCTGGCGGGGTCCCTCGACGCGCTCGAACAAGACCCGGCCGCGAAGGACTTCCTCGGGGAGGACTTCGTCACCGCCTACTCGAAGATGCGCCGGTACGAGCTCTCCCGGTTTCAGGACTCGGTGTCGGATTGGGAGCGGAACGAGTACCTGGAGCTGTTCTGAGTCCGTGGCGGCCGCACCCCGGAGTCGGAGCGAGCGCCTGCGGCGGCGGAGCCGCCGCCACGGAGACCGCGCGACGGCTCGCCGCCTCCGGCGTCGAAGCCGTCGCGCTCGCCATCGTCATCAACTCCGGGGTCACCCTCGTGAAGACGATCCCGCTCCGTCGGTACGAAGAGGCGGTGAAGTTCGGGGTCGGCCTCTCCCCGGTCTTCACGGTCTTCCAGGTCGACGACCAGATCACGTCCTCGCCGCACATCGGCGGACCGACCGGCGATACCCGGCTGATGCCGGACCCGGCCCAGACCGTCGCGCTCGCCGCGAGCCCCGGATGGGCGCTCGCACCCGTGGACCAGCTCGACCAGGAGGGCGAGCCCTACCCGGCTGCCCGCGCACGTTCGCCCGTCGGATGCTCGAGCGCCTCGCCGGCCACGGGCTCGAGCTCCGCGGCGGCTACGAGATCGAGTTCTTCCTCGGCCATCGCGCCGCGCCGGGTCCGGACGAGGCGGACCCGACGCCTGCTCACACCGGGCCCGCCTACGGCGCGATCGCGCTCGCGGACGTCGAACCGTTCGCGACCGCTCTGATCCGCGCCTTCGAGGAGCAGGGAACGGGCGTGATGCAGTTCCACCCGGAGTACTCGACCGGCCAGCTCGAGCTGTCGGTGCCGCACGGCGTCGGGATCGCCGCGGCGGATACGCATCTCGTCGTGCGCCACACGATCCGGGCCGTCGCGCGGAACCATGGGTACGTCGCCTCGTTCGCGCCGGTCGTCTTCGCCGGTCGGGTCGGCAACGGGAACCATCTCCACCTGAGCCTCTGGAACCGGAAGGGTCGGAACCTGTTCCAAGGCGGTCGCGGGCCAGAGGGGATGAAACGCACGGCGGAAGCGTTCACGGCGGGGGTACTGGCTGCCCTCCCCGCGCTCACTGCGATCACCGCGCCATCGGTCCCCAGCTACGAGCGACTCCAACCCCATCGCTGGAGCGGGCCCTGGGCCTGCTGGGGACGGGAGAACCGCGAGGCTGCCCTTCGCTTCGTGACCGGGATGGTCGGGAGTCGACCGGACGCGGCGAACCTCGAGGTCAAGTCCATGGACCCGGCCGCGAACCCCTACCTCGCCCTCGGTGGGATCGTGGCCGCCGGGGTCGACGGGCTCGACCGCGAGCTGTCGCTCCCCGAGCCTGTCGGCGACGATCCCGCATCGATCCCTGCCCGGCGTCGTCGCTCGATGGGCATCCGACAGCTGCCCGACTCGCTCAGCGCCGCGATCGGCGAGCTCGAGAAG
>CAVTTD010000039.1:0-69368 GCA_963737525.1 uncultured Actinomycetota bacterium
AGCTCGGACCGAACCTCTTCCAGCACGGCGAGCGGCAGGGTGCACGGTCCGGCGCAGAAGTTGTGGACCCTCACGACCGACCTCGATCGGTCGGTACTGCGGAGACGTGGATCACGTGGTCGAGCCCCTCGAGGGCGTCGATCAGATCGGGACCCACGTCTCCGACGACATCGATCGTGGCGACCGCGGCGTTCCGGCCCTCGAAGACACGGTTCTCCATCTGTTCGACGTTCAGCTCGCGACGCCTGAGGATGTCGAACACACCGGCGAGCACCCCGACACGGTCGAAGTGGCGGACGTGGAGCGTGTGGGTTCCCAGGCGGGTGGGCGCGAGGTTCACGCAGTTGAGGATCTCGCCCCGGACGAACGCATCGACGATCTCGACGACACCCTCCGCGACCGCTTTCTGCGCCTGCGCGGTGGACGCTCCGATGTGATGGGTTCCGACGACGTTGGGGTGTTGCGCGAGCTTCGAGGACCAGGCCGTCTCGCCGGAGCCCGGCTCGTCGGGATAGACGTCGAGACCCACACGAAGCGCGCGGGTCTCGAGCGCATCCAGCAGCGCCGCCTCGTCCACGATGTCTCCTCGGGACGTGTTCAAGAGGATCGCGCCTTCCTTCATCCGGCCGAGGAGCCTGGCGTCGAACATCGACTCCGTCTCCGGCGTCGCGGGCACGTGGATCGAGATGATGTCGGACGTCTCCACGAGCTCTTCGAGCGAGTCCACGAGCTCGATGCCGATCGCTCTGATCCGCTCGTCGGTTCCCTCATCCCGCTCCTTGCGGATCGCCCGCACACCGAGCCCGAACGCGGTGGCGCGCTCGGCGACGGCGAACCCGATCTCTCCGAGACCGACGATGCCCATCACCTTGCCGAAGAGGCCGTCGGCCTTGGAGTAGGAGGCCTTGTTCCAGGAACCGGTTCGGAGATCGGCCACGTTGTCGGCGATCCGGCGGTCGATGGCGAGGAGCAGTCCCATCGTGAGCTCGGCGACCGCGATCGCGTTGCGGCCCGGCACGTTCGTCACGTAGATCCCGACCTCGGACGCCGCCGCGACGTCGATCGTGTTCGTGCCCGCTCCCGCGCGCACGATCAGCTCGAGCGCGTCGGCGGCCTCGATGGTGGCCGCTGTCACTTTCGTGCTCCTCACGACGAGGGCCTGGAAGCCCTCGATCCGAGCAGGGAGGTCATCGGCCGAGAGCTTGGCGTCCGAGACGCAATCGTGACCGCGCGCGGTGAGCACGTCCACGGTTGAAGCGTCGATGGCGTCGGCGAAGAGAACCCGCATGCCCTAGGAGCTAAGCAGAATGGGCAGATACGGAACAAGCCGGGCCCTCACGCCGGGGGTCGCGGCGTCCCCAACGACATCGTCGGTTCGACCCGAACCGACCATGCCTGCCTAGCGCTCTCGGGCCCCCGATGCTATACAGACCCTCTCGACTGACCCGGCGTTCAATCTGCCGGGTGGAGCGTGGGCGGACCGGCCCCGAACGCCTTCCGGCGCGACGGGACGGTCCAACCGAGTCGGAAACGCGTGCGTACGACTTAAGGAAGACCTTCGGAAGGGGGCAGCGATGAGGGGAATGCGACGGGCCACGGTGGCGCTCGGGGTGGTCACCGCGGTCGTGCTCGGGCTGGCCGGAGCGGCCTTCGGGCAATCGGCCGCTTCGGACGAGAAGATCACGCTGAACGTGGGGACCACCAGCGACATGGTCTCGCCGAACCCGTTCAAGGCGTGCTGCACCTCCGAGTACGAGATGCTCCTCATGAACTACAACATGCTGTTCGGGTTCTCCGCCAAGGACCTGTCGCCCGTTCCCGAGCTCGCGACGAAACTGTGCGAGCCGAGCACGGACCATATGACATGGACATGCGACATCCGCGATGACGTGAAGTGGCAGGATGGTGTGCCGCTCACCTCGAAGGACATCGCGTTCACCTACCGGTTCACCCTGGACAACGGGCTTTCGACGTTCTCCGACTACCTCCCGTTCAACCCGACGTTCGAGACCCCCAACGACACCACGCTGATCTGGAAGTCTGAGGAGCCGACGTTCGCGCCGGAAGTCCCTCCGTATATCCCGATCCTGCCCGAGCACGTATGGGGCAAGCTCGACGGCAAGCCGGCCAAGGAGATCCGCGCCTACGAGAACATCCCGGCGATCGGCTCGGGACCGTTCCAGCTGACCGAGTGGAAGAACGATCAGTTCTGGCGGATGGAAGCGGTCCCCGGTCACTTCTTCGGGACGCCGACGATCGACGAGGTCGTGTACCACGTCTACGGCAACGACGAAGCGATGGTCCAGGCCCTGAAGTCGGGTGAGATCGACTTCGCACAGGAGGTCCCGTCCACGCTCGTCCCCAGCCTCGAGGATGAGCCGAACATCGCGATCACGAAACAGGCTCCGAACTACCACACCAACCTTGCCTTCAACTTCGGTGGGCAGGCGAAAGCGCACATGCCCGTCTATGGCACGCCGCCGGAGACGCAGGACACGGCGAACCCGGCCCTGCACGATCATGCGGTCCGGCTCGCGATCGCGCATGCGATCGACAAGCAGGCGATCGCCGACGTCGTCTGGCACGGCGATGCGATACCCGCCGACACGTTCATCTCGCCGGACAAGGTCTTCTGGCATCTCGATATCCCCGCCGATCAGGAGTACGACTTCAATCTCGACGAGGCCAATCAGATCCTGGACGACGCGGGGTATACCCAGAAGAACAGCGACGGGATACGGATCGACCCGAAGAGCGGGAAGCCCCTTGAGTTCGACATCCTGGCGATCAACAACTCCCCGGGCTCACCCAGAACCGGTGAGCTCATGGCTGGCTGGATGAACCAGGTCGGCATCAAGTTCGATGTTCGCGTGGTGAGTGAGAGCAAGGCGTACGTCGAATGGGAGAACGGCACGTTCGACGCCTACATCTGGAGCTGGGGCGGCGATCCGGATCCCGACTTCAACATGTCGGTCTACATCTCGAGCCAGTGCCTCGGGTGGAGCGACGGCTGCTACTCCAACCCGGAGCTCGACAGGCTCTACGACGAGCAGAGGAACACGTTCGACCGGGCTGAACGCCAGAAGCGTCGTGCACGAGTTCGAGCGGCTCTACTACGAGCAGATCCCCGAGATCGTCGCTCGTCTACCCGCAGACGATCCAGGCGTACCGGACGGATGCCTTCACCGGGTACAAGCCCACACCGCAGGACGGCGGCGGTCTGCTCTTCGCATGGAGGGTCGACTCCTACATGGATCTGAAGCCGGTCGTGGCGGGCGGGACAGGAACGACCAGCGGAGGCGGGACGTCGGCCGGGCTGTGGATCGGTATCGGCGCGATCGTCGCGATCGCCATCGTGGCCTTCGTCGTGATGGGCCGGCGCCGGCGCGAGGAGGACGAGGCGTAGAGTCGTCGCGAGGACGGAGGCCGGGGGTTGGGATCGCGTCGGTACTTGCTCCGCAAGGTGCTGCACGCGGTCTCCACGCTCGTCTTCGTCCTCGCGTTCAACTTCGTCCTCTTCCGAGCGGTCGGTGATCCGGTCAAGCTCCTCACGAGGACGACCCTCAGGCTCGACCCGCAGGAGCAGGCCGCGCTCCGAGAGGAGCTCGGGATCGGAGACCCGCTCCCTGTGCAGTTCGTCAACTACGTCGGTGACACGCTCCGGGGAGAGCTGGGTATCTCGTTCGTTTCGGGAAGACCGGTGAGCCAGGAGATCGCGGAACGGATCTGGCCGACAGTGCTTCTCGTGGGCACCGCCACTCTTCTGTCCACGGTGGCCGGCATCCTCATCGGGATCAAAGGGGCATGGCGACGAGGAAGTACATTCGATACAGGCTCCCTGTTCGGCTCGCTGGTTCTCTACTCCATGCCCGAGGGTTGGCTCGGGATGATCCTGCTGATCGTATTCGCCGGGACACTCGGTTGGTTCCCCTCGGGAGGCATGGAGTCGTATCAGTCACTCACAGGTCTCGCCCACGTCAGGGACGTGCTGTAGCATCTCTTCCTTCCGTGCATGACGCTCACGCTCGGCTACCTCGGCGAGTACGCGATCATCATGAGGTCGTCATTGCTCGAAGTCATGGGCGAGGACTTCATCCAGACGGCCCGGGCGAAAGGGGTCAGAGATACAGACGTGCGGCGCCGGCACGCCGTCCCGAACGCGCTCCTCCCCACGTTCACGCTCGTGTTCTACAGCATCGGGTTCATCCTGGGGGGGTCGGTGATCGTGGAGGCCGTCTATTCGTGGCCCGGACTCGGGCGCCTGACGTTCGACGCGATCGATCAGAACGACTATCCGGTCATCCAGGGCATCTTCCTGGTCTTCAGCGCGGCCGTGATCTTCTTCAATCTGCTCGCCGACGTCCTCTACGGATATCTCGACCCGCGCGTGAAGGAGGCCTGAGTGATCCAGACTCCGCACGAACCTCCGCCCCCCAACGTGGAGCCGGCGGGAACCCTGGAGATCCCCCGAAGCCCGCGGGAGATCCGTTGGGCCCGTCGACGTCGGGCGCTGTCCGGCTTCTGGCGTACCTATCGAGCAAGCAGGATGGGCATGGTGGGGCTCGTGCTCATGGTCGTCTTCATCGGCGTCGCGCTCGCGGCTCCGCTCCTCGTCAGTCCGTCGGACCTCGATGTGTCGACGCCTGCCGGAGCGCCGTTCGAGCCGCCCTCGCGTGAATTCTTGCTCGGCACCGATGACTTCGGGCGTTCGGTACTCGACCTGGTGATCTACGGGTCCCGCATCTCGTTGCTCGTGGGGTTCGCGGCGACGGCCGTCACGATGATCGTCGGCGCGGGCGTCGGGATCATCGGCGGCTACTACGGCGGTCGGATCGACACGCTGATGAACGCGTTCACCAACTGGTTCCTCGTCATCCCGTGGATCGCCCTGGCGATCGTGCTCACGTCGATCCTGGGGAGATCCCTGTTCAACATCATCCTCGTCATCGGTGTGACCTCGTGGGCGGCCACCGCGCGCCTCGTCCGCGCCGACACGCTGTCGGTGAAAGAACGGCCGTACGTCGAACGGGCCCGCGCACTCGGGTCGGGTGATTGGCACCTCGTCACTCGGCACATCCTTCCGAACGTGATGCCGGTCATCTTCGCGAACACCGTCCTCACGGTCGCACTCTCGATCCTGGCGGAGACGACACTCTCGCTGCTCGGACTGGGGGATCCGAGGAACGTCTCGTGGGGCGGGATCATCAACGACGCGTTCACCGCGGGTGCTCTCTCGGCCGGCTATTGGTGGTGGATCATCCCACCGGGTGTCTGCATCTGCCTCGTCACGCTCGCGTTCACGATGTGTGGCTACGCGTTGGATGAGGTCCTGAACCCGAGGATCCGCGAACGGTGAGCGTCCTCTCCGTCCGCGATCTTCGGGTGACGTATCGGACCAAGGGCGGGGACGTGCCCGCCGTCCGCGGGGTGGATCTCGAGATCGACAAGGGCCACGTGCTCGGGCTCGCCGGCGAATCCGGATGCGGCAAGTCGACGATCGCCGGCGCGATCCTGCGTCTGCACGCACCCGGGACGAAGATCGAGGGAGAGATGTTCCTGGACGGGCAGGACGTATTGGCGCTCAAGCCGGGGCGACTCCGCGCGCTCCGCTGGACGGGAGCGTCGATCATCTTCCAGGGCGCCCTCCACGCCCTCAACCCGGTCCGCCGTATCGGGGAGCAGATCGTCGAGGCGATCACCGTCCACAAGCTGGCCGGCGAACGAGAGGCCCGGGTCCGCGCGGCGGAGCTCCTCGAGGAGGTGGGCCTGCCCGCTCGGCGCATCGACGACTACCCGCACGAGCTCTCCGGTGGGCAGAAGCAACGCGTGATGATCGCGATGGCCCTCGCGTGCAACCCGTCGCTCGTGATCGCGGACGAACCCACCACGGCGCTCGATGTGATGGTCCAGGCGCAGGTGCTCCAACTCCTCAAGAGTCTCCAACGAGAGCTCGGACTCGCGATGCTCTTCATCACCCACGACCTCTCGGTCTTGGTCGAAGTGGCGGACCGGATCGCGATCATGTACGCGGGTCAGATCGTCGAGGAGGGCCCGGCGGAGCATGTCTTCCACGAGCCCGCTCATCCCTACACGAAAGCGCTGGCAGGAGCGTTCCCCGAGATCGGCGACACGCGGTTCCGAGGCAAGCCGTCCGGGCTTGGAGGCGACCCGCCCGATCCCGCAGCACGTCCCATCCGGGTGCTCGTTCCACCCGAGGTGCGCCGAAGCGATCGGCGTCTGCCCGACCCTCGACGTGGATCTCTGGGAAGCAGGCGAGGGCCGCAGCGCCGCCTGCATCCACGTCTCGGGCGCCCCGTCCCTCTCTGAGGCTTCGACGTGAACGACACGTCGCTCGAGCCCCGGGGAAGGACCCTCGGAGACCCTCTGATCGAGGTTCGCGGTCTCGAGGTCAGCTTCTCCGGTCGTGCGTCTCTCCTCGGGGGGAAGAAGAAGGCCGTCGCGGCGACCGCGGTCGATGGCGTGGACCTGACGCTTCACGAAGGCGAGGTGCTCGCGCTCGCCGGCGAGTCGGGCTGCGGGAAGACGACGATGGCGCGCGCGATCATGGGGTTGATCCGGCCCAACGCGGGGACGATCTCTTTCCGTGGAGTCCCCCTCGGCCGGAAGCTTCGCGAATACCGCCGAGAGGTCCAGATGGTATTCCAAGACCCCACCGCGTCACTGAACCCGCGCCAGACGATCTACGAGAGCGTCGCGGAGGGGCTCCGGATCCACCGCATCCATGCTGGCCCCAACGGAGAGACCGAGGAGCAGATGGTCGCCCGAGCGCTGTCCCGCGCCGGCCTGCGTCCACCCGAACGCTTCTACTTGCTCTACCCGCACGAGCTCTCGGGAGGACAGCGCCAGCGAGTCGTGATCGCCGGGGCGCTCGTGCTCGACCCGAAGGTGATCGTGGCGGATGAGCCGGTGTCCAACCTCGACGCGTCCGTCCGGGGCGAGATCCTGCAGCTGCTCCTCGGGCTGCGCGACTCGCTTCAACTCTCCATCTTGATCGTCACGCACGATCCTGGGCCTGGCATGGACCGTGGCGGATCGCGTCGCGGTGATGTACCTCGGACGGATCGTGGAGATCGGCCCTGCAGAGGAAGTCCTGTTGCGGCCGCGACACCCGTACACGAAGGCCTTGCTCGACGTGGTCCCCGAGGCGGGTGGGATCGACCGCCCGATCCTGCAAGGGGAGCCGCCGGACCCGACGCGCGTGCCGACGGGATGCCGGTTCCATCCTCGGTGCCCCGTGGTCGCGTCGGGGGAGGCGGCGACCCTCGGCATCGAGGCGAGATGTCGTGGAGAAGATCTCGGACTCGAGGAGCTCTCCCCGGGCCACCTCGCCGCGTGCTACGAGGCTTCCCTGAGGCGAGGTTCGGTCACGCCTCCTCTGCGGGAGCCGTCGGCGTAGGAAACTCCTCGGCAGGTCGGTCCATCGCCGTCGGCGCCACCGTCTCCTCGTCCGCGGGTTGGTCGCCGTTGCCCTTCAAGACACCCAAGATCGCTTCCATCTCGGAATCGGGGAGCCGCTGGTCCGGATGCATGCCGGTGGCGCGCGCGGACGCGAGCAACGTCCTGAGGTTGGACTCGGCCATCTCGACGCGATGTTCCAGCTCCCGAGCACGTTCGGCGAGCGTCCGCGCGCGCCGCTCGGCCTCGACCCGCATCTCCCGGTTCTCACGAGCTTCCTCTCGGGAGGTCTTCAGCTGCGCGCGGAGCTGCGAGACCTCTTGGCCCAGCTCGACCAACCGATCGACCGTCGCCCTGCCCAGGTCCGAGTACGCGAGGCCGCCACGCCGCGCGGCGTTCGTGTCGTCGGGGCGTTTCCGGGAGCGCCTGCTTCTACGCTCGATCGTCTCCCGCTCGCCCTCGGCCACCGGAGACGCGTCGAGGAGCCGGTAGGAGCCGCCCGCGGGCTCCAGTCGCCGCCTGGCGACGAGGGCGCGCACTGCGCGGGCGATCGACAGTGGGTCGGGGAAGCCCAATTCCCTGCCAAGCTCGGCAGGCGTGGCTTCCAACAATTCGCCCTTGTCGGTTCGATCGGCGACGGCGGCGAGGAAGGCATTGACGCGCTCGAGGCTCTGCTCGTTCACAGTCGGATTCTGCCCATTGTCGCCGCGATGCGCCAGTTGTGTGGAAGCACACCGGGATGGAGCGGCAGAGAGGGCGAGTATCCTCCGCACCGTGGAGCACCTCCCTCTGGCCGGCCTCCGGATCCTCGACCTTTCGAGGGTGCTCGCGGGACCCCTCGCGACCCAGATCCTGGGCGATCTGGGCGCCGACGTGATCAAGATCGAGCGCCCCGGCGACGGTGATGACACCCGCCACTGGGGACCACCGTTCGTGGAGGACGACGCCGCCTACTACCTGGCGCTGAACCGGAACAAGCGCTCGGTCACGGTCGACCTCAAGACGTCCGACGGCATCGACGCAGTCCGGCACCTCGCCGGCGGCTCCGACGTGTTGATCGAGAACTTCCGTCCGGGACTGATGGCCGAGCTCGGCCTCGCCCTGGAAGATCTCCGTCGAGGAACACCCGGATTGATCACCTGTTCGCTGACCGCGTTCAGCGAGGAGGTGCCCGACGCCGCACGTCGTCCGGGCTACGACATCATGGTTCAGGCGCTCTCGGGCCTCATGAGCGTCACCGGCGAGCCGGGCGGGCGGCCGGTGAAAGCCGGGGTCGCCCTGCTCGACGTCATCACGGGCCTGCAGGCGGCGATCGGGATCCTCGCCGCGCTCCACGAGCGAGCGCGCACCGGTCGGGGACGGCACGTGAGCGTGTCGTTGTTCGACGCGAGCGTCGCCGCCATGGTGAATCAGGCCGCCAACCTCCTGATCGGCGGGATCGTGGCCGGCCCGATGGGAACTGCGCACCCCAACATCGCTCCGTACCAGGCGTTCGAGGCATCGGACCGGCCGTTCATCCTGGCGGCGGGCAACGACAGGCTCTTCGCGCGAACGTGCGAGGTGCTCGAACACCCGGAGTGGCCCCTCGACCCGCGCTTCGTCACGAACGAGGACCGGGTGCGCCATCGGGACGAGCTGATCCCGCTCCTCGCCGAGACCTTCGCGTCCAGGACCGCGACCGAGTGGATCGAGGCGCTCGAAAACGCGTCCGTGCCGTGCGCCCCGATCCGGGCGATCGACGAGGTCTTCGCTTCGCCCGAGGGAGCGGCACTCATCGAGTCGGTCGCCGACCCGCGACGCGCGACGACGCTCCGTCTCGTTCGCAATCCCATCCGGTTCGACGGGAGTGTGCTCGATACGCGGCAAGCGCCGCCGACCCTCGGCGAGCACACCGACGAGATCCTGCGTGAGACGTGACGGCGCTCGATCGATGGCGGGAGGAGCTCGAGCGGTGGGCGATCCCGGCTGAGATCATCGCGGCGGCCCCGGAGTCCCCGTACGGCTTCCCGACCGAGCTCTTCCGGACGAGAGGCGAGCGGGCACGCGTCGCGCCGGATCCCACCCCGACGACGGTCCGTGCGCTCGAGCGGCTCCCCGACGGCGGGCGCGTGCTCGACGTCGGGTGCGGTGGAGGTGCCACCTCCGTCCCCCTCGCCGGCCGCGCGGGCGTGCTGGTCGGGGTCGACGCGCAGGAGGACATGCTCGAGGGCTTCCTGTCGAACGCCCGCGCGGCCGGCGTCGAGGCCGAGGCGGTCGCGGGCCGATGGCCCGACGTCGCCGACCGCGTCGGCCGTGCGGACGTCGCGGTCGCCGGTCACGTGCTCTACAACGTGGCGGATCTCGGGTCGTTCGCACGGAACCTCGCGGCCGTCGCCGGAGGTCGCGTCGTCTTCGAGCTCACCGAGCGGCATCCGCTCCACTGGATGAACGACCTCTGGCTCCGGTTCCACGCCGTCGAGCGCCCCGACGGGCCGACCGCGGACGATGCGCTCGAGGCGCTGACGGAGTCAGGGCTCGACCCGTCGATCGAGCACTGGACGGCGCCTCCGACCCCCGGCAGCTTCGACCGGAAGCAGGACGCCGTCGCACTCATCCGGCGGCGTCTCTGCCTTCCATCGGAACGCGACGAAGAACTCGCCGATGCGCTCGGGCCTCGGCTCGTGGAGCGGGAGGGACGCTGGAGCGCGGGACCGACCGATCAGAGGCTCGCGACGATCTGGCTCGGCCGCTAGCGGCCGAGCCGGATCCGCGTGACGGACGCGTAGACCTCGCCGTCGGGATCCTCGATCCGTCTGGGCTTGCTGGTACTGGCGCCCGCTCGCTCGGGGATCGAGAACCGGAGCGTGCTCAGGGTCTTCAGGAATCCCCCGAGGTCCTGCGATCCCAGAGGCAACCGTCCCTCCTCCGAGAAGTGGAGGTCGAGCTCGTCCCCGTCCCGGCGCCCGGCGATCGAGATGTCGACGCGCCGGGTCTGGACCTGCGCGGACGGGAAGTCGCAGCTCGCGCCTGGCAGGAGCTTCGCGACGCCGTGCCCGTCGGCGCGGCCCGACTCGGTCAACTCGATCTCGCCTCCTCGGAGGCGCCAGTCGCTCGTGCACGAGCCGCCCACGTGGTACGTGTGCCTCGTCCGGCTGATCATCGAGACGGACCAGCGGACGAGGTCTCCGTTCGTCGCGCTGGGACTCGAGCTCGGGCTCTCGCTCGGGGGAGCGGTCGAGTCGCGCACCCCCGGCGGGAACGGGTTCGAGCGTGAGGCGATGAACGCGCCGACGCCGGCGCAGGCCAGCAGGATCGCTGCCCAAAGGAGCACCTTCCTCCACCCACGCATGGGCGCCATCATCTCGCAGCGGCGGACGGGCGCCGCTAGAGACCCAGTCCGGTCATCAACGCCCGGAGCGTGAGACCGAAGCTGATGAACGAGGCCCACGCGAACGGGACCCACGGCCGGATCGGCCGATCGATCCCGACCGCGCGGGCACTGCCGTCCCTCGCGACGACGTGCGCGAACACGAAGAGAAGGAGCGGCAGGTAGCCGTAGACGTAGTGGAGCGTGCCCCCCAAGACCCCTTCGGCTTCGACCCGTCGGCCGATGAGGAGCAGGATGGTGCCGAGCACCGCCTGAAGCCCGGCAACCACCTGGGCCACGGTGAGCCAGGTCCAGAAAGCGTCACCGGGTTCGCGCCGCGCGATCCTCGCGCCCAGTCCCCAGATCCACCCGAGCGCGAAGATGGCGACGACCGCGAAGCCGACCACGCGATGCAGAGCGGACACGGCGCGGATACTACGGACGCCGGTACACGGACGCTCGTCCTAGAGCCTCGAGATGACGAACGCCGTCGCGAGCACCGGCATCGCGATGGCCAGGAGCTTCAGCGCCGCCTCAGGCGCCGTTCTGATGACATCGGCCCCGAGCGGCTCCGTCGTGCCGTCCCGCAGCGTGATCGTCCCCTCGACGGCCGCGACCCGTCGCCGGAGGCGGCGCACCGGCGTCGACAGCACGCGCTGGGCCGCGCTGATCGCGACGCAGCCGCCCGCGACCAGGACACCCGCGACCTCCAGCTTCCCGTCCTGCGCGAACGCTCCGGTCAGCGCGGGGAAACCGCCCCACGCGATCGCGAACCACAGGTCGGAGTGGAACGAGCCGCCGAACAGCTCGAGGTTGTAGGCGACGACGAGGAACGCGCCGGCCACGATGAACGCCGCGAGCCACGCCGACACCTGGACGATCCCGACGATACCCACCGCCGCAGCGCCTGCGAGCGAGACGATCGCGACGCCCCGGAGAACCCGATCCGAGATCGAGGTCCCCAGAGGCCGACCCCGGAGCTCGTCGAGCGCGTGCGCCGCGAGACCCACGCCGAGGAAGAAACCGAGCAGGCTCATCCCCAGCCGATAGAGGTCCACCTCGGCCGCGGTCGCTGCCCCCATCGCGACGTACGAGAGGTGCCACACCGTGTACGGCGGATGCAAGAGCGTCCACCAGTCCCGCCAGCCACCGGGATCGAGCGCGTAGAACGCAGGTCGGCCTTCGCTCATCTGCCCTTCACGCCCCAGAGCACGACGGCGGAGCCGAACAGGAACGTTCGCGTGCGGACGTGCCGGATGCCGGCGCCCTGGAACCAGCGCACCCACTCCTCCAAGGGATGCGCGGCGACGAAGCGCGAGACGTTCGGCCCGAGGAAGGCGGAGGTGCGCGCCCATGCGGGAGAAACGACGGTCCCGAGGACCGGCATCAAGAATCTCGTGTGGACCCACCAGCCGGCGCGGGCGATCACCGGATCCGGGACGTGGAACTCCAGCATCCCGATCGAGCCGCCGGGGCGGATCACCCGGGCGAGCTCCCCGACGGTGGCAGCCGGATCTTCCACGTACCGCAACAGGTACGTGAACGTCACCGCGTCGAACGCGCCGTCTTCGAAGGGGAGGCGCTCGGCTTGTCCGAGGACGGAGTGGATGCGGTCGTCGAGGCCGGCCAGTCGGTTCGGCTCACGACCCGCTCGCAGCATCGGTTCGCTCTGGTCGAGCGCGACGACTCGCACGTTCTTCCGCGCCGCCAGCTCCCGGGAGACGAGTTGTGTGCCGGCCGCGACGTCGAGCGTCCACGATCCCGGCACCGCGTTCGTCTTCGACACGAGGAAGCGCCTCCACCGTTCGTCCTGACCGAACGACAGCAGCGCGCCCGGTGCGCTCGTACTGCGGGGCGATGCCGGCGAACAGTCGTTGCGCGAAGCGGTTCGGATCGGGCACCATGGCCGGCCGGATCCCTTACGCGAGGCCCAGGAACACGGGGACGTCGGCGAAGGAGGGCAGGACGTGATCGGGTCGGCCGGCCTCGCGATCCTCGTCGCCCGCTCGAAACTTCCCCGTGCGCACGAGGATCCCGGTCAGCCCCGATGCCTGGGCACCCTGGATGTCGTTGACGATGTCGTCTCCCACCATCGCCGACCGATCCGCGGTCACACCGAGCATCGCGAGGGCCGCGTCGAAGTACGCCTTCTCCGGTTTCCCGCAGATCGTCGCCTTCGTCTCCGCGGCTTCCTCGAGCCCGGCGATGTACGCACCCCCGTCCAACTCCCAGCCCTGGCTGGTCTTCCAGAAGAGGTTCCGGTGCATGCCGACGAGCGCGGCACCATCCATCAGGCGGCGGAAGATCTTGTTCATCGTCGGGTAGGTGAACTCGTCGCACGCGCCTCCGATCACGACCACATCGGCGTCGTCGACGGCCGTGAGCTCGACGCCGGCGAGGTCCTCCGTGGCGTCTCCGTCGGAGAGCACGAAGACCTTCTTCCCGGGATGTTCCTTCCGGAGGTAGGCGGCCGTCGCGACGACGGCCGTCACGATCTCCTCGTCGCTGACGTTCGAACCCCGCCTCCCTGAGCGTGCCGGCGAGATCGGCTCGGGTCTTGGTCGTCGTGTTCGTGATCATGCGGAACGGCACGCCGGCCTCCCGCAGACGTCGCAACGCATCGACCGCTCCGGGCAGCGGTTCCCAGGAGACCGCGAGCACGCCGTCGATGTCGAGCAACAATCCGTCGATCGCCACGATCAGGAGTGTGCCATCACAGGCGGATCCCCAGCGAGCGCCGCGCGCGCTCGATCCCGACATGGTCGGCGCGTCCTCGCTCCCGAAGTCGCCACTGTTGGTAAGGAGCGATGAAGCGGTACTTCGGCGGGAGGAGCGGACGCAGCGTCCGGAGCCCCGCGAGCGTCGCGCGGACGAGCGTGCGGCTTCCCGGCCCGGACGGGAAGCCGTACCCCTCTCGCACGGCCTCGGGAAGCGTCCCGATCGCGAGCCGGGCGACCGCTCTCAGGACCGGTCGCCACTGCGCGTCACGAGGCGGATCGAAGAAGAGCTCCGCCACTCGGCGCGCCGCTTCCGTGACGACGAGTTCTCCCGATCCAACCGTCTCGGCGACGTAGTCCGCGAGGGAGGGCACCGTCGCCGGGATCCTCTCCCGAGGGAGGCGCACCATCTCGGCCGCGAGCATCTGTTCCTCGTGGAAGCGCTGGCGGTCGGCGTCTGCGAGCGCCCCCACCGTCATCCGCTCGAAGAGCAGCGCACTGTCGACGAGGCACGTGTGCACCCAGAGCAGCAACTCCGGATCGAGCGCGTCGTAGCGCCGCCCGGTCACGGGATCCACCCCGTTGATGCGCTCGTGCACCCCGTTGATGCGTTCGGCCGCGGCATGCGCCTCGGTCTTCGTCCCGAACGTGAGGGCGTATTGCAGCACGAGCGTTCGTTGAAGCCGTTTCCACGGGTTGCGCTCGTACATGCCGGTCTGGTTCGCGCCCGCGACCACCAACGGATGGGCGGCCTGCATGAGCATCGCTCTCGCGCCTCCGAACAGCACCGTGACCTCTCGGTGCACCCGCCAGGAAACGCTCTCCGGTCCGAAGTACCCTTCGTCGCTCCGCACACGACAAGGGTATCGCCGCATCGACGCTGGACTCCCTTCGGGGGCCGTGGAACGATGCTGTCGGTTCAGCCGCCCGAGTCGGAGACTTCCCCACGTGATGTTGGTCCTCATCGTGATCGGCTTGGCCGTCGGCGTTGGCTTCATCGCCGGTGGCAGCCTGCGACCGTTCGAGCGACTCAACGTGCACTGGTGGGGTGTCGCCCTCGCCGGACTCGTTCTCCAAGGCGTCTCGCTCACGGGAGATATCGGACGATCAGCGGCCTTGGCCGTCCTCGTGGGCTCCTACGGACTCCTGCTCGCGTTCGCATGGGTGAACCGTCGGCTCCCGGCCTCGTGGCTCGTGATGGCCGGACTGGTCCTGAACATCCTCGTCATCGGGGTGAACGGTGGGATGCCGGTGAGCGCCAGCGCCCTCGACACGGCAGGTGCCGGGGCCGAGGAACTTCTCGGCGCGGGGACCGCGAAGCACCACCTCATGGGCCCCGCCGATTCCCTGACCCTCCTCGGCGATGTGATCGGGATCCCGCCGCCGGTCGGCGCCGTGATCTCGATCGGCGACGTGCTCCTCTACGCGGGCGTCGCGGATACTCGTCGTGATGATCATGCTCGGACGGTCGGGCGAGAATCGCCGGCCGCCGGCTCGGATCTTCCAGGGGTATCGGGGGAAGCATCTTCCGCCGGACCGTCACTTCTCCCGTCTCGCGGCTCGAGTGGTGTCGGTCCCGGGCGATCCCTCCCACCACCCGCCGGATCGATCGGAGTAGGCCCGGGTCCTCCGCCGTCTCCGATCGACTCTGGCGGTGGCTCCGATTGGAGAAGGGACTTCGGGAACCTGACCGTGATCGTCGCGCCCTCACCGGGTGCGCTCTCGACCTCGAAGCGACCGCCACCGACCTGAGCGCGCTCACGCATCATCGCCATGCCGAAGTGACCTTCAGGGCCGGGGGCTTCCGTGTCGAAGCCAACCCCGTTGTCCTTCAAGATCAGCTCGATGTCGTCGTCTTCCTCGCGAACCGTGATCCACACATCTCTCGGCTGTGCGTGCTTCAGGGCGTTCATCACACCCTCGCGGGCGATGTGATACACGAGCAGCGCGATCGGAGCCGGGAGCTCGATGTCCTCCACGTCGCGATGGAAGCGGATCGAGGAATCGCGACCGACCTCCTCGGTGAAGGACTCGAGCGCTTCGGCAAGCCCCTTCGCTCCGAGCGGGGATCGGTGCAGGTCTCGGATGAGCGCGCGGATCCGGTCTGACGTGTCTTGCTTCGACTGACGGATCTTGTCGAGTTGCGCAGCGACGTCCTCCGTCTGACCCTTTTCGAGCAGCTTTCGGGCTACATCAACCTGGATGGAGAGCCGGAAGAGGACCTGGGCGAGGTCATCATGGAGATACCCGGCGATCTGGAGTCGTTCGTCGGCTCGTTCCTCGGCCATCGCGTTCGAAAGCGATCGAAGGACCTGCTCGCGATCCTGGAGCTCTTCGTGGGCCACTTCGAGCGCCTGCGATCGGAAGAACATCTGACGTGCAAATAGCAGGGGTGCAAGGATGGCAGGCAGCGCCCCGTATCCAACATCTTTGTATAGGAATCGCAAGACTCAAACCAACGAGGCCGAGCCCGAGGTAGCTCACGAGGAATTCGCTCAGGCGCCCGATCCGCAGCTCCCGCATCACCTGGCGGATAGGCACCCCCGTTCGAAGACTCACGAAGATGGTTACGAGCGCGCTGTTCACGCCGTAGTCGACCAACGAGGCGGCGGCGGCCGCGATCAAGAGGATGACTTGAGAATCGCCGGGCAGTGTCTATGCCGAACGGCGTCAATCGCATGGAAGAGGGCACTCGCTGCGAGTACCGACAAGAGCGACCTGACATCGATTGAACAGGGCCCGGAGGCAGCGTTACTTCTCGTCGGAATTCCCTTGGATCCGACGCACCGACGAGAGCCACGGCGGCGGCGGCGACCGGCTCGTAAAGAAATGCCACGACCATCAGAAGAGGGAAGCCAACACTGATGGTCAGTCCCCGCCAAGCGGGAACAGGGAGCAGCTCCACCAGTCCGATGAGAGCGGCCCAGAAGACAAGCTCGCCCCAGTAGTCGTGGAATGCCGCAGGGTCACGGGCGACGAGGAGCGCCCCCCACGCAAGGTGGGAATGATCACGAGGAGCTCGAAGGCGACTACCTTTCGCTGATCAACCTTGGCCGGATTCGCCCTCATGAACGTCAATCTTGTCGGTCAGAGCTCGAAGCGCAAGCAGCCCAAAAGCCGGTGCAAGGACCCCTACAGCATGTGTCGTACATGGCTCCTACAGCATCCTTCGTAGCTGCATCGGCGTCCTTGCCTATCCCCCGTTTGCCATCGATATTCACTTCCGGAGTCCCCCAAATGGGGGGTTGGAATAGGTCAGAAGCGGGACTGCCTTGTTGGGCCCGTGACATGAGAGGGGGATCGGCATGAAGGTCGTGCGACGGATTGCAATCGCGCTCGGCTCTCTGCTGGCTGTCGCTCTGGCTGGCGGCGCCCACTGGCGCGGCTAGACAGACCGAACATCAGAGACTGAACCAAGGGGACCCTGAAGAAGGGTCCCCTTCCATTTGGCGGAGTTCACGAATCCCTTGGGATGCTCGCGGCAACGGTAGTGCCCGACCCCAGTCTCGAGTCGACGAACATCGTCCCTCCGGCCGCTTCGAGCCTTTCCTTCATCATCTGCAGCCCGAAGTGTCTGTTGCCATCCACCCTGAACCAGTCGAACCCAGATCCATCATCAGTGACGCTGACGCGAACCATGGTTTCGTCTGCCCAGAGTCGGACAGCAATTCGTGAAGCTTGAGCGTGCTTCGAGGCGTTGTGGAGAGCCTCGCGGATGACCTGATAGGCGAGCAGCTGAGCAAGAGGGGAACTCTCAAACTCTTCTTCCTCGATGATCCACCGGGGGCGCCCCAGCGGCCGCCAGCTGATCGACCAGCATGCGAACAGTTGGGACCAGCCCTGCAGCTCCAAGCGGAGATCGACGAAGATCGCCCAAGAGGTCCCGAATCGCCCGCTGCGCAGCGTCGGTCGCGAGGAGAAGCTCAGGGAGATCATCGTCAAGCTCCAGCAGCCGTCCAGCCGCGAGGTCTTGCTTGAGAACCTGCCCCATGAGATGAACCTTGAATAGAGACGGAAGAACTTCATCATGTAGCTCACCGGCCAGGGCAAGGCGTTCGTCCTTCCGTTCGCGCGCCATCTCTCCAGCAGCACCACGTAGCGCCGACATCCTTTTGGCGGATGCGCTCGGTGGCGTACAGGACCTGCTGGGTCTGACGGAACATCTCCCGAGCGAGCACAAGCGGCGCGAGGAACAACAGCAGCGCCCAGATCCCACCCACCGCAACCGCAGCAGCAAGTGGCAGGGCAAGGAGGCCAAGAAGCAGGTAGCCAGCCAGGTAATGCGAGAGGCGATGCACCGAACATCCTCTTCAAGACGCCCCGGGCGTCGATCGGTCCTCGAACGAGACGGCGAAAGCCACAAGGATGAAATTGCTTCCGGCGTCAGCAAGAGAGCAGCTGCGCCAGGAAGAAGGACCCGGGCCAGTCGAGTAATGGCTCCATCCATCACGTGGAAGAGCGCGGACCCCGCCATGACGCTTGCCGCCACTTGGCTCCGATTGAATATCGACTTCGCCAACGAAACGCTGCCCTTCAGTTCTCGTGGATCGAAGGAGCCAATGAAGGCGATAAGTGCCGCTTCGGTCGGAAGAAAGATCATTCCAGCCGCCAAGGTCACAGGAAAGGACATGCTGACGCTCACGGAACCCCACACGCGAACTGGAACAAGATCTACAGCCGCCACGGTGGCTGCCCACAATCCCAGTTGCAGGAGCTCGGCATGATTACCTGCCAGGCGAGAAGCCCCGGGGGCGGCAACTGATCGCTGTCAGGAGGCTGACAGTCCAGAGGAACGCCTTGGCCAATGGTGGCTCGTGAGTGCCGGCATCGAAGTTCCGCCTCTTGCGACCGACCGTGACCGACATCTTCCCCTCCTCCCGAGGGCTCCATGCGGTCTCCCGGCCACCGCGGCCTCTGAACGCTCGATGTTCTAGCCCATCCGCTGTACGCCGCACAAGACTGACAAATCGCCCGTGAGCCAGAGTCGGCCCGCCGTGCGAGACTCGATGCGATATGACAGCTGAACCCGACGAAGACCCGAAGAGCCGCCGATCCCCCTTCCGGGACGAGGTCTGGGGGGACGAACCCCAAGAAACCGACGCCTCTGAGCTCGTCGAAGAGATGGAGACGACCCAACCGGAGCTCGCGCGCCGTTGGCATGACCACCCGACCGTCGTCCCGTTCAAGATCCTGGCTCGCTTCATCGGCAGGAATGGGAAGCGTGTCGCCATCACCATCGCCGGCTTCGCCGTCCTCCTCGCCGGCCTCGCGATGCTCGTCCTCCCGGGTCCGGGCATCGTCGTGATCATCGCCGGCCTCGCGATCCTCGCCACGGAGTACGTCTGGGCCCAGCGACTGCTGAAGCTCGCCAAGGAGAAGGCGAATCAGGCGAAGGACGCGATCCTTCGGAAGAAGACCGAGGAGAAGAGCGGAGGGGAAGGTACGTCCTCGTGACACGAGGTCCGATCCTGATCGGGACCTCCTCGTGGACGGATCCCACGCTCATCAAGGACGGCAACTTCTACCCACCCGGAACCAAGACCGCCGAAGGTCGACTGAAGTTCTACGCCTCGAAGTTCCCACTGGTCGAGGTGGACTCGACGTACTACTTCCCTCCGTCCGAGCGGAACGCCGAGCTCTGGATCGAGCGCACACCGTCGAACTTCACCTTCAACATCAAGGCGTACTCGCTCCTCACGAACCATCCGACGAAACCGGAGTCGCTCTACGGCGACATCAGGGAGGAGCTACCGAAGGAACTCCTCGAGAAGCGGCGGCTCTATCGCGACAAGCTTCCCGATGAAGCCGTCGAGGAGGTCTGGGAACGGTTCCGACTCGCGCTCTATCCGCTCCACTCGGCCGGCAAGCTCGGGGCGGTGCTCTTCCAGTTCCCGCAGTACTTCACCATCTCGAGGAAGAACAAGGCGTACATCGAGGAGGCCGTGACGCGGCTGCCCGATTACCGGATCGCCGTGGAGTTCCGGCACAAGTCCTGGCTCGAGGATCGCAACGTCGAGGAGACGCTCTCCTTCCTGGAGCAGCGCAACCTCCCCCTGGTCTGCGTGGACATGCCGCAGGGCTTCGATTCCTCGATGCCGCCGATCGCCGCGGCGACGGCGGACGACCTCGCGATGGTGCGGTTCCACGGACGCGATCCCAAGGCGTGGCAGACCAAGAGCGAGAGCGCCAGCGAGCGATTCCGCTACGACTACGAGAAGAACGAGCTCCAGGAGTGGGTGCCGAAGATCGAGGGCCTCGCGGAACAGACACGCGAGACGCACATCCTGATGAACAACTGCTACCGGGACTTCGCGGTTCGCAACGCGAGGGATCTCGGCGCGATGCTCGACCTGGACCTGCCCGAGTAACTCAGTCGCTGCAGCCAGACGACTCCGTCTGGAGCCATCCTCCGGATCCGTCGGACGTATAGACCAGCGATTCTTTCGCCTGGCCCTCGGACACGTTGATGAACGTTCGTTGGCCCGAGATGTCATACCCCGCTTCGACGACCGAGCCTTCGAGACGGAAGTGCTTCTCCGAGTCGACGAGTGGATCCTCGACTCCCCGGGCACCCGCGACGTAGTCCGCGTTCCCCATGTACATCCGTCCACCGGGGCACTCGAGCGCCGGCGAGATCGAACCCTCGATGGCCAGGACCTCGAAGCCGCCCCAGTCCCCGTTCGCCATCGCGTTGTCTTCGGTCTCCTTCATGCATCGGATCCGAGAACGGCCGGGGTTGATCGGGAAGATCAGCGTCGTCTCGCCGGGGGAAGCACCATCGCCGCCGGTCTCGGTCGTCACGGAGAGTCGCTCGGTCGCGGAGTTGTGGATCAAGACGTGCACACCATCTCGCTGCGCCTGGACGGTCGGCGTCAGCACCTCGGTGGTCTCGCCATCGCAGCGGATCTCGAGCTCGTCCGGCGCGTTCCCGGTCGTCGTCGTCGTCTCCGTCGGATCCGCGCACGCACCCACAAGGAGATACGAGGAGCGCGATCGCAGCCGCACGTCTCACGCGAGCAGTATGCCCCCGGTCATCGGTGCCGTGACAGGCAAGCGTAGGCAGGAGGCCCGGTAGGCTCCCGATCGTGGAGAAGCGCTGGAAACTGGTGACGATCGGCGGGATCCCGATCTACATCACGGTCCCGTGGCTCTTCTTCGCCGCGTTCATCGTGTGGGCGATCGACCGCGAACTGGCGAGCACGAACGACCTCACCGAACAGCAGGCGATCGCGTGGTCCCTCGCGAACGCCGCGCTGTTCTACGGGAGCATCATCCTGCACGAGCTGGCCCATGCCGTCGCCGCTCGCGCGTTCCGTCTCGCCGTACACGGCATCACCCTCGTGTTCTGGGGTGGCTACACGGAGACCCAATCGAGCGAACGAGGACCGCTCGCCTCGTTCGTGATCTCGGCGGTCGGTCCGCTCACGACGCTGATCCTGGGCGGCGCCTTCTGGCTCGCCGCCGCCGCGACCGAGGGTGTGCTTTCGTCGATCCTGCGGAACCTCGCGTTCCTCAGCCTGCTCTTCGCCGGGCTCAACGCGCTCCCCGGGTTCCCGCTCGACGGGGGGAGGATGCTGCTCGCGGTGATCTGGGGGATCACGCGGGATCGATTCGTCGCCCTCAGGGTCGCGGGATGGGGAGGTGTCGTGGTTGGCGTCTCCCTCGGACTGATCGGAGTGCGGCAGCTCCAGGTGCAGAGTCCCAACTGGCTCATCTTCGCGTTCGTCGGGTGGATGTTGATCAATCAGGGACGGCAGGTGGTCAAGCAGGCCCCGGTGCTCCGATCCCTGTCGGGCGGACGGGT
Organism: uncultured Actinomycetota bacterium; assembly: GCA_963737525.1. Taxonomy (GTDB): domain Bacteria; phylum Actinomycetota; class UBA4738; order UBA4738; family HRBIN12; genus JAJNBA01. The sequence continues at coordinate 21,284 of CAVTTD010000039.1, forward strand.
CTCGGAGGCGATGAGCCCCCCTCCGGCGCCGATCCCGGTCGATGCGACGTTGCTGCACGCCCTCGAGACGCATCTCCGTGCGGATCGCTCGACGGAGTTCCCGGTCGTCGACGCGTTCGGGCGCGTGCTCGGCTCGCTCTCCTTCTCGACGGCGGCGAAGATCGGGGGGAGCGACCCCACGCGAGGTGTCCGGGAAGCGATGACGCCTCTCGAGCAGATGCGTTCCGTACCCCCCGACCTATCGCTCGATCGGGCGCTCGAATCGATCGCGGGCGGCGGGCAGGCGCTCGTCCTCGAGGGCGAGCGACTGCTCGGCCGCATCACGGCGCGGGACATCGACCGCTGGTACCGGCGACGGATCCTCGGCGCCTCGGCGCCGGACGCAGCCGGCGGAGTGCCGCCTCGGCCCGACCTCGGAGGTGTCGGCGACCGCGGGTAGCATCCGGTCCGTGAACCCCCCCTTGTCCCCCGACGGCCGGCAAGAGGCCGTCCTCGCACACGGAGATGGCGCGCTCCTCGTGACCGGTGCAGCGGGCACCGGGAAGTCCTCGGTGCTTCGCGAGCGGTTCGCCCGGCTCGTGGAGAGCGGGGCGGACCCCGAACGGGTTGCGCTGGTGGTGGGATCGCGTCGCGCGCGGCAAGCCGCGCGCGACGCGCTCATCGCGCGGCTGCCCTCATCGCTTTCCAGTCTCCAGGTGTTGACCTTCCACGGTCTCGGGCACTTGATCCTGCGCGAACGCTTCTCCGCCCTCGGATACCCGGAGCCTCCCGAGGTCCTTTCGGCCGCCGACCAATTCGCGCTCGTCCAGGATCTGCTCCAGGGGCAGGACCCGGCGGAATGGCCCGCGTACGGGCACCTCCTCACCCTCCGCGGGTTCGCCGACCAGATCCGTCAGTTCCTGCTGCGGGCGCAGGAGGCTCGTCTCACCCCGGAGGAGATCGAGACGAAGGCGGAGGCCCGCGGCCTCTCCGGCTGGCGCGAGCTCGCGACCTTCTACCGGACATATCTAGACGTCTTGGATGCCGACCGACGCGTGGACTTCGCCGCGTTGATCGGCCGGGCGGAGGCGGCGGTGTCGGCCTCGGACGTGCCGCTCCTCGACCATCTGCTGGTGGACGACTACCACGATGCGACGTTCGCGCAGGAAGCATTGGTGACGTCTCTCCGGGTGCGCGATCTCGTGGTCGCGGCCGATCCCGAGGCACACGTGTTCTCGTTCCAGGGCACGACGGCGGTGCCGTCGCTCCGATTCACGCAGGTGTTCGACGGGGCGATCCACGTCGAGCTGAGCACTCCGCATCGGGCTCCTCATCCGATCCGCATCGACGCGTGGAGCGCGTCCCACACGTCGGAGGAGTACGCGGCCATCGCGCGCGAGCTTCGGCGACTCCACGTCGACGAGGGTGTCGCCTGGGGAGATCTCGCCGTCGTCGTCCGGCGCCAGGGCACCCATGTGGGAGGCCTGCTCCGTGCGCTGGACGACACACGTGTTCCCAGGACCGCTCCCGAGTCGGGTGTCTCGCTCGCCCAGGAGCCGGCCACGAGACCGTTCGTCCTCGCGCTGCGCTTCCTCGCCGCGAAGGAGGACGAACGGAACGGCCTCATCGAATCGGTGCTGACGTCGGACCTGGTTCGGTTGTCGCCTGCGGCGGCGCGCGGCCTCCTGCGCGTCGCGCACGCCCGGACGGGCTCCGTGGGCAGGGCCCTCGAGTTCACCGACGGCCTGACCGCGCAGGAGGCCGCGCAGGTGGAGGAGGTCAGGGGTGTCCTCGATCGCGCCGCGAAGGCGGCGGACCGATCTGTCCTCGACACGTTCGCCACCCTCTGGCGGGAGCTGGCCTGCTCGCGACGTCTCGTCGACGAAGGCGACGCCTCCGTCGAGTCGCGGCGCGAGCTCGACTCCGTCGTCGCCTTCTCGAGCGCGGTCGCGGAGGCGGGCTCGGCCGCGGACCCCTCCGTCGAGGCGTTCCTCGCATCGGTGGATGCGGGGGAACGAGGCCCGGGCTTCTCGGCGTGGGAACGCCGAGAAGCCGACGCCGTGCAGGTCCTCACGGCCCACGGCGCCGCGGGCCGTGAATTCCATACCGTGATCGTCGTCGGCACCGTGGAGGGAAACTTCCCGAGCCTGTCCCGGCCGGAGCCGATGTTCGACCTCGACGCACTCGATCGTCTCGTCTCGCAATCCGATCGCAACCGCGCCCGGTTGGAGGACGAGCGCCGGCTGTTCCGGATGGTGCTCGGCCGCGCGAAGGAACGTGTCGTGCTGATGGCGAGCCGGGCCCACGCCGACGAGGCGTCGACGGGCTCGAGGTTCGTCGAGGAGCTCGGGCTCAAGTGGTCGTCGGTCCCGGACCCGGGCCTCGCCGAGCCCATCTCGGTCCGAGAGGCCGCGGCCGTCTGGCGCAGGACCCTCGCGGACAGGCACGTGGCGGCAGCTGAGCGGCTCGCCGCGCTGGAGGGACTCGTCACGCTCGGCGTGGACCCGCGGCGTTGGTGGTTCCAGCGCGACTGGACGGACACGGGACGGCCGCTGCACGAGCATCTCCGCGCGTCGTACTCCAAGCTCGACGTGCTGGACAACTGTGAGCTCCAGTTCGTCCTCGGGTCGGAGCTCGGACTCGGACGGCCCGTCGGGTATCAGGCCTGGGTCGGATCGCTCGTCCATCGGATCATCGAGGACTGCGAGAAGGGCGAGGTCGCGCGGACGCTCGAGGCCCTCACCGCCGAGGTCGATCGACGGTGGCGACCGCAGGAGTTCCCCGCCAAGGCCGTCTCGGAGGCCTGGCGCGCGCTCGCGAAGGGTCGGATGCTCCCCAACTGGTTCGAGCGATACGGCGCCCATCCCGCATCGGCCACCGAGCAGGGCTTCGAGTTCGACTACGACGACGCGACGATCGTCGGCTACATCGACCGCATCGGACCCGACCCGGCGGGCTTCCCCGGGAACCGGATCACGGACTACAAGACGGGCAACGCCGATCGCGCCCCGAAGGCGAACGAGAGCCTCCAGCTCGGCATCTACTACCTGGCCGTCCTCGAATCCGAGGAGCTGAAGGAGTTCCAGCCGGTCTCCGGCGTCGAACTCTCATATCTCAAGGGCCACTGGCGCACCGGCGATCTCGAGACGCGGGAGTGGACGGTCGGCACGGAGGATCGAGAAGAGGCGTACCAGAACGTGATGCGAGAGAAGCTTTCCGGTCTGGTCGGCGAGCTGAAGAGGCTCAACGAGACGGCCTCGTACCGCCCCAACTACCAGGCGAACTGCTTCTTCTGTGAGTTCCAGTCCCTGTGTCCTCTCTTCCCCGAGGGCCGGCCGCTCTTCGACGTGGGCGATCCCGCGATCTCCGTGGGAACCGGGGCATGAGCGCGACCACCACCTACCCGCAGGAGATCCTCGACGTCCTCGGCGGGCGGCCCCCCACCCAGGAGCAATGGCGTGCGATCACGTGGCCGCTCGAGCCGTTCGTGCTGGTGGCCGGCGCCGGCTCCGGGAAGACCTCGGTCATGGCGGCGCGGGTCGTCTACCTCGCGCTCGTCGCGCTCGGGCGTCTCCCCGCGGACCACGCCGGAGTCCTTCCCGGCAACGTGCTCTGTCTGACGTTCACGAACAAGGCGACGGAGAACCTGCAACAACGGGTCCGCCGCGCCCTGGCCGGACTGGATCTCCCCGACGGCGAGGAGCCCGAGATCACCAACTACCACGGGTTCGCCGCCCAGCTCCTCGACCGTCATGGCGTGTTGATCGGGATCGAGCCGAACCAGCGGGTCCTCACACCCGCTCAGCGCGTCGAGCTCTGCGGGCGGGTCCTCGACCGGATGACGTTCGACGTCGTCGAAGCCCAGAGGCTCCCCGGGGTCGTCGATCGGATCCTGACCCTCGACGATCAGGCGGCCAACCACTTCCGGTCCCCCGACGAGATCGTCGAGTTCAACGAACAGCGGCTCGAGGAGCTCAAGGATCATCGCTCGGATCGCGCGTACGGGTCCGCCAGGGAGCGCATCGAGCTCGCGAAGGCCTGCTCCGTGTTCCGCGAGCTCAAGCGGGAGCTCGGCGTGATCGACTTCGGCGATCAGATCGAGCTCGCGCTCAACATCGTCGAGCGACACCCGGAGGTCGCTCGCCAGTATCGCGATCGCTTCGCCGCGGTGCTGCTCGATGAGTACCAGGACACCAACGTGGCCCAGGCGCGGCTGATGGCGGGTGTCTTCGGGGACGGCCACCCGGTGACGGCGGTCGGCGATCCCGATCAGAACATCTACGCGTGGCGCGGAGCGTCGCTCTTCAACCTGCTCGAGTTCCCGAACCAGTTCCGCAAGCTCGACGGAGGAGAGGCCACCAAGCTCCCTCTGTACACCAACTTCCGTTCCGGCGCCCGGATCCTCGAGGCGGCGGATGTCCTGATCGGGCAGCTCCCTGCGCAGCAGCGCCCGGACCCGGACAAGCGGCTCGTGCCGTGGGAGGAGAACGGCCTCGGCGAGGTCCACGTGGCACGCATCTCCGACGAGGTGAAGGAGGCCGCCTGGGTCGCGGATCGCATCGTGTCGTTGCACGAGAACGGTGCCGCGTGGTCCGACTGCGCCGTGTTGTGCCGGACGTCGAGGCTCTTCCTCTCGCTGCAGCAGGCGTTCAACGAACGCGGGGTGCCCGCGGAGATCCTCGGGCTCGCGGGGTTGCTCAAGATGCCCGAGGTCGTCGAGGTGCTCGCGTACGCGCGCGCGACGCTGGACCCTCTGGCCAGCGTCGCGCTCGGCCGGATCCTGCTGGGACCGCGGTATCGGGTCGGCTTCAAGGACCTGGCGCTCGTCGCCTCGCTCGCCAAGACCAAGAGCTACGCCCTCCGCGAGGAGGACGAGACCGAGGGCGAGGCCACGCCCTTCCTGTTCACGGAGGCGTTGGAGCACCTGGACGAGGTCGAGGGGATCTCCGAGGAGGGGCGGGCGCGTCTCGATGAGTGTCGCCAGGAACTGGCGGCGCTCCGCGTCGAGGCGCGCCGCCCCGTGGGCGAGTTCCTGGGCGAGATCATCCGGCGCACCGGCATCCTGACCGAGCTCGACGCCCATCTGGACATGGCGTCCGCCGCGTCGGCTCGGCGCAACCTGGCGGCGTTCCTGGACGAGGTGCACGCCTTCTCGCCGGTCCAGGGGGAGCTCACGCTGCGCGCGTTCCTCGAGTACGTCGACGCCGTGGAGAACCTCGACAAGCAGGAGTGGTCGCCGGTCCAGCCCTCGGAGGAGGACTCGGTGAAGGTGATGACGATCCACGTCGCGAAGGGGCTCGAGTTCGACCACGTCTTCGTGCCCGGCCTCGCGAAAGGGCTCTTGCCCAACACGACGATCCAGCACAATCCGGCCGAGCGCGGGAAGTCGATGGACTTCGAGCTCCGCGGGGACGCCTCCTATCTGCCTCGGTACGAGGGCAACCTGTCCGCGTTCAAGAAGGACCTGAAGCAGCAGGAGGAGTACGAGGAACGGCGCACCGCCTACGTCGCGATGACCCGAGCCCGCCGGAGCCTGCACGTGACCGGCGCACATTGGTACGCGGAGAACCTCCGCGCCAAGGAGGCGGGGCCCTTCCTCCGCGAGCTGAAGGATTGGGTCGTGGAGACGAAACACGCCACGTGGGACCCGGGCGCCGACATCGACGAGGAGAACAACCCGATCCTCGGATACCGCGAGCGGTTCGTTCGTGACTGGCCCGGACCCGCACTGCCGGCCGTCGCAGACACCGTGTTCCCGGAAGGGTGGCGGCACGCCGCCGTCGTCGCGAGCGACGCCGGCGCGGTTCAGGGATCGCTCCTGGGATCGCTCGACGACGAGCAACGCGGCGCACTCGATCGACTCTCGGCGGACCGCCGTGGGTTGGCGCTGCACCTCAAGGAACGCGAGGAGGCGGAGGGCACGGGCCGCGAGATGGCGCCGCCGCAGTCCGTGTCGGTCGGTGGCGTCATCGACTACTCGCGCTGCCCGAAGCGCTTCTACTGGACATCGGTACGACCGCTCCCGCGTTTCTCGGGACCCGCGGCGCGGATCGGCACCGAGATCCATCGCTGGATCGAGCGGCGCTCATCGGGACAGGGACAGCTCCTGGAGCTCGATGACGCGCCGGACCTCACCTCGGAGGAGCTGGCGGACCAGCCGGGCAAGGTCGACCGCCTGCGGCAGGCGTTCCTCGCCAGCCGTTTCGCGGGGAAGGTCCCGCTCTTCGCCGAGCGGGCGTTCCTCCTCCGCATGGAGGGGTTCGCCGTGTCCGGGCGGATCGATGCGGTGTTCGGGGAGTCCGTCGACGCGCCGTGGGAGATCGTCGATTGGAAGACCGGACGACGTCCGGACGACGACGACCCGCTCGCCGGACTCCAGCTCGATCTCTACGGTCTCGCGTGCATCGAGGTCTGGGGGAAGCGGGCCCAGGACCTCACGCTCACGTACCTGTACCTGGCCGGTGGTGAGGAGGTCTCGCATCCGATGGACGATCCGGACGAGGTTCGTGCCCGGGTCTCGGAGTCGCTCCGCGGGATCGGCGCCGGAGCGTTCGATCCGTTGCCGGGGCCGTGGTGCCACCACTGCGACTTCCTGTCGTTCTGCGAGGCCGGCCGAGCGTGGACGACGCAGGACGCGTGATCGCTAGCCCGAGGAGCGGGACACGAGGCGTTCGATCTGCTCGGGGAACCGGCGGTAGTTCGCAGCGGGGTCATAGCCGCCGGCGGTGACCCCGGGGACCGATCTCGCGACCAGACCCGTCTCGGCCGGGACGCGGACCTGCGCGACGGCTCGGAACCATCCGAGGTCGCCCGGCGGCAGGACCGATTCCCCGCTGGTCCCCGGGTAGCGGAGCGAGGGATCGTCCACCACGATCGGAGTCGAGCGGAACGCATGCTCGATCGACGCCTTGAGCTTCGGGTCCTCGGCCTCCACGATCACTCGGTCCCCCAGCCAAACGGCCGAGGCGACGGCGGGGGGCGGCTCCGGCGGAGGTGGTGGCGGGCCGGGCGGAGGCGGTGTGGCAACGGGCTCGGCGGGCTCCGCGGGATGGTGGAACTCGACGCGGAGAGGGCTCACCGGGCGAGCGAGTGGTCGACCCGCCGAACCATCCTCGCCAGCGACGCGAGCAGCGCGCGCGCGAGGTCGGCGTCCTCCTTCACCAGCCGCAGGAAAGAGGACCGGGTCAGCCGAAGGAGCGACAAGGGTGTCTCGGCGACCACCGATGCGGATCGTGGGCGGCCATCGAGCAACGAGATCTCGCCGAAGTGATCCCCGGGGATCAGGCGGTGGAGCGTCTTCCCACCGGACACGACCCTGGCCTGCCCGGAGACCGTGACGAAGAACGAGTCGCCCGGCTCGCCCTCCTGGATGACCGTATCCCCCGCGTTGTACTCGACGGTCGACGTCAGTCCCGCGATCTTCTTCAGATGCCGCTTCGAGAGGGATTCGAACAGCGGCACCGCCGCGATGACGCCATCGAGCTTCGCCTTCGCCAACGTGACCTCCTCGGGAGTGCGGCGAGGCAAGCCTAGCGCGTCCGGCGCGGGCGCGTGTCGGCGACCGCCGGTACGGTCGCCGACACGAAGGAGTGGTGGCGTGGTGAGCATGGCCAGTGACCCACTCCCCCTCATGTTCGATGTCCACCCCGAGCGGGAGGTCATCTCCCAGGGCGAGCCCTATCCCGACGCGTGGGTGGTCCGATACGGAGCACTCCTGATGGAGGTGGTCGACCCCGACGGGCATCGGCTGGCGCTCGACGTGCTGGGACCCGGGGACCTCGTGGGCGGTCCGTCCGGATGGGCGGCCGACGCATCGGTCCGCGCGCTCGTGACGAGCGGGCTCTTCGCCGCCGGACCGAATGCGCTCCGCGACGGATTGGCCCGGCGTGCTCGGCGTGCGTCGTGGCTCGCCTGCTCGGTCGCCTGGGATCGGATCGCGGATCGTCTCGCAACCAGGCTCGACGATCTCGCCGTTCGCTTCGGCCGTCCGGTCCCGGGAGGACGGTGTCTGGAGCTGCCGCTCACGCAGGAACACCTTGCGGGATTGACGGGCGCCACCCGGGAAAGCGTGAACCGAGCGCTCGCCGAGCTCGCGACGGCCGGGCGGGTGGAGCGGAGCCGCGGGCGGTACGTCATCCGCCCGGCCGCCGCGCCGGATGAGGCGGTGCGACTATCCCTCGGCCTGCAGCATCGCAAGGGAGCATGAGTTGCAGTACCGGGCCTTGCCCTTGACCCTCCGGCCGCAGCGCTGACACGTTCTCGGCGTCGACGCGATCCACGGCCCGTCGTCCGTCTTGCCGGTGCGCTCGGCTCGCCCCTCATCGGCGAGCTTCAGCAGGTGCGCAAGGACGGAGCGGGCCGCCAGCGGACGCACATCCTTCGGATGGTCGGCGTAGATCACTTCAACCATCTCGGCGATCGTGCGCGGTCCGTCGGCGAGCGCCCCGAGCACCTGTGCCTCCCGCTCTTCACGATGAGCGACGTACTCGAGGAGCTTCTCCCGCCCTCGAAGGACGACCGGCCCGTGACCCGGATAGATGGTCTGCGGATCGAGCTCCACCATCCGCTTGAGCGACCGCAGGTACGCGGCGAGGTCGCCGCCCGGAGGATCGATGAAACTCGTGCCTCGCCCCAACACCGCATCGCCGGTGAACAGGGCGCCGCTGCCGGGTTCGAAGAACGCGACGTGATCCGAGGTGTGTCCGGGCGTGTGGATCGCCGTCAGGTCGAGGACGCCGGCCCGCACATGCTGGTTGGCGCGGAGGGGTTCCGCGCCGACCAGCCGGTAGGCGTACAACGGCGCACCGACGAGCTCCGCGAAGGGGAGGGCGCCCGGCGCATGGTCCGGATGGTCGTGCGTGACCAGGACGGCGCTGACCCGCCCCGCCTGACGGGCGACCTCGGCCAGATGCTCCGGCATGTCGGGCCCCGGGTCGATGACGATCGAGGGCTCGCTCCCGACGATCCACGTGTTCGTTCCCTCGAGCGTGTAGACGCCGGGGTTGGGAGCCAACACTCGTCTGATCGGAAGCATCAGTCTTGGTAGAAGACCGACCGCGGCAGCAGCCCGAGGTCGTCGTCGTCCGGCTCGCGCGTGGAGATCCGAACCCCCAGTACCTCGTCGGCATCTCGACAATCCGCGAGCGCCTTCATCGTGAAATGGGTGGGCCAGTACAGGAGGAGGTCGCCGGACTCCCATGCCTGCATCAAATGGCGAGGTGATGCCCACCAGGCCTTCGCCGCCTCGACGCCGTCCGGCGCGGGTTCGGTCGCGCCGTCCATGCGCGCGGCGAAGTAGCGAGCGTCGAAACGGACCGGCACCTGCTCGGGCGCGATCCAGCGGGCGACCTCCGGCAATCGCGAGACCGGGGGCGGCGCCTCGTCGATGCGCGCGAGCAGGCGCTCTCGATCGACCCCGACGACCGTCTCCCGGGTCACGGCCAGCCCCACCTCCTCGACCAGCTCCCTGATCGCGGCCGCGCGGGAGGCCTCCTCAGCGTCGCCGAACCAACGCTCGGCCAGAGGCGCGTCGTCGGGATCGACGGCGCCTCCGGGGAAGGCGATGTATCCCGGAAGGAATCGGTGGTCGAGCGTTCGTTCGATGACGAGCACCTCCGGTCCATCCGAGCCATCGCGAACCCCGATCAGGGACGCCGCCTGCGCGGATCTCATCGCTCACCGGTCCGATGCTACCCAGGAGCCCGTACGCTGGAGCTCGTGGATGTGCGCGACGCGATCGCGAGCGCGATCCGGGATCACGGCCCGATCACGTTCGCCGAATACATGGAGCTCGCGCTCTTCGGTTCCGGGGGGTTCTTCGAAGATCCGCCGATCGGTCCCGACGGTCATTTCGTCACGAGCCCGCACGTCCATCCCGTGTTCGCCGAGCTGCTCGGGCGCGCGATCGTGGACCTGCACGGCCGGCTGGGCGAGCCTCGCCCCTTCTCCGTCACGGAGCTCGGCGCGGGCGACGGCACGCTCGCGCGAGAGCTCGTGGATCACCTCCGGCCCCTGGACGCCGTCTACCACGCGGTCGAGACGAGTCCGGGCGCTCGCCGGGCGCTCGCCGCGATCGAAGGGGTCCACGTGACGGAGCGTCTGGAAGGGTCCTCCCAGCTGATCGTGGCCAACGAGCTCATGGACAATCTCCCGTTCCGCCGGCTCCGCGGCACGGCCTCGGGGACGAAGGAGGTGCTCGTGGGGCTCGACGGGGATCGATTCGTCGAACGGCTCGGCGATCCCGCTCCGGTCGAGGCCGTCACACTCGCCGACGGAGAGGAAGCGGTGCTCCCCGAGGGTGCCCTCGCATCCATCGAGGAGATCGCCGCCCGGCTCGCCCACCCCGGCTACGCGCTCCTGATCGACTACGGCGGGGTGGGCGAGCCGGGCGGCCCACCCCACGGCTATCGCGCGCAGCGGCCCGTCGAGGACCTCCTCGAGCGACCCGGCTCCACCGACATCACCTCGGGGCTCGACTTCGAGCTCCTCGGTGCCCACGCGGAGCGGCACGGACTGATCGCATTCCCCAGCGTGACACAGCGCCACGCGCTCACCGCGCTCGGCTTCGACCGCTGGGTCCACGAGCAGCTGCGACGGCAGGCCGAGCTCCTGGATGGCGGGGAGGGACTCGACGCGGTGAGGGCCTGGGGCGGGCGGAGCCGCGCCACGCTGTTGGTCGACCCATCGGCGCTCGGCCGGCTCCGGTGGCTCCTGCTCGCGACCCCCGGTCTCCGGTCGCCCTCCTGGATGTGAGGCTCCACGAGCTCCGGTTTGACCGGCGGTTCAGCTGACGCTACCGTCCGCTTGCCCTCACCCCGAAGGAGGCCCCGATGACCCGCCGCCTGTTGGTCTCGCTCGTCGTCGTCGCGACCATCGTCGCCGTCGCGATGTTCGTCCGAACCCCCAGCTCCACCGTCGGGGAACGTCGCGGCGATCGTGCCGGTGAAGAACAGGGTGAGGAACAGGGCGAGGATCGGGGAGGCGCCGAAGAGCTGCAGGAGCAGCAGGAATCCACCCAGGAACGCCTCGAGGCCCTGAAGGCGGCGCGAGCCGCCGGTCGCTTCGGGAAGCGCCAGAGGATCCTCGCGGCACCCGCCGCCGGCTGGGCCGGCGAGCAACTCATGAACGTGAGCACCGACGACTGGGAGCCGGCGATCGCGGCCGACCCGAACGCGCCGTTCGTCTACATGATCGCCACGCGCTACGCGCCGAAGCCCTGCCCCGGGAACTGCCCCTCGCCGTGGATGGCCCTCGAGGTCTCCTCGGACGGAGGAGCGACGTGGGGTCCCGGTGCTCCCTTGTGCGCGTGCAAGGGGTCGGGGCAGTTCGACCCGATCATCGAGGTCGTCCCCAACACGGGCCAGGTCTACGCCCTGTACATGAACGGGTTCAACGTGGTGTTCACGAAGTCCACGAACCACGGTCAATCGTGGTCGACGCCGGTCAAGACCTACGGCCAGGTCTCGTGGAACGACAAGCCGGTGCTCGCGATGAGCAACGACGGCCAGCACGTGTACGTCTCCTGGAACGGGCCGAACGCCGGCGACCCCTGGGTCGCCCAGTCCCACGACGGCGGTGCGACGTGGACCCAGACCAAGCTCCTCGACAGCACCAGGTACTTCTTCGCCTACGACGCCGACGTCCTCCCGAACGGGACGGTGGTGTTCTCGGAGAGCAGCATCAACTACGGCGGCCAGGGGTCGACCCCCTCGGGTCAGGTTGAGCACCGTGTGTTCGTCTCCTCCAACCAAGGGGGGTCGTGGCAGAACGTCCTCGTCGACTCTGTGGAGATCGGTGAATCGTGTGTCGCGGCGGGCTGCTCGTCGGACTTCTACATCGGTCACAGCGGGGTGTCCGCCGACGCGTCGGGCAACCTCGTGATGGTCTACGACGGTGCCACGACACCGGGAGGCAAGCAGCTCATCTTCTCTCGACGGTCGACGAACGGCGGACTGACGTGGTCGGCTCGCACGACGCTGTCGCTCGCGAGCGAGCAGTCCACCGCTCCCACGGTGGAATCACGCCTCGCCGGAGACGTGCGGGTCTGGTACGCACAGACGAACGGTGGGAATCACGACGCCTGGAACATCTGGTATCGGAGCTCCACGGACGGTGGAGTGAACTGGACGTCGCCCGTCAAGATCTCCGACGCGAGCACGGGGGCCGACTACAAGACGGCGAACGGGTTCCAGGAGTTCTACGGCGACTACGGCGAGATCGCGATCACCAACACGGGGAAGACGATCGGAGTCTGGAGCGAGGGCTTCAGCTACTCGGGACCCGGAGGGGCGTGGTTCAACCGGCAAACCTAGCCGGCGCTACGAGGTCCAGTCCGAGAACTCTTCCTTGGCGGCGAGCTCGTCGAGGTCTTCGAGGTCCGCGAGCCGACGCAGCTCGGCGGCCGCCTCGATCGCGGCCTTCTCGGCCGCCTTCTGGTCGCGGAGCATCTGCGCGTACTCGGCCTGAGGGATGTAGACCGGCGTGGGGAAATGGGATGGCGGCCCCGTCGGTGCCCGCTTGGCGATCGGCGCGGGGGCCGGGATCGATCCTTGATCGCCGATCGTCACCTCGACGAGTTCGGGTGTCGGCTCCGTGCGGGCCCGTCGACCCGATCGGCGTGATCCCGTGGGTTCTGGCTCCTCGGCTCGCACCGGCTCGACCGTCCCTTCCGGCGTGAGCTTGACGGCTTTCAGCGCCGCTCGGACCGCTTTCCGATCCCTGCGTTGCTCCTTCCTCGTCGGATGATCCGACAAGGGCTCGAGCACGTGAGCGGCGGGGACCGGAGCGGGCGTGCCCTCCGGCGCCAGCTTGACGGCCTTCAGTGCGGCGCGCAGCGCTCGCCGCTCGGCCCGCTGTTCCTTCCGGGTGTGCTCATCCGAGAGCGGGTCGGCGTGGATCACGGGAAGCGCCGGCTTGTGAAGACCGCCCGCCATGGCGCGCTCCTTGAGTTGATTCAATTGGTCCGCGGCGGAGAGCTCCTGTCCCTCGTCTCCGTAGGGATCGAGCTCCGCGGGGTCGAGTGTTCCGGGCAGCGGCACCTGCCGGTCGTCATCGAGGATCATCAGGATGCGCGCCTCGTCGTGACTGCGCTCACCCATGAATCCGGCCACCTGTTCCCAGGCGAACCGTTGCGTGCGCACGACGCTGACGATGGACACCGCCTGTTGCGTGAGCCAGAGACCTGGCTTCGTCATACGGAAGACGAAGAAGGTGGCCGCCATCATGACGACGGCACCCGCCGCGCGCATCGGTGTCGACATCGGAGCCAGGAGGAACCCCAGGGCGAGACCCATCGGCACCAGGGCGTAGAGCTGAGACTCCAAGCGCCAGCCGCGCGCCCAGACCTCGAGCGATCCGTCATCCGCGACGCGGGTGCGGAACGAGCCAACCTGCTCGGTGTTCATCCCCAAGGAGGTATCGGCACGAACCGTTCGACTGTTGAGCACGACTTCGCCTCGGGATCAGGGGGCGAGACCGACGGCTTTCCCCGGGGAGCCCTCAGAGACGACGCTGGCGGAGCGCCTATCGGTCGACGTCGCCGACCACGAAGAAGATCGACCCGAGGATCGCGATCAGATCCGGGACGAGCGTGCCCGGGAGCATGGCCGGGATCACGCTGACGTTGGAGAACGAGGCCGTCCGCATCTTCAGGCGGTAAGGCTCCTTCTTCCCGTCGCCGACCACGTAGTAGCCCATCAGGCCGAGCGGGTTCTCGGTCCGGACGTAGATCTCGCCTTCCATCTTCAACGTCTTGGGGAGCTTGGCCGCCCGGAACTCGCCCGGCGGGAGGCGGTCCATGCACTGCTCGATGATGTTGCACGACTGCTTCATCCGCTCGATGAGGACCCAGAGGCGGTCGTAGCAGTCACCCTTCACACCCACCGGCACCTCGAACTCGACCTCCCCGTACTTCTCGTACGGCTCGTCCTTGCGAGGGTCCATCGCCACGCCGCTCGCCTGCAGCACCGGCCCCGAGGTTCCGTACGCGACGGCCATCTCGGCCGGAAGGAGTCCGACGTCTCGGGTACGGGCGTAGATGATCTCGTTGCCCATGATCAGGGTCTCGAACTCTCCGATCCGCTTGCGCGTCTCGGCGAGCACCCTCGCGGCACTCTTCAGGAAGCCCCGCGGAAGGTCGTCCTTCAGCCCGCCCACCCGGCAGTAGGAGTGGTGCATCCGCGCACCGGTCGCGGACTCCATCAGGTCCTGGATCATCTCGCGTTCCCGGAACGCGTAGAAGATCGGCGTCATCGCCCCGAGCTCGAGGGGGTAGGAGCCGCTGAACATCAGGTGGTTCAAGATCCGGTTCCACTCGGCGAACATCGTCCGGATCCACTGCGCGCGCTCGGGCACCTCGATGCCGGCGAGACGCTCGACGGCGATCGTCCAACCGAGCTCGTTGTTGAAGGCGCTGATCCAGTCGTGGCGGTTCATCAGGACGAGGACCTGGCGTGCGTCGCGATACTCGGCGAGCTTCTCGGCGGCGCGATGCATGTACCCGATCACGGGCTCGGCCTTCGTGATCACCTCGCCGTCCAGTTCGAGGATCACCCGAAGGACGCCGTGGGTCGACGGATGCTGCGGGCCGATGTTGAGGATCATCTCCTCGGTGGAGAAGTCCCCGCTGGGAAGGACCTCGACGTCGAGTCCACCGCCCCGGATCATGGAGGTGACCTGGGAACTTTCGAACGCGGGCCGCTCGCGGATGTCCATCCGCGCGTCATCCTAGCGGAGCCGCGGCGACACCATGCTCGCCGATGGAGAGCGCCGACCGAGGCGATAGGCTGCCCGAACCATGGCCGTCGACGTCCGCCGGAAGGTCCCCTCGGTGGATGCGCTCCTGCGTTCGGATCCCGCACGGAAGGCGACCCGGTCGCTCGGGCGACCGCTCCTGAAGCGGATGCTCGAAGACGTGCTCGAGGAGGTCCGATCGGCCGCGGCGCTCGGGCAGGATCCACCCTCCGACGACATCCTCCTCGCCCGATCTCTCGAGCGCGCCTCCCATGCGGCGCAGGGGATGGTGCCGGTGATCAATGCGACCGGCGTCATCCTGCACACGAACCTCGGGCGCGCGCCGCTGCCCGAGCGCGCAGCGCGAGCAGCGGCGCGCGCCGCTCGGTCCTACACCGACATCGAGGTCGACCGGGAGACGGGACTCCGCGGCAAGCGCGCCCGGCGCGCCGAGATCATGCTCACGGCGCTCACCGGCGCGGACGCGGCGATGGTGGTCAACAACTGCGCCGCAGCGCTCCTGCTGGCGATGGCCGCCCTCGCCAAGGGGAAACAGGTCGTCGTCTCGCGGGGCGAGCTCATCGAGATCGGGGGGGAGTTCCGGATCCCGGACATCCTCGCGGCGTCGGGGGCTCGGCTCGCCGAGGTGGGCACCACGAACCGGACACGGATCGGCGATTACCGGGCCGCGATCGGTGAGAAGACCGGACTGATCCTCAAGGTGCATCCATCGAACTACCGCATGATCGGGTTCACGGCGGCTCCGTCGACGGCCGATCTCGCCGGGCTCGCCCGCAAGCACGGAGTGCCGTTCCTGTTCGACGTCGGATCCGGGTTGCTGCATCACGGCCACGGTCACCCGGCAGACGAGCCCAGCGTCACGGACGCGCTCGCCCAAGGAGCCGATCTCGTGACGTTCTCGGCGGACAAGCTGCTCGGCGGACCGCAGGCAGGCATCCTCGTCGGACGGGCCGACCTGTTGGACAGGCTGCGCCGGCACCCGATCGCCCGCGCGGTTCGCATCGGCAGGATCCAGATGGCTGCCCTCGAGCAGGTGCTCGCGACCATCGCCACCGGGAGGGAGGAAGAGATCCCGGTGTTCCGCATGCTCCGGGAAACCCCGGAGACGGTCCGCGACCGTGCCCATGTGCTGTCCGAGACGATCGGCGGAGAGCTCGAGGGAGCGCGGGTCGTCCGTTGCGAGTCATCGGTCGGCGGAGGTTCGATGCCGGGGACCGCGGTGGCTTCGTGGGGGGTTCGCATCCAGGTCCCGGACGCCCCCGCCTTCGCCGCCCGGCTCCGCACGGGCACGCCGGCCGCGTTCTCGCGGGTCGAGGATCGGTTCATCCTGCTCGATTGCCGGACCGTGACGGACGCGCAGGTCCCGCATCTCGCACGGGCCGTGCACTACGCACTGGAGGGCGACGAGGAGCACGGTCACGACCTCCACGGTGACGATCGTCAGGACCCGAACGGAACCGACGCCGGTCGCGACGTCGACGCGTAGATGAACGAGCTCCGAGTCGTGGCCACCGCCGGCCACGTCGACCACGGCAAGTCGTCGCTGATCGCGCGACTCACCGGGATGGATCCCGACCGCTGGGACGAGGAGAAGCGGCGCGGGCTCACCATCGACCTCGGGTATGCATGGTGCGATCTCCCTTCCGGGCGCGAGGTCGGCTTCGTGGACGTACCCGGTCACGAGCGATTCATCGCCAACATGCTCGCCGGCGTCGGACCCGTCCGACTGGTGCTGTTCGTGGTCGCGGCAGACGAGGGATGGCGTCAGCAGTCGGAAGAGCATCTCGCGATCCTGGATGTCCTCGGGGTGGCGGGCGGCGTCGTGGCGCTGACGAAGCGCGACCTGGTCGACGAGGACGCCCTCGACCTCGTCGAGGAGGAGATCCGCGAACGCATCGACGGCACGGCCCTGTCGGACGCCCCCGTCGTCCGCGTGTCGGCCGAGACGGGGGACGGGCTCGACGAGCTGCGCACGGCGCTCGACGACCTATTGGCGAACGCACCCACTCCCGCCGACGAACGCGCGCGGTTGTTCGTCGACCGCGTGTTCACGATCGCGGGCGCCGGGACGGTCGTCACGGGGACGCTCGGCGGCGATCGCCTCCTGGTCGGCGAAGAGGTGGAGCTCTACCCGCGCGGGAAGATGGCGCGGATCCGTTCGCTCCAGACGCACAAACGGGACGAGGGACGAGCGGATCCGGTGACGCGCGTCGCCGCCAACCTCGCGGGTACCGGCAGAGCGGAGCTCGCGCGGGGAGACGTGGTGGGGATGCCGGGCGCCTGGAGACCGACGACCGTCTTCGAGGGCGTGCTCCGCCCGGTGCGTGGTCTCCCGCACCCGATCACCGCTCGGGGAGCGTTCAAGGTCCACGCCGGCGCGGCGGAGTCCGACGCTCGGATCCGTCTCTTCGGCGGCGCCCGCCTCGAACCGGGACAGGAAGCCTTCGTCCGGATCACGACGGCACGCCCCTTGGTGCTCGACGTCTTCGACCGCTTCGTCCTCAGGGAGTCGGGCCGGCGGGAGACCCTGGGAGGCGGCTCGGTGCTGGATCCGGCGCCGCCGCGGCGGGCCGGACCGGCCCCGCAGGAGCGTCTCGCCCGGCGCGCCGCGGCGGCCCGCGACGACCTCCCCGCGATCCTCGCCGACGAGCGGGGAGCCGTCCGGGCATCGGATGCGGTCGCCCTCACGGGCTCGACCGCCGGCGTTCCCCAGGCGGGCGAGTGGTTGCTCCGGGACGGGCTGCTCGGAATCGGCGGGCACCGCGCTGGTCGACCACATCGGGGCGTTCCATGAGGTGCACCCGCTGGAAGAAGGAGAACCGCTGGCCTCGGCTCGCCGCGCGCTCGCCGCGTCCCTCCGCCCCCTCACCGGAGCCCCGGATCCCCGTCTCGTCGATGCCGTCCTCGACCGCCTGACGGCAGATGGGCTCCTGACCCGCACGAGCACGTCGATCGCGCTCCCCTCGCATCAACCCGCCGACCGCGAGAACGACCCCGCCGATCCAGCATCTGCTGTCGGCGATCGCCTCCGAGCCGGCGCAGCCTCCGACGATCAGAGACCTGGTCGCAGAAGGGGTCGGCCTCGACGCGGTCGACGCGGCCGGCAGGGCCGGCCTCGTCGTGCGCGTCGGCCCCGATCTCGTGTTCACGCCGGCGCTCATCGAGCGGGCGGAAGCCATCGTGGCGGCGGCCGGCAGCTCGGGCATCACCGTGAGCGCGTTCCGGGAGGCCCTGGGGACCAGCCGGAAGTACGCGGTGCCGCTCTTGGAATGGTTCGACCAACGAGGCGTGACCCGTCGAGAGGGCGACCTGCGCTACCCACGGGTCGACCGATCGGGGTCCTGAAGCTCCCCGTCCGGATCCGACCCTGTGTCCTACCCGGAGACCTCGGCCGTCACCGTGATCTCGACGCTCGCACCGAGCGGCAGCGACGCGACGCCCACGGCCGCCCTCGCATGCCGCCCGTCCGGTCCGAGCACCGAGATCAACAGGTCGCTCGCGCCGTTCGCGACCCGGGGGTGCTCGATGAACTCCGGGTCGGCCGCGACGAAGACCGTGACCTGCAGGATCCGCACGAGCCCATCGAGACTTCCCCCGAGGTGGTCTCGGAGCGCCGACAACGCCTGAAGGGCGGCACGCGAGGCCGACTCCTGCCCCTTCTCCACGGACACCTGCTTGCCCAACCTCCCCGCATGCAGCACCTGTCCGTCGACCATGGCGACCTGACCGGCGACGAACGCAAGGGACCCCGTCTGGGTCACGGGCACGTAACTCGCGACCGGCACCGGAGGAGGAGGGAGCTCCAGACCGAGCTCGTCGAGCCGACGAAGGATGTCCGCGTCGTTCACGGGCCGCATCCTCTCAGACGAAGAGGTGGCAGACGAGGGCGCGAGGAGATCGATCGAGCGCGGTGCTAGCTGGCTTCGAGCGCCTGCTGCTTGAGGATCGCGCGCCGCTCGCTCTCGTTGAGTCCTCCCCACACCCCATGGCCCTCGCGGGTCGCCAGGGCGAAGTCGAGGCAGAGCTGGCGCACGGGGCAGACCGCGCAGATCCGCTTGGCGACCGCCTCACGGGCGAGCTTGTCCCTCCGCTTCTCGAAGTAGCTGGGCGCGAAGTAGAAGGCGGAGTCCTCGCCGCGGCACGCGGCGAGGCGCTGCCAACCGTCGAACCCCTTGTCGAACGACATGTCTACCTGGTTGTTCGCAGGGAGCCCGGCTCAGGATTCCGCCACCGCCGAAGAGTGCCTGCCGTGACAGGTTCTCAAGAACTCGCCGGAAGCCTTACGCGCCAGGCTATTCCGCAGGCTGTACGGGTTCGGCCTCGACGTGCAGGATCAGCCCCTCGACGCCTCGGACGCGGATCGGTGTACCCACCTCGATCGGGGCGCCGCTCGTTCGCCCGCGCCAGAGCGCCCCCTTCACGAAGACGGCCCCCTCCGGGGCCAGCCGTCCTCTCGCCTCGCCGACCAGGCCGACCAGTCCGCGCTGGACACCGGCGATCCGGTCCCGAGCCTGGAGCGCGACCGTCAGGGCGAACCCGTAGTACAGGAGGCTCGCAAGGACCGCGCCGCCGATCAGCCACGGGCTGATCCGGATCGAGGCATCGACGTCGTTCCACGCCAGGACGGAACCGACGCCGAACGCGACGAGCCCGGTCCACGTCGGCCAGGACAGGCTCCGGAGCCGCACGTCGAACATCAAGAGGCCGATGCCGAGCAACAACAGGACGAACCCGGGCCAGGAGGGGATCGCCACCGTGAGTCCGTACACCGCGAGCGCCACCAGCGCGATCCCGCTGAACCCGGCGAACCCGAATCCCGGTTGTGTGAGCTCGAACGCGATCGCCGCCAGCCCGAGGACGAGCAGGAAGTAGACCATCGAGGGAGTCGCCACGGCGTGGAGCACGCGCGTGATCACACCGGGCTCTTCGAAGCGGATCTCGACGGTTCGCTCGTTCGCTTCCGCCTGCGTCGTGGCGACCCGGGTCTGAAGCACGACCGCACCGGCCGCCGTCTGGACCGTCATCCCGTCCACGCGATCGAGGAGCTGGGGGACGGTGTACGCCGCGACCTGCGCGATCCCGGCGTCGAGCGCATCCCCGGCCGCGAGTGGGCGTACGAGGTCGCGGAGATCGACGTCGCGTCCGTGCGCCGCGAGCCATCCGTCGATGCGGGCCGGGAGCCCCGCGGCCTCGACATCGGGCCGCAGGACGTCCACCGGCTGAAGCGGACCGGTCTGCGATCCGGGCGAGACGGCCGCGAGCGACGAGGCGAGCATCAGCATCAGTCCCGCGCCGCTCGCCCGCGCCGGAGCGGGCCCGACCCATGCCAGGACCGGCACCTCCAACTGGGCGACGCGCTCGGCCAGGACGATCGCGTCCTGGCCGAGCGCTCCCGGGGTGTCGAGCTCCAGGACCACGATCGCGCCTGCTCGTTCCGCCTCCGTCAATCGTTCCTCGAGGTAGGCCCGGAGGGGTCGGTCGATCGGCCCGTCGACCTCGATCACATGGACCTGCGTGACCGGCTGCGCGCCGGCCTCCCCGGCCAGCGGGCCGGCGAGGCCGACCGCCAGGCTCGTGGTCAGGAGGAGCGAGGGAAGGGTTGCGGCGCGCATCGAGGGCGCATCGTACCGAGCAAGGCGAGCGAAGATGGGGCGTATCCTGGTGGGTACCCATGAGCGTGGACACCGGTCGCCGCCCGGCGGGACCCCCGCCACCGGGGGGCCGTCCAGGCCCCCGGCTGCCTCGCGACCCTCGATCCGTCCACGACCGCGTCTCCTTCAAGCCGATCGCGATCCTCCTCCTCGTCCCCGTGATCCTGGCGACCTCGATCCTCACCGCGGCCGTCCTCGCCCCCCCGTTCGCGGCCGCCGGGTTCGGCGTGAACGAGATCCGCTCCCGCCTCGACGCCCTGGGGGCGGACTTCACCCGGATCCCGAGGTTCCCGGAGCGCTCCACGATCTACGCGGCGGACGGCTCCGTCCTCACCCGCGTCTACCTCGACAACCGCGAGATCGTGCCGCTCTCGGCGATCTCCCCGGTCGCCCGCCAGGCGGTGCTCGCGATCGAGGACTCCGACTTCTTCGAGCACGGGGCGTTGGACTGGTCCTCGCTGATCCGCGCGATGATCCAGAACGCGCGTGCGGGACATGTCGTCCAGGGCGGCTCGACGCATCACGCAGCAGCTGGTCGGCAGCACCCTCGGAGCGAACCGATTCGATCAGAGCATCGAGGGCAAGCTGCAGGAGCTCGCGCTCTCGATCCGGGTGGAGCAGCAGTACTCGAAGGCACAGATCTTCGAGCTCTACCTGAACCAGGTCTACATGGGCAACGGCGTCTACGGGTTCGGGACCGCGGCGCAGTTCTACTTCCGGAAGCCCGCCCGCCGGCTCACCCTGCTCGAAGGAGCCACGCTGGCCGGGATGGTCCGGGCGCCGGAGTACTACGACCCACTCGACCGGCCGAAGAAGATGTTGCTCCGCCGCAACGACGTGCTCAACCGGATGGAGGGACTGGGCTGGATCACGGAGGCGCGCAACGACCGCCTGAAGGCGAAGCCGTTGCTCCTGCCCGAGAACGCCGGGAAGCTGCATCGCCGGCATCCTCCGTTCTTCGTCAAGTACCTCACCGACCAGATCGTGGAGAACAGATCCGGAGAGTTCGACGCGCTCGGCCGTACCGAGAAGGCGCGGAGACGTGCCCTCTACGAGGGTGGTCTCGAGATCCACACGACGCTCGAGCCGCGATGGCAGGGTTGGGCCGAGCAGGCTGCGCGACAGCCCCTCAGCGTGGGTATCTACCCTCCGGCGGGGTCGCCGCCACCCGACGTCTCGATCGTGACGATCGACAATCGGTCGGGCGCCGTGAAGGTGATCCTCTCGGGACGGAACTACCGGAAGGACGAGCTCGACCTGGCGACCACCGGCCACCAGCCCGGGTCGGCGTTCAAGCCGTTCGTCCTCGCCGGGGCGTTCCAACAGGGCATCCCGCCGACGCAGACCTACTCGAGCTCGTCACCGTGGTGCTCGCCGATGTGGGATGACGAGGACCACTGCGTGGAGAACGCGGAGGGTGGAGGCGAGGGCATCGTCGACCTGTGGAGGGCCACCGAGGACTCGATCAACGTGGTGTTCGCCCAGCTCATCTTCGATGTCGGGCCGAGCGTGGTCGCGGACATCGCGGGGCGGATGATCGGGATGGATCCCCGCACGGAGGGGTTCCCGCCGGTGGCGGCGCTCGCGACGGGCTCCGTGGCCATCTCGCCGATCGACATGGCCACCGGCTATCAGACGATCGCGAACGACGGGAGGCACTGCGACCCCTACACGGTCCAGTCGATCGAACGGGACGGCAAGGTGCTCCTGGAGCACGAGCGGACGTGCGACCCGGTCCTCAAAGCGGGCGACGCGCATCTCATCACCGCGATGCTCGAGCAGGTGCCGATCTCCGGAACGGCCGCGAGCGCCTTCGGTCCCTGGGCGGACTGGCCGGTCGCGGGCAAGACGGGGACGGCGCAACTGAACACGAACGTGTGGTTCGGCGGTTACACGAAGCAGTTCACGACCGTGGTGTGGGTGGGCTCCCCGGGGAATCCCTATCCGATGGGACACGTCTTCGGCGGCACGGTCGCCGCGCCGATCTGGGTCGAGTACATGTCGAAGGTCATGCAGGGGCTGCCGGCGATCGGGTTCCCGGAGCCGCCGAAGCCGCCGGTCGGTCCGGTGCCCAGCGTGATCGGGATGGACAGGAAGGGCGCGATCACGACGCTGTCGAACGCCGGGTTCCGCGCGACCGTCGAGGTCGTCGACAACCTCAGCACGAAGGGGAAGGTGTTCAGCCAATCGCCGGGCGGCGGGTCCGTGACGGCACTGGGGACGATCGTGTCCGTGCAGATCTCCACCGGGAACGCTGCGCAGGTCCCGATGCCACGGGTCGTCGGGATGCGTGGTTCCGAGGCGAAGGCCCTCCTGGAGTCATCGGGATTGGTGGTGAACCTCGTGCGGGTCGAGACCGGGAACCCGAACAAGGTCGGTTTCGTCATGGCCCAGAACCCCTACATCAACCACGTGGTGACCCAGGGGGCCACCGTCACGATCTTCGTCGGCGAGGCCAAAGGCGGTGGCGGAGGCGGCGGGGGAACGGCGGAGGCGACGGAGGCGGCGGGCGGCGGTTAGCCCGCGGACTCCCGCAACCGAGCCCGAACCTTCTCCTGCACCACCTTGCCGTCGACACGACCCTTCGCCTTCCCCATCAGGAAGCCCATGACCGCGCCGAACTCCTTCTCCGACGTGGCACCCGTGGCCGCGAACGCCTCCTCGAGCAGGGCGTCGATCTGTTCGTCGCTCAGCTGCTCGGGGGCGTAGGGAGCGATCGCGCCCTGCTCGGCTCGCTCCTTCTCGACGAGCTCGTGACGGCCGGCTCCCTGGAACGCTTCGATCGATTCGGTGCGCTTCTTCATCTCTTTCGCCGCGACGTCGCGCACCTCGTCGTCCGAAAGATCGTGACGCAGCTCCTTCTCCTTGTTCGTCACGGCGGCGGAGAGCATGCGGAGCGCTCCGAGCCGAACCTTCTCGCCCGCTCGAAGCGCATCCGTCATCTCGGCGGCGAGCCGCTCCTTCAGCGTCGGTTCGCTCACTACACTCCCCCCGTGCTTCCCGTGGTCGTCGCTGTCGCCGTGCTCGGCGTCGGCTGCGTGTTGTACGGGATCTTCATCGAACGGTTCCGATACCGGGTGTTCCGGCATCGTCTCGACATCCTACCGGCGTCCGCCGCGCGCCCTCTCGTCGTGCTCCACCTATCCGACCTGCACTTCGTGCGGCACGATCCGCGGAAGGCCCGGTTCCTCGCGTCCTTACCGACACCCGACATCACGGTCGTGACCGGAGACTTCCTGGCGGAGCCGGAGGCGGTCGAAGCCGCCGTGGAAGGCGTGCGGCCGGTGCGCGGCCGGCTGGCCTCGTGGTTCGTGCTCGGTTCCAACGACTACTTCGTCCCGAAGCCACTGAACTACTTCGCGTACTTCTGGAGAGATCGGAAGAGGCGACCCGCCCGTCGCGGCCGCGGCCCCGAGCTCATCAGAGCGCTGGTCGCCGACGGTTGGGAGGACCTCACCAACGTCCACCGCGAGGTGTCATTCGGAGGGCTCGATATCGAGCTCCTGGGGCTGGATGACGCCCACATCAGCCGACACGATCTTCGCGTCGCGCCTCGGGGCGCCGAGGAGCGATTCGGCTTGGCCGTCATGCACTCGCCGGACTCCGCACCCGAGGCGGCCGCGCTCGACTACAGATTGATCGTGGCGGGTCATACCCACGGCGGTCAGGTCCGGCTCCCGTTCGTGGGCGCTCTCGTGACCAACAGCACGATGCCGCCGAGGCTCGCCTCCGGGTTGATCCGGATGGGCGCTGCCGTGCTCCACATCTCGCGTGGGCTGGGCACCAGCAAGTACGCCCCCTTCCGGTTCTGGTGCCGGCCGGAGGCGACCTTCCTCGATCTTTCGCCCGACGCTTCGACCGCGACCACGCGCTAGACTGCTCTGCACGGGACGTGGCGCAGTTTGGTAGCGCGCAGCGTTCGGGACGCTGAGGTCGCGGGTTCAAGTCCCGCCGTCCCGACACCGATGTATGAAGGGCGGGCCGAGCGGGGCCCGCCCTTCACATTTCTTCAAGAGGCAACACCAGAGGTTTGACGAGCACCCGGGGCGTCGGTAGCCTCGGGCGACGGCTCCGGTGACGGAGCCTTTTGCTCGGACAAAGGAGCACATGACCGGGACGCGAACGCGGATCGCACGGCTCGTCATCGCCGTCGTCTTCGCGCTCCCCGTCGTCCTCACCGCGCTCAGCCTCTCCTCGCTGGCGGCACCGTCCGCCAAGGAGGTCGAGGCGGCCAAGCAGCGGCTCGCCAGTCTCCAGCATCAATTCGAATCGATCGCCGAGCACTACAACGACGCGAAGTACCAACTCTCCCTCATCGAGCGGAAGCTCGCGGAGGCAAAGAGCCAGCGAGACGGGGCCGAACGCAAAGCTCGCGCCGCGGAAGCTCGCCTCGCCGAGCGCGCGGTCCAGGCCTACCTCGGGACCGGATCACAGGTGGACGGCCTCCTGGGCGCGGAAAGCATCGGCGAGTTCTCGGATCGGCTCGTCTTCATGGGCGCCGTCGCCGAGGGGGACGCGGAGATCGGCCGTCAAGCCACCAACGCCCGCCAGGAGGCGCAGTGGGCGGCCAAGCGGTTCGCGGACACGCTCGCCGAGCGCCAGCGGCAGGTCACGGCGATCAAGGGTCAGCTCGATCGGCTCGATTCGAGCATCAACGAGCAGGCGTCTCTCTACGAGCAGCTGAACCAGGACCGTACGGACTACCTGAACGCGTTGGCGGCGCAGCGGGCCGCGCTCGCGCAGGCTCGCCAGGAGGCCTCCCAGAACTCGGGAGGAACCACGGCCGACACCACGAGCGACACGGGTGGCTACGTCCCGCCGGTGAACGCCTCGGCAGCCCAGATCGCGGTCGGCGCGGCGCTGTCCGTGCAGGGCACCGGATACGTCTGGGGCTCCGCCGACCCGAGCGTCGGCTTCGACTGTTCGGGCCTCACCTCGTGGGCATGGGGACAAGCGGGCGTGTACCTCCCCCACTCGTCGGCGGCTCAGTACTCTTCGCTCCCGCACGTGCCGCTCGGCAGCGTGCAGCCCGGCGACCTGATCTTCTACTACAGCCCGATCAGCCACGTGGCGCTCTACATCGGCGGTGGGCAGATCGTGCACGCGCGTCATCCCGGACCGGGTGGGGAAGTCCAGGTGACATCGATGTTCGGCTACGACAACCCCGTCGGAGCCGCTCGCCCCGGTTAGAGGGCTTCCCTGGCTCGTCGATAGGCTCCGAGGGTGACCGGAGCGACGCCCCTCTCGGAGGACCTCTCCCTCGTCGAGCGGCTCCGAGCGGGTGACGAGGCCGCGTTCATGCAGCTCGTCGATCAGCTCCAGCCGGCGATGCTCCGCGTCGCCCGGATGTACGTCTCGACGGCGGCGGTTGCCGAAGAGGTCGTTCAGGATGCGTGGCTGGGGGTCCTTCGAGGGCTCCACAGCTTCGAGGGCCGATCCTCGTTGCGAACCTGGATCTTCCGCATCCTCACGAACATCGCGAAGACACGTGGGCAACGCGAGGGTCGAAGCCTGCCGTTCGCCTCGCTCGGCGGCGATGACCTCGACGCTCCGGCCGTCGATCCGAGCCGATTCGATCCGCCGGAGGGTGCGCGCGGTCGCTGGTCGACGCTCCCCGACGATTGGTCCGAGATCCCGGAGGAGCGGCTCCTCGGTCACGAGACGCTCGATGTCATCGGGCGGGCGATCGCGGGTCTCCCTCCGATGCAGGCTGAAGTGATCCGGCTCCGGGACGCGCTGGGATGGACGTCGGAGGAGGTCCGTAACGCGCTCGATCTCACGGAGACCAATCAGCGGGTGCTCCTCCATCGCGCGCGGGCGAAGGTGCGTGGCGCACTGGAGCGATATCTCTCGGACGAGGCGACATGATGGGACGCGATCTGACCTGCAAGGAGCTGGTGGAGTTGGTCACCGGCTACCTCGAGGGCACCCTGTCCCGCCGGCAACGTCGACGGTTCGAGGCCCACCTCACCACGTGCGACCGGTGCACGGCCTACCTGGCCCAGATGGAGATGACCATCCGGATGACCGGGACGCTCACCGAGGAGCAGGTCACCGGAGAGCAGAGGGACGTGTTGCTGGCGGCGTTCCGCGACTGGAAGGCGAGCTAGGCCAGGTCGGCGAGCCGGAGCTCGGCCTGTTGCACCAGTGCGTCGTTCCCGATCTGCCGGGCGGCGTCGCGCGCCTGCGTGAGGAGATCGGTCGCCTGACGGCGCCTGGCGTCACTCTTCTCGGCGGTCGCGTACTTGAGCTTCTCGTCCGCCTTCACGATCAGCTCGAAGATCTCCTTGGCATCCATCGGCGCGTGCTCGTTCTCGTTCATGCCCGCATCCTCTCCTACGCCGTCCGGCGCTGCTCGAGCCGGTCGAGATAGCCCCGGATCTGGATCGCGGCCGCGGCGCCCTCTCCCACCGCGGACGCGAGCTGCTTCGTCGACCCCTGCCGTACGTCGCCGGCGGCGAAGACGCCCGGCATCGAGCTCATGAACGTCGGGTCGGTCGCGACGAACCCCTGCTCGTCGAGGTCGACGACCCCTTCCAAGAACGCGGTGTTCGGGTCGAGGCCGATGAAGACGAACACACCGGCGGGATGGTGTTCCTCGATCTCCCCCGACTCGAGATCCTCGATCAAGACCGCCCCGAGCTTGCCGGAGCCGTCGTCCTTCTTCCGGAACTCCTTCACCCCGTGCCGCAGCTCGACCTCCATCCTCGGATGGTCCAGCACCTTGTCCTGCAGGATCCTCGACCCGCGCAGCCGGTCACCTCGCTCGACGATCGTCACCTTGTCCGTGAACTGGGTCAGGAAGACGCCCTCCTCGAGACCGGAGTTGCCGCCGCCGATGACCATCAGCTCGTCGGAGCCCTTGTAGAAGGGACCGTCGCACGTCGCGCAGAAATGCACCCCGGCGCCGATCAGGTCGTCCTCACCCTCGGCATCCGTCCGGCGGTACGAGGATCCGGTCGCGACCAACGCCGCTCGAGCGTGGTAGTGGTCCCCGGTCGCCGTCTCGACATCGAGCTCGTCCCCGTCGGCGGTCATGCCCGAGTCCGCCGAGATGGTCGTCACCGAGACGGCCTGCAGCATCTCGACGCCGTACCGCTCGGCCTGCTTGACGAAGCGGTCGGCGAGCTCCGCGCCGGCGATCCCCTCGGGGAACCCCGGATAGTTGTCGAGTCGCTCCGTCACCCCGGCCTGTCCGCCCAGCCCCTTCGAGTCGATGATGAGCGTCTCGAGGTTCTCCCTCGCCGCGTAGATCGATGTGGTCAGGCCCGTCGGCCCGCCGCCGACGACGATCAGGTCGTAGACGTGCTGCATCGCCTGTCGCTGAAGGCCGAGCTTCTCCGCCAACTCTTCGTTCGAGGGCTCCGAGAGATGGGTGCCGTCCGGGAAGATGACCGTGGGGATGATGTTCTTGCCGTCGTTCCGCTCCTGAACGATCCTCGCGCCCTCCGGGTCGCCCTCGATGTCGTGCCATCCGTAGGCGACGCGCTGGTCCGCCAGGAACTTCTTCGCGCGACGGCAGTCGGGGCACCAGCTCGCGCCGTACACGAGGATCTCCGCCATGCTGCGACCTCCCGGGTAGCTCGGTACGTCGACCGTATCGCCTTCTGCCTTTCTCGTTACAGGTGTCACGGTTCGGACGCGAGCGGCATCGATCGAACGACAGGTGAAGAACTCGGGAAGGTTGCGGGGAACCCCTGGTGACCTTCGGGAGTCCGAAAGACACTACGACCGAGGAGGACGCCGATGCGCCCGAACGACAGCAGGAGCGGAGATGCGATCGCGAAGGTCTTCTCGGATCCCTCGGCCGTGTGGACCCTGGATGAGGTGGCCGGCCGGTTCGGACTGTCCCTCGGCGATGCCATCCGGGTGATGTCCGATCTCGAAGCCATCGACGTCGTGCGCAGGATCGGGGACGAGTACGTGCCCGGGGTGGGAGCGGCGACCGCTTCCTAAGCGGTCGCCGCGCGCCGCGAGCGCTTCGGCCTCCGCTTCGATCGCCTGGCGCTCCACCAACCGCTCCAGCCATGCGCGCGGCAGCCCTCCGCGTCCGTGAAGGGCGCCGAGCAACGCGCCCGTCACGGCCGCGTTCGTGTCGGTGTCGCCACCGAGGGACACGACGTACCGAAGTCCTTCCTCGAAGGGCGCGCCCTCGGCCGCCACCCGCAGCCCGACCCCCGCGGTGAAGAGCGTGAAGCCCATGTCGGGCCCGTCGATCGGCCGCGCTCGCCCCGCCTCCGCGACGAGGTACTCGAGCTCCTCCCCGCCGCCCCGGTCGAGCACGTCGTGCACCGCGTGCTCGACCGCCTCCCGATGTCCCTCTCCGCGAACGAGCGCGGCGACGGCGAGCGTCACCGCCAGGCATGCCGTCCGGCAGCGTTCGTCCCAGTGCGTGATCGCGGAGAGCGCCGGCGCCTCCTCGAGGAGCAGCTCCGGGCGCGCCGCTCGGAATGCTCCGAGCGGCGCGCAATACATCACGGAGCCGTTCCCGGCCGAGATCTCCGGCCCTCGCTCCGATACGTACCGCTCCGCGGCATCCGGGACGCCGTCCCGGATGCCGCCCAGCACCCGTCGCGTGAGATTCCCGACATCGGGCGGATCGGTGGCCAGCCAGTCGAGATGCCGCCGCAGCACGTCGTCCGCGTCCAGCCGCCCACGCTCCGCGAGCGATCGCCAGAGGTTGCGCGCCATCGCCGTGTCATCGGTCCAGTGACCCGGCGCGAGGCCCATCCAGCCCTGCTCGAACGCGGGGAGCGGGTCGGGGATCTCCCCGCGCCGGCGGAACTCGAACGGCGCGCCGAGCGCGTCGCCGAGCGCCAGGCCGAGGACGCACCCCACCACCCGTTCCCGCAGGTCATCCACGGCGGCGCAGCCTACCGCGGGGGGTCCGCGACGAAGCGCCTCTGGTAGCCTGACTGGCCTCGATGGACAAGATCGGACCCAAGCACCGCATGTGCAGACGTGTCGGCGCTCCGCTGTGCGGGCGCCCCAATTGTCCTGCCAACAAGCGGCCATACCCACCCGGCATGCACGGCCGCGGCCGCAAGCGGATCTCGGAGTATCAGACCCGGTTGGTGGAGAAGCAGAAGATGCGCGCGATCTACGCGGTCGGGCGAGCGACAGATGCGCAAGTACTACGAACGGGCGCACCGGTCGATGGGTGTGACCGGCGAGGAGCTGCTCAAACAGCTGGAGACCCGGATCGACTCGGTGATCCTGCGTCTGGGGTTCGCCCTGACGATCCACCAGGCCCGCCAGCTCGTGTCCCACGGTCACGTGCTGATCGACGGCAAGCGGATCGACGTCCCCAGCGCCCAGGTGAAGCCGGGTCAGGAGATCAGCCTCACCGAGAAGGCGCGGAACTTCATCTCGGTGCGCGAGGCGATCCAGATCACGCCCGAGCCGCCCGCCTATCTCTATCGCAACAAGGACGAGATCAAGGGCGCGTTCACGCGGATCCCGGAACGGGACGAGATCCCGCTCCCGGTGACCCTCGAGGAACGCCTCGTCGTCGAGTTCTACTCCTAGGGACGCATGGTCGCCCCTTCCGGCGACGCTTCCACCCTCGACCGGGACGTCCGGCTCGCCGTGTATCGGACGTTCGTCGAGGACGGGCGCCCTCCGACCGCTCCCGAGATGGCCGTTGCGCTCGGCGTCGAGACGCCGGACATGGAGGCCTCGATCCGGCGGCTCGCGGAGGACCACGTCCTCGTGCTCGCACCGGGAACGCCCTACGTCTGGATGGCGAACCCGTTCTCCGCGATCCCGACGCCCTTCGAGGTCGAGGTCGGCGACCGCCGGTACTTCGGCAACTGCATCTGGGATGCCCTCGGGATCCCCGCATGCCTGCACGCCGACGCGCGCATCCGAACGTCCTGCCCGGATTGCTCCGAACCTCTTCCGATCGACATCCGGGACGGGGAGCTCGACGCTCCCGCCGGTGCCGTGATCCATTTCGCCGTTCCCGCCGCGCACTGGTGGGACGACATCGGCTCCACCTGAGCGAGCATGCTCCTCTTCCGGTCGGAAGAGCACGTGAGGCGATGGGCGGAGAACCGACGGTCCGCGATCGGAGCGACCTTCACCCCTCGACAGGGATGGCGGCTCGCGACCGCCTGGTTCGAAGATCGACTCTCGCCGGACTGGCGGCGGAAGACGCCCGAGGAAGCGCACGCGATCTTCACGGACATCGGACTCACCGGTCCCTTCTGGGACCTGACGTCGAAGGTTTCCTCGTCCGACGGGGTGGATACACCAGGGGCATGACCGACATCCTCATGCACCTCGCCCAACGTCTGCGCGGAGACGACGGCTTCGTGATCGGCCGGGTCGCCCTGGTCGTGCTGATCGTCGCGATCGTCATCGTGGCCGCGCTCGTGGCGTTGATCGTTCCGAACTAGCGATCGCCCACCGGCTCCAGCGCCGCGCGGACGAACGCGACGACCTCTCTCTCCCGTCGCCGAAGTGACGCGCGGCTCTTGTCGGCGCCCACGACGGCGTTCAGGACGCTCGCCTCGGTGAGGGATCCCGACGACCGCCGTGTACAGGGTGAACAGAAGCATCGTGGGGTCTTGCTTCCGAACCTGACCGTCGTCCATCCCGGACCGGAGGAAGTCGATCGCGCGACGCCTGAGCGGATCGAGCACATCGGCGAAGCGCTCGAACGCGAGCGGGCCGAGTCGGCCGGCCTCTCTGATGAACATCGGGAACTCCGGCCACTCGGCGGCGAGGTCGAACACGGAGTGGATCACGGCTTCCGCGCGCTCCCAGTACCCCTCCTTGCCCTCGAGTGCACGCGCGATCTCCTCCGCGAGCCGGACCCCCGCCGCCTGCAGGCACGCTTCCAGCAGCGCGTCCTTGTTCTGGAAGTAGTACAGGAGGGTCTGCTTGCGGACGCCGACGGCGCCGGCGATGTCGTCGAGGCTCGCGCCTCCGTAGCCCTCACGACCGAACTGCCGGATCGCCTCCTCGATGAGGGTCGAACGCCGTTCCTCGCCGCCGGTCCTCGGCATCGGACGTCACTCCCAGACCTTCGCGGGACCCTTGCGACCGACGGGGCGCGAGCCCTCCCATCGCCGCAGCCAATCGGGTCCCTGCGGACCGACGAGCGAGGGAGTCTCGCCCCGGTTCGCTCGATGGAGCGCCTCCCACCAGGTCGTGCGTTCCTCGTGGAAGAGCTGGGTCACCGCCTGGGTCATCCGCCGTGAGAGGTCCTGATGCGTCTCCCCTTCCTGTGGCCAGAACGGCTCGCCGTAGCGGACCGTGACGGGTGGTCGTCCGGCACGCGGCCAGAACCGACCCTTCGGCATCGCCTGGAACGCCCCCACGATCGCGATCGGCGCGAGGCCGGCGCCGGTCTCCAACGCGAGTCGGGCGGCGCCGTGCCGGAACCGCTGGAGGTGACCGTCGGCCGAGCGCGTGCCCTCGGGGAAGACGACGATGCTCCACCCCTCCGAGAGGAGCTCGCGCGCCTTGTCGACGGCGCCCTTCGCGCCGCGCGCGCGGTCGATCGGGAACGCGCCGTAGACGAGCGCCGTGAACGCCTGGCGCCACCACACGTCGAAGAAGTAGTCCCGCGCGGCGCCGACCGCGGTCTTCGCCTGCCAGCGATCCGGGAGCGAGCACATGATCAGGGTGGCGTCGAGGTGGCTCGAGTGGTTCGAATAGAAGATCAGCGGTGGGTCGACACCCTCGAGACCGTCTCGGCCGAACACCCGTAGCGTGAGCTCGTTCCGAACGATCGGATGCATCGCTCCCTTGAGGAGGACCTGCCTCGCCGCCACCCCGGCGTCCGTCCGCGCCCAGTCCGACGGGAACACCCGGTCGACCTTCGGCTCCGCGTGCTCCTCCGCCGACCGCGGAACCAGCGGCCGCCGGCCCCAGCGGAACCCTTCCGCCATCGCCTTGAGCTCGTCCTTGACGTTCTTCGGCGCCCCATCAGCGCCTCACACCACGTCCGCGATCATGATCGGGGGAGCGTGGAAGTACGTGATCGACGGGGAGGACCCGACGGTGTCCTTCGCCATCTCCAGCGCGTCGCGGAACGAGCCGGCCGCGCGATAGCCGAGGCGCGCGACGGACTTGGGCTCTCCGCCGACGAAGATCACGTCGCCCGCGTGATCGCGCCCGTGCGCGCCCCAGTACCACATGTAGAACGGATGGACGCCGTGGTACGCGTGGGACGTCCGGTAGAGATGCGTGTACCAGGGGTCGGTCGCGTAGCGCTCCTCGTACTTCGACTCGATCGTCGCGGGATCGGTCGTCTCGGCGAGCACCTCCTCGAAGAAGTCGATGTAGGAGGGGTGATGGATCTGGTGGAACTCCCACGGGACCGGGTGGTACATGATCACGACGCCGCCCTGCTTCACGAGCGGCATGTTCCGGTACATGTTGAAGAGGTAGCCGAGCCCGAGGCAGTGCACGAGGATCGGGTTGAGGATCGAGTTGACGTTGTACGGCCCGAGGTACGGCAGGCCGAGCACGAGGACGTCGGATTGCCCGCGGACCTCCACGAGCTGCTGCCGGTGGAGGTTCTCCAGCGTTCGCTCGTGGACGGCCTCGACCTCACCGGCGTTGATGCCCGTGATCTTGTAGGGCGCCTCGACCCGGCGGTAGAACTCCCGCCGCACCCGTGGCGGCGCCATCTGGTTCGCCTTCCGGGCCGCCATCATGAGCCCCTGGTCGTACGCGGACCACTCCCACTCCCGCTTGTTCAGGAAGCCGAGGTTCTTCGGGAACGTCTCGGCGTTCACCGTGGTCTCGATCTGGAAGACCTTCGGACCGTCGGCGGCGACGAGCCGGCCCATCCGGGTGGCGGAGTCGGCGATCGCGCTGTGGCCGGGACGGGTGTCCATGTAGGAGCGCGAGTGCATCATCGTCTCGACGTTGTGGTGGTGCTTCAGGGAGCGGTAGCCCGCGAGCCCGATCGCGACCGACTTGTGGCCGCCGTCCATGGCCACGAGGTTCACGTTGACGTAGACGAGGAGGTCGGACTCCGCGGCGCGCTTCGAGATCTCCACGACCTCGTGCTCGTCCGTCGTGCCGATGAGCGCGAGCGCGTCCTTGTCCTCGCCGTCGAAGTTGTAGAGGTCCTTGGGCCAGAACGAACGGAAGACCCGCTCGCCGACCATCCGCCGGATCTCGTCGGCGGTCATGCGACGGTGCAGGGCGGTGGCGACGACGATCTGCACGTCCTCGACCCCTTCGCGCGCCGCCAGTTCGATCACCTGTTCGAGGATCCGCTGGCGGATGTCGGGCCGCGTCATCGGCGGCAACGGGATCGAGATGTCGTCCACGGCGATCGTGAGCTTCATCCCGGCCTTCAGGAGGTCCGGGAGCGGCTTCGAGTCCCCGGTCGGGTGGAGCAGGGCGTGGCGGATCGCCGCGTTGACGTCCCTGATCCCCGGGAGCGGATCGGGTGGATACACGACCCGGGTGCCGAGGGGGAACTTCTGCAGACGGAATCCCTCGCCCTCGTGGACGAGGAGCGGGGGCGTTCGCTCGTCCACCTCCAAGACGAATCCGGGTCTGGGCATCTGTCGTCTCTCCTCGTCAGTCCTGTGGCGCGAACGCCACCTTGAAGGTGCCGAGCTTGCCGGCGGCCATCGCGTGATCGAGCGCCTCACGCCAGCGGTCGAGCGGGTAGGTCGCGCCCACCAGCTCCTCGAGCATGGGCAGGTTCGAGGCGAGCTCCATCGCCATCTCGAAGGTGGGGCGCGTGACGCCCTTCCCGAGGTCCTCCACGCCCGACGTGTACGCACCCGCGAGCTCGAGCTCGCGGAACCACAACGGGGTGAGGTCGGCGCCGCTCCCGGGGATGCCCGAGACCACGACACGCCCGCCCGCCTTCGTCGTCCGGAGCGCCAGGTCGAGGGCGCTGCTCGACCCCGTGCATTCGATCGCCACGTCGACGCCCCCGAGGAGGAAGTCCATCCCGCGCTCGGGCGTGAGCTTCACCGCGTGATCGGTCCGCCGAACCGCCTTCACGGCGTGTTCCGGCCGGACGACGTCGTCGGCGCCGGCCATCGTCGCGGCGGCGCGCTGACGCTGATGCTTCGCCGCCACCACGACGTGATCGGCCTTCGTCAGCGCCTTGATCGCGATCAGCGTGAGGATGCCCACCGTGCCGGCGCCGACGACGTGGACGGTTCCCCCGGCGGGGATCTCCGCGCGGAACGTCGCATGGATCGCGCACGCCAAGGGCTCGATGAGCACGGCGGTCTGGTCGCTCATCCCGTCGGGAACCGGCCAGAGCTGCGAGCGGTGGGCGAGCATCAGCCGGCTCCATCCGCCTCCGGTCTCGCTGCAGTAGCCGGTCTGGAGTCCCGGCTTGAGATGACCGACCGTGACCCGGTCGCAGCGGCCGACCTGTCCCGAAGCGCAGTTCTCGCACGGCGGGTCCTCTCCTCGTGCCGCGCATCCCAGGACGCTCGCGATCACGACGCGCTGCCCGGCCACGAGGTCGCCGACGTCGTCGAGGAGCTCGCCGACGACCTCGTGGCCGGGCACGAACGGCAGCGACACGAGCGGAGAGAAGTAGAGGGATGACCTCCCGGCGATCGTGGAGAGGTCGCTCCCGCAGATGCCGGAGAGCCGGGGCTTGACGCGCGCCCACCCCTCGCGCTTCGGCTCCGGATCCTTCTGGGTCACGAGCCGGAGCGGCGCCAAGCCGGCGGTCACCAAGCCGGGCGCCTTCGACCCGAGCGTCCGGGTGCCGAGGTACTTCGGCGCGGAACGGTAGAACTCGAGCGCCAGCGCCATGAGCCCTACCTCCTCGCCGGCTTCGGGAAGCGGACCCGCGGCATCCCCTTCGACATGGCCCATTCCTCGATCGGCCAGCGGCGGCGGCGCGCGAACCGGTAGAGGTGGGAATCCGGTGACACGGCCACCGGGTTCCCCACCGCGCGGAGCAGCGGCAGGTCGGAGTAGGAGTCCGCGTAGGCGTAGGACAGCTTCAGGTCGACGCCCTCCGTCGAGGCGTAGCGGCGGAGCCACGCCGCTCGCGCCTCGCCGACGAGCGGCGGACTGGACATGAACCCCGTGTACCTGCCCTTGTCGTCCACCTGGAGGTCCGCCCCGATCACCACGTCGAACAGGGGATCGAGCGGCCGGAGGAACGCGTTGGCGGCGGCGGTGAGCAGCAGCGTCCGGTGTCCGGCCGCTCGATGCTCGCGGATCCGACGGATCGCTCCCGGGCTGGCCTTCTCGAGCATGAACTCCCCGACGTGGCGATCGATCAGTCGGTCGAGACCCTCCACGGAGGCGCCCTCGTACCGGCGGAAGAACGTCCGCAGGAAGTCACCCCGATCCCGTCGGTCGATCGCCAGGTATCGCGGGATCCGGCCGAACACGCCGACCAGCTCACCCGGCCACTCGTCGGGCTCGAGGTCCGCCATCCTCGCCCACACGTAGGACTCGACGACGTTCGAGGAGATGATCGTCCCCTCCATGTCGAACACGGCCAGGACCGGTTCTTCGCGCTCCCGGATCTTGACCGTGGGACGGACCCGATCCTTCCGAGCCAGCTCGCGGAGCGACTGCGTCACCGCGGGCGAGTGGACATCCTGCAGGTAGTACTTCCAGTCGATCGCGGCCGCGTCGAAGGGGAACCTGGCTCGGTCTTCCGCGGTCAGGCTGCCGGTAGAG
The DNA here is from genome assembly GCA_963737525.1 of uncultured Actinomycetota bacterium. GTDB lineage: Bacteria > Actinomycetota > UBA4738 > UBA4738 > HRBIN12 > JAJNBA01. Next base: position 57,310 of record CAVTTD010000039.1, read on the forward strand.
GGCCATCGCCACGTCGTCGGTGTAGATCACCTCGGCTTCCGTGTAGGCGCCGTAGAGATCGGAGTAGCGCTTCACGAAGTCGACCCGGGCCTTGTCGCGATCCACTCGACCCACCGCGTCGCGCATCGCCTTGGACTTCGGGAGGTGCGTGACGACCTTCTCGGCGATGTCGGTGAGCTGCTCGGCTCGACGGAGCATCTTCTCGACCGTGACGTTGCCGGGGAAGGTCCACTCGGGAACCTTGTGCTCGCCCCGGCCCCGCTCGGGGAGCGGGTGCGCCTCGAAATACTCTCGGACGAGCGTGTACAGCTGGTGGAACTGCAGCGGGTTCCGGTCGCCCGAACAGACGTGGTAGTGAGCGGGCTGGCCGGGGGGTGGCGGGGTCGCCGCCACGGCGAGGATCGCGTTCACGACGAAGTCCACCGGGATGATGTCCACGATCCCTTCCGGGATGCCGGGGAACTCGGGGATCTGTCCCAGGCCGTAGGACCGGATGATCGGGTCGGCCATCTTGAATCCGTCGATCCATCCCGGCGAAGGGTGGAGCAACGCGGACTCGATGATGGACGGTCGAACGATCGACAAGGGCAGGCTCTCCTCGGCGGCGAGCTCCTCCACGGCGCGCTCGCCCATCGCCTTGGTGAACGTGTAGACGTCCGGCCAGCCGAGCGACCGGGCGCGCTGACGCCCGTATTCGACGAGCCGCTTGGTCATCCAGTCCTTGCGACGCTGCTCGGCATCCTCGGCGACGGTCGTGGGACCGGCCCGAGAGTGCTCCTCGGCGGCGTCCGCGAGGAAGCGCTCGAGGAGCTCGGGTTTCCTGGAGGACGCCTCGACGTCGCCACGCGACCGGAGCGCGAGGTCGGCTTCGAGTCTCCAATCGACGCGGTGGTCCAGGGTGCGCTCCGGGATCACGCCTTTCTGCACACCCGCGACGTAGGCGGTGGAGACGTGGACGAGCGCGGGTCGCGAGCCGCCGGCGAGGACGCCTCGGTAGAGGTTCATCGCGCCGAGCAGGTTCGTCTGGAAGCCCTCGTCGATCGGTGGGTCGAAGGCGACGGTCGCCGCCGAGTGGATCGTGACGTCGATGTCGCCCGGCAGGTCGGGCTGCCCGCGCGAGAAGTCGCCGTCGATGACCTCGACCCGCTCGTCCAGGAGTCGCAGGAGCGCATCATCCGACCCCAGGGTGGCGCGCAGCCCATCGAAGGAAGGCTTCCGCGTCAGGTAGTGGACCCGCTCGACGGAGGAAGCACCCGCCTGCGAACGGACCAGCAACAGGATGCGCGTCTCCGGCAGATCGGCGAGGAGGCGCTCGAGGACGACCTGGCCCAGGAACCCGGTGACGCCCGTGAGGAAGATGCGCTTGCCGGCCAGGCGCTCGACGATGGATCGGTCTCCGGCCCTGGGCCGCTTCCGCTTCTCTACCATCCGGCAGATTATCCGCCCTCTACCGGTCGGTAGACAACCCCCGGACCTCAAGAGGCCTGGTCATGACGTCGAAGGCATGATGTCGGACTTCCTACAGGAGAAGTGATCGTGTCCCTTCGCTCGAAGATGCTTGCGATGTCGACCATCCCGGTGGTCGTGCTCATCTTCGCCGTCATGTATTCGGTCTCCGCGCAACGGACCGCTTCACGAACCAACGCCGAAGTGGACAGGACGAACGCGGTCAGGCAATTGCTGGCCGAGATGGAGAACGATCTGGGGGTTGCCGAGTCGGGCGTCCGCGGATTCCTGCTGACCGACCGAGCCGGGATGAAAGCCGAGTACGAGAGCGCCGTCACGGACCTTCGACATGACCTCGCGAGGCTCGATCTCCGGGTCGCCGAAAAGCTCCAGCGCACACGGCTCGATCGGCTCAACGAGCTGGTCGACGAACGGGTGGCGACCTTCCGGGCCAGCCTTCGGGCCGGGAGCGTACGGAACGCCGGAGGGTCAGGCTCGGCTCGTGACGTTGCTCCTTCACGGTCAGACGATCACCGACGCCCTGCGCGGACTGACCGAACAGATGCGGGCGACCGCCGATGAGCTGGCTGCCCAAAGGGTCTTGGCGCGCGATACCGCCTTCGAGCGTTCCTACTTCGTGGAGGTGCTCGCGATGCCGGCGGCCGTGGCCTCGGCCATGATCCTCATGGTCGGCTTCACGGCGAGCATCGTGAGGCGGGTCCACAAGATGCGCAACAACGCGAGAAGGCTGGACCAAGGGAGGCCGCTCGAGGACCCGGACACCTCCCAGGACGAGCTCGGCTCGCTGTCTCGAGCCCTGGTCCGAGCCGGATCCCACGTCTCGGAGTTGCAGGAGGAGCTGCGCCAGCTCGCCACGGTGGACGAGCTCACCGGTCTCGCCAACCGCCGTGGCTTCTTCGCGTTGGGTGAACACGAGCTCCTGGTCGCCGCCCGGACCCGGTCGGCGATCGCGCTGCTCTTCGTCGATGTCGACGGACTGAAGAAGGTCAACGACGAGCTCGGCCACGCCATGGGCGACCAATTGCTGAAGGAGGCGGCCGACGTGATCCGCGAAACGATCCGCGTGTCGGACCTCGCCGGGCGCATCGGCGGAGATGAGTTCTGCGTCCTCCTGCTCGGCGACCCGGATCTCGACCCCGCGCGTGCGGTGCAGCGGCTCCGGCAGACGGCCGACTCGCACAACGCCGATCCCGATCGGCGAGTTCGACGTGTCGCTCTCGATCGGCGTTTCCGCCCTTCCGCCGGGTCGCTCTGTCACTCTCGAGGAACTCATCGACGCCGCTGACGAAGGCATGTACGAGGACAAGCGCGGGAAGCGCGATCCGCAGGCGGTCTCGTCGATCTGACGCAGTGACGCGAGTCTCCTTCCAACTCATCGGGGCGGTCGGTCACTGCTAGGGTCGCCGGGATGACGTCGATCACCGAACCTTGCAGCGACGGATGATCGATGTCGGCTTCTGGGCGTTAACGGCCGCCTGCGTCGCCGCCACCCTCTGGTTCAGCTTCGTGGCACCGCCTCCGGGCACCGATCTCTTCCCCGGCGCCGACAAGGTGGACCACGCTGTCGCGTACTTCGCGACGACGATGAGCTTCCTCTTCGCGGCCGTCTGGCGTCCGGGGAGGGGGGTCGGTCGCTACCCACACCTTGGGAAGTGGTTCGCCGTAGCCGCGATCGCGGGCGGCGGCGTGATCGAGATCCTCCAGAGCATGACCGCCACACGCGCGCGGGGACCTCGACGATCTGGTGGCCGAGGCGATCGGCACCGTTGCCGCCCTCCTTGTTCATGCGCTGATCCGTCGGCTTTCTACTCTCCACCGTCTGCGAGCGGGTCTGCGATCGTGACCTGGCGTGGACCCTTCCTTTGTCTGGTCGTTGCCAGGGGACGAGGAACTCCCCGCGGCGCGTCGAGGCGGTATCAGCGGACGGCTGTGGGCAGGGGTGTCGATTCGATGCCGAGCTGTGCACACCCTGGGCTGGCCGGACTTCGCTGTGAGGTCAATCAGGTGTCACGGGATGGGGCGGCTCGATAGCGTACCGGATGCCCGAGTCGCTATCCGAGCGCCCAGCCACCCACCCAAAGCAACGAGACAACGGCTCCGAGTGAGTGGACCTATCGGCGCTGACCGAACCGCCTGTAGATATGCCGCCGCCTGGATGACGCGATTTAGCGCTGCCACTCGGGAGTCTCGGGTCGACGTAGAGCGCCCGTCGGACAATGGAGGAGTGATGGGTGTCCCGGGATTGGTGGTCACGTTCGGAAGAAGTCGTACTCCGGGAGCCCAACGAACCTCCCACGCAGGGATAGCTCAGCGAGAAGAACATGATCACACGAGGCGTTGCTCCTGAACAGACCGGTATCGGCGAGAACGCTCGACCGGATGACGCCGAACATCGGGGTCGCCCAGAACGGCCACCGCATCAATGAGGAGAGTCGGACGGCGGGGTCTAGCGAGGTCATGTCGGGCCCGGGGCCATGCCTCTTCCTGACCTGGCCGTTTTCGTCGATCATCGCCACCCGTGGATAGACGAGTACAACGCCTGGGTCGCGATCCAGCACCTCGACACACCTACCAAGCAGGTTGGGACCGCAGATGTCATCGTAAGCTGCCCACTTGAAGAACTCTCCGGAGGATAGACGGAAAGCCTGATTGAAGTTACCTACGATGCCCACGTTGAGCCGATTCCGGACGTACCTGATGCGATCGTCTCTTGCGGCGTACCGGAGGCAGATGTCTTCGGTTCCGTCGGTAGAGGCGTTATCCGAGATGATCAGCTCGAAGTCCTCAAACCGCTGATTCAGGAGCGACTCCAGCCCATCCGCTAGATAGCGCTCGCTGTTGTAGACCGTCAGCCCGATGCTCACCCGAGGAACGCGGTTACCCATGGCCGCCGATCGGAGGCTGCCGTCTTAGACGGGAGCGTGGTCGGTGGCTTCGAAAACCCCCTGCATCCTAGGATCCTCATCAACTGCCCTCACGTACTGCCCCCACGAGACAAGCAACTCAAGACCACCGGCTACTGCGAATCCCCATGCAACCCCACGGGCGCCCGCCAGTAACGCGCCCATAACCCCGGCTACGAGGGTGAGCACCGCGACGATACTCCTCGCCCTGAGACTCCGTCGCGCTGCTGCCATAGCTCGCAATCCAACCACCGCGCCGTAAGAACCCGCGTAGCCGACCACCGCGATCGTCAGAGGAAGAAGAACACTTCGTGCACCCTGCCAGTTTTCGCCCAGAAGTTTCATCCCCAAGCTCGCGGGAAGGAACAAGGCGAATGTGCCCCATGCAGCAGCCATCCCAGCCACGCCCAACGAGAGCAGAACCATTGCCCGGCGGAACATTGCGGGGGATGCGACCAGGAACCGGACGCTCTCCGGGACGGCGACGAGCCCGACGGCACTGAACATAACGTATAGAGGGCCAAGGAGGATCTGGCCTGCGCGTAGAGCTGCGGCCTGGCTGAGGCCCGCTATGCCCCCAACGAGGAAGACGGTCAGTTGCGAAGTGCCACTCGAAACAGCGAACTCGCCGAGGAATCGAGGAGCAAGAGCACGTTGCTCATGGAGCCACGTCAGAGTCGTGGACGGCGAGGGCATCACTTTGGCCTGGAGGATCCCGGTGACGGCCGCGACAGATCCGGCGCCACCCCATACCAGGATCATCGATCCGACCGTGGCACGCCCCGTGTAGACCAGCAGCGCAACAGACGGGAACAGGATGATGGCCCAGACGAGGTCATTGCCGAATGCCCGGCCCTCCCTCCGCCCGGCGAAGAAGGCAAATCGCCAGGCATCCTGAAGGAGTAAGCCCGGCATCGTGACTCCGAGCATCAGGAACGCCGACCCAAGCGAACCGTCCATGAGCCACCCGGCCACCAAGCATGCGACCCCGACGGTGATTCCCATAGCGACAGCGAGTCCGCTCGCGGAGCGGACCCCGCGCCTCCAGTCGGCATCGTTCACCGCGCTGTAGGTGACCGAAAGAGGCTCCGACGCAAGTGCCCGTGATGCCCCCAGTGCCAAGGTGTACGTCACGAATGCGATACTGAAAGCGCCGAAGTCACTGGGCGGTAGCGTTGAGCTACCAACAGACCAACGACGAAGTTCGTCGAACTGGACAGCACCTGATCCGCAAGTCCCCAGCTCAGACGTGGTGGTCCGGCCTATCCCCTCCTCGCGTTCGCGCCCGCTCGAGGCGCGTCTCATCGGGGGTCGCCCCAATGGGAGCGACACTCCAGCGATCGGGTCCTGACGTCCAGTCGATAGGGGCTCCAGCATGGACTCTGCTTTTCCCTATCCTTGGATGCGCGGGCGGGTCGATTTCGCGTCTTCGCCTTCCTCTATCACGACTGGTCGTCGACCTCTCGACCCGTCCCGGCGCAGGCTCTTCGGGAGATCAGTCGACGACTGTGAGCTCGGGGATGGCGATGACGAACCGGCCACCCCAATCCTTGATGAACGACATCTGGTCCATGATCTCGTTCTTGAGGTTCCAAGGCATGATCATCAGGTAGTTCGGGTCGGTCTCCTTGATCCGATCCGGATGGAAGACCGGGATATGGGTTCCGGGGAGGAACCGCCCCTGCTTGTGGGGGCTCCGATCCACCACGTAGTCGATGACGTCCGTTCGGATGCCACAGTAATTGAGCAGTGTGTTGCCTTTGCCGGGAGCGCCATAGCCCACGATCGACTTCCCCTCGCGCTTCGCTCGTATAGCGAACTCCAGAAGTTTGCGCTTTGTCTCTTTCACCCGTTCGGAGAACGACCGGTAGTAGTCCATGGCTCGAAGCCCCGCGGCTTCCTCTCTCGACCGCAGTTCATGAACCCGGCTGGTGACCGGGCGGGTGCGGTCCTCCGCGTGACGGGCGTAGATCCTCATCGACCCACCGTGGGTCGCCAGCTCCTCGACGTCGAAGATGGTGAGCCGATGCGCCTCGAACACTCGCGTTACGGAGACGAGGGAGAAGTAAGAGAAGTGCTCGTGGTAGATGGTGTCAAATTGGTTCTCCTCGACAAGTCGCATGAGGCTCGGGAATTCCATCGTGATGACACCGCCTGACTTGAGGGCGATCTGCATTCCCTCCACGAACCCATTCAGATCCGGCACCTGAGCCAGCACGTTGTTCCCTAGCAGCAGCTCAGCTGTCAGCCCGGTGGCGACAAGCTGCCTCGCCATCTCGACTCCGAAGAACGCAACCTGGGTCGGAATACCGCGGCTGATTGCCTCAGTGGCCACGTTGGCTGCAGGCTCGACACCTAACACTGGGATGTCGCGGTCCCGGAAGTACCGGAGCAGGTACCCGTCATTGCTCCCAACCTCGACTACCTGGCTTCCCTGGTTGAGACCAAGGCGATCGATGATCATCTCCACGTAGGCTTCAGCATGTTGCAACCAACTATCGGAATAGGAGGAGAAATAGGGGTAGTCGCTGAAGATCTCGCCCGGACTGACGTACTCCTCTAGCTGCACCAGGAAGCATCCCTCGCACACCCAAACGTGAAGAGGGTAGAAGGGTTCCATGCGATCGAGGTCTTGCGGAAGCAGATATGTTTCGCAGAGCGGCGACATCCCGAGATCGACGAACGTGAACCGGAGGGCATCGCCGCATGACCGGCAACTGGGTTCACGGGCAGAGTATCCGTGTGACTGCACGCTGGTCCTCGTTCGGATCGCGTCCCTCATGTCCGAGCTTCCTGAGCGCCGAGATCTGTGCGCCGCAGATCGGCATCGAGGTGTCCCATCGACATGAGCTGCTTGATTCGCTGCAGTCGAACGAATCGGGTCTGGAATGTCTCCTGCGTGAGGCCATTCTGACGATACGCGCGAAGTAGCTGCTCGGCCCCACGACGAACGGTCCACCTGGGGGTGAGCTCTGGGAAACTTGTCGCTAGCTTGGCGAAGTTGACTCGGTAGGAGCGAAGATCCGGTCCTCCCCCTGCCGCGAGGACGACTCGGCTGTTCGGGACAACCTCTTCGATGAGGTCCGCCACCTCCTTGATGCGGTAGTTCTCGTCGATGCTTCCGACGTTGACCGCTTGGTTGTGCACCAGCTCCGAAGGAGCTTCGAGGACGGCGAGGAAGGCACGCGCAACGTCCTCAACGTGGACGAGCGGCCTCCATGGTGTCCCATCACTCATGACGAGAATCTTGCCCGTGAGATACGCGATCCCCACCAGGTTGTTCACCACCAAGTCGGTGCGGAGCTGGGGGGAAACACCATAGACCGTGGCGTTCCTTAAGAATGTGGGACTGAAGGAGTCGCTCGCCAATCTCGAGACATCCCGTTCCACCATCATCTTGGACTTCCCGTAAGCGGTCACGGGGTTGAGCGGAGCGTCCTCGGCAAGGAAAGCGTCACTCCCCGCTGCCCCGTACAGACTGCAAGATGATGAGAACAGGAACCGAGCGACTCCAGCCTCTCGGGCCAATCGAGCCAGACGGACCGAGGCCTCATGATTTATCGCGTATGTCCACGCGGGGTTCAGGTCGCCCACGGGATCGTCGGAGATCCCCGCGAGGTGGACGACCGCATCAACCCCTCCGAGATCCCGCGCCGTGACGTCGCGGATGTCGCCTTCTCAGTGAAGGTATCTCCGACGCCGGCTCCCCGAAAGAGCAGCCTTCGAACAGACAGCTGTCGAGGCCCACACGTCGTGACCCGCTGCCCCGAGCATCGGAGTCATCACGCTACCGATATAGCCGTCGTGACCGGTTACGAGCACTTTCATCAGCGGACCCCTTCCCCACCGCGCGACTCGTCACCACCCGACGCCTCGGTCCCAGAGGTGGCACCCACGCCCTTCAAGCCACGTCCGATGGCCTTGGCATCGCTCGCGGTCGGTTCTTCCTGGGAACCCGATACACCTCGCAACCAGCGAGTCGTCCTACTCAGTCCTTCGTCGAGTGCTACTCGAGCTCGCCACTCCAGCAAGGAGAGCGCCTTGTCAACATCCGCTCGAGGAGATAGCTCGAATACCCGATCAGGAACAGCCCCGAACCGTGGCTCGATGGAAGGGTCGATCAGCGACACCAGCTTTTCGACCACGGTTCTTACTGACACGAGCACGCCCGTGCCGACGTCGATCGTCTCGCCCTCGATTCCGTCGGCGGCTGCGGCCGCGACGAATGCGTCGCTGACGTCGTCAACGTATACCCAGTCCACAAGCCTGCCACCACTAGACAACTCCGGCGTCTCGCCGCGATAGAGGGAAAGACCGACATAAGGGATCAGCTTCGTGTGGTCGCGCTGCTCCCGGCCCGTAAACCATGAACAGGCGGAGGACGACAACCGGAAGGTCGTACAGCGCGTGGAACATCCTTGCATATGCGGTGCTTGCGGATTTCGCAGCCGCATAAGGTGAGTTGGGAATCGCTGCCAACGGATCGGTAGGCTCCTCCATCGACCCGGCAACTACGAATCGGTGGCATCCGGTCTCCGCGGCGGCTGCCAGAAGATTGACCGTACTCAGCAGGTTGTTCTTCACCGTTGGAACAACCCAGTCTAGAGCTCGACTCCTCCGACCTGACTGGCGAGATGGAAAACGAGATCCGGGCTCACTGTCCATGAAATCAGTTTCTCGCGTCCGCCAGGTCTGCCCTCCACCAACGATCGACGCCGGCATGACCAGCTCCGGTCCTGGAAACGCCGCGGACCTCCACCCCCGCCCCGCGTAATTGCCGACAAAGGTGCGTGCCGATGAATCCAGAGGCGCCGGTGACGATGGCGGATCGGCCGGCGAGCCCAGACCGTTCATCGCTCATTCTAAGGTCGCCTCTGATCGAGGTTCTTTTTTGCCGCGCTTCCGGGTCCCTACGGCTCCTCCTGTCGGGCACGGCTCAAGTAACCCGTGGTGGAGAAGCCGGTCCGCTGCCGCCCTCAGGTGCAGGAACGGGAGGCCCGATACCTCGGCGATATCTAAGAGGCTGTGTTGCGTATCGGAGAGGTTGAGGACCCAGAGCAAGGCGAGCTGCTCCAGTTCAAGATCCTTCCCCCCCACCGACGGATAGAGCCCTCGTCTCCCCAGCTGAGGCTCGCCCTTCGGGTTCGTGTTGCGTACGTCGCGTTCCCTTCGAGCAAGTCGATGACGGAGAGCAAGACGGAGAGGGACTCCCCCAAGGCCTTGGGGGTCACAAGCTCGAGGTCGTCGGCGGAGGTGTGGTATTCGGATATCCCATGCGGCGTGCGGGTGAGGCCCCCACGGGAAAGTCGAATCCCGGCGAGCAGTACTGCCGCTCATCGTAGCCGTACGGCGAGAAGTCGACGAGCTCGTGGTCAACCCCGCAGGCGGAGCACGCGCCACGGCCCGATCGATCTCGGCATCGCCCCGTCGGCTCCGTTTGTAGGTGAGCCCGGTCTCCGACACATGCGAGCACCAGGCCGTGCTGATCCGCGACGCGATCCTCGTTCCGGGCCAGCCAGGTGATCGAGCCGATCGTGCCCGGGATGAACAGGAACCGATAGGAGATCGGCGGCGACCCGCCAGATCGCATGAACGGCGAGCCACGTCGCCCAGCGAGGAGGTTGTCGTTGGCCAGGGATGGATGGCACACGTGGCAGGAGATCAGGACCTCGTCCTCCGTCTCGCCTGGCAGATAGCACTCCCCGTAGGTGAGGTGCCCGTCCCAGGGAGGAATCGATGCAGACCTCGTACTCGCCGTCCGGCAGCGCGTCGAGCTGCCGTCTGACACAGGCAGAACCCCCAGGTCTCCTCGTAGTACGAGGTCCGGTATGGGATCCAGTCCGGGTGATCCGGAACGAGTGAGATGTGGCCGGAGCTGGTCGAGCGTCATGCGTCCGCGGAACGGGACGCTGTAGCTCACCAGGTGGAGATTCGACGCGGAAGTCGATCACCCGATCGCCGCCCGCGTTCTTGACGTAGGCGTCCCGGATGTTCCATTCTCTCGGAACGGTCCAGTCGAGAACGGGGGTGCCCGTCGGCACTTCGTGGAGGTCGAGCGGGATGCTTGGCCGATACGTCGTGAGCGTCTCGCGCGTCCCGTCGCCGGTGATGCTCCGGCAGAACGGGAACAAGTCGCGCCATGCACTGAGGGCACGCCGATGGCCCGCCCGCTCGCACCGAACTCCGAGATGCTCACTCGGGTCTGGCGCCCGCCGTCACGGCCGCGAAGTCGGGATACTCCCGGTCCCGCGCCGATATCGCCGGTCGTCGTCCGGCCAGGCGATTCCGAAGACGGGGTCGTTCCACCGGACACCCCGCGCGTGGTCGGCCGAGTGGTACTCGGACATCTGGTAGGACACTTCGGTGTCGTCTGGAGGGTGAGGAAGCCGTGCGCGAATCCCACCGGCACGTAGAGCATCCTCCGGTTCTCGGCGGTCAGAGCGTCACCCCGAATGCCGTTTGAAGGTCGGCGACTCCGGCCGGAGGTCGATGATCACGTCATGGATGCGCCCCGGCGTGCAGCGGATCAGCTTGGTCTCCTGGTGGGGCGCTGCCTGGTAGTGCATGCCCCGAAGGGTGCCCCGACCATTGAAGGAGATGCTCCATTGAGCGAACTCCGTCAACAGCGCGTTGGCTGCGAACTCCCTGCGACATCAAACGCGGGCGAAGAAGCCTCGTTCGTCGTCGAGGTGCTCAGGTTCGATCAGGAACGCCCCGGAAGATCGGTCTCGTAGAAGATCATCGCGTCCGCCGCCACTCCTGTCGGAGTCATGCCAGCACCAGCTTCCGGCAGTAGAAGGCCTCAGCGAACCCTGACGGCGACCTGCTCTCCATCCCCCGCAGTCGCAGCATGGCCATGAACACGTCCTCGGAGAACCAGGGCTTGTCCCGCTGACTCTCGAAGATGCCGAGAACGGATTCGACCTTCAGGCGAGAGGTCTCCTCGTCTAGATGAACGAAGACGTTCGGACGCCCTAGGTCGCCATCGTACTTCGGGATCTCGTACTCGAGGATCAGATGGTCGCGGAACGTATTCCAGGTGAGCTCGCCTACCAAGCGGTGATCCTGATGGAGGTCGTCCCGACTGTGCGTCAGCACGAGATCTGGCGAAACCTCCCTCCCCAGAAGATCGAACCGATCCTTGAGCTCCGCCCCCACGTAAGGGAAATAGCTCATCCTGAAGTCCTCTATGACTACCCGAGCGTTCTTCGCCCGCCTGAGGAAGGTTTCGGCGCCCCGGTTGGCCTCGGCTGACCGCCGTCCGGGTGCGCTCAAGACAACCCAATCGACCGAGACCCGGCCACTCCCCATCTGGAGCAGCTTCAGCATGGTGCCCCCACAGCCGATCTCGATGTCGTCCGCATGGGCCCCCAGACACAGGATGCGCGACAGGGGACTGGTGAACGCCTCCAACCCGAGGACGAGCATTCAGCGGGCGACGTCGGCTGTCGGGGGGCCGACTGGTCGTGCGGTACGCCAGACCTGCCAGGGAGCTGCACCGGATTCGTGCATCTCGGCCAGAGATTGCCGATCCTTGAAGGTGTCCATCGCAGCCCAGAATCCAGTGTACTTGTAGGCGAGCAATTGACGCGCAGCGATCAGACGCCGGAACGGCTCCGCCACAAGATCTTCTCCTTCCTTGATGTAGCGAAAACACGAACTGAACCAAGTGGGGCGCCAACAGAACAT
>CAVTTD010000040.1:0-77283 GCA_963737525.1 uncultured Actinomycetota bacterium
CCCAGAAGAGCCCGAAGAGGTACCCGGCCTCTCGGAGCGAGAGCGACAGGTTCGACATGATCGCCACGGCGAAGAAGGACTGTGCCGCCGTGAGGAGCAGCTCCTCCCGTTGCACGTCGCTGATCGGCAAGCCGTGGGTCGAGGCGCTGGCGATCGCGAAGACGATCGGGAGCGTCCCGACGAGCAGCGTCCACTGGTTCACCTTGGAGGAGACGAGCGTTCCGAGGGCCGCGTTCGTGTTGAGTCGCCACGCGAACAGGCCGGCGACCAGGAGCTCCGGCGCCTCCGACGCGAGGGGGGCGAGCCATTGCACCAGGAGGAACTCGCTGATGTGGAGCTGCTCGCCGGCCTTCACAAGGGCCTCGGCGAACGGATGGGCGAAGAGCCAGATCACCGCGCCGGACGCCGCGAAGAGGAAGATCACCGATGCGCGGCGAGCGGCGACGGGGAACGAACCGAGGTACCTCGCCGGTCCCACGAGGTGGGGCTCCTCCGCAGGCGCCCTCGACACACGCCACGTGTACGCGGCGAACAGCCCCACGAGGATCACCGAGTCGATCAACGTGATCGAAGTCTTCAGGGGCAGGGTCAGCGAGTAGAGCGTCGCCACCCAGAGGAACCCCAGCTCGATCGAGTGATCCCGGGTGAGCTCGATCCCCTGCCAACGCCCGGGGGGCATCGTCTCGGTCCTGCGAAGGCGGTACCACGCGATGAAGACGACCATCGACCAGCCCAGTCCGATCAACAAGCGGTTGGCGCCGGTCATGTTGGCGAGTGCGAGGTCGCACGGTGACTCCTGCCCGCCGCCCGGCAGGGGAGGGCAGCTCGGATCCATCTGATACGAGTTGCCTCCCTGGACCGTGAACACGAAGTCGACCGCGTACTCGGGGAGCACGGCGATCAACGCGAGGATCGCGATCGCGAGGCCGGCGGAGATGTCGAGCTGCGCGGTCTCCGCCGCCCACGAGATCGCGAACGCGGCGCCCACGATCGCGAGCCCGAACAGCGCCGCCTCGAGCGCGTGGGATGTGTCGAGTCCCGCGAATCGCAGCAGGAAGGCGGGGACCGTGGCGAGTGCGGCGGCCGCCAGCGCTGCGCGCTGGCGGCCGGGATGCATGTCGATGAGATCTTCGTGCACGGTCACCGCGGGTCGTCAGGAGCCGGATCGGCTTCCGGTCGAGGGTATCACCGGCCCTCCGACACCCTGTTCGGACGCCGGCGCTGCGAACGTCACCCGGTGCCGGTCGGGCTCCGCGGGACGTTCCCCGGTCGGAGCGCGCCGTCGACCTTCGCGTCGGCGAAGATCGCCCGCGCCGCCGACATCGAGAGCGTCACGACGGACAGGCCGCCGATCGAGCCGGTGCCGCCGGGCAGGACGACGTTGCGCACGTGCTTCATCCGCACGTGGCTGGCGGTGAAGGCGAGTCCCACGAGCTCGTCGACGGAGAGTTCGGTGTCCATGTTCCGAACGCCCGCCGCGATCCACGCGAGCAGGCGGCTCGGATCCCTCCGGTATTCCATGCGGAACTGGAGCAGCGCCGACTCGAAGACGCGGCCCCCGTTCTCTTGCCGCCCGAAGTCTCCGCTCGCGACACTGTGGCGGTCGCGCGCGAATGCCAGCACCTGCTTGCCGTGGAGACGCCTGAGACCGCGCGAGAAGTTGGCGCCCGAGAAGGGGTCGTGCATCGCGAACGGGATCCGGACCCGCAGCCCGCCCACCTCGTCGACCATGCGTGCGATGCCCCAGAACGACGTCACCGCCCAGTAGTCGATGTGGGCGCCGAAGTTCCGCTCGATCGTCTGCACGAGCCTCGCGGGTCCGCCGCTCGACATCGCGGAGTTGATCTTGTCGGTGCCGTGTCCGGGGATCGAGACCCACGAGTCGCGAGGGATGCCGACGATCACGGCCTTCCCCGTCCGCGGCTGGAGGAAGATCACGTGGATCGAGTCCGCGCGGGAGGTGAGCGGGTTCTGCCCCGGCCGGGCGTCTGAGCCGACGGCGAGGATCGTGATGGGCCGGCGGCCGGCGGGCTCGGGCGTGTAGCCGCCGTGGGCGCTGCCGATCACGACACCCGCCGTCCGCGCGATCGCGGCCGGGAGTCCCGCGATCGATCCGAGCGTGGACCCCGCGAGCCACGAGACGACGACGATCGCCGCGATCAGGCCACGGCGGGTCACGCTCCCTCCCGCGGTGCGTCGCTACGCGTCACGTGGAAGGACACGACCTTCCACGATCCGCCGATCCGTTCGAAGAAGAACTGACCGTTGGAGCGGAGCCGGACGGGCTTCTCGCCGAGGGCGGCCGCGGAGAACCGCACGATGCTCACCACCAGGGTGGGGCTCCCGGTCCGATCCAGGAGGATCCGGGTGGCGATGCGACTCGATCCCGGAAGGATCGAGTCGTACCGCGCGCCGGCCCGCGGGCCGGCGGTGAGCAGGCCCGGGTGCGCCTCGGCCTGCTTCCTCGCCCCGCCGGCGAAGTCCCGGAACGCGGCGTCGTACTCGCCCTGCTCCCAGTTCGCGGGATCGAGGAACCCCTCGGTGTAGAGGTCGGTGAGGATCGAGCGGACCGCGGCGCCGGCGCGGACGCCCGCCTCCCGATGACGACGATCGATCGGCTCGCGCGAGGTGCGGACGAGCTCCGGGGTCGACTTCTCGAACCGGAATCGAGGGACGCCTGAAGGAGTCACGCTGCTCGGCGTGCCGGGATGCGACGTTCGCACGGTTCCGTCGTCCCGCAGGAGGAGCGCGATCGCCCCGATCACCAGCACCGTGACGAGCCCGGCGCCGATCAGGAGTGTCCGGCGAGCGGGCCGGGACGGGGTCTGCTCCGTCGCCAAGGGCTATCCGGAGGGCGCGTTCTCGGCCGGGATGTCCTTGGGCAACACGTAGCCGTCGGCGGCCACGTCCTGGAACACGGGGTTCGGGCTCGGGAGGTTGACGATGCTGGCTCCGCCCGCCGTGCCGATGCTCCCGACCGCCACGAGGTTCGTGGCCCGTCTGGGGCCGATCTCCGAAGACGTGAACGCGAGCGTGAGCAGCTCGTTCAGCGGAACATCGGTGTCGACGTTGCGCATGCCGACCGCGATCCACTTGAACAGGGCGGTCGAGTCCCTGCGGAACTGCACCTTGAACTGTGCGAGCGCCGCGAGTAGGACCCGACCTTGGTTCATCGAGCGATCGAAGTCGCCGTGCGGCGAGCGTCTTGCGGGTCCGTGAGAACTCCAGCGACTGCCCCCCGGTGAGGGTCTGCCTCCCTTCCGGGAACGAGGTCCCCGCGTGGCCCTCGAAGGCATACGGCACGTCGATCTTGAGCCCGCCGAGCGCGTCGAAGATCCTCTGGAACCCGTCGAAACCGGTCAGCACGTAGTAATCGAACGTGACACCGGTGAGGTTCTCGACCGTGGCGATCATCCCCTTCACGCCGCCTTGCGAGAGGGCGACGTTGATCTTGTTCGTGCCTCCGGTCGCGATGGGGACGTAGGAGTCACGGGGGATCCCGACCAAGGTCGCCCGCTTCGCCTTGGGGTTGATCCCAAGGATGTGGATCGAGTCACAGAGCCCCTTGTCCAGTGGCGTGCCCGGACGCGAGTCGCTCCCGAGGACCAGGATGAAGATCGGCTTGTCGCCCTGGAGCGTGGGACCGAACTCGGCGTGCGCCTTCCCGATCTGCAGGAGCGGCACGCTCGCGGCGGGCGTCGCCTGGAACGTCGCCACGCCGAGTCCCGCGACGCCGGCCGCGAGCGACGTGAGGGCAGCGACCAGCCTTCGGTGCATCATGAAGGCGACCCCGTGGGACTCGGTGCCGCGGCCGACTGATCGTCTCGAGTCACGCGATAGGCGTAGATCGTCCAGGCTCCGTCGACCTGACGGAGGAAGAACGATCCGATGCTCGAGATCTGGGTCGTCGTGTTGTCCTTGCCCTGGGCATCCGCTTGGAACTGGACCTCCGCGATCGCCGTCGCCGGGGCATCCTTCTTGTCCGTGAGCACCGCGATCGTGAGCGTGCCGCTCGGGGCCTCCAGGGCTTCGAAGTCGTCCTTCGCGGTGGGACCGAGGGTCAAGACGTCGACGTCCGCCTCGGCGCTGGTCTGGGCCTCGCCGTCGAACAGCTCGAAGGCGGCGCCGTAGTCACCCCACG
Source organism: uncultured Actinomycetota bacterium (assembly GCA_963737525.1). Taxonomy (GTDB): domain Bacteria; phylum Actinomycetota; class UBA4738; order UBA4738; family HRBIN12; genus JAJNBA01. The sequence goes on from CAVTTD010000040.1 coordinate 4,142, forward strand.
ATCCCGTGTCGACGAACGAGCGGAAGTAGAGCTCGTCCATCGTCTCCTTGATACCGACCCCGGCCTCTCGTGCGGTGTCCTTCAGCTCAGAAGGCGGGGTGTCGGTGATCGGCGAGGCCTGCACGTTGGCCAGGTGGAAGCTGAATTCACCCGGTCCGACGTGATCGCGGGGGATCAGCGGCGTGTCCCCGCCGAACAGGAGGAACCCGCCGATCACCAGCACCGCGACCACACCGATAGCGACGGCGGCGCGGCGACGGGCGACCGCCCGGCGGCGCGCCGCCTCGTTGGCTCGACCGGCAGGGGGTCGCCGCGCGGTGTCGGCGGCAGGGGGTTGATCTGTCAAAGCGGGGCCGAGGCTACACGCCGACCGACCACGTTCCAAACACCCGACGAGGTGGGCCCACGGAAGGCGAACCTCGTGGGATAGGATGCGGTTCCAAAACGGATGGCGTGCCGGGAAGACTGGTCGGCGAGCGAGGTTCCGACGTGAACGAGCGCCCCGGCCCCAGGCAGGACCCCGAGATCAAGGCCCCGTGGTCGCGGTCCGACCGTCCGGTCCCGCGTCGCCTCCTGCGCCCGCTCCAGGAATTCCTCGAGACATCCACCGCGAGCGGTGTGGTCCTCCTGGGTGCGGTCGTCGTGGCGCTCGGGTGGGTCAACTCGCCGTGGGACGGTTCGTACTTCTCGTTGCTCGCCCTGCCGATCTCGGTCGGAGTCGGGGATCTCGTCGTCTCCGGGGACCTCCACTTCTGGATCAACGAAGGTCTGATGGCTCTCTTCTTCCTCGTCGCCGGTCTCGAGATCAAGCGAGAGCTCACCACTGGCGAGCTCCGTCGCCCGCGGGCCGCGCTGCTCCCCGTGATCGCAGCCGCGACGGGGATGGCCGTTCCGGCGCTGTTCTACGTGGTGGTCGTCGGCGGCGGCCCGGGAGCCCGCGGGTGGGGGATCCCGATGGCGACGGACGTCGCCTTCGCGTTAGGCGTGCTGGCGCTCGCGGCCGCGCGGACGCCGAGCGGTCTCCGCCCTCTCCTCCTGGCGATCGCGATCGTGGACGACATCGGCTCCGTGGTCGTCGTGGCCGTGTTCTACGCCGATGCGATCGCTGTCGGATGGCTCGCCGCGTGTGTCGTCGTTTCCGGGCTCATCTTCGTCTTCCCGAAGATCCACATCCGGGCGACTCCGGTGTACGTCATGCTCGGGGTCGCGCTCTGGTACGCCATGTATCGCTCCGGGGTCCATCCCGCGCTCGCCGGAGTCGTGGTCGGGCTGCTGACGCCGTCCGAGCCCTTCCAGCGACCTCACGCGGTCAGCCAAGAGGCCTATCGCACCGCGGAGCGGACCGAGGACGATCCACGACCTCCCGATGCCGATGCGAGCGAGTGGCTCCGGCTGGCCGAGCTCTCACGGGAGGCGGTCTCCCCACTCACCCGCGTCGAGCACCTCCTGCTGCCATGGGCGAGCTTCGTGGTCCTGCCATCGTTCGCGTTCGCGAACATCGGGGTTCCCCTGTCGGCCTCATCGATCGCCGCCGCCACCGGCAGCGTCGTCGCCTGGGCGATCTTGATCGCCCGCGTCGGCGGCAAGATCGCCGGGATCTGGGGCGGCGCAGCCCTCGCATCGAAGCTCGGGCTGGTCGACCTGCCTCCCGGTGCAGGGTCGATGCATCTCGCCGGCATGGCGGCCGCAGGGGGCACCGGGTTCACGGTCTCGCTGTTCGTCGCGGAGGTCGCGTTCGGCCCCGACAGCCCCTTGCTGGAGCCCGTGAAGATCTCCTTGCTGGCGGCGTCGGTCGTCTCGGCGATGGTGGCGCTCCTTCTCTTGCGCCGGGCGGGGACCGGCTCGAAGACGACGGCGCTCGGCCCTGCTACGAAGGACACCTGAGCCAGGTTCCACGGTGGGCCGGGCGCGAATGCCCCCCGTATACTTCCCGCTCGTCCCGGCCGCGGCCGGGCATCTCAACTTCCGGGAGGGTTCCAACGTGCACGGCATCCTGGCTCAAGAGAGCGGGCCGCTCCAGGTCCTCTTCACGTCGAAAGAGACCACCTACCTCTGGGTGATCTTCGTCGATCTCACTCGTCGCGCTCGCGTTCGCGTACTACCTGGTCCGAGAGGTCCTCGCCGCTTCGGAGGGGACCGAGAAGATGAAGGAGATCGCGCGGGCGATCCAAGAGGGCGCGAAGGCGTACCTGTCACGTCAGTTCCGCACGCTCGGCATCTTCCTCGCGATCCTCACCGTCATCCTGTTCTTCGTCCTGCCCGCGCCGGCGAACGCGGCGCACTCGGAGCTCTCGATCAAGCTCGGCCGGTCCCTGGCGTTCATCCTCGGTGCGGTGTTCAGTGCGACGACCGGGTACGCGGGGATGTGGCTCGCGGTCCGGGCCAACGTCCGCACGGCCAACGCAGCTCGTGAGTCGGGTCTGCGCCGCGCGCTGAAGATCGCCTTCCGGGCCGGAGGCGTGGCCGGCATGTTCACGGTCGGCCTCGGTCTGCTGGGTGCCACCGTGATCCTCCTGATCTACAAGGGCGACGCCACCTCCGTCCTGGTCGGGTTCGGATTCGGGGGTGCCCTGCTCGCGATGTTCATGCGGGTGGGCGGCGGCATCTTCACGAAGGCCGCCGACGTGGGCGCCGACCTGGTGGGGAAGATCGAGCAGGGGATCCCGGAGGACGACCCGCGCAACGCCGCCGTGATCGCCGACAACGTCGGCGACAACGTCGGCGACTGCGCGGGGATGGCCGCCGACCTGTTCGAGTCCTACGAGGTCACGCTCGTCGCCTCGCTGATCCTCGGCGCCGCCGCGTTCACGAACCACCCGGGCGGCGCGATCATCGGCGTGATGTTCCCGCTGTTCGTTCGCGCGGTCGGCGTGATCACCTCGATCATCGGCATCCTCGCGGTCACGCCGAGGAGCGAGACCGAGCACGGGATGAAGGCGATCAACCGCGGGTTCTTCCTCTCGGCCGCGATCTCCGCGGCGGCCGTCTTCGTGATCTCGCAGGTCTACCTCGACGACTGGAAGCCGGCCGCCGCGGTGGTGATCGGGCTCCTGCTCGCGAGCGTGATCCAGATCCTCACGCAGTACTTCACCGACACGAAGTACAAGCCCGTACAGGAGATCGCGGAGTCCACGGTCACGGGACCGGCCACCACGATCCTGTCCGGCTTCTCGATCGGCCTCGAGTCGACGGTGTGGTCGGTGCTGATCATCGCGGGCGCGGTCATGGGCTCGTTCTACCTCGGCGACACGCTCGCGGAGCGGCTCTATTTCATCGCCCTCACCGGGATGGGGATGCTCACCACCGTGGGCGTCGTGGTGTCGATGGACACGTACGGGCCGATCTCGGACAACGCGCAGGGCATCGCGGAGATGTCGGGGGAGTTCGATGGCCGCGCCTCCGAGATCCTCGGCGGTCTCGACGCCGTCGGGAACTCCACGAAGGCGATCACGAAGGGGATGGCGATCGCGACGGCGGTGCTCGCGGCCACCTCGCTCTTCGGTTCGTTCGAGGTAGCGCTCGAGGCCGCCGGCTTCGACTTCCACGGCATCAAGGTCGACGAGCCGAACGTCCTCGTCGGGCTCCTCCTCGGAGGATCGGTCGCGTTCCTGTTCTCCTCGCTCGCGATCCGTGCCGTCGGGCGCGCCGCGATGCAGGTGGTCGTCGAGGTTCGCAACCAGTTCCGCGACCACCCGGGGATCATGGACTACACGGAGAAGCCCGATTACAGCCGGGTCGTGGACATCTGCACCCGCACCTCGCTCCGCGAGCTGACGACCCCCGGGCTGCTCGCGGTCCTGAGCCCGGTCATCGCGGGGTTCTTCCTGGGCGCGGAAGCGCTCGGGGCGTTCCTCGCCGGCTCGATCCTCACCGGCCAGCTGCTCGCCGTGATGCTCTCGAACTCCGGCGGCGCGTGGGACAACGCGAAGAAGTACATCGAGGAGGGTCACTACGGCGGCAAGGGCAGCGAGGCGCACACCGCCGCGGTGATCGGCGACACCGTGGGCGATCCGTTCAAGGACACGGCCGGCCCGGCCCTGAACCCGCTGATCAAGGTGATGAACCTCGTCGCCCTCCTGATCGCGCCGATCGTGGTCACGCACACGGATGACACCGCGATCCGGGTGGCCGTCGTGGCGGTCGCCGCGGTCGTGCTCGCGTCGATGATCTGGATCTCGAAATCACGGAAGTCGGAGCTCGGGACCGAGATCCAACAGATGGACGCGGCGGGAGCGCCCTCGTAAGCCGTCGTGGGCTTCGTCCATCGACTCCTCGAGCGCCTGAACGAGAGCGATGAAACACGCCTCGCGGAAGAGACGCGGGCCTGGGCCGACACGGTCGAGGGGTCGGTCAGGATCGCGGACGCGCAGCTGCGCCAGCCGGTGCGGATCGCCGGCGTGATCCGCCGCATGACCGTCCTGCCGATGGAGGGGAAGGAGGCGCTCCAAGCGCTGATCTCCGACGGGACGGGCGAGGTGACGGCGGTCTTCATGGGCCGGCGCGGGATCGGCGGCCTCTCGCTGGGCAGGCGTGTCGTGGTGGAGGGCGTCCTCGCGGAGCATCACGGTGAGATCCGCATGGTGAATCCCCGGCTGGAGTTCGCCGGCTAGGACGAGGCGTCGGCGGGCTCGTCGCCGGTCGTGCCCATCACGGTGTCGCGGAGCGCCCGCTCGGAGGCGACGCTCGCGAGCGCGACGATCTCGTCGCCGGCCGCGAGCACGGTCTCCGGCTGCGGGATCATCACGTGTCCCTCGCGGAGGATCGCGACGAGGGTCGTGTCGGGCGGGAGCCGCAGCTCATAGAGCGCCTTCCCCGCGTTGGGCGACTGCTCGGGCAGGCGCATCTCGACCAACGCGACCTTCCCTCCCTCCAGGCGCAGGAGGCGAACGAGGTCGCCGACCGTGACCGCCTCCTCCACCATCGCCGTCAGGATGTGCGGCGGCGAGACCGAGGCGTCGACCCCCCATTGCTCGTCGAAGAGCCATTCGTTCTTCGGGTGGTTGACGCGGGCGAGCACCCGCGGCACACCGAATTCCTGCTTCGCCAGGAGCGACGTCACGAGGTTGTCCTCGTCGTCGCCGGTCGCGGCGACGACCACGTCGGCCGATCGAACGTCGGCCTTCTCGAGGATGCGAGGCTCGCACGCGTCGCCGTACACCACGTGGGTGTCGGGGGCCCAGTTCTCGAGCTTCTCCGCCAGGTCCCTTCGTTGTTCGACGAGGGTGACGTCGTGGCCCCGCTCGGTGAGATCCTGAGCGAGGTGACGTCCGACCGCACCGCCTCCGGTCACGACGACCTTCATGCGGGGTGCTCCTCGCCCAGGAGGTCGTCGACGAGGTCGAGTCCTTCTTTCGCGATCATCAGGATGAGGTAGTCGCCGGCTTGGAGCGTGGAGGATGTCGTCGGGATGAAGCCGCCCCCGCCGCGCGAGATCCCCGCGACGCGGACCTTGCCGTCGATCTCGAGGGAGGACACGGGCTCGCCCGCGAGGTGCGCCGGCACGGGGACGCGGAGTCGAAGGAGATCGCCGCCTCCGAGGGTCTCGCGGATCTCCTCGCGGTCGTGGAACAGCATCAGTTGGATCTGCTTCACGCCCCATCGCGTGGTCGCGACGGTGGGGATGTTGAGCCGCTCGTAGATCTCGGCTCGGCGCGAGTCGTAGATCCGGGCGATGACGCGGGGCACGTGGTAGTACTCGAGCGCCACCCGGGCGGAGACGATGTTCGAGTTGTCCCCGCTCGAGACCGCGACGAACCCGTCCGCGTCCTTGATCCCCGCGTCCTCGAGCACGTCACGGTCGAACCCGAGCCCCACGATCTGACGCGCCTTGTCCCCCGGCGGGTAGGCGTGGAAGGCCTCGGGGTTCTTGTCGATGATCGCGACGTCGTGGTCCCCGACGAGGGCGTTCGAGAGCTCCGAGCCCACGCGACCGCAACCCATGATGATCACGTGCATAAGGTCAAGAAGCCTACCCCGGGGCCGAAGGGGTACCAAGGGGTCCTTCCGGCGATCCCGGGGAGGGCCGGAGGGTTCGGAACGGGTCGACGCGGGGGCGGTCCCGGAAAAGAGTTCGGGCCCGCAGAGCGGGCCCGAATGATGAGGACGGATCCGGAGGTCCAACGACTGGAGGGAGCCGTCGGATCCCCGGACTTGACTCGGAGGATGGGTTCCTCTGCTTGCATCTTCGAGACCCCAGCGTGAGGGATGCGTGAAGGATCCCTCCCCAGGCGTGAAGATCCCGTGAAAGGGGCTAGCGTGTCGTGGTCGTGAGCGAGGAACCCGAGGCGGAGGTCAGCGCCAAGATCACGGTCAGGGGGATCGTGATCGGGCGTGCTCGCTCCCGCCATCGCGACGGTGGTCGCGTACCCGATCGCCCCGTCGAGGCCGGAGATCTCGATCGCCGTGTTCATGCTCGCGGTCGTGATCGCCGCGGTGGCGGGGGGCCTGTGGAGCGGCCTCGTGGCCGGGATCCTCGCGTCGACCATCCGACCGCTGGTCGTGGAGGATCCGCAGTTCGCCTTCCGCCTCAACTCCGTGGAGGACATCGCGACCGGCGTCGTGTTCCTCTCCGTGGCGTTGGTCGTCGGCCTGCTGGTCGGGCAGGCCAGCGAGGACCGGGCGCGCGCCTCGCGCCGGGAGCGCGAGGCGCGCTTCCTCGGGACGCTCTCGAGCACGCTCCACACGCGAGAGGTCCCGGATCGGGTCCTCGACGAGTTCGCCGCGGTGCTGATGGAGCCGTTCGCCCTCTCGAGGGTCGAGATCGACGCCACCCTCGACGGCACGGATATGCGGGCCGTCGCGCGGGCCAACGGCGAGCCCGCCCGAGGCGGCCCGCGCACGTCGGTGCGACTCCTGGCCGGGGACGCGCCCATCGGGACGCTCGTCGCGGAGCGGCCGGCCGGAGGCCGGCCGTTCTCCCGCGACGACCAGCTCCTGCTCGAGGCGGCGGCGCGTCAGGCGACGGCGGCGCTCGACCGCGCCCGGCTGGACGCCCGGGCGCGGAACGCCCAGCTCGACGCCGAGACCAACCAGCTGCGTGCCGCGATGTTCTCCTCGGTCACGCACGACCTGCGGACGCCGCTCGCGTCCATCAAGGCGGGCGTCACCAGCCTGCTGGACGCCGCCGTGCATCACGACCCGGCGCAGGAACGGGAGCTGCTCACGACGATCCTGGAGGAGACGGACCGGTTGAACCGGTTGGTCGGCAACCTGCTCGACCTCGCCCGGATCCGTGCCGGCGCGCTCACGCCGACCCGGCAGCTGGGGGCGATGGACGAGATCGTCGAGGTCGTCCTCGCGAGGATGCGGTCGCGGCTCGCCGATCACGTCGTGACGGCCGATCTCCCGGCGAGGCTGCCCGACGTCTCGGTCGATCCCGTCCAGCTCGATCAGGTGCTCACGAACCTCCTCGAGAACGCCGGCAGGCACGCGCCCCAAGGGAAGCGAGATCAACGTGAGCGTCCTGTGGCTGCACGGCGCCGTCCAGGTCCGGGTCAGCGACCAGGGCCCCGGGATCCCGTTCGATGAGCGGGATCGGGTCTTCGAGGCCTTCTATCGGGGCTCGTCCAGCCCGGAGACCCCCGGCAGCGGCCTGGGCCTCGCGATCGCGAAGGCCGTGGTGGTGGCCCACGGCGGGCGGATCTGGATCGAGGACAACCCGGACGGCGGCTGCGTGGTCGCCTTCGAGATCCCCGGCGAGGATGGCAGGCCGTGAACCGCGTCCTGGTGGTCGATGACGAGCCACAGATCCGCCGCGCCCTGCGCACCAGCCTGGAGGCGCACGGCTACGAGGTGCAGACGGTCGGCACCGGTGAGGAGGCGGTGATCGGCGCCGCCGAGATCGCGCCCGAGCTCATGCTCCTGGACCTCGGGCTTCCGGACCTGGACGGGACCGAGGTGATCCGGCGCGTCCGGGGGTTCACGGAGATGCCGATCATCGTGCTGTCCGTCCGGGACGGACAGCACGACAAGGTGGCGGCCCTGGACGCCGGCGCGGACGACTACGTCACGAAGCCGTTCGCGATGGAGGAGCTCCTGGCGAGGGCGCGGGCGGCGATGCGCCGGGCGCAGCCCGGCGAGCCGCCCGCGCCCTCGATGCGCTACGGCTCGCTCGAGATCGACCTCGGCCGTCGGCTCGTGACGCTGGACGGCGATCCCCTCCGTCTCACGCCGACCGAGTACCTGCTCCTCGAGGCGCTCGTGACGAATCCCGGGAAGCTCCTGACCCACCAGTGGCTCCTCCGGAAGGTCTGGGGCCAGGGCTACGGCACCGAGACCACCTACCTGCGGACCTACGTCCGGGCGCTCCGGAAGAAGCTGGGCGACGACGCGCAGGCGCCACAGCTGATCGTCACCGAACCCGGCGTCGGGTACCGCTGGATCGCGGAAGGTTCGGGCGCCGAGTCGTAGCATCCGACGGATGTCGACGAAGACCGACGGTGCCCATGTCGGCAGCGCCCTGAAGCGTCTCCTGCTCGGGCGGGCCCTGTCGATCTATTCGCAGGAACACCAGCTCCTCCCGAAGACGCTCGCCCTGCCGGTCTTCTCCTCGGACACGCTCTCCTCGGTGGCCTACGCCACCGAGGAGATGATGCTCGTCCTCGTCCTGGCGGGCGCCGCGACGCTCTCGTATCGGCTCCCCATCGCGCTGGCGATCGCCGCCCTCCTCGCGATCGTCGTGACCTCGTATCGGCAGACGGTTCGCGCCTACCCTCGCGGCGGCGGCTCCTACATCGTCGCCCGCGAGAACCTGGGGACGGTGCCCGGCCTGATCGCCGCGGCCGCGATCCTCACGGATTACGTGCTGACCGTCGCCGTGTCCGTCACGGCGGGCACGGTCGCGATCACCTCGGCGGCTCCCTCCCTGAAGGACCACCGGGTCCTGATCGCATCTCTGCTCGTCATGCTCGTGACGGCAGCGAACCTCCGCGGCGTCAAGGAGGCGGGCGCCCTCTTCGCGGTGCCGACGTACGGCTTCGTCGCGATCGTCGCGGGCACGATCCTGGCCGGGTTCTTCCAGTGCCTGTCGGGGTGCCACGTCGCGGACACGGCCCATCTGCCCATCCAGCCCGCCACGACCGTGACGCTGTTCCTGATGCTTCGGGCGTTCTCGTCGGGTGCCTCGGCGCTCACCGGCGTCGAGGCGGTCGCCGACGGCGTCCAGGCCTTCCGACGACCGCAGGCCAAGAACGCGGCCGCCACCTTGGCCATCATGGGCGCGCTGGCGACGGTGCTGTTCCTCGGCATCACCATCCTGTCCGACCTGCTCAAGGTCCGGATCACCGAGGAGATGGCGAAGTCGCGGTCCGTGCTCTCCCTCATCGGCGACGCGATCTTCGGCCGTGGCCTCTGGTTCTTCGTCCTCCAGGTGTTCACCGCAGGGATCCTCGTGCTCGCGGCCAACACCGCGTTCCAGGACTTCCCTCGGCTCTCCTCGATCCTCGCGCGAGATCAGTTCGTGCCGAGTCAGTTCCGGAACCGCGGCGACCGCCTCGTGTTCTCCAACGGGGTCCTCGTGCTCGCGGCGCTCGCGATCATCCTGATCTGGCACTACGACGCGCAGCTGACGCGCCTGATCCAGCTCTACGTGATCGGCGTCTTCACGGCCTTCACGCTCTCGCAGGGGGGGATGGTCCGTCGCTGGTTCCGCGTGAAGGGCGCCGGCTGGCGTTGGCGCGCCACCCTGAACGGGGTCGGCGCCGCCGTCACGGGCATCGTGCTCGTGGTCGCGACGATCACCAAGTTCGCGCTTGGGTGCGTACGTGGTCGTGATCGCGATCCCGATCATCGTGACCCTCTTCCTGCTGATCAATCGTCACTACCGGCGGATCGGACGTCTCCTCGCCGCCGGCAAGCTCACCGGCGACGTCGCCGCGACGAACTCCTTCGTGCTCCTGGTCGGCGACTTCGGACCCGCCACGATCGACGCCGTCTCCTACCTGTTCACGATCCGATGCCAGGGGCTGGTCGCGCTCTGGGTGGGGCCGGAGGATCGGTTCGACGAGGCGCGCGAGACGTGGCGCCGATTCGCCCCTCGTTTCGGCGACCTCGAGCTGCTGCCGCGGGGGGAGGAGCACCCGGTCCGCGCCGTCCGGCACTTCCTGAAGGACCGGCGGTTCGGAACGGACTTCGTCACGGTCGTGATCCCCGAGGTGGTGTCCTCCGGATCGCTCTTGCAGCTCGTCCGGCAACGGACGACGTTCCTGTTGAAGACCTCGCTCCTTTTCCAACCCGGGATCGTGGTCACCAACGTGCCGCTCGTGCCGGGCGAGCCGCACGCCGCCTCCGGGGCACGTCCCGTGGAACGGCCCCGGAGCGAGGTCATCGTGCCCGTGTCCACCGTGCACGACGCCACCGTGCGCGCGTTGATCTACGCGAAGTCGCTCCAACCCTCGTCGGTCGAGGCCATCCACATGGCCACCGACCCGGAGGAGATCCCGAAGGTGGTCGAAGGCTGGCACGACCGCCGGATGGACGTTCCCCTCGTGCTCATCGAGGCGCCCTTCCGCGACCTCGGCCCTCCGTTGCTGGAGGAGATCCGGAGCCGCACGTCCCGCGGCGACACGGTCGTGACGGTCGTCCTCCCCGAGCTGGTGCCGGACCATTGGTGGCAGAACCTGCTGCACAACCAGTCGGCGTTGTTCTTCAAGCGGATCCTGCTCTTCGAGGCGGACGTCGTCGTGACGAGCGTTCCGTTCCACCTGGCCGCCCCGGAGACGCTTCGTGGTGCCGAACCCGAGGCACCGTCGACCCCCAAGGCACCGAGCCCCAGGGCACCCTCGAGGCCCGAGGTACGCTAGCCACGTGAACATCCGGCCCGCGACCAAGGACGATGCCGACTTCATCGGCACGATGCTCTACGAGGCCGCTCGCTGGAACCCGGACTGGCCGAGGGAGTCGATCGAGGAGTTCCTGGACGAGCCCAGCCTCCGCCGCTACCACGAGGACTGGGGACGCGAGGGCGACGGCGGCGTGATCGCGGAGATCGACGGAGAGCCGGTCGGCGCCGCGTGGTATCGCGTGTTCACCGAGGAGGTGCCCGGCCTCGGGTTCGTGAACGAGAAGACGCCCGAGCTGAGCATCGCCGTCGCCCCGCTCCACCGGCGCAAGGGGATCGGTCAGGCGCTGCTTCGCTCCTGCATCGTGCAGGCCCGAGAGGAAGGGTTCCAGGCGCTGTCGCTGTCGGTCGCGGTCCACAACCGCTCGCGGATGATGTACCAGCGAGCCGGTTTCGAGAAGATCGCGGAGTCCGGCGAATCCTGGACGATGCTGTCCAACCTGTGATGTCTCTTGGCTCTAGTGGGGGACGGTCGTCCGCTCGTCGCGATCGTCGACGGCGTCGATCGACGGCCTCCCGACCTGGACGCCGTGGAGGAGCTGGCGACCGTGGTCCGCGTGCGCGGCGTCGACGAGTTGGCGCCGCACCGGGAGCGGGTCGAGGTGATCTTCGCGTGGAACTTCGACCGCCCGCGCCTGCGAGACGTCGATCCCGCGCGCGCCGCGTCTGCGATGGATCCAGTCGATCTCGGCGGGGGTCGAGGATCTCGCGTTCCCCGAGTCTCGGCGACCCACGGCGTCGTCCTCACCAACGCCGCGGGCGTCTACGATCCCGGCCTCGCGGAATCCGTGCTCGGTTTCCTGCTGGCGTTCTCGGCGCGGATCCTCGAGGATGCGCGCCTGCGGGCCGGTGATTGGCCATCGGAGAAGATCGCACTGGTCCGAGGAACGACCGCTCTGATCGTCGGTGCCGGATCGATCGGCACCGAGACGGGACGCCTGCTTCGGTCGGCCGGGGTGCGCGTGCGCGGAGTCGCACGCACCGCCCGACCCGCCGGACGACGTGTTCGAGTCGATCGTCGGTACCGACGGCTCTGCAGGCGGAGCTCGCCGACGGCCGATCACGTGGTGAACGTGCTCCCGATCACGCCGGCCACCCGCCGTATGTTCGGCGCACCCGAGTTCGCCGCGATGAAGCCGACCGCCTTGTTCGTGAACATCGGACGAGGGGCCACGGTGGACGAGCCCGCGCTGATCCACGCGCTGGAGAGCGGCGTGATCGCCGGCGCGGCGCTCGACGTCTTCGAGGAGGAACCGCTCCCCGCGGAGAGTCCCTTGTGGAGCATGCCCAACGTCTTGGTCTCGCCTCATCGCGCCGGCGATCACGAACAGTGGACGGAGGACGTCGTGGCGCTCTTCGTCGACAACCTGAAGCGATTCGTCGCCGGCGAGCCGCTCCGGAACGTCGTCGACGTGTCGCTCGGCTACGCGCCGGCCGGTCGCTCCTCGGGCGTCTCGATCAGCGACTCGGCCTCGCGGAGGTAACTCGTGGCGCCCATCTGTCGGGAGAGCTCGATCACGCGGTCGAGCTGCGGCCGCGCGTCAGGCCTCCGATCCTCGGCGATGAGATGGCGGGCTTCGCACAGCCGCGCGTACGCCTCATCGGGCGCGGCGCCGATCTCCTCGAAGATCGCCGCGGCGCCCGGCAGGTCCCCGGCCGCCCACGATCGCGCCGCGGCGACCCAGCGCGACGGCGACCCTTCGCCCCCGAGCGCGAGGATCTCGTTGGCGCGTCCCACTTCGGTCAACACGATCGCCGCGGCGACGATCCACCAGGCCCACTCTCCTCCCTGCCGAGGATCGACCGTCCGGAGAACCTCATCGATCGCGATCTCGGCCTCGCCCAGGCGTCCCATGACGAGCAGCACACGTGCCCGCTCGGCCAACGCCGGATGAACCGTTTGGGGGTCGCCAGCGGTGCGACCGACCTCGACTCCACGGTCGGCATCGGCGAGCGCGCCGTCGAGATCGCCCCGAGCCACTCTGATCTTTGCTCGTGTATTCCGATGCTGGACCTCGAGGTAGTGCGACGCGCCGGCCTCCATCCTCGCGAGCTCTGCATCGGCGATCGCGAGTGCCTCGTCCCACTCCCCGAGCAGCCCGAGGTCGAAGGCGATCTCCGCCTTGTTCCAAAGGATCGCGCCAGCGATGGCGAAGCGTTCGGCGTAGGCGAGGTTGTGCCGATGGATCTCCAGCGTCCGTCGGATGTCGCCCATCTGGAAGAGCGAGACCGCGAGGTTCGCGTTCCCGCGGGTGACGTGCCACGGCAGGTTCGCACGCTCCGCGATCGCGATGCTCTCCTCGACGTCACGGAGGCCGGCGACATCACCGAGGAGGACGCGTGAGATACCGACGGAGTTCAACGCGAACGTCCTGAGCTCGTCGTCGTCCAGCACCTCCGCCACCTGCATCGCTTCGCGTCCCACCGCGATCGCGTCCAGGGAGCGGCCGGTCACCATGAGGTAGCGAGCGAGGTGCGCCTTCGCCTGCCCGACATATCTCGACGGCGCCCGGCCGGCGACCAGGGACGCCGCCCGGTCGAAGTGCTCTTGGGCCTCTTTGCCGCGTCCGCGCCGCCAGATCGTGTCGCCGACATAGAGCTCCGCGACGGCGGCGCGCTCCACGTCGCCGGCTGCAAGGAGCAGGTCCCTCGCCTCCGAAAGGACCTCCGCACCCTCGTCGCGGTGGAGCCACAGGGCGACTCCGTAGTCGAACAGGAGGAGGGGACGTTCCGGATCATCCGCCGGCCACAGCTCGACGGCGGCCGCGTATGAGCGCTCGGCCGCGGCGAACGCGCCGAGGCCGATTGCCCGCTCGCCCGCCGATCGGAGCGCGAGACGGGCGGGTCCTTCCAGCGCCGCCGTCTCGGCGCCGGCGGCCCGAGCGAGCTCGAGCGCGGAAAGGTAATGGTGGGCCAGCAGTTCCGCTCGATCCTCGAGTCGGTTCGCGCCGAGGGACGCGATCCACTCCGCCGCGGCGCGGTGCTTCGCAGCCCTCGCCGCCCGAGGGATCTGCCCGTACGCGACGTCGCGCAGGAGAAGGTGCAGAAACGCGTACTCCGCCTCGGTCCCGACCGAGGATCGACGCGCGCGCCGGACGAAGCGTCCGCGCTCGAGTTCGTGCAGGCGCCGCTCGATGTCGTCACCGTCGCGGCCGCCGATGGCCGCGACGGCGCCGACCCAGAACGCCTTCCCGATCACCGCCGCGTCTTGGAGGAGCGACTTGTCGGCCGGATCGAGGCCGTCGAGGCGGGCGGCGATGATGCCCTGGACCGACTCGGGGAGCTCGACCCGCGCGAGGTCCGCGGCGGTCCGGCCTTCGGCCATCCGCGCGAACTCCTCCGCGTACAGCGGGTTCCCGCCCGCGCGCGCCAGGAGTGCCGACTGGAGCTCCGCGGGCAGCAACGCACGCTCCATCAGGCTCGCGAGGATCTTGGAGGTGTCCTCGTCCGACAGGGGAGCGAGCGAGATCGTCGCGGCGTTCGGCTTCCCTCCGCCCCAGCCCGGGCGTTCGGGCGAGGAGCTCCGGACGCGCCGTGCCGACGACGAGCAGCGGCACGTCGCGCGTCCAGTCCAGCAGGTAGTCGAGGAAGTCCAGGAGACCGTCGTCGGCCCAATGCAGGTCCTCGAAGATCAGCACGGTGGGCCGTCGCTCGGCGAGGGATTCGAGGAACCGCCGCCACGCGGCCGGACCCTCGTCGGATCCCTCCTGCCCCGGGCGCGCCTCCTGCGAGAGCCCGGTGAGTGGGCCTAGGTGGCGAGCCACCCACGCGCGCTCGTGCTCCTCGGGGATCAGCTCTCCCACCATCCGATCGAGCTTCTCGACCGTGGTCGACGTCGGCGTCCGTCTCGAGGATCCCGGCCTCGGCCTTCACGATCTCGCCGAGGGCCCAGTAGCTGACGCCTTCCCCGTACGGCAGGCTCCGACCCTGCCGCCACGTGATCAGGTCGGGCAGCGTATCGATGTGCGCGTAGAGCTCGTGCACGAGCCGGCTCTTGCCGATGCCCGGGCTCGCCCACGAGCGTGACGAGCTGGGGCTCGTCCTGGAGCCGAGCCCGGTCCAACGCGTCGCGAAGCAGGGCGAGCTCTCGGTCGCGCCCGACGAGCGGCGTGTCGACTCGTCGTGTGATGTCGACGCCGAAGCGAGCTCTCGCTTCGAGCGCCTCCCACGCCGGGACCCGCTCGGCCTTCCCTTTCGCGTCCACCGGCTCGCCTGGTCGGTACTCGATGGCGCGCTCTGTCGCGCGATACGTCGCCTCGCCGACGAGGATCCCGTCGACCGGCGCGGCGCTCTGGAGGCGCGCCGCCGTGTTGACCACGTCGCCCGCCGCCATGCCCTCGCCCTGGAGCGGGTCCGCGCCCGAGCGACACGAGGGCCTCGCCCGTGTTGACGCCGACGCGGACGTGCAGGTCGAGCTCGGGATCTTGCTCGTTCATCTCCGCGATCGCGTCGCGGATCGCGAGCGCGGCTCGGACGGCGCGTTCGGGGTCGTCCTCGTGCGGCGATCGGCGCGCCGAACACCGCCATCACCGCGTCGCCGATGAACTTCTCGACGGTCCCCCCGCGGCGTTCGAGCTCCTCGCGGAGGCGGGCGAAGTACGGCGTGAGGGTCGCTCGCACGTCCTCGGGGTCCAGCTGTTCGCTCCTGCTCGTGAACCCGACCAGGTCGGCGAACAAGACGGTGACGACCTTCCGTTCCTCGCGCGGCGCCCCCCCGGACGAGTCTTCCAACGCCGATCCGCAGTTGGCGCAGAACCGCGCGTCGTCGGGATTCTCTCGCCCGCAGGTGATGCAGGTCCGCACGGCCGGAGACTACTCCGCGACCTGTCCCTCGGCGGCCCGGTCGAGCTCGGCGTACGCTGCCCGTACCTTCCGGTACCGGTGGGATACCCACCACACGCCGGCCACCAGCACGATCGCGACGATCGCCCAGGCGATCGGCTGCAGGATGGCCTCCACGGCGGTCCAGTTCTCGCCGAGGGCGTACCCGAGCCCTGCCAAGGCGAACGTCCATGGAAGGCACCCGAGCACCGTGTACAGGGTGAACCGCCCGAACGGCATCCGCGCGACACCCGCGGGCAAGGAGATGAACGTGCGTATCACCGGCAGGAGCCGGGAGGCGAAGACGGCCATCTCGCCGTGCCGCTCGAACCACACGTGTGCGCGGTCGACCTCATGGGGAAGCACCAAGAGGTACCGCCCGAACCGGTCGATCAACGGCCGGCCTCCCACGTAGCCCGCCCAATACGCCAGCCAGGAGCCGACCAGGTTCCCCGCCGTTCCGACCAGCGCCACCGTCACGAGGTTCAGCTGCTGGTCCGGGCCTGCGAAGGCGGCGCTCGCGAGCGCCCCTCCGAACAGCATCGTGACCTCCGACGGTATCGGGACGCAGGCCGACTCCAGCACCATCAGGACGAAGACGGCCAGATAGCCGTAGTCGCCGATCAGGTTCGTGATGAAGTCGTTGAGGATCGCGAGCACGCAGCCGACGCCTTCCGGTGCGGGAATAGACGCAGCGTACCAGCGCGTTCCTGAGGCCCGGGAGCAGCTGTGACCGCCGCTCATGGTGATCCAGGGCCCCGCCGATGCTCCATGGTGGCCCCGAAGGCCGGTGGTACCGTCCCAACAGAGGCTCGCCTTGACAGCACCCGACAACATCCCCTGAACGAAAGCCGATTCCGATATGCCAGGAACCCTCGTCATCGTCGAATCGCCTGCGAAGGCGAAGACCATCGAGAAGTACCTGGGCGACGACTATGCCGTCCGGGCTTCGTTCGGGCATGTCAGAGACCTGCCGAAGAGCCAGCTCGGCGTGGACGTGGAGAAGGACTTCGGCGTGACCTACGAGGTGCCGGAGGATTCGAAGAAGCACGTCGCCGAGCTGAAGCGTGCGATGAAGGGCGCGAGCGACCTGATCCTCGCGACCGACTACGACCGTGAGGGTGAGGCGATCGCCTTCCACGTGGCGACCCTGCTCGGTCTGGATCCCCGCGAGACGAAGCGGATCGCGTTCACCGAGATCACCCGCGACGCGATCCTCGAGGCGGTCCAGCACCCTCGCCCGATCGACTCCGAGCTCTTCGATGCGCAAGAGGCTCGGCGCGTGCTCGACCGGCTGGTGGGATACCGCCTCAGCCCCATCCTGTGGAGGCGAGTCCGGCCGGGTCTGTCGGCGGGCCGCGTGCAGTCCGTCGCCGTCCGGTTGATCGTTGAGCGCGAACGGGAGATCCGGGCGTTCAACCCCGTCGAGTACTGGAGCATCGACGTCCGGCTCACACCCGAGGGCCGGGACGAGGAGAGCGCTCAGCCGTTCGTGGCTCGCCTCACCGAGATCCCCGAGGGCAAGCTCGCGACGGCTCCCGACAAGAAGGGCATCCTGCTGGGCGCCGAAGTCGACGCCACGCCGCACGTCGATCGGCTCGGTCGAGCCACGTATCGGGTCACCGACGTCCAGAAGAAGGAGCGGAAGCGGTCACCGGCTCCCCCGTTCACGACCTCGACGCTCCAGCAGGAGGCAGCGCGGAAGCTCGGCTTCTCCGCGCGCAAGACGATGACGATCGCCCAGCGCTTGTACGAGGGCGTCAATCTCCCGGGCGAGGGTTCGGTCGGTCTGATCACCTACATGCGGACCGACTCGGTGAACATCGCCGAGACGGCGCTGCGCGAGATCGCGGAACTGGTGAAGGACGAGTACGGCGGTCCGTATGCGCTCGCGGAGCACCGCCGGTACAAGACGAGGTCCCGGAACGCGCAGGAGGCGCACGAGGCGATCCGCCCGACGTCGGTGTTCCGCACGCCGAGCCGGGTCGCGGGCTCACTCGATCGCGACCAGCTGCGGCTGTACGAGCTGATCTGGAAGCGGACCGTGGCCACGCAGATGGCGGAGGCTCGCTTCGATCAGGTCGGCGTCGACATCCAGGCGGTCGACGGGGATGCGCGCTACGGCCTGCGGGCGACCGGCCAGACGATGGTGTTCGACGGGTTCATCCGCGTCTACACGGAGGGGCGCGACGAAGGGCCGGACGAGGACGCGGAGTCGCGTCTGCCGGAGCTCACGGCCGAGCAGCTGCTGCGCCTGCTCGAGGTCTTGCCCGAGCAGCACTTCACGCAGCCGCCGCCGCGCTACACGGAGGCGACGCTCGTGAAGACGCTCGAGGAGCTCGGGATCGGTCGTCCCTCGACGTATGCCTCGATCATCCAGACGATCCAGGCCCGCAACTACGTCCGCCTCGAGCAGAAACGGTTCATGCCCGAGGACGTCGCCGAGGTCGTGACGGACCGCTTGGTCCAGCACTTCCCGGACATCGTGGACGTCCACTTCACCGCCCGGATGGAGGAGGAGCTGGACGACATCGCGGAGGGCAAGGCCACGCGGCTGAAGGTCCTCCAGGACTTCTACGACCCCTTCTCCGAGGCGCTGCTGCTCGCGGAGGAGAAGTGGGAACGCTATCTGGAGGAGACCGAGGAGCTCTGTCCGAAGTGCCCCACGGAAGGACGGGTCCCCGGGCGGCTGCAGGTGCGGCTGGGCAGGTTCGGGAAGTTCATCGGCTGCGAGAACTTCCCCGACTGCGACTACATCAGGAACCTCGACGGCAGCGAGCGGCCGGAGCCGGAGCTGCTCGACGAGAACTGCCCGGATTGTGGACGGCAGCTCGTGAAGAAGGTGGGTCGCTTCGGGCCGTTCGTGGGCTGCACCGGCTACCCGGACTGCCGCTACATCAAGAAGGAACCGCCGAAGAGCACGGGCGTCACCTGTCCGCAGTGCGGCCAGGGTGAGCTGGTCGAGAAGCGCACACGCTTCGGGCTGATGTATGGATGCGAGCGGTACCCCGACTGCGACTGCGCCGTGAACAATCCGCCCGAGAAGGACATCCCGTGCCCCGACTGCGGTGGCTTGCTCCTGCGCCGGCCCAAGAGCCTGCGTTGCTGGCACTGCGGTGCCGAAGTCGATCTCGACATGAAGGTGACCAAGCCGGGTGACCGGGAGGCCGAGGCGGCGGCGCGCGCGGCCAAGGCCGAGGCGCGCAAGGCCCGAGCGGCCGCGCGCGCCCCCCGGAAGACCGGCCAGAAGAGCGGGAAGAAGACCGTGAAGGCGAAGAGCCGATCCCCGAAGCGGCCGACCAAGAAGAAGGCGCCTGCGAGCAAGAAGACCGCGGCCACGAAGAAGGCTCCCGCCTCGAAGAAGGTCGCGGTCGCCCAGGAGACGGCGCCGGCGCCGGTCGTGGCGGGCGAGGAAAGCTAGGCGTGGCGAGCGTCGCCGACGAGGTTGCCGCGCTTCGCGGCACCCGGTCGGCGACGCTCGGCGATCTGATCACGCATCCGCCGTTCGCTCGCCTGCTGGCGGCGATGTCCGTCTCATCGCTCGGGGACTGGGTCGGATTCCTCGCGGTCACGTCGCTCGTCGCGGATCTCGCCGGCGGCACCGGCGGAGCCGCCTTCTCGGTTGCGGGCCTGATGCTCGCCCGCACGCTCCCCGCCGTCTTGTTCGGGCCGATCGCCGGGACCCTCGTCGACCGGCTCGATCGCAAGCGGATCATGATCATCGCCGACCTCGCCCGCGGCACGATGTACGTCGCGATGGTGTTCATCGGACAGCTCTGGGCGATCTACGCGCTGTCGTTCGCGATCGAGTGCTTCTCTCTCGTCTGGGGGCCCGCGCGCGACGCGTCGCTGCCCAAGTTGGTTCCGCGCCGCCAGCTCGCGAACGCGAACTCGATCGCGCTCGCTTCCACCTACGGCACCCTTCCGCTCGGCGGGATCGTGTTCACCGTGCTCGTCGGAGTGAACACGCTGCTCAGCCACGCGATCACGGTCCTCCAAGGACGCGACCAAGCCGTGCCGCTGTTCCTCGACGCCGCGACGTTCGTGTTCTCGGCCGCCATGATCAGCCGCGTTCCGATCCCTCCTTCCCCCGCGATGCTCACCGGGCGTCTGGACTTCTCGCGCATCTGGCGCGACGTGCGCGACGGGATCCGTTTCCTCCGCGAGGACTCCATGGCCTCGGCGATGACCGCCGGGATCGTCGTCGCCTTCTCGGCCGTCGGCGCCGTCCTGGCACTGGCGCCGATCTTCGTCGTCAACACCCTCGGTGCCGACAAGGGCGGCTGGGGATTCATGGTGACGGCGTTCGGGGTCGGCATCGGTCTCGGGATGGTGAGCGCCAACCAGGCATCGCGCTTGATCGATCGGGTCTCGGTCTTCCCGTGGTCGATCGTCGTGGCCGCCGCCACGCTGTTCGTGCTCTCGGCCATGCCCACCTTCGCGCTCGCCGCCGTCGTCACGGTCTGGCTGGGCGCGTTCTGCGGGCTGGCGTGGGTCACCGGCTACACCCTGCTGCAGGAGAACGTCCGGGACGAGTTCCGCGGTCGCACGTTCGCCTCGCTCACGGTGCTGTCCCGGATGGGGTTGTTCCTCTCCCTCGCTACGTTCCCTACGCTGGCGGGTGTCTATGGCACGTTGGGCGCCGGCCCCGAGCTCGGGATCCGACTGGCTCTCGCGAGCGCGGGCATCGCGGTGGCCATCGCCGGTCTCAACACCTGGCGTCTCCTCAAGCGATACCGACTCTCCCGTCCCCAGGCCCTCACGCTCGTGCCGAAGCTGAAGCGGCCGCCGGCCACCGGGTTCTTCATCGCCTTCGAGGGCGTCGAGGGCTCCGGCAAGGGCACCCAGGTGGGGATGGCCGAGGAGTTCATGCGCTCCGAGGGCTACGACGTGCTGGTGACGCGAGAGCCGGGCGGCACCGCCGTCGGCGAGCGGGTACGCGAGCTGCTCCTGGACCCCGACACCGGGAAGCTCGATGCGCGCACCGAGGCGCTGCTGTTCGCGGCCTCCCGCGCGCAGACCGTCCATTCGGTGATCCGGCCTGCCCTCGCGGAGGGGAAGGTCGTGATCTGCGACCGGTACGTGGACTCGTCCCTCGCGTATCAGGGCTGGGGGCGAGGGCTGGGCGAGCAGGACATCCTCACGTTGAACGTGTGGGGGACGCAGGGCCTGTTCCCGGACCTCGTGATCCTGCTGCACCTGGAACCGGAACGAGGGCTGCTCCGGTCGACCGAGGCGCCCGATCGGATGGAGCTCGAGGGTCAGGACTTCCACACGAAGGTCGCCGACGCCTACCTGAAGATCGCCGAAGAGCACCCGGAACGCTTCGTCGTCATCGAGGCCGACAAGCCTCCCGCCGAGGTCTTCGACGCCGTGCGCGCCGCGCTCGACAAGGCGCTGGGCGAGCGGGAGGAAGGTGGCGGCGCCGGATCGCTGAAGCCGGGCGCCGGCGCCGAGGGGACGGGTGCCGACGCGCCCGCGAGCGACGACGAGCCCGGATCCGAGGCGCTGCCCGCCGACTGACGTCGTCGGTACCCCGAGGTAGCGTTCGGCCGTGAGCGTTCCCGTCCTCGATCGCGTCCCCGGCCAGGTCGCCGCGATGGCGTTCCTCCAGGGCGCGATCGAGCGTCCCCACCACGCGTACGTGTTCGCCGGTCCGGAGGGCAGCGGGAAATCGCTCGCCGCCCGGGCGTTCGCCGCCGCCCTGCTGTGCCGGCGAGGAGGATGCGGCGAGTGTCGCGATTGCCGTCTCGCGGAGGAAGACCACCATCCCAATCAGTTCGTGATCGAGCCCGAGGGCCGCGACATCCACGTCGAGACGATCCGGACGGAGGTCTGGCAACCGGCCTATCGCACGGCACCCGAGCCGGGACGGAAGCTCTTCATCGTTCGTGAGGCTGACCGCCTCTCACCGCAGGCCGCCGACACGTTGCTGAAGGTGCTGGAGGAGCCTCCCGCCGACGCCGTGCTCCTGCTGTTGTCCGCGCGCGCTCACGAGCTGCCCGAGACCGTGTTGTCGCGGTGCCATGTCGTCACGTTCACGGCGTTGCCCGAGGCGTTCGTCGTCGAGGAGCTGATCCGCGGCGGCGCCGACGACGTCCGGGCTCGACTCGCGGCGCGTCTCGCCGGCGGCAACCTTGGCCGGGCGAGGAGACTTGCCGGTTCGGAAGAGGGTCTGCGTTTCCGGGACGCCGCGAGGACCGCGATCGAACTGGCCGCGGCCGGACCGGCCGGCGCCATCGAAGCGGCGGACGTCGTGATGCAGGCCGCGGCCGAGTACAAGAAAGGGATGAAGGACGAGCTCAAGGAGGAGCTCGCTCCGTTCCTGGACGATCGTGGTCGGCTCGAGGAGGCGTACCGAGGCGCGATCAGGCGTCTCGAGCTCAGGTTCCAGCGGCGGGAGCGTCGCGCCGAGCGCGACTACGTCGACTGGGTGCTGCTCGGCGTCTCCGCCCTCCTCCGCGACTCGGTGGCTACCGAGGTCGGTGGGGGGATCGAGGTTCTCCTCAACCCCGATCTCGCGGGCGAGGCGGGCGGCGCGCGCCTCCCCGTCGTCCGAGCCGCGCGCGGCATGGCAGCCGTCGAGGATGCGCGCGCCGCCCTCGCCGACGACATCAACCTCAACACGCGCCTGGTCCTCGAGCGGGCGTTCCTTCGCCTCGGCGACGTTGCCGCGTAAGGTCGCTCGGGGGAGCACAACTGTGGTGCTGGCACCACTGGCGCACGGACCGCTCGGTGGGACGCTTGCAGATGGAGGAACAGATGACCGTGCGAGTGCTCATCGTCGACGATCAAGAGCCCTTCCGGATGGCGGCCAGGATGGTGGTGGACGCGACGGAGGGCTTCGAGGTCGTGGGTGAGGCCGAGACGGGTGAGGACTCCGTCACGATGGCCTCCGACCTCTCGCCCGATCTCGTGCTGATGGACGTGAACCTGCCGGGGATCAACGGCCTCGACGCCACCCGCCAGATCCTTTCCGACAACGCGAACAGTGCCGTCGTTCTGCTCCTGTCCACGTACGAAGAAGAGGAGTACGCGCCGCGCGCGGCGGAGTGCGGCGCGGCCGCCTACATCCCCAAGTCGGCGTTCGGCCCCGACCGGCTGGAAGATGCGTGGGCCGCCGCGCGCGGCGCCGCCTGACGGACCCAGTCTTACCCGGCCTCCGGAACCGAGAGCCGTGTCGGGACGGTGCCGCGCAATGTCGTTCCGCTCCCGGTTGTGCTCGTGATCTCCAAGGTGCCTCCGAGAGCGTCCAGGCGGTCGGCGATCCCTTGAAGGCCGGTCCCGTGAGTCGTCGTCGTCGGGCTCGAATCCCACGCCGTCGTCGGCGACCTCGAAACGGAGCTCCCCATCGCTCTGACGCAGCCGGATCTCGACGGAGGAGGCGTCGGCGTACTTCGCCACGTTGTTGAGCGCCTCGAGACAACAGAAGTACACGGCCGACTCCACGTCCTGGCCGTACCGGCCGACGCCGTCTGGTTGCACGGTCGACGGGAACGGGAGACTTCCTCGCCTGGGCCTCCAGGGCGGCGGGCAAACCCTTGTCGGCGAGCAGCGGCGGGTAGATGCCGCGGGCGAGGTCGCGCAGATCCTCCAGGGTCTCGGTCGTCTGGCCTTGCAGCTCCTCCAGCATGGTCCGTGCCTTCGCCGGGTCGCGTTCGAGCAACCCGCTCGCGAGGCGGAGCTTCACCGAGAGCGCCACGAGCTGCTGCTGGGCGCCGTCGTGGATGTTCCGCTCCAGCGCGCGGGCTCGCTCGTCCTGCGCGCTCACGATCCGGCGGCGCGATTCCCGGAGGTCCTCGATCAGGCGGACGTTCCTGAGCACCAGGCCCGCCTGTGCGGCCATGTCGCGCGCGAGCTTCGCCTTCGTCGGGTTCATCGGATCGTTCGCCGCCAGGGAGACGGTGAGCGCACCGAGGAGCTCACCCTGATGTCTGACCTCGAACGCATCGTCGCCTCCGAAGTCGGGGAGATCGTCGTCTCGGACGGGCAGGTTCCGGGTCGGCGCGACATCGGGGGGCCAGGACGCCTCAGCGCGCATCTCGTTCCCGATGCGCAGCCAGACCCGCGCCGCACGCGCGCCGGTCGCCTCACCGAGGAGCTGCGCCATCCGCGGGAGGACGTCCTCCGTCGAATAGGTCTCGCCCACGCGCTCCGCGAACTCCGACAGGACCTCGTACGGCGTCGATCGCTTGCCGTAGACGATCCTGTTCGCCCATCGTTGTGCCCGTTTGCGGACCAGGATGAATCCGATCGCGAGCACCGCACCGATGACGATCATCGGGACATCGACGACGTCTCCGCCGCCCAGGCCGATCAGCGCCACCGGAAGGAAGACGGCCAAGAGGGCGACGGCGGCGATGAAGCCGGCCACCAGGAGTCCGTACTGGACGGTCTTCTTCACGACGACATCGAGGTCCCAGAGACCGTGGCGAAGGATCGCGATGCCGCAGACCGTCGGGATGCCGAGGAACATGCCGATGATGAAGCGCGAAGAACGCGAGGCCCGACACGATGCTTTCGTCGTTGACGACGCCGGTCGAAGAAGAGGCCGAAGGAGAGCACGAGGACGATCCCGAGGAAGACGCCGAGGAAGGCCAGCCACCTGATCTGTTGCCGCTCGAGCTGAGCGGCGCGTCGGTACCGCTGGATCAGGGAGACGACGGAGATCAGTGCGCCGAAGAGCCACGACCAGACCAGCGACGGTCGTGATCGCTTCGATCGCCGGCTTCCAGGACGAAGGGAGCCCGATCGGGTTCGCCACAGGTCTCGGGAGCTCCGCGAAACCCGCTTCGAGGGGCCCGGGCGTGAGGGCGAACGCGATCATCATGACCGCATAGGCGACCAGCATCACGCGCAGCAGCCAGCCCCACCGCCGGGACAGTGGCCGGCCGGTCGGGAAGATGAGGAACAGGAAGGCGAGCGGGCCGAACATCGCCGCGAATCCGACACGGCCCACCCACGCCGCCGCCGCGAGGAGGGGCAGGTCCCGTTGCTGGGCCAGGCTCGCGTACGAGCCCGCGAGGATGCTGATGGATGCGGAGAGCCCGACCCAGGCGAACAGCCACCCGACGCGGTTCCCCGCCTGTCGCGACGTGATCAGAGCTCCGACGGTCGCGTAGAGGAGGATCGCGAATACCGTGAAGGCGTATTCCCCGAGGTTGAAGCCGCTTCGCCAACGTGTTCACGACCACGTACCCGGCGGTGAACGCGACCGAGAGGCCCCAGATCGTCCACGCGAGACGCCGCTGGCTCATCGGGTCTCCTCGATCACCGGGAGGCTGCCGTTGACCGCGGTGCCCTCACCGGGCGCGCTCCGGATCTCGAACGTGCCGCCGAGCGCGGCGAGTCGGTCGGCGATCCCCTGGAGTCCCGAGCCGCGCTCGGCGGTCGCCGGGTCGAAACCCCGCCCGTCGTCGGACACCGTGAAGTTGAGGGTGCCGTTCCGCTGCGCGAGCCGGACGGTAGCGGCCGTCGCCTCCGAGTACTTCGCCACGTTCTGCAGGGCCTCGAGGCAGGAGAAGTAGACGGCCGCCTCCGTCTCCTGCGGGTAGCGGCCGATCCCGTCCGATTCGACCACGATGCCGACGGCGGACTTCCGAGCCTGACCTTCCAGAGCCGCGACGAGGCCCCGATCGGCGAGCACCGGCGGGTAGATCCCGCGTGCGAGGTCGCGGAGGTCCTCGATCGCTTCACCGGTCTCGGCTTTCGCTTGTTCGAGCATCTCGACCGCCTTCGAAGGATCCGCCGGCACGAGACGCTCCGCGAGCCCCAGCTTCACGGAGAGCGCGACGAGCTGCTGCTGCGCGCCATCGTGGATGTTCCGCTCGATCCGGCGGCGTTCCTCGTCTTGCGCGTTGACGATCCTCCGCCGGGACTCGCGGAGCTCCTCGATGAGGCGGACGTTCCGGAGCACGAGGCCGGTCTGCGACGCGAGGTCGCCGACGATCCGCTCCTTGGAGGGGTTCATCGGATCGCTCGGGCGCATCTCGAGCGTGAGAGCACCGAGCAGCTCGCCCTGATGGCGGATCTCGACGGCCGTGTCTTGGAAGTCGGGGAGCTCGCCATCGTGAGCGGGAAGTGACCGGCTCCCGATCGCCTCCGTGGGCCACGCGGCCGCCGGGCGCATCTCGGAGCCGACCTTGAGCCACACCCGCGCTGCGTTCGCTCCGGTGGCCTGACCGATCAACTGCGCCATGCGCGGCAAGACGTCCTCGGTCGAATACGTCTCGCCGCTCGTTCCGAGAACTCCGAGAGCACTTCGTAGGGGGAAGCGCGGCCGCCGTAGACGACGCGATCGGCGATCCTCCTCGCCAGTCGGTAGGCGGGGATCACGAGGAGCCCGAACGCGGCTCCGAACAGCAGGAGCAGGGGAGGGCGGTCGTACAACGAAGGCACGAGCGATCCTCCCAACAGCAGGGCGCCCAGTCCCGCGATCGCGAGCAGGAGCAAGACCAGGATCGCGAACACGATCGTCTTCTTGATGACGAGATCGAGGTCGTACAGGCGGTACTTCAGGACGGCGACGCCCATCGCGATCGGAACCCCGACGCCGATCAGCGAGAAGATCACACCGAAGAACACCTGAGGACCGATGGATCGATCGAATCGCTCTCCGAAGATGAGGCCCGTCGCGAGGGCGAGCAGAAGGGAGGCGATCACCGCGACGGCGATGAAGGCGAGCCATCGGATCTGCTGCCTCGACTCACCCTCCGACCGTCGGTACCGCAGCACGAGCGACGCGATCGAGAGGGGGATCGAAGCGAGCAAACCGATCCACCCGATCCCACCGGTGATCTCGACGATCGGACGGATCGCCTCGAGCCCGAACGGGTTGGCAACCGCGTACCCGGTCTCGACCTGGAGCGATCCCGGACCCAGTGCCGTTCCCAGCGATGCGATCGACGCAGACGCCACCACGATCCACGGCACCAGTCGCCAGCGTGGGCTCACGACATGGCCAGTTGGATACAGAAGCGCCAAGACGAGAAGCGCGGAGAACGCGACGGCGTAGTCCCATGTCCCGAACCACGCGGCGACCGCGCCGAACGGGAGGACGCCGGGATCGATCTCCAAGGTGTACTTGGCGTACGTCTCGGTTGCCTGCGCCAACGCGAAGGCCAGCCCGACCGTCAACATGATCCAGCCCATCGGGTTCCTCGGGTTCCTCGAGGCGAGGATCGCCCCGACGGTCGAGTAGCCCAGGATCGTGAGGAGGACCACCGGCAGGAACACGAAGTCCTCCGTCGTCAACTCGTCGCCGGAACCACCGACGACGAACACCGTGATCGCCGCGAGGACCAGCAGGATCGTGAGCGCCCACAGCAGCCACGGCCACCGAGATCTCGACGATCGGCGCCGCTCGTCCACCGCGAGCGAGTTCAGGTGCGTGCGCTCCTGTTCGTCCATGTCGCCGAATCGTCCCACCGGGTGCCCCGCGGGCCAAGGGGGCCGACCTGCGGTTCTCCGTGCGGGAACACCCTGCGGGGGGGTGTGCTGGCACCAGCACGAACTCCGCATGCACGCGCCGTCGCCGGGGCCCCCCCAACGGCGTAGCTTCGCCATGACGAACGAAGGAGGCCCACGATGACAACGATCCTGGTGGGAACCGACACCTCGGCGGCCGCGGATCTCGCGGTCGAGGACGCGGCCCGATTGGCCCGCGAGCGCGGCGCCGAGCTCCTGGTGCTGTACGTGAAGCAGGAGCGAGACATCCGGGCGGTCGTGGACCCGGACCGCGCGGCAGACCCGAGGGCGCACCTGCAGCGGCTCGCCGCACGCTTCCCCGGGACCTCGATCACGACCCGGATCGAGGACGGGGACGCCGCGACTCTGATCTGTGATGTCGCCGAGGAGGTTCGCGCCGACACCATCGTGCTCGGGAATCGAGGTACCCAGGGATCCCGATGGCACGTCCGCGAGAGCGTTCCCAACCTCGTGCTCCGGCACGCTCCCTGCAGCGTCTACATCGTCGACACGCGGAAGGCGCAGTAGCGTGCGACCTGGCCGGCGCTGGGCGCTAAGACTGATCGCGGAGGAACGCGAGCACCGCCATCACCCGGCGGTGCACATCGGGCTCCTCGGTCAGTCCGAGCTTGTGGAACAGCGAGTTGATGTGCTTCTCGACGGCACGTTCCGTGAGGAACAGCGACTTCGCGATCGCGGCGTTGTTCTGCCCCTGGGCCATGTGGCCGAGCACCTCGCGCTCCCGGTCGGTCAATCGAGCGAGCGGCGAATGCGCGAGGTGCTCCTTGGCCGCGACGAGCGCCTCGACGATCTTCGGGTCGAGGACGCTCCCGCCGCGGGCCACCTCGGTCAGGGCCCGCACCAGCTCCTCGACGTCGGCCACTCGCTCTTTCAACAGGTAGCCGAGGCCGGCCGCGCCGTCCTTCAGCAGGTCGTAGGCGTACTCCTCCTCCGCGAACTGCGACAGCACCACGACGCCGATGTCGGGATGGGACGCGCGGATCTGCTTCGCGCCCCGGATCCCCTCGTCGGTCCCGCTCGGCGGCATGCGGATGTCGGTGAGGACGGCGTCCGGCCCGTGTTCGTCGACGGCGGAGAGCAGCTCATCGAGGCTCGCCGCCATGCCGACGACCTCGATCTCGTCGGCGGTCGCGAGGAGAGCGGCGGTGCCTTCCCGCACGAGGTAGTTATCCTCGGCGAAGACCACCCGCAGCGGCATGCGCGGATGGTACACGCGAGGAAGTTGGGGGCGGTTCAGTGACGATCAGGGTGGTGCTCGGGGAGGACAACGTCCTCGTCCGTGAGGGCGTGCGAGCGCTTCTGAACTCCTACGACGACATCGAGGTCGTCGGGGTCGCGGAGGACGCGCCGACGCTCCTCGCGACGGCGGCGGAGCACAGCCCCGACGTCGTCGTGACCGACATCAAGATGCCGCCGTCCTTCCAGCTCGAGGGGATCGACTGCGCCCACGCGATCCGTGAGCGCCATCCGGAGACAGGTGTCGTGGTGCTGTCCGCGCACGACGACGAGGAGTACGCGATCGCCCTGCTCGGGAAGGGCCACAGCGGGCTCGCGTACCTCCTCAAGGACCGGATCGCGCAGGGCGACGAGCTCGCCCGCGCGATCAGGGAGGTGCGGAGCGGCGGGAGCGTCGTCGACCCCACGATCGCCGAGCGTCTCTCGGGGCGGGCCGAGTCCCAGGAAGAGGACCGCGTCGTGCTCGACATGATGGCTCAGGGTCTTGGCTACGAGGCGATGGCGGCCGCCCTGGGCACGACCCAAGAGGCGGTGGACGGGCGCGTGACGATGCTCTTCCGGCGGATGGCCGGTGACGACGGAGCCGGCACCGGCCTGCTGGGGGAGTTCAAGAAGCTGCACGCGGCGGTCGTCGAGCAGTCGGCGACCGCCACGTCCCTCAAGTCCTACGTGCCGTCGCAGTTCGTGGACGCGCTGGCTCGCGGCGGGGACGCCGCCAGCCAGCGCGAGCTCGAGGTGACCATCCTGTTCAGCGACATCCGCGGGTTCTCGACGATCGCGGAGCGACTCACGGCACGGGAGAGCGGCGAGATCATCGGCCGTCACCTCGGCGCCATGGCCGAGGTGATCTCCGAGCACGGCGGCACGATCGACAAGTTCCAGGGCGACGCCGTGATGGCGGTCTTCGGTGCTCCGGAGCCATCCGAGGACCACGCGGAGCGGGCGCTTCGGTGCGCGCTCGCGATGCAGCATCGCCAGTGGGAGCTGAACGCGCAGGGATGGGGGACGGACGCCGTCGAGGCGCTCAACGTCGGGATCGGGCTGAACACCGGCGTCGTGATGGCCGGCGCGATCGGCGGCGGCGGGCGGCTCGAGTACACGGTGATCGGCGACGCGGTCAACGTCGCGCAGCGCCTGCAGTCCGAAGCCGGCGGCGGCGAGGTCGTCGCCGCGGCCTCGACCGTCTCGGCGGCGCCCTCGGTCGCCGCCGAGCCGATCGGCCCGCGTCTCGTGAAAGGGCGCGAGGAGCCCGTGGACGTGTACCGCATCCTCGGAGTCCCCGGATGAGCGACGCTTCGATCGACTCGCGACCGGCCCGCTGGCCCTGGTCGATCCTCGCCGGGTTCCTGATCACCGCCGGGATCGCCTCGATCTTCGTCGTCCGCAACGGCGAGTCGTTCGGCGAGCAGGTCCCCTACATCATCGCGTTCTCGATGTTCGGCGCCGTCGGCGCGCTGATCGTGAGCCGTGAATCGAGGAACCGGATCGGGTTGCTGCTGCTGTGGACCGCCGGCATCACCGCCTTGTCCTTCGCGTCCCAGGAGATCGCCACCTACCTCATCCGGCGGGGGGACCACGGCTTCCTGGTCGGCGTCATCGCCATCTTCGGCAGCGCAGGGTGGCTCTTCGGGATCCTGCCGGCGATCTTCCTCCTCCCGATCCTGTTCCCCACCGGGAGGCCGCACTCACGGCGGTGGCGGCCGCTGCCGTGGATCGTCCTCGGGATGCTCGGGTTCCTCGCGATCGGCGTGATCTTCGGGACCCGGATGCTCACCGACGCCAACGACGTGGCGCTGATGCGCAATCCGCTCTACATCCCGGCGCTCGGTGAGCTCGGTCCGATCTGGGACTTCGGCGGCTGGTTCCTCATCCTGCTGATCGCGTCCGGTGCGTCCCAGGTGATGCGGTTCGTGGCTTCCGAGGGGGTCGAGCGGCAGCAGATCAAGTGGTTCGCGTTCGCGATCATCGCCTTCGTCGCCTACCTGGTCGTCTCGGACCTGATGCACTTCTCCGGCCTCGCCGAGTCGATCGCGAGCGGCATCTCGTTCATGTTGTTGCCGGTCGCGATCGGGGTCTCGGTCCTGCAGTACCGCCTCTGGGATCTCGACGTCGTCGTGAAGAAGGCCGTCGTGGCCGGCGTGCTGGTCGTCCTCGCGCTCGCGGTGTACGCCGGGGCCGTCGCGCTCGTCGGCGTCCTCGCCTCGGACCGAGAGTCGACGGTGACGCTGTTCCTCGTCGCGCTCGCGCTCGGCGATCGCGTTCCGGCCCGTGATGCGGGTGGCTCGGCGCGTCGTGGACCGGCTCGTCTACGGGGAGCGGGCGACCCCGTACGAGGTGTTGACGGAGTTCTCGGAGCGGGTGGGGACCTCCTACGCGACGGAGGACGTCCTCCCGCGGATGGCCCAGGTCCTCGGGGAGGGGTCCGGAGCCGAGGTGGCGCGCGTGTGGCTCCGGTCGAGCCGCCGCCTCCTCCAGGCGGCCGTGTGGCCGGCCGATGCGACGACCCACGATCCGATCCCGGTGTCCGAAGACGCCGTGCTCGGTCCTTCGGGAGAAACGACCGTCGAAGTGCGTGACCGCGGCGAGCTGCTCGGGGCACTGTCCGTCCGGATGTCCGCCTCCGACCCGATGAACCCCGCGAAGGAGAAGCTGGTCCGCGACCTCGCGGCGCAAGCGGGCCTCGTCCTGCGGAACGTCCGGCTCGTCGAGGATCTCCGTGCGTCGCGCCAGCGTCTGGTCGCCGCCCAGGACGAGGAGCGGCGTCGCTTGGAGCGCAACATCCACGACGGCGCCCAACAGCAGCTCGTCGCGCTCGCGGTCAAGGCGCGGCTCGCACGGCAACTCACGGAGCGCGACCCCGCCAAGACCGCCGAGATGCTGATCCAGATCGAAGCCGAGACCCAGACCGCGCTCGAGGACCTGCGGGATCTCGCCCGAGGGATCTACCCGCCGCTGCTCGCCGATCGGGGTCTCGTCGCCGCCCTGGAGGCGCAGTCGCGGAAGGCGTCCGTGCCCGTGAGCGTCGAGTCGGACGCCGTGGGCCGCTACTCGGCCGACGTGGAGGCCACCGTCTACTTCTGCACCCTCGAGGCCCTGCAGAACGTCGCCAAGTACGCCGACGCGGACGGCACCGTGATCCGTCTGTTGCAATCGAACGGCAGCCTCTCGTTCGAGGTCGTCGACGAGGGCCGAGGCTTCGACCCGGATGCGGTCGCCACCGGGACCGGTCTCCAGGGGATGGCCGACAGGCTGGCCGCCGTGGGAGGCTCTCTCGAGATCCGGTCGGCGCCCGGCCGAGGCACCACGGTCGCCGGACGCGTACCGGTCACCGCCGCCTGATCTCGGAAGGAACGATCGAGGAGATGGGATCCACCTACGCACCGGGCGTGTCTCAGGGGCGGCTGGCCTTCCGCCTCGTCGGCTGGATCCTCGGAGTGCTCACGATCGGCTACTCACTGTTCCTCGTCGTGCTCTCGATCGTGTCCAGCGACCCCACGAACACGATCCACCGTTTCCACTTCCTGTCGGGCCTCGCCGGCGGGGGACTGATCGGCGTGTTCTCGATCGTCCTGGTGATGCGGCCGGGCTGGACGTCCGCCTTCCACGTCCTCGTCGCCCAGGCGATCGCGTGGACGATCGGCGGGTTGATGGGTGGTGATCTCCTCACCGGCTTCTACGTCACCGGACCGATCGGGGTGATCGTCTTGCTGCTGCTGCACCCCGACCCCCGCTCGCTCCTCCGGTTTCCCGGCCGACCGAGCATCGCGTTGATGATCTATGCCGTGCTCGCGACGATGCCGGCCTGGATCTACGCGGTGACCGAAGCGGAGCTCCAGCACGGACCGGCCGCGGACCCGCATGTCCAGATGCACCACTGGTCGGGTGTCGCCGTGGCCGCGCTCTCGATCGCGGGCGCCGGGATCGCGACGTCTCTGCGCGGTCTCGGCTGGGAGTTCGCGAGCGGGGCGACGTCGATCGCGGCGGTCCTCTTCGGCGTGGCCGGCCTCGCGTTCGCCGAGTACGCGGGCGCGCCGCCGAGGGGATGGTCGTGGCTCGCGGTCGCCGCGGGGGTCGGATTCTGGCTCCTCGCCCGTATCGAGGCGGCCAGGGAGGCATCCACCCGGTGAGGTCGCAGGGCCGTTCCCCGTTCCGCCGTTTCGAACGGTGGCTCGTCGGTACCTTCATGGCCGTGCTCGTGTTCGTGCTGGAGCGACTCGTGATGCGTCAGATCAAGAAGAAGGAGCGGGCGCGCTCGGAGTCGACGACCGCGGCGGTCACGGTGGGAGAGGAGTAGTCCGTGCATCGATGGTGGGTGTTCCTTCACGTCGTCGGGGTCTTCGGCTTCCTGATGGCGCACGGCGTGTCGGCCTACGTCACGCTCCGACTTCCGAAGGAGCGCGACCCCGCGCGTATCAGCCACCTGCTCGAGCTCTCTGCGTCCTCCGTCGGCTTCATGTGGAACTCGATCGGCCTGCTCCTCGTGGGAGGCATCCTCGCCGGCTTCACGGGTCACTTCTGGGGGCAGGCGTGGATCTGGGCGGCGATCGTCGTCCTCGTCGCCGTCGTGGCCGCGATGTATGCCATGGGGACGACGTGGGCCGCGCGGCTGCGGACGATCTCGGGCGCGATGGCAGGGGGCACCGAGGCGGTCTCCGAGGAGCAGTTCGAGGAGATCCTCGGTTCGAAGCGCCCGTACTCGATCGCGGCGATCGGGTTCGCCGGATTGCTCGTGATCCTCTGGCTGATGATCTTCAAACCGACGCTCGGGTTCGGTGGGACGGAAGCCGGATGTCCCGTTTCGCCCGGTGCCTCCGTGACGGTCTGCGCGTTCGACGACCAGGGCTTCTCGAGCGATCGGCTGACCGCGCCGGCGGGCGAGGCGTTCGGGCTGGTCTTCGACAACGAAGACGATGGCGTGCCGCACAACGTGGCGATCTACACGGACGACTCCGCGGCGGAGTCGCTGTTCGTCGGCGACCTCGTCGACGGGCCCAAGACCGTGACCTACGACGTGCCGGCCCTCGATCCCGGCTCGTACTACTTCCGATGTGACGTCCATCCGCAGATGAACGGCACCCTGGAGGCGGCGGCCTAGATGTCCTACCGAACGATCGTCGTCGGCACCGATGGCTCGCCCACCGCGACGGTGGCCGTCGAGGTTGCGCAGAAGCTCGCGAAACGTCTCCACGGCAAGCTCGTGCTCGTCGGCGCGCTCGACGCCTACGGCGTCACCCGGCAGCCCCTGCAGACCGCTCTCTACGAGGCCTCGGAGGCCGCGCGGGCGAAGAAGGTCGATGCGATCGCGGAGCTGATCGAGGGGACGCCGGGAGAATCGATCCTCGCGGCCGCCCTCAAGCACGACGCCGACCTGATCGTCGTCGGCAACCGCGGCATGGGCCAGGCGACCCGGTTCCGGCTCGGGAGCGTGCCCGACTGGATCGCGCACGACGCGCCCTGCGATCTCCTGATCGTCGACACGACCGGCCGCGCCGGCCCACGGGAGCCCGCTCCGCCCTACTCGCGGATCCTGGCGGGGACGGACGGCTCGGGGACGGCGACCGAAGCCGTCCGCAAGGCCTACACGCTCGCCTCGGTGTACGCGGGGACCGTCACGCTCGTGCATGTGGGCGATCCTCTGATCGGCGCCATCAAGCTCGAGGAGGTCGCGTCGACCCGGCCGGAGGACGTCGAGGTCCAGAAGCGAACCGTCGAGGGAGACCCCGCTCAGCGCATCTGTGAGCTGGCCGAAGCCGAAGCCGTGCAACTCGTCGTGGTGGGGAACAAGGGGATGTCGGGTGTCCGGCGGTTCCTGGGATCCGTGCCCAACAAGGTCGCGCACGAAGTGCCCTCGGACGTCCTGATCGTGAAGACGGTGGATCGTTCGGTCGAGGACCTCGTCGCCGGACACGGGGGGTTGGTGAACGTCGACGGGCGGCAGCTGGCCGTGTACCGCGACGAGAACGGGCAGACGTACGAGCTCACACCTCGCTGCACCCACATGGGGTGCACGATCGATTGGAACGACACGGCCAAGACCTGGGACTGCCCGTGCCACGGATCGAGGTTCGCCGTCGACGGATCGGTCGTGCGCGGCCCTGCCGCCGAAGCACTCGAACGGTTGGGAGGTACGGCTCCCGCCGGAGAACGAGCGCCGGATGCCGAGGGAGCTCCGACGCCGACACCGACGCCGTCCGCCGGTCGCGGCGCATCGCGGGGGCGCCGGGAAGGAGCGGTACGTCGTGGTGGGCGCGAGCCTCGCGGGTGCCACGGCCGCCGCGACCCTGCGCGAGGAAGGATTCGACGGCGAGGTGGTTCTGATCGGCGCGGAGCCTTCGTTCCCGTACGAGCGGCCACCCCTCTCCAAGACGTTCCTCCGAGGTGAGTCGACGATGCAG
This sequence comes from uncultured Actinomycetota bacterium, assembly GCA_963737525.1. Taxonomy (GTDB): domain Bacteria; phylum Actinomycetota; class UBA4738; order UBA4738; family HRBIN12; genus JAJNBA01. The sequence continues at coordinate 38,918 of CAVTTD010000040.1, forward strand.
GAGGCGATGGTCCGGCCGGAGGCCTTCTACGCCGACAACCGCATCGAGACCCGGTTCGGCACGACGGTGGTCGGCGTGGACGCGACCGAGAAGACGCTCGCGGTCGCCGGCGGTGACGCCGTGTCCTTCGACAAGCTCTTGATCGCGACCGGCGCGCGCAACCGCCGCTTCCCGATCCCGGGGATCGATCTCGAAGGAGTGCTCGACCTCCGGACCCTGGGCGATGCCGCGAGGATCCGAGCCGAGATGGTGCCGGGCCGCCGGGTCGTGCTGGCCGGGATGGGATTCATCGGGTCCGAGGTGGCGGCGTCGCTCCGGCAGCGGGGCCTCGAGGTCCACGTCGTCGCGGGCGGGAAGGCTCCGTTGGATCGGGTCTTGGGCGAGGACGTGGGTCGCGTCATCGAGGGGATCCACCGCGACCACGGCGTCGAGATGACGTTCGACGATCAGGTCGCCGGCTTCGAGGGGAACGGGCGCGTCCGGACGGTGAAGTCCGCGAGCGGTCTCAGCCTGCCGTGCGACTTCGTCGTGCTCGGCCTCGGCGTGGAGCCCGTCGCAGGGTTCTGCGACGGGTCGGGGATCGACGTGGACGACGGCATCACGGTCGACGAGTACTGCCGGACGAGCGTCGCCGGCGTCTTCGCCGCCGGCGACGTCGCCAATCACTACCACCCCGTGTTCGGTCGGCGGATCCGGATCGAGCACTGGAACAACGCGCTGGCCCAGGGACGTGTCGCGGCCCTCAACATGCTGGGCCGCGACACGCCCTACGACGAGATCCACTGGTTCTGGTCGGACCAGTACGAGCACACGATCCAATACGCCGGCTACCACCGCGAATGGGACGACCTCGTGATCCGCGGGAGCCTCGAGTCGCGGAGCTTCGCGGCGTTCTACCTGCTCGAGGGCCGGGTCCAGGCGGTGGTCTCCGTCGATCGTCCCGCCGACGTCCAGGATGCGATGGGCATCATCCGAGCCGGCGGCATGGCCGACCCCGCGAAGCTCCGCGACGAGGCCGTCGAGCTCGCCTCACTAGGATGAGCGGAGGCCGAGGAGGTGCGCCGGGATGATCATCGGCCGGGAGATGAGATGACGAGCGATGTCGAGGCCCTCCGCAAGGTCCGCTTCTTCGAGGAGCTGACCGACGACGATCTCTCGCGTGTCGCGAAACTCGGTCAGCGACGCACCTACGCGGCCGGCGACGCGCTCGTCGAGCGCGACTCCGACCGCGGCGGGCTCTTCGTGATCCTCTCGGGTCGAGCGCAGGTCGAGGTCGGCGGAGCCGTCCACGACCTGGTGCCCGGCGATTTCTTCGGCGAGATGGCGTTGCTCGGTCACACGCGCCGGTCCGCGAGCGTCACGGCGGCGGAGCCCGTGGAGGCGTTGGTCATCGAGACGATCTACTTCGACCCGTTCCTGATCCAGAACCCGAGCGTCGCGGTCGCGATCCTCCACGGTGTCGTGGAGCGCCTGCGCGAGGTACAGGAGCGCGTCGATAGCGCCGGCTCCGCCTAGCGGCTGCGGTTGTTGAAGAGGTCCAGCAGCAACCCGAACGTCAGCAGCCCGCCGACGATGCCGAACGTGATGGGAACCCAACCCGGCACCCGCGCCGACATCGCCGTCAATCCGCTCGCGAGGATCGCCGCGCCGGCCGTGAGCCCGAGCGCGAGCTGGCGCCCGGCCCGGCGGACCGTGGCCTCGAGCGGCGCCGCCCGGAAATTGATCTCCATCTTCTGACCCGGCCGGGCGCCGATCATCCGCTCGATCGCCTCGACCACGCGCATCGCCCGCACCCGGAACTTCTGCGACTGGTAGAAGACGGCCTTCGGGTCGATCTTCGATCCCATCCCGCGCAGCAGGCTGCGCATCAGGAACTTGCCCGCCACCTCGAACGGATCCAGGTCGGGATCCAGTTGTGCGGTCGCCAGCTGCATCTGCGCGAGCGCCTTGCCGGTGAGCGCGAGCGACGCGGGCAACGGCACGCCGAAGCGGAGCGAGATCTCCGTCATCTCCTGGAGGATCGGACCGAGCTGGATGTCCTTCAGGGAGGACGTCCGGTAGCGCGCCATGAGCGCCCCGATCTCGGACTGGAACCGGTCCACGTCGAGGTCGCTCCGCTCGATCGCGTTCGCCAGCATCAGCGTGACGTCGGTCAGGAATCCGACGTCCTCCTGCGAGAACGCCATCAGCAGGAGCATCAGGTGCTCGCGCATCTCGGCGCCGACCTCGCCGACCATCCCGAGGTCGAGGAAGTAGAGGCGCTCCTCCTGCGGCTGCCACATGAGGTTGCCGGGATGCGGGTCGGCGTGGAAGAAGCCGTCGACCATGATCTGCTTGTAGAAGGACTCGAGCAGCTGACGGGCCGCCTCGTGCCTCGGCTCGCCCTCGGGCGCCGAATCGAGCGGGCCCCCGCCCACGTCGTGCATCACCAGGAGCCGCGACGTCGACAGGTCGTGGTGCACGACCGGGACCGCGAGCCTCGGGAAGGGGTCGAGCACCTCGCCGATCCGGTCCATGTTCGAGGCCTCCTGCCGGAAGTCCAGCTCTCGCTGGAGCGAGTCCGACAGGTGCTGGAAGACCGCCTCCATGTCGATGACGAGCTTCAGGCTGGGGCGCTTGGACGCCTTCTCCGCGAACACCTCCAGGAGGGCGAGGTCCTGCTCGATCAGCCCGCGCGCGTCGGGTCGCTGGATCTTGATGACCACCTTCTCGCCGGTCGCGAGCGACGCCCGGTGGACCTGGGCGATCGTGCCGGCGGCCAGCGGCTGCGGTTCCACCGTCTCGAAGACGTCCTCCCACGGGACGCCGAGCTCCTGCTCCATCACGGAGACGACCTGCGACTCGGTGAGCGGCGGCACGTTGTCCTGAAGGGTCGCGAGCTCTTCGATGAACTCGGACGGGAGCAGGTCCGGCCGCGTCGACAGGATCTGCCCGAGCTTGCAGAACGTGGGACCGAGCTCCTCCAACGCCGTCCGGAGCCGCTTCGCCTGGCGTCGCCGGCCCACGACACCCTCCTCGTCGGGCCGGCCGAAGAGCTCCCGCAGGCCGTGCTTCGCGAAGACGACGCCGATCTTCGTGCCGCGCGCGACCAGATGCGGCCGGGTCACGGGTTCCGCGACCGACGAGCGGATCACGGTGGAGGAGGACGGGCTCCGCACCGCCGTCGTCTGGCCGTTCGTCGTGTTCACGATGATCACCGTGCAACGAGCGTTGTGGCTGATCCGGTTCGGCACGTTGCCGAGCAGGAACTCCTTCCGGCCCGCCATCCCCGCGTTCCCGACGATGAGGACGTCGACCGACTCCTCCTCGGAGGAACGCACGATCGCCATCGCCGGGTCGTCGTCGATCACCACGTGGGCGTGTCCGCGCTCCCCGGCGAGTTGCGTGGTGTAGACCTGCAGCTCGTCGGCGGCGCTGTGGGCACGGGTCGCCTCCGCCGCCCCGTACTCCGTGTCGGCGGGGTGCTCGGGCACGACCACTTGCACGACATGGAGCTCGGCGCCGAACCGCTCGGCGAACGACGCGGCCCACTCCACCGCTCTCGAGGCGGTTTCGGAGCGGTCGGTGCCCACCATCACCCGGCGGACGGGGCCCACGGCGTCGGTCTCGATCGGAGCCATCCCGCGCATCATGCCGCTTGGGATGCCCCTCAGCCAATGGTGAGGGCCGGTCAACGAAGGTGATGCCACCACTCATACCGGCCGCGACCTGGGCCGTTGGTATCCTGCCTCGTCCGCCGGAGTAGCTCAGTGGCAGAGCAACCGCCTCGTAAGTGGTAGGTCATGGGTTCGAATCCCATCTCCGGCTCGGTCGCCGCCGGAAGTTGCAGGAGGAGGTCGCAGGTTGGGAGAATCGCGGCGAATGAGGGCCCTCCGAGCGATCCTGTCCGCCGTCGCCCTCGTGGTGTTGCTCCCGGCGACCGCCGCGATCGCCCAGGTATCGGTCGACCCTTCCGTCACTCCGGAGATCAACACCGGCGGCTGGATCCACGGGCTCGCGATCCTGCTCGGCGTGCTCGGACTCATCGTCATCCTGATGCTGGTGGCCGCCTACGTTCGCTTCGCACCGCGCTTCTCGACCGACGAGTCGACCCTGAAGGTCGTGCGCGCCGACCGTGTTCGCCCCGGCGAGGAGCTCCCTCGACGCACCGTGGACATCAAGGAGGCCGTTCCGGTGGTGGTCGCGCCGCCGCCCCTGCCGCAGCCGGCCGGTGTCGCCGCGGCCGCTGCGCCCGCGCCTGCCGCCGCTCCCGCGCCCGCCGCCGCTCCCGCACCCGCCGCACCTGCACCGGCAGCTCCCGCCCCCGCCGCGGCCGCTCCCGCCGCGCCGGCCGAGCCAACCGCTGAGGCGCCCGGCCCAACCGGCCGCCGAGGCACCCGCACCCGCTCCCGCACCGGCCGCCCCTGCCGAGCGAGTCGAGGTCGCGCTCGACCAGGAGGTCTTCGATCAGACCTTGAAGGAGCTCCTCGACAAGGGGACCGACAAGCGTGTCGCGGAAGGGCAGGCGCGTCGCGCGGCGATGATCGCCGCGCGCAAGAAGGCTGCCGGCGAGGCCTAGCCTCGCCGAGCGCGTAGCCTGTCGGGATGGACGCCACCCGCGTCGACTGGTCCATGGGGTCCCAAGCCGCCCGTCTGGCGGATTGGGACGTCGCGCTCGCGATCGGCCGCCGGGTCGCCGGACCCGGCGTCCGCGTCCCGCCCGCCGATCGGGCACGGATGCGCGAGGACTTCGCGGAGCTCGTCACGTTCGCCGAGGAGAAGATCGCCGACTTCACCTCGCTCGATCCCGGTGGGTTCCGATCCCGCGCATGGGTCATGGGCAGGGGCGAATGGATCCGCGCGAACCTGGGCGGGCTCCAGCGGATGCTCGAGCCGCTGGCCGGGCCGGATCCTCGCCAAGCAGTCCGGCCACGGCACGCTCCGGCGGAAGGCGCTGGGGGCCCAGGCCGGTGGGCTCCTCGGCTACGTCTCGAGGAGGGTGCTCGGGCAATACGACGCCTTCCTCCCCCCGGATGACGAGGGGCTCCTCTACTTCGTCGGGCCCAACGTGGGCGAGGTGGAGCAGCGCTTCTCCCTCCCATCCCGTGACTTCCGACTGTGGATCGCGGTCCACGAGGTGACCCACCGCGTGCAATTCGGGGCGGCGCCGTGGCTCCGAGGGCACATCCGAGCGCAGGTCGATCGCTACCTCGGCACGATCTCCCTCGAGTCGTCGGACCTCGGCCAGCAGCTCCGGCGGGCGATCGACGAGGTACGCGCCGGGGCTGACGTCCGAGGGATGGGCGGACTCTTCCTCCTGCTGAACGACGAGCAACGCGAGATCGTTCGACACGTGCAGGGCGTGATGTCCCTTCTCGAGGGTCACGCGTCGTTCGTGATGAACGAGGTTGCGAAGGATCACGTCCACGACCTGGCGCGGATGCGGAAAGCGCTGTCCGAACGGAGGCAGCGCGCGGGGAGCGTGGAACGGTCCTTCCAGCGCGCGATCGGCTTCGACAAGAAGATCGAGCAGTACGACGCCGGCGAGCGGTTCGTCCGCGAGGTGGTCGCCCAGCTCGGGTATGGACGGGTTCAACCGCGCGTGGCTGGCGCCGGAGGGGCTTCCGACCGTCGAGGAGATCGAAGAGCCCTCCCGCTGGATCGCGCGCGTCGCCGGGGGCTGAGATGCCTCGCCGGCCTCCGGCGGTCGCCAGGGTGCTGGAGCGTGTCACGAAGCACGGCCCGTGAGCACGAGATGTTCGCGACCCGGGGACCTCGTTCTCGTTTCCTGCAGCGGCGGTCCCGACTCCGTGTGCCTGCTCTACTCCTTGTGGCACCTCCGGCGCCTGTTCAAGATCCGGCTCGCCGTCTTCCACTTCGATCACAAGCTCCGGCCCGACTCCGCCGAAGGACGGCGCGTACGTGCGCGGAGCTCGCCGAAGCGACTGAGAGCTCCCGTTCCATCTCCGGCTGGCCGACGACGCGCCCGTCTGAAGGGGGAATCGGTCGAGGCGTGGGCGCGCGACGGCTCGGCATGCGGCCGCCCACGACGTCGCGGCGCGACATCGGGGCGACGCGGATCGCCGAAGGGCACACCGCTGGACGACCAGGCGGAGACGGTCCTGATGGCCGCCGATCCGGGGAAGCGGCCTCGCACGGACTCGCGGGGATCTGGCCGCCGAAGGCCCCCGAGCGCGGACGTGTGCAGCCGCTCATCGACGTCGAGCGTGCCGAGTCGAGGCGTTCTGCCGGGCGCTCGGGCTCCGACCACGCGCGATCCGACGAACGAGACACGCCGACTGCTTCGCAGCTGCCATCCGACATGCAGGGCATCCCGGTCTGGAGCGCGCGACCGGACGCGAGGTCGAAGCGCCGCGGCGCTCGAGTCGCGGACGGAGATCCGCACCGATCGGCGATCGAGCCGTTGAGCCGCCGACGAGGGCATCGGGCGACGTGGGCGCGATCCGGCGAGGTGGACGGGTTCGTCTCTCGTGAGTCGTTCGACCACGACGCTGCCGTCCGAGGTCTCTCGCTCGGGTGAGCCTGGCTGCAGCGACGTTGCGCTGCTGGGCATCGCTCGACGGAGCGCGATCGAAGCGGTCCTCGATCTGGCGAACGGTCGGCCCGGCCGGAGGCGAGATCTCTCTCGAGGGCTTGAAGGCGGTCCGGGAGAAGGAGTACGTTCGCGTTTCTCGTTCTTCCCCCGAGAGCTGATGGGTTGCTCGATGCCGAAGGGGGAGCGATGAGCGCGGTCTCTACACTGACCGACTACGTGCAGGCCTACGAACCGGACATCGAACGCGTCCTGATCTCCTCCGAGGAGATCCAGGGCAAGCTCGCGGAGATGGGCGGAGCAGATCTCCTCCGACTACGAAGGCAAGTCGTTGTTGCTGGTGGGGGTCCTCAAGGGTGCGTTCGTGGTGATGGCCGACCTCGCCCGGTACGTTCGCCTGCCGCTCGAGTTCGACTTCATGGCGGTCTCGTCCTACGGCGCGGCGACCAAGACCTCCGGGGTGGTCCGGATCCTGAAGGACCTGGATCACGATCTGGAGGGGATGGACGTGCTGCTGGTCGAGGACATCGTCGACTCCGGTCTGACGCTCAAGTACCTGCTGAAGAACCTCGCCGCGCGGAAGCCGGCATCGCTCGAGGTCGCCGCGCTGCTGCGCAAGACCGGGATCCAGAAGGTCCCGCTCGACATCCGGTACGTGGGCTTCGACATCCCTCCGGACTTCGTGGTCGGCTACGGCCTCGACTTCGACGAGCGCTACCGGAACCTGCCGTACATCGCGACCCTCAAGCCGGAGGCCTACGGCGGCTAGCGGAACCGGCCGTCCGAGCGCCGGACCGTCCAACCGAACGTGAAGCGGTTCGCCCTCGTCCTCGTCGCCGTGGCCGTTGCCTCTTGCGGAGGCAACGGCTCCGGCGACGGGACGTCGGGGATCCGCGGCCAGGCTTCGGCCGGGCCGCAGTGCCCCGTCGAGGTCCAGGGCTCCCCCTGTCCTCCCGTCCCCTACGAGGGGACCGTCGTCGCGACCGACGTCGATGGCGGCGCCGAGTACACGGTCGAGACCGACGCCGAGGGCCGCTTCGAGCTCCCGCTCGAGCCCGGCACGTACGAGGTCTCGATCGTGTCCGACACCTCGCCTCCGATCCGCGAAGCCTCAGACGGTCACCGTCGAACCCGGCTCGTTCACCGAGATCATCGTCTCCGTCGACACCGGCATCCGATAGCCGTCGGCCGTCACTGTCGCGGACCAGGGCTGGTGCTACGCTGGCAGCGGGCTCGGGCGCGCGCACATGCCGGGGCCCGTTGCGTCCCCAGGATCGCGCTCCAGGGAAGAGGCCGATGTGTCCCAGCCAGAACCTCCGTTCCGACGACTCGCTCGCACCCCGACCATCTGGATCGTGGCGGCGACCGTGCTGTTCTTCGGCCTGCTGTCGCTCCTGAACCGGCCCGAGACGGGGAAGACGATCAAGCTCAGCGACTTCCTGGATCTGGTCGACGAGGGCAAGGTCAAGGACGCGGAGATCCTCGAGGGCGACCAACAGATACGCGGGACGCTCGACGACGGCACCGAGTACGTGGTGGCGTATCCGGCCGAAAGCGCCGACGAGATCACCACCCAGCTCCAGGAAGCGGGTGTCTCGACCGAGGCCAAGCCCCAGAAGCCGAGTGAGCTCGTCGGGCTCCTCTACTACGTCCTCCCGATCCTGCTGCTCGCCGGGCTCTTCCTCTGGATGATGAACCGGGCGCAGGGCGGCGGTGGCCGCGTGATGCAGTTCGGGCGCAGTCGCCATAAGACGGTGGGCAAGGACCAGCCCAAGACGACCTTCAAGGACGTCGCGGGTGTGGAGGAGGCGATCGAGGAGCTGGAGGAGGTCAAGGAGTACCTCCAGCATCCGTCCAAGTTCCAGGCGATGGGCGCGAAGATCCCGCGAGGCGTGCTGCTGTTCGGGCCACCCGGCACGGGCAAGACGCTCCTCGCTCGCGCGGTCGCGGGCGAGGCCGGCGTTCCGTTCTTCTCGATCAGCGGCTCCGATTTCGTCGAGATGTTCGTGGGGGTCGGCGCCGCGCGCGTTCGGGACCTCTTCGAGCAGGCGAAGGCGAGCGCGCCGGCCATCGTCTTCGTCGACGAGATCGACGCCGTCGGCCGCCATCGCGGCGCCGGTCTCGGCGGGGGCCACGATGAGCGGGAACAGACGCTGAACCAACTCCTGGTCGAGATGGACGGGTTCGATCAACGATCCACCGTGATCCTGATGGCCGCCACCAACCGGCCCGACATCCTCGACCCCGCGCTCCTGCGTCCCGGCCGCTTCGATCGCCAGATCGTGGTCGACCGACCGGACCTCGAAGGACGGAAGGCCATCCTCCGCGTCCATGCGAAGGGCAAGCCGCTCGATCCCGCAGCCGACCTCGACATCCTCGCCCGGCGCACACCCGGGTTCACCGGTGCCGACCTCGCCAACGTGATCAACGAGGCCGCCCTCCTCGCCGCGAGGCGCTCGAAGAAGAGCATCACGATGAAGGAGATCGAGGAAGCGGTCGACCGCGTGATGGCGGGACCGGAGCGCAAGAGCCGCGTGATGAGCGAAGCGGAGCGGCGGCTCATCGCCTACCACGAGAGCGGACACGCGATGGTCGCTCACGTCCTGCCCAACACCGACGAGGTGCACAAGATCACCGTGATCCCTCGCGGTCGCGCGCTGGGCTACACGCTGACGCTTCCCGAACAGGACAAGTTCATGATGACCCGCGAGGAGCTGCGCGACGAGCTGGCGATGCTGATGGGCGGGCGGGTCGCGGAGGAGATCGTGGCCGGAGACGTCTCCACGGGCGCCGGCAACGACATCGAGCGCGCGACCAAGATCGCGCGGCAGATGGTGACCGAGCACGGCATGAGCGATGCGATCGGACCGAGGACCCTCGGACAGAAGCAAGGCGAGGTGTTCCTGGGCAGGGACTGGGCGACCACGCCCGACTACTCCGACGCCGTGGCGTTCGAGATCGATCGGGAGGTCAGCCACCTCCTCGACGAGGCGCACGACGTCGCGCTCGAGATCTTGGACCAGCAGCGGACGAAGCTCGACGAGCTCGCGGCGCTCCTGCTGGAGAAGGAGACGCTCGATCGCGAGGAGGTCGTGGCGTTCTTCAAGCCGGTCACCAAGCGCGCGCCCCGCGCTCCGGAGGTCCGCAGCGCCGGCCTCGCCGTCAGTCGCGTCGAGATGTTCCCACCGCCCGACGCTCCCGGGCCGCTGCGGCGATGACCGATCGCTGGGCGACCTTCGACTGCTACGGGACGCTGATCGACTGGGACGGCGGCGTGCGCCGCGCCTTGGGCAAGGTCTGGCCCGAAGAGGACGGCCAGCGGCTGTTCCAGCGCTACCACGACGTCGAGCCGCGCATCCAGGCGGGGCGGGGCATCTCCTATCGACAGGTGCTGCGCGAGACGCTGTCGACGATCGCGGAGGAGGACGAGCTCGAGGTCCCGCCGGGACACGAGGACGCGCTCGCGGACTCCGTGCCGTCGTGGCGCCCGTTCTCCGAGGTGCCGGGAGCGCTCGGGGAGCTCCGCGAGCGTGGTTGGAAGCTCGCGATCCTGTCGAACACGGACCCCGACATGCTCGCGTCGTCGCTGAAGACGATCGGCGTGGAGGTGGACCTTCGGATCACGGCGGCCGAAGCCGGCTCGTACAAGCCCGCGTACGGGCACTGGGACACCTTCTTCCGCACGACGGCGGCCGACCGCGAGCGTCACGTCCACGTTGCGGCGTCGCTCTACCACGACGTCGAACCGTGTGCGCAGCTCGGGCTCCCGTGCGTCTGGATCAACCGCTTGGACGAATCGAGCGACCTGCCGCGCGCCGGCGAGCTGTACAACCTCGCCTCGCTTCCCGGGACGCTGGACGCGTTGGTTCCCAAGTAGCATCCCCCTCCATGGACCTGCTCGGACCACCCGAGGCGTTCGACGCCAAGAAGGTGGAAGAGGGTGTGCGGCTGATCCTCGAGGGCATCGGGGAGGATCCGGATCGCGGCGGCCTCCGCGAGACGCCCGCCCGCGTCGCCCGCATGTACGAGGAGACGTTCGCGGGCATCGGGAAGGACGCCTCGCAGCTCGTCACCGTCGTCGAGGGCGCCGACCACGACGAGATGATCATGGTGCGCGACATCCCGGTGCAGTCCTTCTGTGAGCACCATCTGATCCCGTTCGCCGGGCGTGCGCACGTCGCGTACATCCCGAACAAGGCCCAGCAGATCACCGGTCTGTCGAAGATCGCTCGCGTGGTGGACCTCCTGTCGAAGAAGCCGCAGGTCCAGGAGCGGCTCACCACCGAGATCGCGGAGGCGATCGATCGGGCGCTCTCGCCCCGCGGGGTGTTCGTCGTGATCGAAGCCGAGCACCTCTGCATGACGATGCGAGGGATCAAGAAGCCCGGGGCCGTCACCGTGACCTCGACGGTGCGAGGGCTCTTCCGCTCCGATGCTCGAACACGCCAGGAGGCGATGGACCACATCGGCATGCGCTGAGGTCTCCGTCCGCTCGGCACTACCATCTGTGTCCATGGACGGCGTGTGGCGCTGCCGTGATCGCGAGCTGCCGCTCGGCGAGCGGACGCTCGTGATGGGCATCGTGAACGTCACCCCCGACTCGTTCAGCGACGGCGGGATGTTCGACGACGCCGAGGCGGCCGTGAAGCACGGGCTGCAGCTCCTGGAGGAGGGCGCCGACGTCCTCGACGTCGGCGGCGAGTCGACCCGGCCGGGCTCCGACCCGGTCGACGAGGACGAGGAGCGCGCCCGTGTGCTGCCCGTGATCGAGGGGCTCCGGCGCGAAGCGCCGGAGGCGGTCCTGTCGGTGGACACACGCAAGGCCGCGGTGGCGCGCGAGGCGCTCGCGGCCGGCGCCGATGTCGTGAACGACATCAGCGCCGGTGCCGACCCGGCGATGTTCGGCGTGGTGGCATCCGCCGGGGCGCGGGATGGTCCTGATGCACATGCGGGGCGAGCCCAAGACGATGCAGGCGGACCCGCACTACGACGACGTCGTGGCGGAGGTGCGCGCGTTCCTCGCCGCAGCGACTCGAGGCGGCGGTCGCGGCCGGGATCGGCCGCGACCGCCTCTGCGTCGATCCCGGGATCGGATTCGGGAAGGACCTGACGCACAACCTCGACGCTGCTCCGCTCGATCGGCTCGCTCCGCGAGCTGGGCGTGCCCGTGCTCGTCGGGGTCTCGCGGAAGCGCTTCATCGGCGAGCTCTCCGGGGCGGACGACCCCGCCGACCGGCTGGAGGGCTCCGTCGCGGCGGCGGTGTGGTGCGCGTCGCAGGGCGTGGAGATGGTCCGGGTCCACGACGTGGGGCCGACGGTGCGCGCCCTCCGCGTCGTGGATGCGATCGCCCGGGAGCGGCCGTGACGGACGATCGGCCGATCGTCGTCCTCCTGCACGACGCGGGGCGCTCGGCGGAGCAGTGGCGTGAGTTCGTCCCGCTCCTCGAGTCCCGCTTCCGCGTCGTCGCGCCGGACCTCCCCGCCGGCGATGTCGAGGCTGCGCTCGACCATGTCGGCGAGCTGGTCGCCGGGGAGCGCTACGGCGTGATCGGCCACGGCACCGGCGGGGCGCTCGCCCAGACGCTCGCGGCCGAGGGGTGGCGTCGACGCGATGGTCCTGCTCGACGCGCCGCGCGCCGGAGGGTGTCGGCGACGAGATCCTCGCCGCCTTCGATTTCCCCGTGCTGCTCCTGTGGGGCGAGGACGACGCCGTCGTCCCCGTCGCGGTCGCCGAGGAGCTGAACGACGCGATCGCCGACCTCCACGCTCGGGCTGCTGCCCGGCTGCGGCCACGACCTCACGGACGAGGCGCGCCGCCACGATCGCGCCGATGATCCTCGAGTACCTTCGCGCGCGGTACCTCAAGCAGTCCCACTCGGAGGCACACGGCCACGACGCCGATCACGCCCACGACGGCGTGGTGCGGATCCAGCTCGAGCGCCGGCCGCCGTGGGTGGACCTCGAGGAGGACGAGCGCGACGATTGGTTCGTCGACGAGGACGAGGAGGCATCCACATGAGCCGAGCCCGGCTGTTCCTGTCCGGTATCCGCGCCGAGGGCCGCCACGGCGCGCGACCCGGCGAGAAGGACGAGCCGCAGCCGTTCGTCGTCGACCTCGATCTCGAGGTCGAGGTCCACGACGACTCGATCGACGCGACGGCCGACTACCGGGCGGTCACGGACGCGGTCCGAGAGATCGATCGAACTGCAGTCCTTCGACCTCATCGAGATCGATGGCCGAAGCGATCGCCCATCGCATCGCCTCGATCCCGCGCGGTCCGACGGTGACGGCGGTCGTGCACAAGCCGAACGCGGCCGGGCGGCTGGGGATCGACGGGGTGGCGGCCGCGGCGACGGCGACCGGGGCCGCCGCCAGCGGCGAGTAGGTCGCCGTGGGCGCGTGGCCTTCCTCGGGCTCGGCTCGAACCTCGGAGACCGCTTGGCGAACCTCCAGGCCGCGGTCGACGCGCTCCAGGGTGAGCCCGGGCTCCGGGTGACCGGCGTCCAGCCGTGTGTGGGAGACGGTGCCGGTGGGCGGGCCGCCGCAGCCCGACTACCTGAACGCCGTGGTCCGGGTCGAAGACCGACCTGTCGGCACGAGATCTCCTCGAGGTCGCCCGCCGCGTCGAGTCGCGCCTGGGTCGCGTCCGCGAAGGAGCGCTGGGGCGCTCGCACGATCGACGTCGACATCCTGCTCTTCGACGACGAGACGATCGACGAGCCCGACCTCGTGGTGCCGCATCCGCGGATGACGCAGCGAGCGTTCGTCCTCCTGCCGCTGCTCGAGCTCGAGCCCGACCCGATGTTGCCGGACGGCACGCGGCTGAAGGACGTGCGGGTCGACACCGACGGGGTGACGCCGTCGGCGCCTCCGCTCGCCGTGCGCCGATGACCGCCACGTGCTTCCGATGCGATTGGGTCGGTGAGACGAGAGGTTCGGCGTGTCCTTCGTGCGGAGCGCCGCTCTACCGCTCGCCTCCGCTCGATCGGAAGCGGCGTCCCGCGGCTCCGGGGGGTCCGTCTCCATCAACTCCCCGTCCATCGCTTCATCCTGAACAGCCGTCCCCCTCCCGAGATCCCGAGGATCGTCCACCGTTGCCCGGGCACCCCGTCACCACGAGCGACCGATCGGTGTTCCTTCTGGTCGGGCTGCTTTTCGCCGTGCTCGCGTTCCTGCTGACGCGGGGAGGTGGTCCCGACGTCGAGCCGAGGCGCGTCCCCCCGTCTTCGCCTCTGCGCAGGCAGTCGGGCGGGCTGCTCGTCTACGCGGCGCCGGACCGGCAGGGAACGGAACGTCTTTGGCGTTGGAACCTCGTCACGGGGACGGTGGCGAGAGGTCCGCTGATCCGTGAGCCGATCGCGATGGTGAACGTCGGACTCCCGGAGTACGGTCGGTTGGGGCTGACGTCAGACCTGGGGAACGGGGTGCGGGAAGCCGTCATCCTCGACTCACTCGATCCCGGTGCCGTGATCACTCCGCTCGGCCGGGCCGACTTCGTCACATGGGCCCGACATGGCGCCTCCGCCATCTTCGTCGACCGTGGGCCGCTGCTCGACGGATGCAGGCGGGAGGTATCGGTGTTCGTCGAGCAGGTGCGCGTCGAAGGCAGAGAGGTCGTCATGCACGACACGATCTGCGGCGACGTCCTGTCGGTCGGACGAACGGGCATCGGGTATTTCCTGACGGAACTAGGACTCGGGCGGGTCGACGTCGTCGGCAAGGGATACCCCGACGCGGGGGTGCTCCTCGAGGGCTATGGCGTGATCGCGATCTCTCCCGGCGGCGACATGCTGGTGACGCCCGGAACGGAGTTCCTGCCCGCGATCGTGCCGGCGAAGCCGGCGACGGGCGACTACGACCCACCACCTTCCTGGGTCGCCGGGCAAGCGTTCGCCTACCAGCAATTCCGTGGGCCCCCGGTGCCGTACCTGGTCCGAGGGGTGGCCCTTCGGGTCGACGAGGTGCTCGGCTACGCGCCGGGCGAGATCACCGCCCTCGTGATCGGACGCCTCGGCGGTGACCGCCCCGGGTTGTGGGAACTGCCGCTCGGTGTCGCGAGGGTCGAGTCGACCACGCCTCGGTACGTGGCGGAGGTCGGAGGGGTGACCGCTGCCGCCTACGCGAACGACGGGTCGGCGTTCGTGGTCACGGAAGGGCACCTGTGGTTGCTCAGGAACCATCGCCTGAGCCCGCTCGACGTCCCCGAAGGCGCTCCGGCGCCGAACGGTCCGCTGGTCTGGATCGCGCACGAGCCGACGGCGGACGGGTAGCGCGCGAACCCGAGGCCCGTTCGCACGCAGATGTGTTGCGATACTCGAACGCATGAAGGTCGCGGTGATCGGCGCGGGGACGCTCGGAACGGCGATCGCGGTGCTCCTCGAGGCGTCGGGTCATCGGATCGTGGGGATCACCGGACGGGAGGAGACGCGGCGTCGTGCGAGCTCCCATGTGCCGCTGGCGCCCTTCCTCGAGCCGGCTGAGGCGGCCGCCGCCGCCGAGCTCGTGGTGATCGGCACTCCCGACGATGCGATCGAGCCGATGGTCGAGGCGCTGGCCGGAGCGGCGGCGGTCGGTCCGGGCACATGGGTGTCGCATCTGTCCGGATCGCTGGGGCTGGACGTGCTTCAGCCCGCCGTCGAGGCCGGCGCGCGCATCCTCGCGATCCATCCCCTGCAGACATTCCCCGACGTGGGTTCCGCGCTCGCTCGCCTCCCCGGTTGCCCGATCGCGATCACCGCGAACGACGAGGAGGGGTACCTCCTCGGCGAGCGGCTGGCGGTCGACCTCAAGGGCGTGCCGTTCCGACTCTCGGATGAGTTCCGGCCGCTGTACCACGCGGCCGCCGTGTTCGCGTCCAACTACGTGGTCAGCGCATCGGCGATCGCCGAGTCGCTGTTCGCCGCGGCTGGCGTGCCCGATCCCGCGCAGGTGATGGCTCCGCTGCAGCGCGCCACCCTCGACAACATCGAGCGCCTGGGCGCGGCGCGCGCCCTCACCGGTCCCGCGGTGCGGGGCGATGCCGGGACGATCCGCCGGAATCTCGAGGCGCTCGAACGGAACGCGCCGGAGCTGATCGCCCCTTACGTCGCGATGGCGAGAGCGACGCTGGATCTTGCCGAGCGGTCCGGTCGGCTGCCGTCCGGCTCGCGAGGCGAGGTGGAGGACGTGCTCGACCGATGGAGCTGATCCGAGGCGCCGACGACTTGCGGCGCACGACCACAGTCCTTCCGCGCCAGCACGTCCGCAGGCGGACACGTAGCACCGGTGGGACTCGTCCCCACGATGGGCTCCCTCCACGAGGGACACGCCTCCTTGATCCGGCGCGCGAAGGACGAGACGGCGCGCGTGGTCGTCTCGATCTTCGTCAACCCCGCCCAGTTCGCTCCCGGTGAGGACCTCGCCACCTATCCACGTGACGAGGAAGGAGACCTCGAGATCTGCAGTCGGCTCGGCGTCGACGTCGTCTGGGCTCCCTCCGAAGACGAGGTCTACCCTCCCGGTGTGGCGCTGGCGGAGCCCGACCCCGGCCCGATCGGCGAGACGTTCGAGGGCGCGGCACGGCCCGGTCATCTCCGCGGCGTGCTGAGGGTCGTCCATCGCCTCTTCGACGTGACCGGGCCGTGCCGCGCCTACTTCGGCGAGAAGGACGCGCAGCAGCTGTTCGTCGTTCGCCGCATGGTGGCCGAGATGGGGCTGCCCGTGACGATCGTCGGCTGTCCGACGGTGCGCGAGTCCGACGGTCTGGCCTTCTCGTCGAGGAACGCCCGTCTCGGCCCCGAGGAGCGGGAGCAGGCCGGCTGTCTGTTCCTCGCCCTCACCGAAGCGGCCGCGCTCGCTCGCGCGGGCGAGACGGACGCGGCGATCCTGGTGGCAGCGATGGGGCGCGAGATCGGCGCCACGCCGCTCGCCCGGCTCGACTACGCGGCGGTCGTCGACGACACCACGTTCGAGCCAGTCGCGCACGTCGATGTGCCCGCGAGGGCGATCGTCGCGGCACGGTTCCCGTCCGCGAGGCTCATCGACAACCTTCGTCTCCCCGAAGCAACCGGCTGAGTTGTCGCCGCCCGGTCCGTGGGCCACGATGGACCGTTCCTCCACCGACCGCACGATCTGTGCCTGGAGCCCGCGATGCTGCTCACCGCCGATGTCGGCAATACGGAAACCGTGCTCGGGGTCTTCGACGGCCCGGAGCTCGCGCAGACGTGGCGCCTCTCGACCCAACCCGAGCGTTCCGCCGATGAGCTCGCGCTCGTCTTCTCAGGGTTGCTCGAGCATCGAGGCCTCTCGCTCGAGAAGCTCTCCGGCCTCTGCATCGCTTCGGTCGTTCCCGACGTCACTCAGCAGCTCCGGGAGATGGCGGCCCGGTACCTCTCGTTCGAGCCGCTGGTCGTGGGTCCGGGCACGAAGACCGGCGTTTCGATCCTGACGGACAATCCGCGCGAGGTCGGAGCGGACCGGATCGTGAACACGCTCGCGGCCTTCACCCGCTTCGGCGGGCCCGCGATCGTGGTCGATTTCGGCACCGGCACGAACTTCGACGTCGTCTCCGAGCACGGCGAGTTCCTCGGCGGGGTGATCGCGCCCGGCCTCCAGATCTCCGCGGCCACCCTGGTGCAACGCGCCGCGAGGCTCACCCGTGTCGAGCTGGAGGCGCCGCCGTCGGTGATCGGCAAGAACACCGTGGAGGCGATCCAGTCGGGTCTCGTCTTCGGCACTGCCGGCGAGGTCGACGGGATCGTCGAGCGGATCCGGCGCGAGCTGGGCGGCGCGACCACGATCGCCACGGGGGGATTGGCACCGGTGGTGATCCCCACTGCGAGACGATCGACCATCACGAGCCGTTCCTCACGCTCGAAGGCCTCCGACTGGTCCACGGGAAGAACGTGGATGGCTGAGCAGGGAGGTGCGGGCGGACGCTCCCGAGAAGAGGAGGTCCTGCTCGCCCGGCGGGAGTCCCTCGAGCGCCTCGGCGCCAAGGCGTTCGCGATCAACCTCCGGGAAGCCCTCGGCGTTGACGAACCGACGCCCGCCTCGGCGGTCCGGGAACGCTTCGGGTCGCTTCCTCCAGACCGCAGGGAGCAGGAGATCGTCACCGTCGCAGGGCGCGTCGTCCTGAAGCGGGACATGGGCAAGCTGAAGTTCGTGACGCTCCGGGACGGAAGCGGAGACATCCAGCTCGTGTGCGATCAGACGGAGCTGGACGAGGAGAGCTTCGCGCTGCTGGACGAGATGGACCTCGGGGACATCATCGGCGCCACCGGACGGGTCGGGACCACCCGTCGAGGCGAGCTATCGATCTTCGTCGAACGCTGGGCGATGCTGACCAAGTCCCTCCGGCCGTTGCCGGAGAAATGGCACGGGCTGAAGGATCCCGATCTCCAGCAGCGCCGGCGTTACCTGCATCTGATCGCGGACGAGACGCCGCGCCGCTATCTGATGGCGCGGGCGGTGCTCCTCCGCGCCCTGCGCGAGGTCATGCATCAACGGGGGTTCGTCGAGTTCGAAGGCCCGATGCTGCAGACGGTGGCAGGAGGCGCCAACGCCCGCCCGTTCACGACGTTCCACGAGGCACTCGGCATCGAGACGAAGCTTCGGATCTCCCTCGAGCTCTACCTGAAGCGGCTGCTCGTGGGTGGGATCGAGCGGGTGTACGAGCTCGGGCGCAACTTCCGGAACGAGGGCATCGACCGCGATCACAACCCGGAGTTCACGATGCTCGAGGCCTATCAGGCGTACGGGGACTACACGACCATGATGGAGCTCTCCGAGGTACTCGTCCGAGAGGGCGCACGCGCCGTGAACGCAACGATGGGGCGCGATCCCGGGACCCTCACGATCCCCTGGCGAGGGGGGGAGATCGATCTGGCCCCGCCCTTCCGGCGACTCACGATGCTCGACGCGGTCTCGTCGGCCACGGGGGAGCAGATCACCTTGGATCGCACCGATCTCCCGGACATCGCGGAGCGGCACGGTGTCCCGATCGACGGTGCCTGGGGTCCGGGCAAGATCGTGGTCGAGCTGTTCGAGAAGCTCGTCGAGGACACGATCGCGGAGCCGACCTTCCTGTGCGACTTCCCTCGGGAGGTATCACCCCTCGCGAGACCGCACCGATCCGATCCCGGTCTCACCGAGCATTTCGACCTCATCATCGGTGGCGTGGAGCTGGTCACGGCCTTCTCCGAGCTCACGGATCCGTTGGAGCAGCGGGCGAAGCTCGAGCTCCAGCAACAGCTCAAGGCGGCGGGCGTCGAGGAGACCCATCCGCTGGATGAGGACTTCCTCCGTGCCCTCGAGCACGGCATGCCACCGGCGGGGGGGTTGGGGCTCGGCATCGACCGGCTCCTCATGGTGCTCACCGACGCGCCGTCGCTCCGTGACCTCATCATGTTCCCCACGCACCGGCTCGAAGCGACCGACTGAAGCGATCGAACCGAACGTCCCCCTCGTGCCGAACATCACCCGTCGCTTGTCGTCCGCGTCACATCGCTCAGCAGGGGGTTGCCGGTACGTTCGACCGTGGTCGACCGCACCGAACCGATGGGGTCGATGAAGCAGATGCCCGGAGCGCCGCGGAACGATGGCGGCGCGCACGCCGGGGAAACAGGGGGTGGCCCCGTCGCACCCGGGGCATCCATGGGGGCCGGCTCGCCTTCGGCGAGCCGGCCCCCATCCGATTCTCAGGCCGGTTCGGTCAGCGGTCGCGCGCCCAGCGGTTGCCGACGCCCCTGCCGCCGCCGCCGATCGCGCCGAGGTCGATCAGCACGCCGAGGATCACCAACACGAGCCCCACGCCCTTCACGCCCCCGTAGCGGTTCTGGGCCACGGCGTAGGCGAGGGTCGTCGTGGGGAGGATGAAGAAGCCGATGAGCGGCCACACCCAGGTCCCGAACGCGGTGGAGAGGTAGTCGGAGAAGAGCCACAACACGACCATGATCGTGCGCGGGAGGAAGAGGACGAACAGGACGATCAGGCACCCCACGCGGGGACCTTACCCCGCCGAGTCAGCTCGGGGCGGACGTCACCTCGTGGAGCACCAGGAGGATGTCCTGGAGACCCTTGCCCTTGGCGACGAACCCGGATGCTCCGGCGCCGCGCGCGGCCCGTTCCACTCCCTCGTCCGCGTGCGCGGTCAGGATGATGACCGGCAGGTCGGGCGCGGAGGAGTGGATCCGCTGCATCGCCTCGATCCCGGAGATGTCCGGCATCGACAGATCCATCAGGATGACGTCGGGCTCCAGCTCTTTCGCCCCGATGCATGCGTCCTCGCCGCCCGAAGCCTCGCCGGCGACCTCGATGTCGCCGACGAGGCGGAGCGCCGACGCGAGCGCCTTCCGGAAGGCGGGGTGGTCGTCGACAACGAGCACTCGCACGGGTCTTCTGACTCTCCTTCGTCGACGCCGAACCGCAGGATCCGGCGTCGAAGCCTCGGGGAGGCTCCCGTGCAGGGACACGAGGAGCGCTTCCCTCGATGCTGCCAGTCGACGCGTTCCGGTGCCACGGCCTTCCGGGGTGATTCGCCTGGTCCGAATGGTCTATGTTGCGTCTCCCCCATGTCGTCGGAACATATCCGGACCGACTTCTCTCGCAGAACTCATCCCCGGACGGACTTCTTCCGAAGACGAAGATGAGAGACGGATCTCGCAAGCGGACGGGTCCGGGAAGGACGGAACGGATGTGGCGCGGCGTGCTGGCGTATCGGGGGCGCTGGGTATACTGCGTGCAGAGAGGCGCTGTGACCGGAAGGGAGCGGCGCCTCATGTACCTCGAGGGTAGGACGTGGTCCGACGATCCTCGGGGCCGGACGGACGAGTCGCCGCCTGGAGGGATGTAGCGCATGTTCGAGCGATTCACCGACCGAGCACGGCGGGTGGTCGTCCTCGCCCAAGAAGAAGCGAGGATGCTCAACCACAACTACATCGGAACGGAACACATCCTGCTCGGCCTGATCCATGAGGGCGAGGGTGTCGCCGCCAAGGCGCTCGAGTCGCTGAACATCTCGCTCGAAGCGGTCCGTCAACAGGTCGAAGAGATCATCGGACAGGGCCAGGCGGCGCCCACGGGTCACATCCCGTTCACGCCGCGCGCCAAGAAGGTCCTGGAGCTGTCCCTCCGCGAAGCGCTCCAGCTCGGGCACAACTACATCGGGACCGAGCACATCCTGCTCGGCCTCATCCGCGAGGGCGAGGGTGTCGCCGCCCAGGTGCTGCAGAAGCTCGGCGCCGACCTCAACCGCGTACGCCAGACCGTGATCCAGCTCCTGTCCGGATACACCGCCGGCAAGGGGGAGCAGGTCTCCGGCTCCCAGGAGGGCGGTGGCCAGGGCTCGATGGTGCTCGACCAGTTCGGTCGGAACCTCACTCAGTTGGCCCGCGACGGCAAGCTCGATCCGGTGATCGGCCGCGAGAAGGAGATCGAGCGCGTGATGCAGGTCCTGTCGCGCCGGACCAAGAACAACCCCGTGTTGATCGGCGAGCCCGGCGTCGGCAAGACGGCCGTCGTCGAAGGGCTGTCTCAGGACATCGTCCGCGAAGAGGTGCCCGAGACGCTGAAGGGCAAGCAGATCTACACGCTGGACCTCGGCGCGTTGGTCGCCGGCTCGCGCTACCGAGGCGACTTCGAGGAGCGCCTCAAGAAGGTGCTTGAAGGAGATCAAGACACGCGGCGACATCGTCCTGTTCATCGACGAGCTGCACACGCTCGTCGGCGCCGGCGCCGCCGAAGGTGCCATCGACGCCGCCAGCATCCTCAAGCCGATGCTCGCACGCGGCGAGCTCCAGACGATCGGCGCCACGACGCGTGATGAGTACCGCAAGCACCTCGAGAAGGACGCCGCGCTCGAGCGGCGGTTCCAGCCGATCGTGGTCGAGGAGCCGACCGTCCCGCACACCATCGAGATCCTGAAGGGCCTTCGCGACCGCTACGAAGCGCACCATCGCGTGAGCTTCACCGACGACGCGTTGGTCGCGGCAGCGAACCTCGCCGATCGCTACATCGCCGACCGGTCGCTGCCGGACAAGGCGATCGACCTGATCGACGAGGCGGGCTCCCGCACGCGGATCCGCCGGATGACGGCGCCGCCCGATGTGCGCGAGGTCGACGAGAAGATCGCCGAGGTGCGGCTGCGCAAGGAATCCGCGATCGACGCGCAGGACTTCGAGGGCGCCGCGTCGCTCCGCGACGAGGAGCGGCAGCTCCAGGAGGAGCGCCAGCGGCGCGAGCAGCGCTGGAAAGCCGGCGAGATGGACGTCCTCTCCGAGATCGGCGAGGAAGAGATCGCCGAGGTGCTCTCGGTCTGGACCGGCATCCCCGTCTTCAAGCTCACCGAGGAGGAGACGGAGAAGCTCCTCCGCATGGAGGACGAGATCCACAAGCGGATCATCAGCCAGCACGAGGCCATCTCCGCGGTCTCCCGCGCCATGCGACGCACGCGGAGCGGACTGAAGGACCCTCGCCGTCCGTCCGGCTCGTTCATCTTCCTCGGGCCCTCGGGTGTCGGGAAGACCGAGCTCTCCAAGGCGCTCGCCGAGTTCCTGTTCGGCGACGAGGACGCGCTGATCCAACTGGACATGTCCGAGTACATGGAGAAGCACACCGTCTCGCGCCTGATCGGGTCGCCTCCCGGCTACGTGGGCTACGAGGAAGGCGGGCAGCTCACCGAGGCCGTCCGGCGCAAGCCGTTCAGCGTCGTGCTCTTCGATGAGATCGAGAAGGCGCACCCCGACGTGTTCAACACGCTGCTGCAGATCCTCGAGGACGGCCACCTGACCGACGCGCAGGGTCACCAGGTCGACTTCAAGAACACGATCATCATCATGACCTCGAACCTCGGCACCCGGGACATCGCCAAGGGCGTGGGGATCGGGTTCATGGCCGCCCGCGACGACGCCGTGACGTACACGAAGATGAAGGAGAACGTCACCGAGGAGCTCAAGCGATCCTTCCGGCCCGAGTTCCTGAACCGGATCGACGAGGTCATCGTCTTCCACTCGCTGACGATCGAGGACGTGAAGCGGATCGTCGACCTCCTGATGCGCCGGGTGGAAGAGCAGCTCAAGTCCAAGGACGTCGACATCGAACTCTCGGACGCGGCCAAGACGCTGCTGGCGGAGAAGGGCTACGACAAGGCCCTCGGCGCCCGTCCGCTCCGCCGGACGATCCAACAGCTGGTCGAGGACCCGCTCGCGGAGAAGCTGCTCTACAAAGAGTTCCGGGCCGGGGAGACCATCATCGTCGACGTGTTGGACGGCGAGATCACGTTCGAGCACGGCGCAGAGGTCATGCCTCCGGACACCCCGCCCGTGGAGCTCGCGGGCTCGACCGAGTAGGTCGATCCCGCGTCAGGCGCCGCGCGTCGGAGCGCGGCGTGAAGGCCGAAGCCCGGTCCCCGTTCGGGAACCGGGCTTCTCGGCACTCTGGGTGGTCGCCGACTCCGGGAACCGGATGAAGTCACCTGCCTGCATCGCCTTCCCGGATGCCGCCGCTAGGTCGAACGCTTCGGCCATCAGGATGAACCTTGAGGGGATCGCAGCTCGAACGTCAGACGACGTCGACCCAGAGGGTGTCCGTCTCGTCGTCGAAGGCCAGAGCCCTGATCTCGGCACCGAACGGGATCTCCGTGACCGCGCGGGTCTCCTCGTCGACGCGTCGGATCACGCCGTCTTCGTCCCCGACCCACACCGCTCCGGAGCCGACCGCGAAGCCGGAAGGGATCCGCTCCCACCGGCACTTGGTACCTCACGTCGTTCGTCGCAGGGTCGATCTGGGAGAGCGTCCCAACGCTCAGGGACAGCGCCCACACCCCCACGTCACCCGAGACGAGGTAGGCGGGGGAGGTCGGCATGTCGATCTCCGCGACGAGACGCATCGTCTCGGGGTCGTACCTGCCGACGGTTCCGGCAACGGTGTCCACCGTCCAGACCGATCCGTGGCCGAACGCGATCGCGTCGATCGGGTCGAGACCCGTTCGAGTCCGGTCCCGGGCCGTCGCAGGGTCGAAGCGGACGAGTCGCCCGGAGCTCGTGCCGAACCACACGAACCCTCCGCCGGCCACGACGTCGGACGAACCGTACCCCCCGGGGGAAAGGGGATCACCGGCCGTTGCTCGTCCGTCGCCGGATTCACCTCGATGAGGCCATTGTCGTACGCGAACCAGATCTTGTCCGAGCCCTCGGCGAGGTTGGCCGAGAACGGGACGCCCCGCGTCTCGAGCGTGATGCGCGTTCGAACCTCCGAGCGTGAGGGGTCGACGTGGAAGAGGTCTCTGAACCGGACGGTCCAGACACCCCCCTGGCCCACAACCATCGAGTGCTGCGACGTCGGGAGCGTGACTCCGGGCACCTACACCCTCCGGACAGGGACGGGGATCGACTTCAAGATGGGTGGCACCCGCTCGGGATCGACCTGCACGACGGCCCCCGAGGGTGGCCCGGTCGATTCCGTGCGGTCTGGTTCCTCGGGCTGCTGGCCGCGAGTGGCGGCGAAGGCAACGGCCCCGATCGTGACGAGGCCGGCCAGGGCACCGACGACGAGGGTCGGGCGGCGCGGCCGCCCCGGCCGGCGGACGGCTCGATCGCTGCGAGACGTTCCGCCGCTTCGGCCGCCGGGAGCGGCCGCGCCCGCTGCTCGTCGTTCACGCCGGTGACGGCGAAGACCTGCCAGGTACCGGGGACGCCCTTCAGCTCGTGCGCCGAGAAGTCCTCGAAACCGAACCCCGAGCCGGTCACGAGCTCCTTCGTGGTGCTCGTGACCAGGATGTCGCCGGCATCGGCCAGCGACATCACCCGCGCACCGATCACCACCGCGATGCCGTGGGTCTTGCCGGCCTGATCCTCCGTCTGGCCCGTGTGGATGCCGGAGCGGATCTCGATGCCGAGGCTCCGGACCTCCTCGGCGAGCGCGGCCGCGCATCTGATCGCCCGGTCCGGCTGGGGGAAGGTGGCGAAGAAGCCGTCGCCGGCGTGGTCCTCCTCCTTCCCCCCGAAGCGCTTGAGGGCGGCCCGCACGAGCCGGTTGAACCGCGACGAGAGCTCGCGGTACCGAGCGTCGCCCAGTTGCGCCGCGATGTGGGTCGACCCCACCACGTCGAGCATCAGCACCGTGGCGATCCGGCGCTCGGGCATGGGCGGAGTATCCGCCCGCGCCCGGGTCGGGCTCAACCGTCGCTCTAGAGGAGCGGGCGCAGCTCCTCCGGGACGAGGTCGGCGAACGTCCACGCCGTCCAGAGGTCGTCGGCGATCCGCGCCGGATCGCGGGAGACCCCGCGACGAGCGAAGTGCTCGCAGATCCGTTCGACGTCGCGGGCGAGCAGCGACTTCGGCGTGGCGGTTCTTCTTCGGATCGACGGCCTGCGGCAGGTCGATCACGGAGATCCGCCCGTCCCACACGAGGATGTTGAACGGCGACAGGTCGCCGTGGACCACGTCGTGGAAGAGCATCCGCTCGATCGGCACGGATGCACTGCTCGAGGAGATCCTCGGCCTCCGCGTCGCCCGTGGGGCGATATCGATGGAGCTGCGGCGCGGCGTCGTCCTCGTCGCCGATGTAGGACATGAGGATCGCGTTGTCGGTGGCTTCGATCGGACGGGGGACGGGCGCCCCCGCGTCGAACAGCGCGCGCAGGGTCTCCCATTCGCGGCCGACCCAGATGCCTCCCTGGACCTCGCGACCGAACCGCGTCTTCTTCTCCAGCGCGACGCGGATCCGCCGCTCCTTGATGAACTCGCCGTCTCGGTAGAGCGACTCGTCGCGGAAGTCGCGCCGGTCGAGCGGGTGGTAGATCTTCAGCGCCGCCAGCTCTTCACCGGTCGTGCGCGGGTTCGCGCGCACAGGTGCACGCTCGCTTCCTTGCCGCTCTTGATGGGTCTGATGACCCGTTCGATGAGCCCTTCGTCGAGGAAGTGCTCGATGACTTCGTCATGCAACGCGGGTGCTCCTTCTGATTCGCAGGGATACGGGCATGAGCGAACGCCGCGTCCTACGGGAGCTACCGCGTGAGAGCCGGACGGCTCAGCGAGAGACGGAGGGACGCTGCGCGCTGACGGTGACCGTGTGGGCACTCATCTCGCATCCCTCCTTCGTTCATCGGTCGGCGCGACCTCCGCGCCGAGCCGAGCGAGTATACGGGCTACGGGGCGGCCAGGTCGCTCATCGGCGGTCTCGTCGGGTTCCTGCAGCGGCGAGATCGTCTGCGACGACCGCGGTGGGGATGTGGGTGACCGCGCGGAACCCGTCGCCGTCGGGAAGGACCTCCTGGGCGACCGAGACGAAGCGCGGACCCTGCCGCACCAGGAATCCGACGGTGTTGACCAGGTAGTCGGCGCGGACGTCCTCGGGGTCCGGCTCGTCGAAGTCGAACCAGGCGTCGCGCCAGGTCACGAGGACGAGGGGGAACTCGGGCGGTTCGGTGGGGTCCTCGACCGGCTCGGCGAGCCTCTCGGCCGGCCCGATGGCAGGCTCGTCGGGATCTCGATCCCATCCGGCGTCTCCGCCGCCGATCGGTACGACCTCCACGACCGTGCCTCCTTCGTCCGTCAAGACATCTATCGGCAAGTCTGACGCAACTCGTAGCCGAAGGGGTCCGATCTCACACCGTCGTCCGCCGATCCGAGCCGATGGTCCTAATCAGAGGAAGGTAGTCGGCGGCGCCGACACCTCCCGCCGAGGTGTGTCACTCCCGATGGCTAGCGTCAGCCGTCCATGACTCGGCCTCGGACCTTCTTCGCCTGCTCGGAGTGCCGGCAGCAGGTGGCCCAATGGGTCGGTCGATGCCCGGGCTGCGGCGCCTGGGGCACGATCGAGGGCGCCGTCGGGGAGCGGCCGGGCACCGTGTCTCCCGTCCTGACGCTCGGGGGGTGCCTCCGGGACCGAACCGCGGGTGCCGACCGGGATCCCGGGTCTGGACCGGGTCCTCGGCGGCGGGCTCGTCCCGGCCTCGGTGGTCCTCCTCGCGGGGGAGCCGGGGATCGGCAAGTCCACGCTCGCTGCTGCAGCTGCTGTCTCGCCTCGTCCGAGTCCGGGCGGGAGTGCCTGCTCGTGTCGGGCGAGGAATCCCACGGGCAGGTCGCGGCCCGGTCGCGACGGCTCGGGCATGGCGGGGGACGCGGTCGCGTTCGCGCCGGGCCGCGACCTGGCCACCGTGCTCGGAACGGCGCGCGCGCGCGCGCCGTTCCTCCTGGCGGTGGACTCCATCCAGGCGGTCCGGGATCCTTCCGCCGCCCAGATGCCCGGCGGGGTCGCGCAGGTACGGAACTGCACGGACGCTCTCGTGGGCATGGCCAAGGAGGAGGGCATCGGGGTCGTCATGACCGGCCACGTCACCAAGGACGGTGACGTCGCCGGCCCTCGCGCGCTCGAGCACGCCGTGGACGTGGTGCTCATGTTCGAAGGGGACCCTCGCTCCGGCCTTCGCGTGCTCTCGGGCGGGAAGAACCGGTTCGGCGCCGAGGGGGAGACGGCGTGGTTCGAGATGGGCGCCGAGGGTCTGCGAGAGATCGATCCGGCGGGCGTGCTCCTCTCGGGGCACGGCGTGCCCCGGGTCGGCCGTCGCGCTGCCCCTGGCGGGACGCAGGGCCCTGGCCGTCGAGGTCCAGGCCCTGGTGGGATCCGTCGACGGCCCCGCGCGCCGCCAGACGACGGGGCTCGATGCTCGCCGATTCCAGCTCATGGCAGCCGTGCTCGCCCGCGCGGGCGGCTACCGCCTGGGTCGCGCCGAGCTGTTCGGAGCCTCCTCGGGAGGCATGCGGGTGGACGATCCCGCGGCCGACCTGGCCGTCGCGGCCGCGCTCGCGTCGGCGGTATCGGGCATCGCCACGCCGGAGGGAGCCGCCTTCGTGGGGGAGGTCTCGCTCACGGGGCTCGTTCGACAGGCGTCGGCGATGCCGCAGCGGCTGGCGGCCGCGGAAGCGGCCGGGTGTCGCGCCGTCTTCGCCGCCCCTGGTCCGGATACACGGCGGCACCCCGCCCTGGTCCCGGTTCGGGATGTGTCCGAGGCGCTCTCCTGGACCCACGTTCCCGCAGCCGAGGCACGGCGAAGAGCGTCCTGAGGCAACTTCCGATAGTCCTTTCGGACCAACCCCGAACCAAGAAAAGTGGCTCTGACCTGCACTTTTGGGTTGCGGGCGAGAGGTGTTCCGTGCTATCCTCCTATCCTCGCCGGCCGCGCTTTCGGCCGGAATCCTGCTCTCGTGAAGGGGGAACCACTTGCCCGCGTTCCGTAAGGGAGACACCGTCGTCCATCCCGAGCACGGGGCGGCCGTCATCGAAGAGCTGAAGGACAAGGATTTCCTCGGAGAGAAGCGAAAGTACCTCGTACTTCGCGTCGTCTACGGCGACCTGACCCTCTCGGTCCCGGTGGACTCGGCGGAGCAGGTCGGTCTCCGGCCCGTCATCAGCAAGGCGCAGGTCAAGAAGATCCTGAAGGTGCTGACCGAGGCCGAAACCATCTCGGCCGCCAACTGGAGCCGGCGATTCAAGAACAATCTCGAGAAGCTCCACTCGGGAGATCCGTTCGAGGTCGCAGAGGTGCTTCGGAACCTCTCGATCAGAGACCGTGAGAAGGGTCTGTCTGCCGGCGAGAAGCGCATGATCCACAAGGCGCGGCAGATCCTCATCTCGGAGCTCTCCCACGCGGCCGGCAAGTCCGAAGAGGACGCGGAGGTCATGATCGACGACGTCCTCGACGGCGCTCACGGCGTGAAGATGGCCGCTCAGGCCTGACGCAGCCCCGCGCCCGCCTTTCTCAGCAGGAACTCAGGAGCGGTCCGCCATGCGCCGATGACCCTGAAGGGCGCCGCGAGCGCCTTCGATCGAGCTTTCCGAGGCGGGGTGAGCACGTGAGTGAGAACGAGAAGGGGCGTGGGAGGGGCGACGTCCGCGGGCGTGTCGCCGGCGGCATCCGCCTCATCTTCGTCGCCCTGATCGCGACCGCCGGCGCCCGGATCGGCGAAGCCACCGGGACGACCAGCACGAGTCGCGCGCTCCTGTTCGTCTTCCTCGGCGCCGGGGTCGGCTATCTCGTGGGTGGGGTGTTCGCGCGCCTCACGCTCCAGGCGGTGCACGGCCTCGAGACCGAGCTCGGTAAGAAACCGCCCGCGGTCTTGGCGGGCGGGGTCGTGGGACTCGTCGTGGGATTGCTCGTGTCCGCGTTGATGATGGTGCCCCTGCTGTTCCTGCCGGCGTCCGCCTCCTGGCCGGCCATCGTGTTCCTGTACCTCACGTTCGGGACGGTGGGGTATCGGCTGGGGCAGACGAAGTACGAGGACATCTTCGGCCTCGTCGGGATCAAGCCGAGGGCCGCAGGCGTGACGCGGGGCGACCTCCACGTCCTCGACACGAGCGCCCTGATCGATGGCCGGGTCGCCGACCTGGTCGCGACCGGCTTCGTCGGCGGCACGATCCTGCTGCACGAAGGGGTGCTCCGCGAGCTCCAGGCGATCTCCGACTCCTCGGATCCGCACCGCCGCTCGCGCGGCCGGCGCGGTCTCGACGTGCTCGTGGAGCTCCAGAAGGCTCCGACCGTGCAGTTCCAGCTGGTTGAGGAGACGGGTGTGATCGATGTGGACGCCGCGCTCGTGCGCCTCGCGCGCGAGCGCGGCGCGCAGCTGATCACCGTCGATCACAACATGGCGAAGGTCGCGGAAGCACTCCGCGTTCCCGTCGCGCAGATCAACGCCCTCGCTTCCCGCTTCCGCGTTCCCTACACGGCCGGCGACGAGATCTCCGTCCGGGTGGTGAAGGAAGGCCGCGAACACGGACAGGCGGTCGCCTACCTCGACGACGGGACGATGGTCGTCGTCGAGCAAGCGGCCGAACGGATCGGCTCCCAGGTGGAGGTTCGGGTCACGAACGTGATCCAGACCACCACGGGCCGCATGATCTTCGCTGCGCCCACGGGCGAGGCGCCCGCCACGGCCGGCGCCGGCGCCTGAGCTGTCTCGGTCTGCGATGCTTCGAACGTGGAGCCCGATGGCGCGATCGTGATCTTGCTGGCCGCCGGCGTAGGCCGTCGGATGGGCGCCGCGGAACCCAAGGCGCTGCTCCCGATCGGCGGCCGGCCGATGCTCTCGGTCGCCGCCGCCGGTGCCGCCGCGTCCCCCTCGGTCGGTGGGCTCGTCGTGGCGTTCCCGCCGGGCTGGGAAGGACGCGCTCGCGCGTGTGTGGAGGACCTCGAGGTCTCCGCTCGATTCGTCGAAGGCGGGGACTCGCGTCAGGCCTCGGTGCGAGCGGCTCTGGCGCAGGTGCCGGAGCAGATCGATGTCGTCGCCGTCCACGACGCCGCCCGACCCTTCGCGTCTCCGGAGCTCTTCGCGCGCGTCATCCAGGCGGTGGCGGACGGTGCCGACGGCGTGGTTCCCGTGCTCGCGGTGACCGACACCGTCCTCCGGGTCCATGCGGACCTCGTCGAAGGCGCGGAGGGGCGGGAGGAGTTGGCTCTGGGACAGACGCCGCAAGCGTTCCGGACCTCGTTCCTCCGAGAAGCGCACGCGAAGGCCGAGGCGGCCGGCGCGTCGTTCACCGACGACGCCTCGGCGTTCAGATGGGCCGGCTTCGAGGTTCGGGCGATCACCGGCGACCCCGCCAACGTCAAGATCACCACGCTCGCCGATCTGGCACACGCGGATCGACGGATGGGCGGTGGCGGTGGCTGAATCCTCGGTGGGCTTGGGTTTCGACGTGCACCCGTTCGGCGCGGGCCGAGAGCTGTGGCTCGGCGGGTTGTTGTTCCAAAGGGAGGACGGCCTGTCGGGGCACTCCGACGGCGACGTCGTGTGTCACGCCGTCGCCGACGCCCTTCTCGGGGCGATCGCGATGGGAGACATCGGCGAGCATTTCCCGGAGACGGCGCCGGAGACGGCGGGCATCGCGGGGAGCGAGCTCCTGGGCCGCACCGTACGCATCCTCTCGGACCTGGGTCGCGCGCCCGTGTCGATGGATGTCACCGTCGTGTGCGACCGACCGCAGATCGCGCCGAGGCGGGACGAGATGCGCGACCGGCTCGCCGCGATCGCGGGGATCCCGGTCGATCGCGTCTCGGTGAAGGCGACACGGCCGGAGGGACTCGGTCTCGTCGGTGACGGCATCGGGTGCCTCGCGCTCGCGGTGGTCCGGTGAGCGACGAGCTCCTCACCGGGCGACGGGCCGTCGTCGAGGCGCTGCGCGCCGGCCAGGTGAGAGAGGTGCTCGTGGCCACCGGCGCGCGTGACACGCAAGGGCTGCGGGCGGTCCGCGAGGCGGCCCGCGCGGCCAAGGTGCCCGTCCGCGCGACGGATCGGCGGGAGTTGGACGGTCTGGCCCACGATCATCGTGGGGTCGTCGCGCGGACGGTGAGCGGCCGCGCGGGCCGCACCCAGATGGGCGAACGAGACCTCGCCACCTTCCCGTTCGGGCCCGATGCGATCGTGGTGGTGCTCGACGGGATCACGGATCCGCAGAACCTCGGGGCCGCGGCGCGGACGGCCGAGGCCGTCGGCGCCGCAGCCCTGGTGACGCGCGCCCGGCGCGCGGCAGGTGTCACGCCCGCCGCCGTGCGCGCGTCCGCCGGAGCGTTGGAGCACCTGCCGCACGCCGTCGTCGCCAACATCGCCCGCGCGCTCGCCCGGCTGCAGGAGGCCGGCTTCTCCGTGGTCGGCCTGGACGAGGGCGCCCCCGGCACGATCTTCGATGAAGCGTGTCCGGATGGCCGCGTGGCCGTGGTGATCGGCTCGGAGGGCGAAGGCTTGTCGAGGCTGGTCCGAGAACACTGCGACCTGTTGGTGGCGCTCCCGACGAAGGGGCGTGTGGGGTCTCTGAACGCCTCGGCGGCCCTCGCCGCCGCTCTGTACGGGTTCGTCCTTCCGGCTCGAGTCGTTGCCTCGCCCCAGGGGCGTGGCTAGGCTCGATCCTGCCGGACTCGCCGGCACCACCCATGACATCTCTGCCACCCCCTCCCGCGGATCCCTACAGCGGCCTCCCGACGCCGAAGCCGCTGGCGGTGCCCGTGCGACGGCCCGGGCCGGTCACGGGCGCCGCCGGGGTCCTGCTGGTCGCCGGGGCGCTCTCGCTCGGCATCGGGCTGATGGGGGTGACCGGAGACCGGGTCAACATCGACCTCCCCTTCCTGGAAGGGGACTCCGCGGAGCGCGCCGCGGCGTTCTGGCTCGTGATCCAGGGGAGTCTCGCGCTCGTAGCCGGCTGGCTCGTCCTTCGGCTGCGGCCCGCGGGGCGGGTCCTCGGGATCGTGCTCGCCGTGCTGGGGATCCTGACCGGATTGGCGCAGCTCCGGAGCTCCGGAAGCTCGGGTCTGCTCGGCCTGGCGCTGGACTCCTTCGTGCTCTACGCGCTCTTCACGTACGGGTTCGTGTTCAAGACCGAGCAGTCACCCCGATAGACTCAGACGCGGCCGGCGTGGCGCAGCTGGTAGCGCAAGCGATTTGTAATCGCTAGGTCGTCGGTTCGAGTCCGACCGCCGGCTCCGAACGAGGGATCCCGCTCGCGGATCCGGACGAGCGCTACGAACCGGGGAGGAACACGTGGAACGACGCCCCGCCGCCCTCGCGTTCCTCGGCCCAGGCATTGCCTCCGTGCAGCTCCGCGAAGCGACGCACGAGAGACAGTCCGATGCCCACCCCGGGCGCGTGCACCGAGGAGGACCCCGGCGCCTGCCGGAAGGGCTCGAAGATCGCCTCGTGAAGCTCCGCCGGCACGCCCGGACCGTCGTCTTCCACGATGAACAGCGCGCCCTTGTCCTGCACCAGGGCGCGTACCCAGATCTTCGCGTCCTTGGGGGTGTGTCGCAGGCTGTTCGACAGGAGGTTCTCGAGGATCCGCTCCGTCTTGGCCTGGTCGATCTGCACGCTTCCCGGTTGGATGTCCAGCTCGATCCTCCGACCCTTGGTATCCATCTCCGACACGGCCCGCAGGACGAAGTCCTCGAGGTCGGTCGCGCGCCGGTTGGGTGACACGATCCCGCGCTGCAGGCGATCGAGGTCGAGGAGGTCCGAGAGGAGTCGCTCGAGCTTCCTGGCGTTGGAGGCGATCCTTCCCACCATGTCGAGTGCGTCTTCAGCGGGCAGGTCGAGCTTCGTGCGCTCGAGCGTGAGGGCCGAGCCGAGGATCGACGTGAGCGGTGTGCGGAGGTCGTGGGAAACGGCCTCCAGGAAGGTGTTCTTCATCTCATCGAGCATGCGGAGACGTTGCGCGGCCTCTCGTTCCCGCTTGAACGCGTCGGAGTACTTCCGTTCGCTCGCCCGCAGTGCTCGCTCGGCCGACTTGCGTTCGGTGATGTCGACCATGAGTCCTCGCAGGATCGTGGGTGCGCCTCCACGGCCTCGGATCACGTGGATCAGGTCACGGATCCATCGCGGCGACTCGTCGTCGCCCAGCACTCGATACTCGAGCGCCTCGCCCACGCCGCTCTCGATCGCGCGTCGGAGTCCGGCCATCGCCTCGTCGTGATCCCGCTCGTCGATATGGGATCCCCAGGCACGAGCATCGTCGGGCCACGACGCCGTATCGCCGCCCAGCAGATCGTGCACGGCGCCCCCCACGAACGTGAACACCAGGCCGGGGAGTGATGCCTCCCAGAACGCTGCGTCCAGTCCCGCGACGAGCTCATGGAACCGTTCGAGCTCGGACATCCGCCTCGCATTGCCGAGCGCGAGCGACGTGAGGTCGGCGACGCCGCGGATCAGCCGGAACTCGCGCTCGGTGAAGACCCCGTCACCCTCGTGTCCGACCACGGCGATCGTCCCGGCTCCGTCGGGCTCCCACGTCACGGGTGCCACCAGCACCTCACGCGGCTCTTCCGAGATGAGGTAGTCCTGGTCCTTGCTGAGCGGGGAGTCTCGAGGGATGACCAAGGGCTCGTCGTTGTCGAACACGACCGTCGTCGCGACGGACTCGGGGACGTCGCCGATCTCGTGCCACGGGCGGATCGCGTCGGGATCGAGCGTGAGGAGCCGCGCCAGTCGGAAGTCACCGGAGTGTTCATCCCGCACGTGGAACGAGACGGCCGCCGCATCGATGAGCGAGGAGACGGTCTCGATCGCCCCTTGCAAGATGTCGCCGACCGATCGGAGCTGGGTGAGACGCTTCGACAGTCCGAGGAGGGCCGACGAGGTCTCCGCCGCCTCGCGCTCGGCGTGCAAGAGCTTCGCGTTGGAGATCGCGATCGCGGCATGTGATGCCAACACTTCGAGGAGACGCTGATCCTCCTCGTCGAAGGCGCCGTAGCCGAGGCTCGACAGGACGATCACGCCCTGGACCGCCTCACCGACCGTCATGGGGACGGCCAGCATCGATTCGAGGATGTCCTCGGTGTCGGGGATCTGGACAGCGAACGGGACGAGCCTCGCGTCCGGGGCCAGGACGGAGGTCCGATGCTCGGCCACCCATCCGGTGATGCCTTCACCGACATGGGTGATCAGCTCTTCCAACGTCTCGTGCTCGTATTCGTAGAAGATCTCGCCGCGGAACGCGATGGGCATCAACGTCCATCCGTCGTCCTGCAACACGTAGACGCGGCAGTTGTGGTAGTCGAGGATCGTCCGAAGCTCCTCGGTGATCGCCGCGGCGATCTCCGAGACGTCGTCCAGGCTCGTCAGCGCGGCGGCCATGCTGTGGAGCATGTTGAGCTGCGCCACGAAGCGGAGATCAGCCGCCGGGGCGGCTCGCTCTTCGACCTCTTCACCGTGCGCCATGAACCCGGGCCTTCCTGAACCCTCCCATCCTGCCATCTCCTCAAGGTTTCGGGACGCCAGGACCAGTGCTTGAACGGCGCTGCGCGCGAGCTACCCTCGCCGCATGGGTGCGAGCCGGCGGAAAACGCACACGAGGTCCGACCTGGATCAGAGATCGAGGGAGGTCTTGGACTTCGAACGGGAGGCGTGGAAGCTGTCGGTGACGAAGGAGCGCGCGATCCGCGAGCGGTTCGGCTTCTCACCCTCGCGCTACCACCAGCTCCTGCACAAGGTCATCGACCGGCCGGAGGCCCTCGTGTACGACCCGATGCTCGTTCGCCGATTGCGCAGGGTCAGAGAGGTGAGGCGGCGCGCCAGGACGGCCTCGGGGCTGGGCGTACGGGTCTGAGCCGGCGAGAGGAGATTCGCCGCTAGGATGGACCCGTGAATCCGGGTATCTCTCGGCTCGTCATCGTGGTCGCTCTCGTCATCGGGGGTGTCGCACTTCTCGCCAACGGATTCTCCGACGGCGAAACCGTGGCCGCGCCACGAGACTCGTCCTCACCGTCCCCTTCCGAGAGTCCCTCGCCCTCACGCTCTCCCTCGCAGTCGATCGTCCCGAACCAGGACGGGGTGCTGGTCCAGGTTCTGAACGGGACCTCGAAGGCCGGATACGCGGGGGACTTCCAGATCCTGCTGGAGCAGGAGGGCTACTTGCGAGCCGGGGAGCCGGCGGACGCGCCGGACAAGCCGGTCGTCGACTCGGTCGTGTACTTCCGCAAGGACGACCACAGGGCCCAGAACGAGGCGGACGCCCAACTGCTTTCGAAGACCTACCTCGGCAACGTGCCCGTCAAGCCGCTTCCTGCTGACTTGGCGGATCTGGTCTCGGAATCGGCGGACGTCGTGGTGGTGCTGGGCGAGGATCAGGCCGGCGCGGGCTGACGTCGGGTCAGCTTGGAGCGTCCGTCGCCAGCAGCGAGTCGACCATCTCGCAGAGCTCGCTCGGGAGGAACGGCTTCGTCAGGAACGCCGCGGCGCCCAGCCCATGGGAGCGCTCCCGATCCGCGCGGAGGGACTTCGCCGTGAGCACGAGGACCGGGATGCTCGAGGTCGCCTCGTCTTCTTGAAGGGCCTCGAGGACGTCGTACCCGGTAACCCCCGGCATCATCAGGTCCAGCACGATCGCGTCCGGGTGCCCTTCGCGGGCGAGTTCCAGCGCGCGGCCCCCTTCTGACGCCTCGAGCATCTCGTGCCCTCGTTGCTGCAGGTTGAGCCTGCACAGGAGGAGGACGTCGGGCTCGTCATCGACGATCAGCACCCGTCCCATCCGATCTGTCCTCCTTCTGGGGGTAGCCCACTCCACCTACATTCGATGATGGAATCATCGGATCGAGGGCCGTTCTCGCTGCATACCTTGAATCTGGGTGATCTGGCTGCTGAGGCGCCGTTGACGGCGCGGGACACCCCTCCTACGCTCATTGAGGAGAGGACGTTTTGTGCTGAAGGTCTCCCAGAAGCTCGAATACGCGATGCGCGCCATGATCGAGTTGGCGGACGGTACGCACGCGGGCGTGCTCGTCCCGGCGCGGGAGATCGCGCTCCGGCAGCAGATCCCCGTCCGTTTCCTGGAGCAGCAGCTGGGCGCGCTCTCGAAGGCGGGCCTGGTGGAGAGCTTCCGGGGTGGAGGAGGAGGGTGCCGGCTCGCTCGTCCCGCGGAGGAGATCACCGTGGCCGAGATCGCGGATGCGATCGAAGGACAGATCTTCCCGATGTTCTGTCTCGAGCCCTCGGATCACACCTGCTTCCAGGACTCACGCTGTGGGCTGCAAGGCTTCTGGGCTGATGTCGCCAGAGCGGTGCAGGCGGTGTTCGCCGAGACGACGGTGGCGGACCTCTCGGCCCGCCACCGTCTCATGACCCCGGGGCCCGTGCTCGTCAGCCCCGAGCAGCTGTTGTCTCGTCCCTAGGACGCCGCTACGTCCGCCTTGCCGAGGATCCGCATGACCTTGGTGCCGCACACGGGACAGGTCCCCGACGCGGCGTTCCGCCCGTTCTTGAGGGTGACGACCGTTCCCTCGAACTGACGCTTCGCCTTGCACTTCACGCAATACGCCTCGTACTGAGCCACTCTGCCTCCCTTCCCCCCATCGTGCTCCGGAGCCGCCTCGATGGGCGGCTCCGAGCACGATGGTGGCTCTGTCGTTCCACCTATGCAAGCACCCCGGGGCTCGCACGTCACAGGGCGGCTCCCGTACGATTGGGGCTCCCGGACCCCGAGAAGGCCCCAGAGGGCCTGAGAGGGAGTCACAGGAGGGCCCCAAGAAGGGCCTGAGAAGCGAGTGGCAGAAGGCCCCCGAGAGGGCCCCAAGACGTCCCGAGAGGGCCGGAGCGGCCGAGAGAGCAAGGGGAACACGGTGACCGAGCCTCAGCAGAACATCGAGGCCCTCCTCGAGGAGAAGAGGGTCTTCCCGCCTCCTCCGGGCTTCGTCGAGCACGCGGTCGTCTCAGATGTCGCGATCTACGAGCGCGCGGATCGAGACCCGGAAGGGTTCTGGGCCGAGCAGGCGGAGCAGCTGACATGGAGCCGCCGCTGGGACACGGTGATGGAGTGGACCCCTCCGTTCGTGAAGTGGTTCGTGGGGGGGACGCTGAACGCCTCCGTCAACTGCCTGGATCGCCACGTGGAGGCGGGAGGCGGCGACAAGGTCGCCTACCACTGGGAGGGTGAGCCGGGCGACACACGCACGATCACCTATCGCGAACTGCTGGACGAGGTCAGCCGGCTCGCCAACGGGCTCCGATCGCTCGGCGTGCGGAAGGGTGACCGGGTGAACATCTATCTCGGCATGGTCCCGGAGCTGCCCATCGCGATGCTCGCGTGCGCGCGGATCGGCGCCCCGCATTCGGTGGTGTTCGGGGGGTTCAGCGCCGACTCGCTCCGCGATCGCATCAACGACGCCGAAGCGAAGGTCTTGATCACGGCGGACGGCGCCTGGCGTCGCGGCCAGGTCGTGCCCCTGAAGGCGAACGCCGACGAGGCCGTCAGGGAGTGTCCCAGCATCGAGCACGTGATCACCCTCCGTCGCTGCGAGAACGAGCACGAGTTCACCGAGGGGAGGGACATCTGGTACCACGACCTGGTCGCGGACCAGCCCACCGACTGCCCGCCGGAGGAGATGGACGCCGAGGATCTCCTGTACCTCCTCTACACGAGCGGCACCACCGGGAAGCCGAAGGGGATCGCGCACACGACCGGCGGCTATCTCACGCAGGTCGCGGCGACGCACCGGATGATCTTCGACATCCACGACGACGACGTCTTCTGGTGCGCCGCCGACTGCGGGTGGGTCACCGGCCACTCCTACATCGTCTACGGGCCGCTCGCGAACCACACGACGGGGATCATGTACGAGGGCGCGCCGGACTGGCCCGACAAGGATCGATGGTGGTCGATCGTCGAGACCTACCGGGCGACGATCCTGTACACGGCCCCCACGGCGATCCGAGCGTTCATGCGATGGGGGACGGCGTTCCCGGAGAAGCACGACCTCTCCTCGATCCGGCTGCTCGGGTCCGTGGGCGAGCCGATCAACCCCGAGGCGTGGGTCTGGTACTGGAAGGTGATCGGCGGGGAGCGCGCACCGGTCGTCGACACGTGGTGGCAGACCGAGACGGGCGCGATCCTCATCACACCGCTTCCCGGGATCACCGTCCTCAAGCCGGGTTCGGCCACGGTCCCGTTCCCGGGCATCAGGGCGGACATCTTCGACGAGCAGGGGGAGAGCGTGCCGCTCGGTGGCGGCGGATACCTGGTCCTGACACGACCCTGGCCCTCGATCTCGCGCACCATCTGGGGAGACCAGGACCGGTACGTGGAGACCTACTTCTCGAAGTACGGACCGGAGGTCTACGTCGCCGGCGACGGCGCCAAGCGCGAGGAGGACGGATATTTCTGGCTCCTCGGACGGATCGACGACGTGATGAACGTCGCCGGCCACCGCCTGTCGACCTTCGAGATCGAATCCGCGCTCGTGGACAACGACAAGGTCGCCGAATCCGCCGTCGTGTCGAAGCCCGACGAACTGGTCGGGGAGGCGATCGTCGCCTTCGTCACCCTGAAGTCCGAGTACGTGGGCGACGAGACGATGGCCGAGGAGCTCCGGAACCATGTCGCCGA
>CAVTTD010000041.1:0-38155 GCA_963737525.1 uncultured Actinomycetota bacterium
GGGCCTCCCCGAGACCGTTGCCGGGACGGTTCATGGTGCAGCCCCCGACGGGCGGTAGGGTCGGCGACGATGGCCTCAAATCCCACCCCGTCCGGCCGGTGGCGACCATGGACCCACCGGAGACGGTTGCCTTGGGCGTCTGGGCGGGCGTGGCGACCTTCGTGATCCTGCTGGTTCTCGACGGCCTCTGGGCCGGCAGGGGTCTCGTCCGAGGGCTCACGAACGCTCGGGCGGAGCTCTCGGTGGCGATCGAATCGATCGTCACGGGGGATCCGGAGGCGGCGGCCCCATTCGTCGCCGCCCGAAAGGCGGCCGAGACGCGTTCCTCGATCGGACACCCCTCGCTCGGCCTGGCCGGACTCCTCCCGATCGTCGGCAACAACATCGAGGCGGCCTCGGCCGTCGCCGAGGCCTCGCTGGCGACAGCCGAAGCCGGAACCACGATGGTGAAGGTCTCGCGCGATTCGGTTGGACGGACATCCGGATCCCGGCCTCGAGCGCCGTCGGTGACTGGACATCGCGGCGTTCGAGGCCGCGATCCCCGACATGGGTCGGTGGCCCGGCAGCTCCGGGAGGCGTTGACCGGGCTCGAGGGAGCCGGAGGCGACGGGCTCCTCGGGCCCGTCGCCTCCGGCTACCGCGACGCCCTGGAGAGCCTCGCGCGAACAGCCGACCTCGCCCTCCGCTTCCGGGATTCGCTGGAGCTCGCCTCGGCGATGTTCGCGGGCCAGCATCGCTACCTCATCTGCGTGCCGGCGCTCGGGGTCCCGCGACCCGGCGGGGGCGTTCCCGCGACGGTCGGCGTGCTGGTCGCGGACGACGGCGCGCTCGACGCTCGAGCCGATGACACCCGCGCCGAGGGAGCTCACCGACATCGACGTTTCGCTCGACTGGCCGCAGACGGCACGCGCGCTCATGGCGGCGGTCGAGGGGGCCGGAGGCGAGCCCGTCGACGGGGTCATCTCGATCGACGCGGTGGCGTTGCAGGACCTCGTCTGGGCGGTCGGTGACGTGAAGGTCCAAGGCCGGGCACTGGCCCTGTCGGATCAGACCACGACGGCCGCGCTGGAGATCGACTCGTTCCTGGGAGACGTCCCGCCGAAGGCCGCCCAGCTCCACGCCGACCGGGTCTCCGAGATCCTGCAGGCGTTCCTCGACCGCCGGCCGGGTGTGGAAACCTTCGCGCTCGCCACGGCCGCGAACACGCGCGGCCGGCATCTGTCCATCTACCTTCCGGGACGAGCGGAGCGCCGTCTGATCCGGTCCCTGGGCCTCGACGGTCAGCGCGAGACTGCGGGGCGCGGGCACCTTCCCGGTCGTCGACCACTTGGAGCGCGCTGGGGAACGCCCACGTGGGCGCCCTCGTGAACACGACCGTGGTGCAGACGGTCACGATCCGGCCGAACGGGTCGGCCGCGGTGGACGCGGAGGTTCTGTTCGACAACGGCGCGGGGACGGACCCCCCGTCGGTCCTCCTCGGGCGGGCCGGTCGGCGGGCTTGCCGATCGGGACGTTCGCGGCGGACGTGACCCTCTACCTTCCGAAGGCCGCGGAGAAGATCGAGGCGGAGACCAGTCGCCCGAGTCCGATCGAGGTCGGGAAGGATCTCGGACTCACCACCGTGACGGGCTCGATCGCGGTCCGGGGAGGAGGGTCGACATCGCTCACCGTGGCCTATGTCGTCCCCGACGCCGTTCGAACGGTCGAACGGCGCGAAGGAGGTCACCCTTCGGCTGGTTCCCCAACCGACCATGGCGGGGATCCGGTACGAGATCCGGGTGAGCCTCCCCGATGGGTCCACGCATCGTGTCCGCGTCTCGCCAGGTTGGATCGGCGTGGAGATGCCGCGGTGTTCTCAGGCGTTCGCGGCGGAGCCGTGGATCTCGACCTCCGATTCGGACTGGGGCAGAGCTAGCCGAGCACCTGCGTGGCGAGGGGCTGTGCCTCCCCGTCCGCGTCCGGGAGCGAGCTCGGAGGTCTCCTCGGGAGCGGCCGCGTCGATCTTCACGGCCACGGCCTCGAGGAGGTCGGCGATCGCGTGCGCGATCCGTGCGCCCTGATCGCTGGATGTGATCCGCACCCCTCGGTCGTAGAGGACGTTGAAGAAGTCCTCCAGGATGGCGCGCTGGTCGCCGAGCAGCGATGCCTCGGAGACGTTCAGCGCCC
Source organism: uncultured Actinomycetota bacterium (assembly GCA_963737525.1). Taxonomy (GTDB): domain Bacteria; phylum Actinomycetota; class UBA4738; order UBA4738; family HRBIN12; genus JAJNBA01. The sequence continues at coordinate 2,167 of CAVTTD010000041.1, forward strand.
GCGACAGCCGGGCGAGCGTCTGGATCGAGGGCTCGACGTGACCGTTCTCGTAGCGAGAGAGGCGAGCCTTCGGGATGCCGGAGATGTCTTCGAGCTCCGACTGGCTGAGACCGGCTGCGACTCGCGCTTCGCGGAGTCGCTGACCGAAGTGCTTCCCATCACTTTGACGCATGCGGTTGTTCTCCCCCTCAACTGCGAACGTTGTCGCACGGTAGCACAAGGGTTGCTGGCGAGGGAACCCGGGGCGCCGGCGGAGCCGGCGCCCCGGGTGCTCGACGCGTTCGCTACTTGATCTCGGCGGTCCCGCCGGCTGCTTCGAGCTGCTCCTTGGCCTTGTCGGCCGCTTCCTTGGTCACCTTCTCCAGGACGGGCTGCGGGGCGCCGTCGACCAGGTCCTTCGCTTCCTTGAGGCCGAGGCTCGTGAGCGCGCGCACCTCCTTGATGACCTGGATCTTCTTGTCGCCGGCGGCCGTGAGGATGACGTCGAACTCGGACTGCTCCTCCTCGGCCTCCGCACCGCCGCCGCCGCGCCGGACGCCGGCCATCATCATCGGCGCGGCTGCGGCGGCCTTGACGTCGAACGCCTCCTCGAACGCCTTGATGAACTCGGACAGCTCCAGGAGCGTCATCTCCTTGAACTGCTCCAGCAGGTCCTCCGTTCCGATCTTCGACTTCGCCATGGTCACTCCTCTCCTTCTCTTCGGTCCGTTCGTCTCTCGGTGCTTCTTCGTTCGATGCGTCGTCGTTCGGCTCTTCCGCCGGCTCCTCTTCTGCCTGGGGCCTCGGCGCTTCGGTCTCGCCTCGCTCGCCGGCGCGGCCTCGGCCGGCGGCTTCGGGTGCGGCCTCCGCCTCCGGTGCGGCCTCGGCCTCGGGCGCCTCGGCCTCGGGTTGCGCCTCGGCAGCCGGCTCTTCGGGCAGCTTCGCCTTGAACGCCTCCAGCAGAGAAAGGAATCGCGCCTGCGTCGCCTGGAACACGGCGGCCGCGCGCGACATCTCGCCCTTCATCAGACCCGCGAGCTTCGAGAGCATGACCTCGCGGGATTCGAGGTCGGCCAGCGACTTGGCCTCGTCGGCGTTGAGCAGACGGCCCTCCACGAACCCGCCCTTCAGGACCAGCGCGGGGAACTTCTTCGCGGCCGTCGTCACACTCTTCGCCGCGGCAACCGGATCCTCGTGGACGAACGCGACCGCGCTGGGGCCGTCGAACAGGGATCCGAGCTCGGCCGCATCCGTCTGCTCGAGGGCGCGGCGCATCAGGGTGTTCTTGATGACCGAGAAGCTGGCACCCCCGTCCCGCAGGGACTGCCGGAGCTCGGTGATCTCCGACACGGAGAGGCCCCGGTACTCGGTGAGCAGCAGCGCCGTGGAGCCTTCGATCTGCTCCTTCAGCTCGGCGACACGCTCGATCTTCTTGGTACTCGGCATCGCGCCTCCTCGACATGAACAACGCGTCCCCGCAGACAGCGGAGACGCGCGACGGCGCGAGCCCGGACGGCACGCGCATCGGTCACACGTCGCCGTCGCCTCGGCAGGTACCCGATCCGGGATTACGCGCTCACGCGCCCCTGCTGTCTGCGGCAGCCCGAGGATAGCAGGCGCTCCGAACGGAACGGTCGGACGGGCCGGCTCCCGCCCCTACGCTTGAGCCACTGTCTGGACGCCTCGAGGCTTGGCGGGATCGATCCGGACGCTCGGCCCCATCGTCGACGAGACGGCGAGCGACTTGATGTAGCGCCCCTTCGCCGACGAGGGCTTCGCCTTCAGGAGCTCGTCGACGACCACCAGGTAGTTCTCCAGGAGGTTCCGCTCCTCGAAGGACTTCTTCCCGATGATCAGGTGCACGTTGCCGGTCCGGTCGGCGCGGTACTCCACCTTGCCGCCCTTGATGTCGGCAACCGCCTTCGCGATGTCCATCGTGACCGTGCCGGTCTTCGGGTTCGGCATGAGCCCCCGGGGGCCGAGGACCCGGCCGGCCTTCCCGACCGACGCCATCATGTCGGGCGTGGCGACCGCCGCATCGAAGTCGATCACTCCCTTCATGACCTCTTCGACGAGCTCCTCGCCGCCCACGACGTCGGCACCGGCGTCGCGCGCCTCCCGGGCCTTCTCGCCCGCCGCGAAGACGCCGACCCGGACCGACTTCCCGGAGCCGTGTGGAAGGGCCACGGTGCCACGCAGGGCCTGGTCGTTCTTCCGCGGATCGATGCCGAGGCGGAACGCGATCTCCACCGTCTCGTCGAACTTGGCGTCGGGGAAGGACTTCAGGATCTTGATGGCATCCGCCGGCAGGTACTCCTGGGTCCGGTCGAACGCCTCGGCAGCCTGACGGTACCGCTTGCCCGGATCCGAGCTCACGACGCCACCTCCACGCCCATGCTCCGCGCCGTCCCTTCGATGATCCGCATCGCGTTGTCGATGTCGTTGGCGTTCAGATCGACCATCTTGCGCTCGGCGATCTCGCGCACCTGCTGCCTCGACAGGCGGGCGACCTTCTCGCGGTTCGGCTCACCGGAGCCCTTCTCGATGCCGGCGGCCTTCCGGATCAACTCCGCGGCCGGCGGTTGCTTCAGTACGAACGTGAACGACCGATCCTCGTAGATCGTCAACTCGACCGGGATGATCTGGCCGGCGAACTGCTGGGTGGCGTCGTTGTACTGCTTGCAGAAGTCCATGATGTTCACGCCGTGCTGACCCAACGCGGTGCCCACGGGGGGCGCCGGCGTCGCCTGTGCGGCGGTGATCTGGAGCTTCGCGGTCGCGAGCACCTTCTTCTTCGGAGCCATTCCTCACACCTCCTGCGGTCCCAGCGGCCTTCCGGCCTCCCGCGTCTAAGGGTTGTCTCTTACTCTGCGCTATCGCTAGCTGAGCGCCGCTCGTTGAGCGCTAGACCTTCGACACCTGGTCGAAGGAGAGCTCGACCGGCGTCTCCCGGTCGAAGATGTTCACCAGCACCTTGAGCTTGGCCTGATCCGCGTTGATCTCGTTGATCGTCCCGTTGAAGTCCGCGAACGGCCCCGACGTGATCCGGACGATGTCTCCCTCCTCGAAACCGAGGCGCACCTGGGGGCGAACCTCCTCCTTCTTCACGGCGAGGATCTTGTCGACCTCGTGCTTCGAAAGAGGCGTGGGCTTGGAGCCCGTCCCGGCGGACACGAATCCCGTCACGCCCGGCGTGTTGCGGACCACGTACCAGGAGTCGTTGTCGTAAACCATCCGAACGAGGAGGTAGCCCGGGAACTGCTTCCGCTTCACGACTTGCTTCTTCCCGGACTTGATCTCCATCACATCCTCCATCGGGATGTGAACGCCGAAGATCTTCTCCTCCATCTGCATCGTGTGGATCCTCGACTCGAGGTTGGCCTTCACCTTGTTCTCGTAGCCGGAGTACGTGTGGACGACGTACCAGTCCCCCTGGCCGCGGAAGGGGTCCTCGACGACCGGCGCCGGAGCGACCTCGTCCGCTTCGACCGTCTCGAGCTGAGGCTCCACCGGCTCCGGATCGGGCTCGACCGGTTCGGGCTCGACCGGCTCCGGCTCGGGATCGACCGGCTCGGGATCGGGTTCGACGGTCTCCGCATCGGGCGCGACGACCTCGGCCTCGGGTTCGGCTGTCTCGGCCTCGGGCGGCGCGACGACCTCAGCCTCGGCGCTCTCGGCGTCGGGCGCGGTCATCGGCACTGCTTCCTCCTCGGCTTCGAGTGCATCTCCGATCTCGGCCGCTGCTTCCTGGCTCTCCGGCGGGGCGGAGACGGGCTCGGCGGACCGTTCCAGGTCGCGCTCATCGGATCCGGTGGTGGGCTCGGTCTCGTTCAACTCGCCGGTCCTCATCAGTTGCCGAGCACGTTGAACACGAACCTCGTGAACACGGAATCGAGTCCGAACACGTAGGCGGTGAGGACGGTGATGGTCACGAGCACCACGATCGAGTAGGAAACGAGCTCCCGGCGGGTCGGCCAGTCGACCTTGTTGAGCTCCTGGCGGACCTCCTTCAGGAACTGACGCGCCCCGGTCCGCTTCCGCTTCTCCTGCACGGCGGTCTTCCGGGTCGCGGCGGACGGCGTGGCGGGGCGCGTCGTACCCGCGCGCTTCTGCGCGCGCTCCTGGCGCTCCTGCATCCGCTTCATCTGTCGATTCATGGGTGCTCCCTTGCAGGGGCGGAGGGACTTGAACCCCCAACCGCCGGTTTTGGAGACCGGTGCTCTACCAAATTGAGCTACGCCCCTGGGCTCCGGGCCCCCCGGCATGAGGCGGGACGTTCGGAAGCCCCAGTATATGGTCGCCTCCGAACCCCGGCAAAAGGACCGCGACGACCGTTCTCGCGTCCCCCGGCCGGCCGAGCCATCGACCGGACCCGTGGGGGATTTCCTGCGCAGATACGTGAGCGAGCGCAGACCTGCCCTATCCTTCGCCCAAGACGTGCCGCAGCGGCCCCGGATCGCGAGGCACACGCATGAACGAACAGCGCACCGCACGGCCGGCGGGAGCCGGTGCTCGTCGGCGTTCCCCGGTGTTCACGCGGCAGCCGGATCCCGCGCCGACGGTGCTCTCCCCCGTCGAGGAAGAGATCGCGAACGCGTTGACCAACGCGGTCGACGAGCGCATCGAGGAGGGCCTACAGGCACTCGAGGCGCAGGCGACGATCCTGATGCGCGAGGTCGCCACGGAGCTGTGGCGCTCCTCGGCCAAGGACGTGCGTCCCGAGCAGGAACGGATCGTCAGCCTCCTCTCACGTGACCAGGCGATCCGGAGCCTGATCGCCTCGAGCGACGAGCGCTTCCAGGCGCTGTCGACGCGAGCGGGCCGCGTCGAGGACGTGCTCGGGGACCTGGCCGAGTCGGGCCGCGCGACCAGGGAGGCGATGGAAGCCTCCGTCGCGTCGATCCGTGCGATCGCGGACTCCCCGACGTTGCACGGGGTCGAGAACGTGCGACTGCAGCTGGAGCAGGTCGAGCGACACATCGCCGAGACCTTCACGACCCTCGACGAGCGCGACCGGACCCTCACCGAGGCGATCCTGAAGCAGGTCCAGGAGCACGGCGAGATGGTGGCGCGCGAGACCTCTCGTGTCGTCGAGGCGATGCAGGGCTACGTCCAGGGCGGCGCCGAGGCCGTCGGACGCCTCGCCCAGCGGGTCGAGGAGCACGCCGAGTCGTTCGCCACCCAGGACGGGGACCTGACCGCGAACGTCGGCGCGACCGTGCGCGAGGAGGTCCAGGCCATCGGACAGCAGCTCGAGCTGATGTCCGAGGGCATGGGCATCCACTCGAGGGACGAAGTCGCTCTCAAGACCGCGATGGAACGGTTCATCGACGCCCGGGTCCGTGGGTTGGCGGAGCTGATCCGGAGCGACTCCCAGGCGCTTCGCCGGATGATCGAGGAGAAGACCGCCGAGCAGGAGCTCCTGCTTCGCGAGACCGTGGAAGAGCGGATGATCCTCGTGGGCGAGGCGCTGGTCGACAAGACGGCGGAGGCCGCCCAGGTGGCGATCGCCTCGTCGATCGGTGAGACCGTCGAGCGGATGAACGCCTCGGTGGGCTCGATCGAGGGGATCGACACCATGCTGGCCGAGCAGCAGCAGGCGTTCGAGGAGCGGATCAGGGGCCACGTGGACGATCGCGTGACGGCGATCGCCAAGCTGATCCGTTCGGACAACCAGGCGCTCGCCGATCGGTTCGCCGCCGGTGGCCCCGCGAACGAGGACGCGGAGCTGCTGCGGCAGACCCTGCGGTCGATCAAGGAGTTGCACGCCGGCCTGGCGAACGACGTCTTGAGCTCCGTGGATCGGCGCTTCCAGTCGATGTCGGACCAGCTTCACAAGGAGTCGCAGTCGACGGCCGAAGCGATGCTGAACGTCGCGGAGCGGCTGAGCGACAAGATCGACCGGGTCTCCGTCATCGTGGACGAGGGGTACGGCAACGACGTCCAGATCGTCGTGGATCGGATGAGCGAGGCGATCCAGGCGATGTCGGGGCGGGCGCAGCGCCGCGACGCGCAGGGCCAGATCGGAGCGTAGGCGCTCGGGGACTCGAGAAGCGAGGGGAGCGCCCGAGTTCAGCGGTCCAGCAGCACCTCGGCCTCGCCGCGCTTGATCGGCCATTCCGTTCGGTCGTCGCGATCGACCGTGACCCAGCACTCGATGACCGCGACGCCCTGTTCCACGTCGACCGCTTTCACGCGCCCGCCGGCCACGATCTCCTCGCCCATGAACACGGGCGCCCGGAACTGCGCCGTCAGGCGGCGGATGCGATCCGGCCCGCCTGCCCACTTCGAGAGGCATGCCGCGAGGTGGCCCATCGTGAACATCCCGTGCGCGATGATCCCCGGGAACCCCGCCGCCCGTGCGAACGCCTCGTCCTGGTGCAACGGGTTCTGATCTCCCCCGGCATCCGCGTACGCCTTCACGGCCTCGGACGTCACGACGCGAGAGAACGCCGGAAGATCTGTGGGCACCGACACATCGCGCACCGACGGCATCAGCTCGCCGCTCGTTCGATCAGCGTGGAACGCGCGGTGCAGACGACGTCACCGTCGGGCTCGACCAATTCCGTCACCACGACGAGGAAGGCGTTCCCGCCGAGCACTCTGATCGATCCGAGTCGGCATCGGACCTGCAGGGTCTCGCCTTCGTGCAGCGGACGTCGGAACTCGTACTCCTGATTCCCGTGCAGCACACGCGAGAAGTCGAGCCCGAGCTCCGGGTCGGCCACGATCTGCGGCATGACGCCGAACTCCGCCACGGTGGCGAACGTGGCAGGAACACCCTCTGCTTCCTCGAAGATGTGCCTGAACGCATCCACACGATGCGGATCAACGGTGAACATCGTTGCGGGGTACGTTTTCCCTGCAGCCGACGGGTTCATCGGCCGAGCATCCTAACCGGAGGCCTCGCATGCGACGTCCCTCCGACGGGGGACTGGCGAAATCCGGCACGTGGGGTACGTGATTCCGGTCTCAACAGTGCCTACGATGCGCCGTGATGGCTGCTGGCGCCAGATCCAAGGAACGCAACGCTTCTCGTGAGGCCGATGGAGATATCCGGGTCGTCATCGCCGACGATCACCGCTCCTTCGGCGAAGCCTTGCAGATCGCGCTCGACAACGAGGACGACCTCACCGTCATCGAGGTCGTGACGAGCGGCGAGTCCGCGATCGAGTCGGCGCACGCGCAGCACCCCGACGTGCTCCTGATGGACGTCCAGATGCCGGGCGTCGACGGACTCGAGGCGACGAGGCGGATCCGGCGCGAATCCTCCGGGACCAAGGTCATCCTCCTGTCCGGACACGACGACGACGTGGTCCTCGCTCGGGCGGTCGAGGCCGGTGCCAGGGGGTTCTTGCGCAAGACGCAGGCGGTCTCCGACCTCGCCGACGCGATCCGGCGTGCCTTCCGAGGGGAACCGCTGCATGCGGTCAGCGAGGTCGAGCTGTCGCTCGCTCGCTTCCGCATGCAGCGTCGGACCGACGGCGAGCTCGCACATCGCGTCGAGCGCCTCACGCCGCGCGAGCTGGAGATCCTCCAGCGCGTCGCGGCCGGCGAGGCGTCCATCGATATCGCGAGTGAGCTCGGGATGAGCCGTCACACGCTTCGGACGCACATCCAGAACGTGCTCACGAAGCTCGGCGTGCATTCGAAGACGGACGCCGTCGTCGCCGCGATCCGCTTCGGGAAGGTCAAGACGAGCGACTCGTTGTCCGAGACCGACGTCGACGCTTCCTGATCCCGACCGCTCCGATGCTGCTGCTATCGCGTCTCGCGATGCAGCGTGTGCGCGCGGCACCAGCGGCAATACTTCTTGAGCTCGATCCGATCGCGGTCGTTCACCCGGTTCTTGACCGTGTTGTAGTTCCGTCGCTTGCAGTTGGAGCACGCGAGGATGATCTTCGGGCGGTTGCCTTCCTTCTTCGCCATGGCTCCCCTACTTCACGACCTTGATGACCCGGCCCGCACCCACGGTGCGGCCGCCCTCGCGGATCGCGAAGCGGAGGCCCTCTTCCATCGCGATCGGGGCGATCAGGTCGACCTTCATCTCGACGTTGTCGCCGGGCATCACCATCTCGACGCCTTCGGGCAGGTGGGCCTGGCCGGTCACGTCCGTGGTCCGGAAGTAGAACTGCGGCCGGTAGCCGTCGAAGAACGGCGTGTGGCGGCCGCCCTCCTCCTTGGACAGGATGTAGACCTGCGCCTCGAACTCGGTGTGCGGCGTGATCGAGCCGGGCTTCGCCAGCACCTGACCTCGTTCCACATCATCCTTGTCGATGCCGCGGAGGAGCACGCCGACGTTGTCGCCCGCCCGGATCTCGTCCAGGAGCTTGCGGAACATCTCGAGGTCGGTCGCGATCGTCTTGCGTGTGTCCTTGATCCCGACGATCTCGATCTCGCTCATCTTGTTGAGGGTCCCGCGCTCGACGCGGCCAGTGACGACCGTGCCGCGTCCGGTGATCGAGAAGACGTCCTCGATCGGCATCAGGAATGGCTTCTCCACGTCGCGGACGGGCTCGGGGATGTAGGCGTCGCACGCCGCCATCAGCTCGTCGATCTTGCCGCCCCAGGTGTCGTCGCCCTCGAGAGCCTTCAGAGCCGAGATCTGTACGACCGGGACGTCGTCGCCGGGGAACTCGTAGGAGGTGAGGAGCTCGCGGACCTCGAGCTCCACCAGGTCCAGCAGCTCGGGGTCGTCGACCATGTCGCACTTGTTGAGCGCAACCACGATCGAGGGCACCCCGACCTGGCGGGCGAGCAGCACGTGCTCCCGCGTTTGCGGCATCGGACCGTCGGCCGCCGAGACGACGAGGATCGCGCCGTCCATCTGGGCGGCCCCGGTGATCATGTTCTTCACGTAGTCGGCGTGGCCGGGGCAGTCGACGTGCGCGTAGTGGCGGTTGTCGGTCTCGTACTCGACGTGGGCGATCGCGATGGTGATGCCGCGCTCGCGCTCCTCGGGGGCCTTGTCGATCTCATCGAACGGGGTGAAGTCGGCCATCCCCTTCTCGGCCTGGCGCTTCGTGATGGCGGCCGTAAGGGTCGTCTTCCCATGGTCGATGTGCCCGATCGTGCCGATGTTCACGTGGGGCTTCGTGCGCTCGAACTTCTTCTTGCCCATGTCTCTTGGTCTCCTCGAGGATCTGATGGCTCTCTTCGCGTCTGTGGCTCGTAGCGGGGGGCGGGATCGAACCGCCGACACAGCGATTATGAGCCGCTTGCTCTACCACTGAGCTACCCCGCCCGGCGGTCGCCCAGTCTACCTGCGAGGCCGTCGATGCGGCATGAACGCTGGCAGAAGGCGAGTGGATCAGTACGCTTAGGGAGGAGATCGAGCGCAACCTCGGCGGATCGACCGGGAAGTCCCGGAGACCCTGCGGTCGCATGGCACCGACCCGCCGCGATCGCGCCTCCACGCGAGTCCTCCGCGTTCGCGGGGCAAGACATCACTCGGCCATGCGGAGCAGCTCACCGAGATCGACTCGCTGGGCGCGCCATTGCACGAACCACGCTCCGACCGCGGCGACCACGATCAGCCCGACGAACGTCCACGCGACCACAAGGATCGGCCCCGAGAACAGTGGGTCGGGCGGGATCGTCTGCAGCGGGTCGAGGAGAGGTACCACCAAGGCAGCGCCCCAGATCCCGAACGACGCGCCCAACGCGAAGGCGACGAGAAGCATCGCAGAGACCTCAAGCACGAGCGCCGTCGTCCCCTCCCCCCTTCGCATCCCCATCCGCGATGAAAGGACAGAAGAAACGGTCCTCGATCTCTGGCGGGCCTGCAGGTACACGACGAGGACGCCGATCACGAGCAACGCGGCCGCCAGACCGACGAGGTTCAGCATCGCGAATGTGTGTATCGCCGCGGCGATGAACGGGATGTCCTTCACGCGCTCGGCGGAGAGTGTGCCGAGCGGATATGCCTCCAGCTCACGCACCGAGGCGAGGGCCTCCTTCGTATCGCCTTTGATCCAGTACTCCGTCCGGGCGCTCGGGCGTTCGAGGGGACTGCCGCCTTCACCGAGGTGTCGCTCCAACGAGCGGACGTCCACGACGATGACCGGATCGTCGGAGGATGCCCCGGGGAACGCTATGGCGCGCCCCACGACCTCGACGGGGATCTCGACCTCCGCGACCGCGATGGAGTTGGGGGTTCCGACGCCCTCGATCAGTAAGACCGGCAATGGACCCCGAGCCGAGCGCAGCCGCGCGATCATCTCGTCCAAGGACTCGTCGGAGAACTCGTCGTCCCAGAAGGCTGCTCCCGCCAACGTCTCCGGGTCGATACCGATCATGTCGAACGGGACGCCGTCCGGGAGAAGCGAACCCGCATACTTCACCCGCGTCGCACGAGTGATCGGCAGGGGGAAACGCTCCTGCTCGGGCGCGGTGGAATCGATCAAAACGGAGACGTCGCTCCCGACGAACACGAGGGCCTTCGCATCCACAGTCGATCGAAGTGAACCGACCATCGTCTGCCCGTTGACGAAGACCCCGAGGCACAACGAAACGGCGGCAACGAGGAGCACGGTGAGGTGCGGCGTCGCGGTCAACCGGTGGGTCGCCAAGTAAGCGGCCTGCGATCGCGCCCCGATCTTCGAGCCGTTCCTCGCGAGCACTTTGATGAGCAGCCGCGCCCCGAGCGTGGCGAAGCCGGATACGAACAGAACGGGGAACGCGAGGAGGAGCGCGCTCGGTCGGCTGATGTCCAGGCGATCGTCCTCGATCAGCGCACCGCCGGAGCGAAGTCGGACCAGCACCCACAGCCCGGCCGCGAGCGCGAGGATCTCCCAGGGCACCCAAGCGATGCGGCGCCTCCGCCCATGCTCTTCGAAGGTCCTCACGAACGAGATTCCCGAGACGATCCCCAACACGAGAAGCGCGGCGGCGCCGGCGGCCGCCCCCACGACGTAGGAAGCCATCTGTGCTGACCGGGCCGCCGGCGCCTCCGGCCCGAACATCGCGGTCAGCCACAATCCGAGTCCTACACCTATCCCCGCACCGAGGACCACGGGGATCGCCGATTCCAGAGTCGCCTTGACGGCGAATCGCACCGGTCCCCACCCGTGGGCATGAAGGAGCGCCGCTTCAGCGCGGCGTCCGGCCACCCCGAACGCCGCGGCGGCGGCCACCACGGCCGCAGCGACGCCGATTCCTGCGATGAGGAACAACCGAAGAGCGCCCTCGACCGAGGCGGCTCGCCGTTCGACTTCCCGCAATGCGAACGGCATCAAGGACCGGAACTCGGTCGTGCGACTGCAACATTCGAAGAGGCGTCCGAGCTCCGTCTTCCGCCGCTTCGCCTCGCGGATCACCGCTCTCGTGTAGTCGTTGATCTCGCGCGCCTCGTCCATCGTCAAGGGAAGCCCGGTCGCCGGCGCGACCCACGCGAGGTCCACGTACGGGTTGCCGAGGGCTCGCGTGAGATCGATCACTTCCTCGTGTTCCATGAGGATGGGCTGGAGCGGCGGCGGAACGTCAGGGGCAGGCCGGTACACCTGCTCGGTCCACGGAAGCCAGTAGCCGTGGCGTGGCTCGTCATAGAAGGCTCGGTACACCCCGCCCACCCGGATGGTTCCCTTCCGCACGGCACCTCGGAGTTCGATCGTGTCGCCGGGCTGCAGATCGAATGCCTCCGCGATCACATCCGGGACGAGCGCCCCGTCCTTGGCACTTCCCGCGAGGAGTTCGACGTTCGCAGAGGCGTGCGTGCCGGCGAAGAGGAACCCTTCGATATCGCCGGAGGGATCCCGGCCGCCCCCCGGAAGCGTGACCTGCACCGTGGATCCGAGCGTGTATCTGATCGGTCGGCCGAGATGCGGACCTTGGGCCGCGAGACCAGCGAACGCTTCGTCAAGTCGATCCCGCAGAAGTGCATCACCTCCGGGCGCCTTCTCGTTCGATCGCACGCTGATCACGCCGTAGAACACCCCGGCGCCGTATCGCAAGAACGTTGGCTCTGCGATCTTCGCTCGGAGGAGCTCGCCCTCCGACTTCGACAAGAACAACGGATAGGCAGCCGCGACCAAGGAGAGCAGCGACGCACCAACCACGACGGACGCGAGTAACCCCGGGTATCGGAGCAGCCCCATCGGAGCTTTGGCCCAGAGCGGGCTCCCGCGAGTCCAGCGCCTCGCGAGTCGCCACATCCGACAGCCTCCTCCGGTGAACTCTTATACGCCCGATCAGGATCCCCTGCACCGGAGTGATCTGCTCAGCATGCACGGACTACCAACCGGGTCCGGCGAGGTCGAGGCGTGCATCTGGTTGAGAGCCGGAGAGGGGAATCGAACCCCTGACCTCCTCCTTACCATGGAGGCGCTCTGCCGACTGAGCTACTCCGGCGGCAGGGGGCGATGATAACAACGGGATCGTCGCCGACCGTGGCACCATGGAAAGGTGAAGACTCTTCGCGGTCGCGATCTCGCTCGCCGGGCTCGTCGCGTGCAGCGGTAGCGACCACGATCCCGACCGCCCGCCTTCAACGGTGACGTTCGAGGGGAGTGACGCGGTCCTCAATGTGGATGTCGCCGACACCGCACAAGAGCAGCAGAAGGGACTGATGGGGGTCGAGACACTGCCTGAGGACGAGGGGATGGCATTCGTGTTCGACGAACAGTCGGATTCCACCTTCTGGATGAAGGACACGCTCATCCCCTTGTCGATCGCCTTCGTCGACGACTCGGGCCGGGTGATCGGGATGCGCGACATGCAGCCCTGCGAAGCCGATCCGTGCCCGGCCTACGGCATCGACCAGCCGTTCGTTCTCGCCGATCGAGGCGAACCTCGGCTGGTTCGATCGAGCAGGCATCCAGATCGGCGACCACGCAGAGCTGAGGATGAGTGCGCTATGCCTGACGAGTGCCTGCTCTGCTCGGCCGAGCGCGTCACGCCGTGGCTCCACGAGGACGACGAGTGCTGGGTCGCCGAATGCCTCGTGTGTCGGACGCCGATGGTGGTGTGGCGGACGCACGGGCTCCCCGACGCCGAGCTCGAGGCCGCCCTCCTGGAACGATTGGAGCGGATCGCCGGCGACCGGTACGGCACGGGTGGGTACTGGATCGACCGGAGCGGCGCCGGATCCCCGACCACTGGCACGCGCACGCGCGCCCGGCCGGTGGCTTCTTCGACCCCGCGAGCGACCTCTACGGGAAGGTCTAAGGCTCGCGCCATGAGCGGGCTCAGATGAGCCCGCTCATCAACCGCCCGAAGCTCACGGGCCGCGTGCGCGGCGGCCGTGGAGGTCTTCATCGACGACGGCCCCGCCCATCTCACCGACCAGCGTGTCGAGCCGGACCAACGTGACGGGATCGAGCGACTGCGCGATGCGGTCTCGGAGCCACTCGAGGGTGACCACGTCGCTGCGCGTGCCGCCGAGGGATCCGGCGGTCGCATCGCACCAGCGCCCGCCGGACCCACAGCTCGAACCGGCTCGGTGTCGATCTCGATGACCGGTCGGTAGCGCAGCTGCAGGTCGTTGCTCGCGTAGGCGGCGTCGATCGACGCGTCGCGGGTCTTCGATCGATCGAGCGTGCCGCGACCTGCGCGATCAGGTTCCGCAACGCGACACTGGTCGGCTTCACCAGCCGGGGCGGCACGTCGCCGGCGCGGAACGCGATCCAGGCGTCGAGCATCCGGGCGCTCGCGTGCTCGCGCGCGGTTCCACTCCCCGGCGTCGAGAGGGGCGATCCGAAGATGCGATCGGCGCCGTTCGAGATCGTCACCAGCTCGGCGGGCACGCCGCCCGGCAACGAGTCCGTCGGGGAGGCCAACGCCATCGCCTCGACGTCCGGACCGTCCGTCGACCTGAACTCTCCGTACCCGGGCGCGAACAGCTTGTCGCTCGGCGCGCGCGTCCTGATGGATCTCGAGTGCCACCATCCCGCCCGAGACCGGCCCCGAGGGGCCGTTGAACGTCTGGTCGATCTTCGTGACGTGGACCTCTTCGAAGGAGTTCCCGGGGATGTTCTCGGCTCGGTTCACGTCGCCGACCTGCGGGTCCGACGGCATGATCATCGCGAACGGTCCGTCGAGGCCCGCCTGCCAGGTTCCCTCGGTGGTGAGGACGAGTCCGTCGACCTCGTAATCGAACACGCTCTCGCCCAGGTACCACACCGACCCGTCGTCGGCCTGCGCGTAGAGATCGATCGCCGTCTCCTGCAGGCTGCCGTCGAGGAAGGCCATGTACTGCGAGACCAGCACGCGCACGCACTGGCCGGGCGTCCATTCGATGATCTTCGTGAACGGCAGGAGTGTGGTCTCGGTGTGGAAGACCTTGCCGTCGACGTGTCCGTTGAGGATCGCCGACTCAGTCGGCTGATCGGGAACAGCGGGTTGGTCACCGAGGTGGGATCCGAGAACGGCGCCGCCACCAGGTCGCGGCGCGCGGAGTCCGGCGCGAGGGGGAGATCGCCGAGCCCCGCGGCGTCGAGCATCGCCTGGGTCGGCTGCGGGACCGGGGTCGAGGCCGACGCCTGACATCCGGTGGACCCTGGCGCGGCGACCGGCTGGCTCCGGGCGACGGCGCCGACGACACCGACCAGCGAGACCGACGCCAGGGCGACGATGGCGACCGCTTTGGTCGCCCGGACCCTTCATGATCGTGCGAGTGCATGGCGCTCCCTTCGTCTTCGATCTCGCTCGTGCTCAACAGAGGCCATCGTGAGACTCGGAAGATGAGAGCACGGTGAGCCGCCGGTGAGCGGTGCCGGCGCTACGAGGTGCGCGGCGCCGCCCGCGCTTCGATCGCGCGGTCCTGCCCGTCGCCGTCCCGATGCACGACGATCTCGGACAGGCCGAACTCCAGCAGGGTCGTCGCCAGCTCGCCTGCCTGGTCCCCGCCGAGCTCGAGGAGCACGCTCCCGCCGGGTCGGAGCCAGCGTGCCGCCGCTTCGGCGGCACGCAAGAGCAGGGTCGTGCCGCGCGGGCCGCCATCGAGCGCAGCACGGGGCTCGTTGGCCAGCACATCTCTCGGAAGGAACGGGAGCTCCTCGGTGGGCACGTAGGGAACCACGGCGGTCATGACGTCGACGCGGCCGCGCAACGCCGGCGGCAGCGGATCGTCGAGGTCGCCGACGAGGGCGCGCACGCCGTTCCGCCGCGCACATTCGACGGCCAACGGGTCGATGTCGGTGGCCAACACGGTGGCCTGCGGATGGGCCGAGCCGAGGACGGCGGCCACCGCCCCGCTGCCGGTGCACAGGTCGACCGCGATCCCATCGGCCGGCAGAAGGGAGACCGCTCGCTGCGCCATCGCCTGCGTGTGCGGCCTGGGCACGAACACCCCGGGATCGACGCGGATCCGAAGGTCGCAGAAGCGAACGGACCCAGTGATCCAGGCCAGCGGCTCTCCACCCAGCCGCCGAGCGACCAGCTCCTCGATCGGTCCGACGCCTTCACCTGCTGCCAGGAACAGCGCGTCGGCTTCCTCGCCGGGGGCGATGCAACCACCCTCCGCCAATGCATCGAAGACCCGCACCCGTTCTTCTCTCGTCGGCTCGGACATGTCGTTCGGCTGCACCCCTCGCCCGGCGCGGACGCGCCAGCCTCGTACGGTCACCCTATGTGGGGCCGGCGGTCACCGCGGAGACCCGGTGCCACACGCTGGACATCGAAACGTGCTCGGGTG
This sequence comes from uncultured Actinomycetota bacterium, assembly GCA_963737525.1. Lineage (GTDB taxonomy): Bacteria > Actinomycetota > UBA4738 > UBA4738 > HRBIN12 > JAJNBA01. The sequence goes on from CAVTTD010000041.1 coordinate 17,777, forward strand.
TCAAGAATGCGGGACAGGTGCTGGCCCGGACTCGTCTCGGGTGTCACGATTGGCGATGCACGGCGGACGCGGCCACGGCCGCTCGACAAAGGAGTGGATCGCATGGAAGGCGGATCGGTCCTCGGAACCCTCCTTGCCGGAGGACTCCTTCTCTTCTTGGGCAGCCTCATCGCGTTCGCGGGGTATCGCCTGTTCCTGATCCTGCTGCCGATCTACGGGTTCTTCTTCGGGTTGTCGTTCGGGGCGCATTCGGTCCAGGCGCTGTTCGGCGATGGCTTCCTGTCGACCACGACGAGCTGGGTGGTCGGGTTCTTCGCCGGGCTCCTGTTCGCGCTTCTCTCGTACCTGTTCTGGGTGTTCGCGGTCGCCTTGGTCGCCGGCTCCCTCGGCTACGCCCTGGTGGCGGGTTTCTTCGGTCTGTTCGATGTTGACCTGAACTTCTTGGTCTGGATCGTGGGCATCGTCGTCGGCATCGTCTTCGCGATCGCCGCGATCGTGCTGAACCTCCAGAAGGCGGCCGTGATCGTCGCCACGGCCTTGCTCGGCGGGTGGACGATCGTGGGGACGTTCGTGTTCTTGTTCACGTCCGCCACACCGGAGAGCATCGCGGACAACGGCGCGAAGATGGTGCTCGACGACCATCCCCTGTGGTTCATCATCTTCGCCGTCGTCGCCGCAGCAGGCATGTCGTTCCAGTTCCTGATGAACCGGAGCTACGAGGTCGAGCGGTACAACCGCTGGGAGGTCTACGCGGGAGGCACCCACGGCACTCCCTCGCCCACCGCGATGTAGGGACGTTTCCGAGCGTCCCTTGACGGTTCGGGTCGGTGGTCCCGTTGGTGGGGCTAGTCCTTCCCGGCCCGGAAGACCAACCAGTAGATGGCGTAGAGCGCAAGCCCAACCCCGAGGACGGCACCCAGGATGACGATCGTCCCGCCCTTCCAGGCGAGCAACTGCGCGGACCCGATGAAGCTCTGCGCGAAAAGCATTCACGCCCTCCTCTGACACTCGGACAGGTGCGGCTCGGACGAACGGATGCAGCCTATTCCGCCGCGGCGCGTCCCGACCAGCCGATGCGAGGGATCGATCGGATCGTGGGTTCCGCGTCGTAGCCTCGGCGCGGTCGATAGATCCAGGGAGCGGGTGCCCCCACGTGGCTGCGGATGTGGAACGACAGGCGAATGAGCACGATCTCCGTGCCATCCTCGGTGTCCAAGCCATCCGCGCGTACCTGTACGGCCTCGGAAGCGTCGTCATCGGCGCGAGCCTCGCGGACGGCGGCTTGAGTTCGGCAGCGGTCGGCTGGGTGTTCACCTCGATCCTCGTCGGGATGGCCTTGAGTACAACCCTGGTCGGTCTGATCGGCGAGCGATTCCGGCGGCGGCGGCTCTATGTCGGCTTCCTGATCACCGTCGGCGTGGCCGGGTCGGTGTTCGCGCTCACGAGGTCCGTGCCGCTGCTCGTGCTTGCGAGCCTCACGGGCTGCCTGTCGACGGATCCCAACGAGTCCGGGCCGATCACGTCGCTCGAGCAAGCGATGATCGGGCAGGCGCCCACGCAGCTGCGCCTCCGGGTCTTCGGGAGGTACAACGCCATCGCGTACGCGGCCGGAGCCGTGGGTGCCCTGACCGGCGCGCTGCCCGGCCTCCTCGGGACCGATGCGCGACGATGGTTGCTCCTCTATCCGGTCCTCGCCCTCGTGGCGGCGTGGATCGCACGCTCGCTGTCCGATGGCGTCGAACCGGGCAACCTGGCGCGCGACACTCGCTCGAGAGTGCCACTGCGGAGATCGCGCCGAACCGTGGCCCGCCTCGCCTCGTTGTTCGCGATCGATTCCTTCGCGGGCGGGTTCATCGTGCAGTCCTTCGTGGTCTTCTGGTTCGGGCGAACGTTCGGCGCTTCGGTCGAAGTGATGGGCGTCGTGTTCTTCGTTTCCGGGCTCTTGCAGGGAGCGTCGTCGATCCTCGCGTCCCGCGTCGCCCAGCGGTTCGGGATGCTGAACACGATGGTCTTCACGCATCTCCCCTCCAACGTCTTGCTGATGCTGATCCCGCTGTCGCCACACCTCGCCGGGGCCGTCACGCTCTGGCTCGCCAGGACCATGCTCTCGCAGATGGACGTGCCGGCTCGGCAGGCATTCGTCGTGGCGCTCGTGGATCCCGATGAGCGCGTCGCGGCGGCGGCGTTCACGAACACCGCGAGGTACGTCTCGAGGCCGATCGGACCGGCGGTCGCCGGTACGCTCATGCAGACGGCGGCCGGTGCGCCCTTCTTCATCGCCGGCGGCGTGAAGATCGTGTACGACCTCTTGATCTACGCGGCATTCCGCCACGTCGAGCTGCCCGACGAACCGATCCGCTGAACGGCTGTGACCCTCCAGGAGGAACGGGCGAAGACGTGAAGCGTCCGTGACCGTCAAGGGACGCTCCGTTCCGGCTCAGGAGCGGGGAACTCGAGATGGACGGTGAGACCGGATCCCTCGGTCGGCTCTAACCACATCCGTCCACCCTGCGCTTCGACGAGCGTTCGCGCGAGCGGAAGCCCGAGTCCGGCGCCCCCTGTATCCCTCCCGCGCGAAGGATCCGCCCGGAAGAACCGCTCGAACGCGCGCGCTGCTAGCTCGGCCGGGATCCCGGGTCCGTGATCGACAACGGCGATCGAGGACGACCGGCCGTCGCGGCGCCACATCACTTCTCCGCGGCCACCACCGTGCACGTGAACGTTCTCGAGGACCGCATCGAGAGCGGCCTCGAGAGCGACTCGGTCTCCGATCGCAGACACACCCTCGGGCCCTTCCGCCGAGAGTGTGGTTCTGTAGGCGGCTAGGCTGCGGCGCACCGCCGACCGGCACGAAAGTGCTACATCCAATGGTGCACGTTCGAATGTCACAGCACCGCCCTCGGATCGCGCCAACGTGAGCAGTCGCTGCGTCAAGCTGGTCAGGTAGTCGACGTCGGCCAGCACGTCGGCACCGAGCTCGGGATCGTGCTCGGCGAGCACTTCGACACCGGAGCGGATGAACGTGAGGGGTGTGCGGAGCTCGTGGGAGGCATCCGCTGCGAAGCCCGCCTGCGCTTGGTAGGCGCGCTCCACTGGTTCGACCGCGCGACCGGCGAGCCACCAGCCGGCGGCGAGGCTGAGAGCCAGCGCGATCGCTCCCCCGACGAGGAGAAGCAGCCGCACGCTGTGGAGGAGTTGGTCCTCAGCGAGCAGCGACCGGCCGGCGGCAACCCACGCAACCGTACGTCCGTCGACGATCGCCGGGATCGTCACGACGCGAACACGTTCGCCGGCGACGACGAGGTCGGTCCGATCGGTCGGGTAGTGATGGAGCCAGGAGGGGACCTCGAGGCGCTCGCCGATGGTGGCTCCCGAAGGCGCGACGAAGACGGCGAGCTGGATCGATGCGGCCGACGGCGTATCAGCGTCGGCCGGCGGCAGGGCGTGACCGACTTCCTCGATGCGCTCGACCTGCCCCTGCGCCGTTGCCTCGAGCCCGTCCGTAACGCTTCGGTCCAGACCGCGGCCGAGGAGGAACTGCAACGTGCCGCCGAGGAGAACCACCACGATCGCAAGCACCAACGCGTGCGAGGCTGCCATCCGGAGCCGCAATGAGCGGAACACACTCAGCGCCCCACGGCGTAGCCGACTCCGCGGACGGTTCGGATCAGGTCCGCGTCGTCGCCGAGCTTCCGCCGGAGATAGTGGACGTAGAGGTCAACGATCTTGGTTTGCGCCTCGAAGGTATAGCCCCAAACCGACCTTCTCAATTCCGAGCGTGTGAGCACGCGCCCGGGATTACGAAGCAGGCACTCAAGAAGATCGAACTCTGTCGCGGTGAGCTCTAGCTCGTCGCCGCGGAGACTGGCGCGGCGCGATCGCGGATCGAGCGCGAGGGCCCCGACGGCGAGCACCTGGTCGGCCGTCGGCAGCTCCGTCCGTCGCGCGAGAGCGTCTATCCGTGCCAGGAGCTCTGCGAACGCGAAGGGCTTCACGAGGTAGTCGTCCGCGCCGTTGCGGAGGCCGGAGACCCGATCTTCAACCGTATCTCTCGCGGTCAGCATCAGAACGGGAAGGCGGATCCCTCGCTCGCGAAGCTGACCAGTCAGGGACATCCCATCGAGACCGGGCAACATGACGTCGATCACGGCGAGATCGAACGAACCGGACGCTGCTGCTTCGAGCCCGTGGACCCCATTGGCGCGGGTCTCCACCGAGTGACCTTCGCCGCGGAGGCGCCTGGCGATGAGATCCGCCAAGCGCTGGTCGTCTTCGACGAGCAAGATCCGCATCGATCTATCGTCCCAGCAAGCGCCTGAGATGGTCGGATTCAAATCGAACTCCAACCGTTTCCAACCGGATCCGAAACTCTCCGGGACCCTCTGCGACGCATCATTGGCGTATGGAGACCAGCACAGAGGACCAAGGCCATCGGCGAGGCGTCGTGCAAGCACGTCACGAGGGCGTTCGGGCCGTGTCACGGGTCACGCGCGCAGCCGCAGCCGTATCCCTCCTGTTGGCCGCGCTGTTCTCCGTGGTCGCCGCCATCGGCTACTCGGGGCATGCTCGAGTGACCGCGGGCAGGAGTCGCACGTCCGAGACACCCTCCGTTGCGGCAACGGGCGGCGTTCGGGTGGCATTGCCTCCGAGCGGGAACGGCGGGACGCTCGCGCCCCCGGCCCTGCCACCCGTTTCCCAGACCGTGCCGGCTCTTCCGCCAGTGACCTCTGGTGGCTCGTGATGCCCCCGCTCGCCCGCATCTCGTTCGCAGCACTCGGGACCACGGCGGTCGTCGTCACAGAGGACAGACCGGGGATCGTGCGAAAGGCTGGGCACGAGGTTCGGGAAGAGGTCGACCAGATCGACCGGGCATGCAGTCGCTTCCGGCCGGACTCCGATCTCGTTCGCGTGAACGCATCATCGGGGCGATGGGTTGAAGTCGACCCGCTCCTGATCGAAGCCGTGGATGTCGCGCTGCGGGCCGCCCGTATCACCGAGGGACTCGTCGATCCGACGATCGGCGGATCGATGGTGCGCATCGGCTACGACCGCGACTTCGCCGATATCGGCATGACCGAGCGAGGCGCCGGTACCGATCCGTGGTGGATCCCTGCTCCGGGCTGGCTGCTCGTGGAGATGCGGGATGATCCGCCGGCGATCCGGATCGCCGAAGGTGTGTCTCTCGATCTCGGATCGACCGCGAAGGCGCTCGCCGCTGATCGAGCGGCGGCGCGGGCCGCCGTTGCTGTGGGTGGTGGAGTGCTCGTCGGGCTGGGTGGCGACATCGCCGTCGGTGGTCGAGCCCCGGACGGCGGCTGGCCCGTGGGCATCGCAGAGGATCACGACGCCCCGCCGGAGCATGGTGAGACGATCTCGATCGTTTCGGGGGGCGTTGCCACTTCCAGTACCACGGTTCGTCGGTGGTCCAAGGGCGGGCGCACCCTGCATCACATCCTCGAGCCTCGGACCGGACGTCCGGCGAACGGTGCATGGCGCACCGTTTCGGTGTGTGCGGCGACCTGCGTTGACGCGAACATCGCTTCGACCGCTTCGATCATCGCGGGCGATGAAGACGCAGCGTGGGTCGAGGGTCACGGTCTCCCGGCTCGACTCGTCCGCCAGGACGGGACGATCGTGCGAGTGGGTGGATGGCCACCGGCGTCGGAACCTTGAGTTCCATGGTGAGCTCGAAAGCGATCTGGTACCTCACCCGGGGCACCGGGGTCGTGGCGTTGTTGCTCCTCACGACGGTGGTCGTTCTCGGCATCCTCAACGCGGTTCGGTGGTCACCACGCCCTCAACCCCGATTCGTGCTTCAGATGATCCATCGGAACGTGTCCTTGCTGGCGGTCGCGTTCATCGCGGTGCACATCGTCACAGCGGTGATCGACTCGTTCGCCCCGATCCGATGGATCGACGTCGTCGTGCCGTTCATGTCGTCGTACCGGCCCGTGTGGCTCGGTCTCGGTACGGTCGCGTTCGACCTCGTGATCGCTGTCGTGGTCACCAGCCTGCTCCGCGCTCGGCTCGGTCATCGCGCGTGGCGGATCGTGCACTGGACGTCGTACGCGCTCTGGCCGGTCGCCCTCGTTCACGGGCTCGGGATCGGCAGCGACACACCGCAGCCTTGGATGTTCCCTGTCATCGTGGCCTCGGTCGCGGCGGTCCTCGCGGCGGTGGCGTGGCGGGTGATCGCTGACGAGTGGCGGGGACGGATCGTCGGTCGTGTCGGGATGGCCGTGGGAGCAGCATCGATGCCAGTCGTTCTCGGCGTATGGCTGATGGCCGGACCCCTCCAGTCCGGCTGGGCGGAGCGTTCCGGAACCCCCGAGAACCTGCTGGCCAGGCGAACGTCCACCGGAGCGGTTGACCCAGCCTCATCGACCCCGATCCCCATGGTCCTGCCCGCGTTCGCGTCGGGCGCAGGTACCGCCCAACTCGATCAGCTTCCGGACGGACTCGCCCGGATGAGGATCGCTCTGAACACAACCGGTGCGCAACCACTGGACATACGGGTCGTCTTGAATGGCCAGCCGCTCGACGAGGGGATCTCGATCACAGATGGAGCGGTCGTGCTCACCCCGCCACAGGGGGCAGCTCCCTATCACGGCTCGGTGACAGGTCTATCGGGCGGGGACCTGATGGCGCAGCTCTCCGACGGACACGGCGACGAGATCGACGTGGATCTCTCGCTCGCGGTCTCGTCGGGCGGCCGCACCACCTTCCAGGTCGCCATCCGCTCGACCGCAGGTGGCGCATGACGACCACCTCGCCCGCCCCGCCTCGGACCGACGGGTTCCAACGTCTCTCATCGCTGCTGCATCACGAGGGCGGCTGGACGACGCTCGCACAACATCGCGAACGGTTCGCGGGACCGCCGCCGACACGCCGCGCTCCGGACCCCGTTCTCATCGACGCGGTCGAACGGGCCGGGTTGCGCGGTCGGGGAGGCGCCGGATTCCCGACCGCCATCAAGCTCCGAGCGGTGGCTGATGGTCGCCGCCGCCCCGTGGTCCTCGTCAACGGCAGCGAGGGCGAGCCGGCGAGCGCGAAGGACGCGCTCCTTCTGTCCACGGCGCCGCATGTGGTGCTCGACGGGGCGCTGCTCGCTGCGTCGGCGGTAGGGGCCGACGAAGTGGTCATCGCGGTCAAGATCGGAGCGGGGGATTCGCGGGCTGCGATCGCGCGCGCGCTCGAAGAACGCTACGTCGCGGAGCCGTGGACACCGCGCGTCCGCATCGTCGACGTGCCGCGTCGCTACCTCGCCGGAGAAGAGCGTGCGCTCGTCAATCTCATAGAGGGTGGGCGTGCGATCCCTCCCCCGGGTCAAGAACGCCCCTTCGAACGAGGGATCGCCGGTCGGCCCACCCTCGTGCAGAACGTCGAGACGCTCGGACATCTCGCGTTGATCCGGCAGATGGGGCCTGACTGGTTCCGTGGGATCGGTCACCCCGACGTCCCCGGCACGATGCTCCTGACCATCACCGGGGCCGTCGAGAGGAAAGGCGTTCTCGAGGTGCCCACGGGGTACCCGATCATGGGATGTCTGAAGACCGCCGGCCGATCGGCCGAGAGCACCGGCGCAGTGCTCGTGGGGGGGTACGCGGGCGCGTGGCTGACGAAGGAGCAGGCGGCTCGAGCGACGCTCGATCCGGCAGGGATGGCGGCCGTCGGCGGGATCATCGGATGCGCCGCTATCGTCGTGTTGCCCGCCTCAGCCTGCGGCGTGCAGGAAACGGCGCGAGTGATGCGGTGGCTGGCCGGCCAGACCGCGGGGCAGTGCGGTCCGTGCGTTCATGGGCTCGGCGCGATCGCGCAGGGCGCCGAACAGCTCGCTCGCGGAGCTGCCACCAGTGACGGCGTGAAGCGGCTCCATCGATGGGCCGGGGATGTCGAGGGCCGCGGCGCATGTCGCTACCCAGACGGAGCGGTCCGATTCCTACGGAGCGCGCTTCGAACCTTCGAAGCGGATGTCGCCCGCCACGCTTCCGGTCGACCCTGCATCGCGGCCGCCCAACCTTCATGGCTCCCGCTTCCCGATGTCGGTCGGAACCGATGAAGGAACAACGCCACCTCCGGGTCGACCCGATCGCGTGTACCGGTCACGGGATCTGCGCGGAGCTCTTGCCGGAGCTCGTCCACCTCGACGACTGGGGATATCCGATCATCGATGGCAGGCCGATCGAGCGGGATCTCGAGCCCGAAGTCAAACGCACGATCGCTGCGTGCCCGACGCTCGCTCTGCGCACAGAACCCGGTCGAGGCTCCGTCTGAGAGTCGGCTTCGTCGGGAACCGAACAGGTGGCGGCGAAAGTTCACAGCGTCCCGTCGACGATCGCGGGCGGTGACGCGATCTTCATGCTGAAGGGCCAGAGCGCTCAGCGTGGATACGACAGCCACAAAGGCGAAAGCCCCCATCCAAACAGACAGCGCGAGCCGCCAGGCTACGAGGGGTGCCGGGCGGCCCTGCTCGCGGACGATCCGCAGGAAACCCACGCTCGATTCATCCGGCCCGAGAGATCGCCGCGCTCATCGTCCACCTCGCATCACGCGAGGCGGCCCCCATCACGGGCGCGTCCATGCCGATCGGATTCGGCAGCACCGCCTGATACTGACCATTCGCGTCCTTCGTTCCAGCGGATGACGATCTGCGCCTCGATGCCGGGGAGAGGCAAGGACCGTCGGATCGCCGTTCGCGCCATGGGCCCAAGGGGAGCTCAAGCCGGGTCTAGTTCTATCCCGGTGTCTCGTCATTCCGGCGCGAGGCCCGTGAACAACGGTCGAACGTCCCCTCACCTGGGGGACCCTCGTGCCTTCTGACTGGCATCGAGCGTGCGACGCTACTATCGTCTTCTCGATCCGGAAGGAGCCGAGAGATTGACGTGGTGGAGCGCAAGCGCTCGGGCCGCGGTGATGCTAGGCGGCAGCATCTTATTGTGCGCCGCTGTACCCGATCGCCTCTTCACCTATCTGGCCGTTCGAACGACACCCCCGATCCGTGATTCGCTGGTGAGCCTCTCGTGGCTCCTCACGCTGGTCCTCGCGTTCTGGCTCTTCGTGCGTCTCCAACGGACGGGGGAGGCCTGAGTCGTGCGTTTCACGCAGGTCGATGCCGGCGGCGAGTGGTTCGACGCCAATGTGCCCTGCACGCGCGCGTGCCCCGTGCTCACGAACGCCGGCCGGTACGTGGCGGCGATCGCCGCGGGCGACGACCGCCTCGCGTACGACATCGCCCGCCTTCCCAACCCGTTCGCCTCGATCTGTGGCCGGGTCTGCGCGGCCCCGTGTGAGATCGCCTGCCGTCGTGGTTCGATCGACCAGCCGATCGCGATCAGGGCGCTCAAGCGGTACGTCTGTGAGCGGTTCGGCGTGGAGAGCGACCTCGGGGCTGCGGCGTATGCCGCCGCCGCGCCCCGCGCGGCGGAGCGTGATGAGCGCGTGGCTATCGTCGGCGCGGGTCCGGCCGGGCTCGCCTGCGCGCACGACCTCGCGACGTACGGCTACCGGCCGATCGTGTTCGAGGCACAACGGGAGCCGGGCGGCATGATGGTCCTTGGCATCCCACCCTACCGGCTGCGCCGCGATCTGCTCGACGCCGAGATCAGGGCGATCCTCGACATGGGCGTCGAACTGCGTACGGGCGTGCGTCTGGGCGAAGACTTCAGCCTGGCATCGCTCAGGCAGGAGGGGTTCGGGTCGGTGTTTCTGGGCATCGGCGCGATGCGGAGCCGTGATCTACAGATCCCCGGGATCGACCTCGACGGCGTCCTTCGCGCGGTCGACTTCCTGCTGAACGTCAACCTCGGCTACCGAGTGGAGCTCGGCGACGACGTGGTCGTCGTCGGCGGCGGCAACGTCGCGCTGGACGCGGCGCGGAGCGCGCTCCGTGAGATCGCCGCCGGGCGGTCTGCTCCCGCCACAGGAGTCGACCGCATGACCGAGACCCACGCCGAGACCCAGGCCGACGCCGACGCGGCCGGGGCCGCCGCCGCCGCGACGCTCGACGTCGCCCGAACGGCTGTCCGGCTGGGTGCCCACCGCGTCCGGTGCGTGATGCTCGAGAGCCGGATCGAGATGCCGGCGAGCGAGGTCGAGATCGAGGAGGCCGAGGTCGAAGGGATCCAGCTCCTGCACCGTCTGGGGCCGAAGCAGATCGTCGGATCGGATCACGTCGAAGGACTCGAGACGATCGACGTTGGGTCGGTGTTCGACGCCGAAGGGCGGTTCAACCCCTCCTTCATCGACGGCACGGAGGACACGATCATGTGCGACTCGGTGATCCTCGCGATCGGGCAGACGGCAGATCTCTCTTGGTTGGAAGCCGACGACGGCGTCGAGACGACCCTCCGCGGCACCATCACCGTGGACACGGAGACGATGGCGACCACGGCCGAGGGCGTGTACGCAGGTGGCGATCTGGCCTTCGGGCCTCGCAACTTGATCGATGCGATCGCCGACGGCCGCCGCGCCGCCGCCTCGATCCACCGGCGCCTGAGCGGCGAGGAGCCGTCGCGTCCCTCCCTGTCCGACCGACGCCTGCTCCCGATCGTGGCGGTGAACCGGGGACCGCGGCAGGAGGAGTACACCGAGCGGTCGAGACTCCCCGTCCCCGCTGTGCCGAGCGGCCGGCGGATCGGTTCGCCCAGATCGAGCTCGGCTACACGGAGGAAGAGGCTCGTCTGGAGGCCGGCCGCTGCCTGCAGTGCTTCCTCAACATCACGCTCGAACCCTCCCTGTGCATCCTCTGCGGCGCGTGCGTCGACATCTGCCCCGAGAAGTGCATCCGGATCCTTCCCGCCGACGACATCGAGGGTTTGGTCCCCGAACGACCTTCCAGCGTTCTGGTCCTGCAGGAGGAGCTCTGTATCCGATGCGGGCTCTGTGTCGACCGCTGCCCGACGCATGCCCTCTTCATGGACAGCTGGTCCGAAGCGTCGACGGCGCCCATCGCCCTCCAGCCGGTGGCGGGGTGAGGAGCCGGCCGATGGGATCGAACGGGCGAAAGGTGCGGGACGCGGGCTGGTACCGATCACTCCTCCACCCGGGCGAGGTGTTCCGGGACACTGAGGTCTATCGATCGGTGGTGCGCCACCCGAAACCGAACACACCGCGCGGCCGCGCGATGATCTCGTTCCAGAACTTCTTCCTGCATATCTATCCCGTGAAGGTGCCACGCGCGATCGTCCGGACGCGGACCACGGGCCGGCTCGGGTTCATCGCTGCGGTCCTGTACGGGATCTTGTTCATCTCAGGGACGTACCTGATGTTCTTCTACAGACCGACGGTCCCCGACGCGTACTTCGACATGCACGATCTGTCGACGAGCATCGCGTTCGGGCAGTTCGTGCGGAACGTCCATCGGTGGTCGGCGCATCTGATGGTCGTAGTCGTGATCTTGCACATGCTGCGGGTGTTCTACGCCGGGGCGTACCGTCAGCCGCGACAGTTCAACTGGGTGGTCGGGGTTGGACTGCTCGTTCTCACCCTGTTGTTGTCTTTCACCGGATACCTACTGCCGTGGGATCAGCTCGCCTATTGGGCCATCACCGTCGGAACGAACATCGCTGGGTATGTGCCACTACTCGGGACCCATGTGAGGAACTTGATGCTGGGCGGAACGGAGGTGGGGAGTGCTGCGCTGCTCCGGTTCTATGTATTGCACATCTATCTCATCCCCGCGCTGATCACGGTGATCCTGTCGATCCATATCTGGCGCGTCCGTAAGGATGGCTTCGCGGTGGGCGATCGCAGACAGGAGCCCGAGAGCGAACCGGTCCAGGAAGTGGCCGATGTCAAAGCCTGAACAGGAGCCGCGCTTCCGACTTCTCGGGGTCGTGCCACAGGAGGTGGAACAGCGCGACCGCCAGGAACCGGACGACGGTGTGTTCACCTGGCCGCACCTGTTGATCCGTCACGCAGCCGTCGCCGCCGGAACGATCGCGGTCGTGTTCGTGCTGGCGATCCTCTTCAACGCGCCCTTGAAGGACATCGCGAACCCGAACCAAACCCCCGAGGTGGCCAAGGCTCCGTGGTACTTCGCGGGGCTCCAGGAGCTCCTGTCACACTTCACTCCGCTGGTCGCCGGCATCCTGATCCCGGGTGCTGCTCTCCTGTGGTTGGTCGCCCTGCCTTACATCGATCGCGCGAAGGGATGGCGGGTGCGCGACCGGAAATTCGTGGTCATAGTATTCACCGTGATCGCGGTGACGGCCTTCGTGCTCACCGTGATCGGCACGTTCTTCCGCGGCCCCGAGTGGTCGTGGGTCTGGCCCTGGAAACACCTCTACGTGGAGCTGTAGCCATGACTGAACAGCCCATCATCAACACACCTCCCGCCGACGACCCGAGTCGTGGTTTCGATCGCCGTCGCTTCCTCAACGAGACCTGGAAAGCGCTCGGAGTCGTGCTGATCGCCGAAGGCGTGTGGACGAGCTACGACATCTTGAACCCGCGCCCGGCCGAGGGGTTCGGCGCCATCGTTGACGCCGGATCGATCGATGACTACCTGACCGAGGGAACCGTCACGTACTTCCTGAGCGGGCGGTTCTACGTCACCCAGTATCAGGGCGGGCTCCGCGCCGTGTACCAGAAGTGCCCGCACCTGGGATGCCGCGTCCCCTTCTGCCAGAGCTCCGGTCGGTTCGAATGCCCGTGTCACGGGAGTACCTACAACGTGATCGGCGAGTACATCTCGGGACCGGCTCCGCGCGGGTTGGATCGCTTCAAGATCTCGATCAGCTCCGAGGGCCGGGTACTCGTCGACACGACGACGGTGATCGAGGGACCCGCGCGCGGCATCTTGACCGGGCCGAGCACCGCGACCGGGCCGTCCTGTACCGCCGGGAGTGGAGAGTGACCGAGACCATCCGCGACGATCCGGTGCTCGTCCGTTCGACGCGGCGGTGGCAGCTCGTTGGTGGTTGGCTCCTACTGCTTCTCGTGCTGACGTTCCCCGCATATAAGATCACCGAGCGCTCACGGCGGGCGAACGCCGCAACGCTTCAACGGCAAGCACAGATCACGAGTGGCTCGCAGCAGTGGGGACTCAGCTGCATGGCATGTCACGGCAGGATCGGCGAGGGAGACAGCGCGCCCGCGTTGAACTCCCAGCAGTTCCTGACCAATGTCAGCGACGAGCAGATCCGCAACATCATCCTCGGCGGAGTGCCCGGGACCGCCATGCCGGCCTGGCTGGCCGACTACGGTGGTCCACTCACCGACCAGGAGATCTCGTCGCTCGTCGCGTACATCCGATCGTGGGAGGCGACCGCGCCGAGCCGTCCGGATTGGCGGACGCCGAGCGCGCCCTAGCGTGATGGCGCGGATCAGGCCACCGGCGATCGCAGCATCGTTGCTCGCAGTCGTTCTGGCTCAGCGCGTGCAGCGCCGCACGCTCCTGCGGCCACCGGTACCGTCGCGTTCATCCCCGGCTATCAGGGCGGCGGTGAGACCGCCGCCGGACCTCCCATCCAGGGGTATCCAGGCTCCGTGCCGCCGGTCACGGTCACGCTGTCCGAGACCGACCCCGCCCACATGTCGATCGGGCTCTCGCAATCCTTCGCCCCCACCGGCGAGGTCTCGTTCCTGGTCTCGAACACCGACACCGTCGCGCATGAGTTCGTCGTGCTGAAGACCGACACGTCGGCCGGGGCGTTCCCGATCGGTTCCTTCGAGGGCGAGGCGAACCGGATCGATGAGGACGCCAAGGGCGTCACGAACGTGGGCGAGACCGGGGACATGGAGCCGGGCGCGGTGATGATGCTCACGCTCAAGCTCGCACCTGGGCACTACGCCGTCGTGTGCAACCTCCCGGGGCATTACGCGTCCGGGATGCACCAGGACTTCTTCGTGACCCCCGCCGGTGCGACCCCGGTCACGGTCACGCTGTCCGAGACCGACCCCGCCCACATGTCGATCGGGCTCTCGCAATCCTTCGCCCCCACCGGCGAGGTCTCGTTCCTGGTCTCGAACACCGACACCGTCGCGCATGAGTTCGTCGTGCTGAAGACCGACACGTCGGCCGGGGCGTTCCCGATCGGTTCCTTCGAGGGCGAGGCGAACCGGATCGATGAGGACGCCAAGGGCGTCACGAACGTGGGCGAGACCGGGGACATGGAACCGGGCGCGGTGATGATGCTCACGCTCAAGCTCGCACCTGGGCACTACGCCGTCGTGTGCAACCTCCCGGGGCACTACGCGTCCGGGATGCACCAGGACTTCTTCGTGACCCCCGCCGGTGCGACCCCGGTCACGGTCACGCTGTCCGAGACCGACCCCGCCCACATGTCGATCGGGCTCTCGCAATCCTTCGCCCCCACCGGCGAGGTCTCGTTCCTGGTCTCGAACACCGACACCGTCGCGCATGAGTTCGTCGTGCTGAAGACCGACACGTCGGCCGGGGCGTTCCCGATCGGTTCCTTCGAGGGCGAGGCGAACCGGATCGATGAGGACGCCAAGGGCGTCACGAACGTGGGCGAGACCGGGGACATGGAACCGGGCGCGGTGATGATGCTCACGCTCAAGCTCGCACCTGGGCACTACGCCGTCGTGTGCAACCTCCCGGGGCACTACGCGTCCGGGATGCACCAGGACTTCTTCGTGACCCCCGCCGGTGCGACCCCGGTCACGGTCACGCTGTCCGAGACCGACCCCGCCCACATGTCGATCGGGCTCTCGCAATCCTTCGCCCCCACCGGCGAGGTCTCGTTCCTGGTCTCGAACACCGACACCGTCGCGCATGAGTTCGTCGTGCTGAAGACCGACACGTCGGCCGGGGCGTTCCCGATCGGTTCCTTCGAGGGCGAGGCGAACCGGATCGATGAGGACGCCAAGGGCGTCACGAACGTGGGCGAGACCGGGGACATGGAACCGGGCGCGGTGATGATGCTCACGCTCAAGCTCGCACCTGGGCACTACGCCGTCGTGTGCAACCTCCCGGGGCACTACGCGTCCGGGATGCACCAGGACTTCTTCGTGACCCCCGCCGGTGCGACCCCGGTCACGGTCACGCTGTCCGAGACCGACCCCGCCCACATGTCGATCGGGCTCTCGCAATCCTTCGCCCCCACCGGCGAGGTCTCGTTCCTGGTCTCGAACACCGACACCGTCGCGCATGAGTTCGTCGTGCTGAAGACCGACACGTCGGCCGGGGCGTTCCCGATCGGCTCCTTCGAGGGCGAGGCGAACCGGATCGATGAGGACGCCAAGGGCGTCACGAACGTGGGCGAGACCGGGGACATGGAACCGGGCGCGGTGATGATGCTCACGCTCAAGCTCGCACCTGGGCACTACGCCGTCGTGTGCAACCTCCCGGGGCATTACGCGTCCGGGATGCACCAGGACTTCTTCGTGACCCCCACGCCCAGATCGGCCGCGTAGCCGGGGTCTGCGCGGGTTTCGGCCCAAGTCGTGGCTGAACACTGGAGCCTTGATCGACCGCGACCATAGGGCGTTCTTCCTCACAACTTGCTCGCGAGACCACGCTGCCCGGCTCCAAGGGACGGCACGAGATGACCCGGGACGACGCGGTGAACCGCCCGAGCTCTTTCGAAAGCTCCGACGCGTGGAAGCTGGCGCCATGACACGACTCGGCGTGTGTCCCAAGTGGAACGCGGAACCCGCCGTGAGGATGCCCCCTCAGGATGCGAACGACGGGCGAGCTGAGGGCCGGACGCAGGCCTCCTGCCCCGTGCCAGGGGGGCCGAACGACCCTAACGCGTGTGCGGGCTCGGGCCTACAGTGCGACGTGCCCTCACGGGAGGGTGCGAACCGTCGGGGACGCGGTTCGATCGAGAGAGGGAGAGAAGCATGAAGCTCAGGACATCTGTTCCGGCCATCGCGGTGCTCACGCTGCTTGCACTCACCGCATGCGGTTCGAAGGACACGCCGAGTTCGACCCCAAGCGAGAGCGGGAACGCCGTCGCTGTCACGCTCGCGGAGTATGAGATCCGGCCCGCCGTGACGACCATTTCCGCCGGAGAGGTGACATTCGCGATCGAGAACGTCGGCGCCACGGTGCACGAGATGGTGGTGATCAGGACCGACGTCGCCATCGCTGACATGCCCGTCGAAGGAGGCGTGACGGACGAAGAGGCGCCGGGGATGACCCCGATAGGCGAGGTCGAAGACGTGGAGTCCGGCGAGTCGACGGATCTCGTGCTCACGCTGGAGCCCGGCAGATACGTCCTCCTCTGCAACCTCACGAAGCACTTCGAGAAAGGCATGGTGACCGAGATCGAAGTCGCGTGATGGAAGGCTTACCCTGACCGAATCCCGGTCGGGAACTCCGGTTCTCCACCAGCAGGAGATGAACGGGTCCGTCGGCGAACGCATCGAACGTTGGGCGATCGAACCCCACGACGTGGTCGTGTCAACCCGCGATCTCCACGCTGGCAAGACGTAACGGTCCTACCGAGAAGGGAAGGAAGATCGAGCTGCCGACGGCCGCGACGAGCGAGGAGCTTCAAAGCTCCTCGTGAGAACTCAGCCTTTGATAGCTACGCTCCGTCCGTAGCGGAGCTGCTGACGCTCGGACATAACAACCAGACGTTCGGTTGGGCGTGCCAAGCCGTTCGCACCCGCCTAGGGCGTCCCGTGAAGCCCGCGCGGCGCTCTAAGGCGCCCCTCGGCCGCGAAGCCTCGCCCATTCGCGCACGTTCTCGACGTGCGACCGCGCTTCCTCACCGTGTTCACACGTCATGGGATCTGCGCAGGGCGGGTTCCCCTCCATCGTGACGAAGTCGAACCTGCATCGGTCGCAGAACACGTTCAGCTCTTCCGGAACGTAGGGGCACTCGCTCCAGGAGCAGGCACGCTCACCTTCGCCCGTGGCGAAGTCATATGCGCACTGAGGGCATGGACGGAACTCCTTCCAACGGTCCAACGTCCGCGCCATAGTCGGTCTCCTTTCGCTCTCCACGCTAGATCGCACTGAAAGAGACAGGAAGGGCTTTGGGCCCCCGAAGAGTGGGTCGAACGGCCCACAGCTTCGACAGGGCGAACGGTCCCGTCGTCCCTGGGCCATCTGGCCCTGGGTGGATCCGGCTCGAGGGCGAGACTTGGTCATCGGAAGTCGGGAGGGAGCCGTGAGCCGTGACGGGCCGGTGGTGCTGATCGTGGACCGCGACCCCGATACGCGGGATCGTGCGTGGGTTCGTGGCTGGAAGATGCGGGACTCGATGTCCTGGGATGCCCCGGCCCGACGGGTCCCGAGTTCACGTGTGTCGGATCGAGGGATGGGGCGCTGCCCGCTCGCTCAAGGAGCGGATCTTGTCGCGCTCAACCCGTGGCTCGAGAGTGACGCCGCGATGCTCGGGACACGTGCCTCGAAGCTCGTCCGACACTACCGCGCGTGGGGCAAGCCCGTCGTGATGATGACCGATCGCCGCGGCGACATGACGGAGCAGATGTTGCGACCTTTCCCCGGCGACGGTCGACTGGCCACCGAGTCACCCCGAGACCCTCGACGAGACGATCCGGCGATCAGCAAGGACGTGTTGCGGAGCGCAACGATCACGACGACCAACGGGAGGTGAGCGGGATGCGGCATACCGGCCGAGTGCTGGTCGTGTCCGATGACGCCGCGACGCGGGACTTCTGGACCGCGTCGCTCGAGTTGGCGGGATACGAAACGAACGACTGCCCGGGACCGGGTGCGGCGAGGGACTGCCCCCGTCTGCACGGGACCCGATGCACCCTGCGAGAGAGCGCCGAGGTCGCCGTCGTGGACCTCGACTGCGATGAGGATGCCCCCGCCTGCATCAGGGTTCCCGATGACGGTGGAACCGTCTTCGTCCGCCGCTCAGCCCCGTCACCGACCGGGCAACGAGAGCTGCTGCGGGCGGTCCAGGATGCGGATAGGCACGTGCAGGATCTGGACGGCGCCCCGCTCCTGAACGGATCGATCCAGGCCCTGCATCTCGACTGAGCCCCAACATCGAGGAACCGAGATGAGTGCGAGTCCGACCCCATCGGCGGGGCCGGGTCATGATGGAACGCGTGAGGTGTGAGGGAGGGAGTGACGTGACCACGAGGCAGTTCACACGGGAAGAGGCTCGGGCGATCGGGGAGCGGATCGGCATCGATGGGCGGCTGGCGACGTAGACCTTGAGCAGTTCCGGATGGGACTCGCCGTCGAGCTCGAGCACGGCAGCCAGGACTCGGACACCGACGTAACGCACGATGACGAGATCATCACGGGGAAGATCGCGCTTGCGCATCTCAGGGAGATCTCCGACTACTACACGCGTCTGGCCGCGATGGAACAGGATGCGGAACGGTAGGACCGCTGGTCGCGCGCCCGCGTGGAAGTGGAACAGCATATCGGCGGCGACCATCGCCTGTTTGTTCGGAGTGAGACTTGATGGCGGAACTTGCCAAGATGCGGCTACGAGAGGCGCGGGTGGGATGGTCAGCTTCGGGCGACAGCCGCAAGCATTCTCGGCATAGGAGAAGCCCGCGCCCTCGGCACCCCTGTCACGAAATCCTCGCGTCCTCGATCGCTGGGTCCACACACGGCGGTGGGCGTGGGCACCCGAGGCTCGACCTGAGGGGCAGAACTCCAAGGACGAGGACAAATTCGAGCTTTGGACCGTTGGACCCGTTGGACGAGGCATGACTTGAACCGCCCGCACCAAGCATCGGACCCGCTACCATCGAGCGGCTACGCACGCTCGGACATGGGCCGGCTCGTCTGACTTGACCAGCTCCACCGTCCCCACGGTTCGCATGGCAGGAGATCGACCGCTCGGTGATGTTCGGCTCGGGGGAATCTCGGGGGCCACGGCCTCCATCACCCGACGAAGGTCCTTCCAGGGCCCTGCGATCTTGCGGAACAGCGGAGGGAATTCGGACCTGAGCCGTTCTGCCGATCCGTGTACCGAGCGGTCAAGTCGCCCATCGCGAACACCGTGGCGGGGGGAAGGACGTGCCCATCGTCGATCGCCAGCGACCTGAGCCGTTGGCTCGCGACGATGGCGTCCTGATGGGACCCGAGTGCGTCCTGGAGCGCGATCAGACGCCGGTTCATCACGCGAGCGGGTTTGCCGTAGACTCTGTAACCGCTTCGAGCGCGTACCGAAGTCGCTTGCACCGGATGCGCAGCACGTGGAGCTCGCCGGGCTCGGAGCGCGCATCGAGTCGCCGACCCTGCTTCCGGACCTTGCGGTACCGCTCGATCGCGATCCCCGGCACGGTCCCTGCCGCGGGCGCCGTCGAGGCGGCGGAGCGCCGAAGGGGTCCGTGAGCGAGGAACGCCGCGAAACCGTCGACCAACCGATCGTACCGGCGAGAATCCAACGCCTCCAGGAGCATGGCGCGTGCGTCGCTGCGGCGCGACTCGAGCACGCCGATCAGCGCATCCAGTGCACCTACGTCCTCACCGCCGACCCCTTCATCCGCCCCTCCACGAAGCTGCCCGATCCCAACATCCAGATCTCGAACCGCGCCCAGGACCTGACCCAGCCATCCGAGATCCGCCCGGAACCGGCTCGCCCTGACCGGGAGGGCAGGTTCGAAGATCCCAAGGACCGCGCGGAGCCGCCGCGTCGCTACCCGCATCCCATGGAGCTCCTCAGGATCTTCCCCGAGTCTCGTGCCCGACTCGTGCGCGAGCATCTCGACGAAGAGCCCCCGGAGCACCGCGAACGCCAGCTCCCCGGTTGAACTGTGCAGGTCGAAAGAGGTGCTCCCCGAGGTCTCGTACGGGCGGGGCCTCGAGCCCGCGAGCCAGGAACCCAGCCTCGAACTTGGTATGCGAAGCGAGCTGGAGCCCGCACTCCTGCCGAAGACGCTCGAGGAACGCGGCGATCTCGGGTTTCGTAGCGTCCGCGACCTCAACCTCCACCCGTCGTAACCGTGCCGGCTCGAGACGTGGACCGATGCCGATCACCGTCCGATCCAGCACTACCTCGCCCGCGCGCAGCGCACCGTTCTGCAAGCGTGAAGACCTGGCGTCGCGTCCGGACCTCGAAGAGCTCCGTGAGTTGACGACGCCCGACGAGGGCCCGGACCCGCGAACCGACCTCGCCGTCGGTCCCGAGCGCGGCAACGTCCGGAACGGGTAAGCGCTCCGTGATCTCCTCACGCGCACGCACCCCAGCGACCGCAGGAGCGTGTGTCTTCAGCGTGATCTCGGTCCCCCGGCCGATCCGTCGCAGACGGAGGGAACGCTGCGCGCGATAGATCCGAAGGTCGGATGTGTCGAGGTACGTGTCGACCAGGCTCCGCGTCCCAGCGGGTTCGACCCTGATCGTTCCCTCAGCGTGTTGACCGAGCCACCGCTGGACCGGAGCCAGGTGGACGGCGTCGAACTGCCACTCCGTCTCGATCGACGGCGTCAACTCGCCATCGCTGGACACGACATGCCGCACGACGATCGCA
>CAVTTD010000042.1:0-34403 GCA_963737525.1 uncultured Actinomycetota bacterium
GCGCTGGCCGAGCACGTCCCCTCGAACCTGGTCGTGGCGAACGGCGGCATCGTGCCCCCGGCCCTGCAGGGGCACACGCCGGACATCGTGCCCCGGTTCGACCCCGACGCCGCGCGGGAACACCTGCGGCGCTCGGGACTCTCACGGGACGACCTCGAAGGCCTCGAGATCGCCGGCATCGAGACGTGGCTCGACGACTTCCTGTTGGTGGTGTCGGGGACCTGGAAGGAGGTGCTGGATCTCGACGTGCCCGTCCGCCCGTGGACCCTCGAGCAGGCGCTCTCGATCGGCGACCCGACCGAGATGGCCCCGATCGTGATCACGGGATGGCTGCCCGGCTACGCCGACCCCGAGTACTTCCTCCGTCTGCTGTTCCAGTCCGACAGCAAGACGAACTACGGCAAGTTCTCCGACCCAGAGTTCGACCGGCTGATCGAGCGGGCGCGGCAGGAGCGGAGCGACCGATCGAGGCTGGAGCTGTTCCACGAGGCCGATCGGATGGCGGTCGCGGATCGGATCGCGTGCATCCCGCTCGTCTACGGCCGGAGCATGTCGTTCGTGAAGCCGTGGGTGAGCGGATGGTGGGAGTTCGGGAAGTCCTCGTCGTCGGTCGCGGACCTGATGACGGCCGGCGCCACGTCGAGCTCTCGCTGAGGGAAGTGGATCGAGGGGCCGCCTAGCTGGAGTGGCTGAGCTCGCGCGCGGCCTTCGCAGCCTCGTGCTCGGCTTTGCGCGCCGCCTTCGCTGCCTCGTGGGCTCGGCTTTGCGCTCCGCCTTCGCCTCTTCTGGAGCCTCGCGTCGAGCTTCGCCGAATGTGCTCGAGGGCGTTCACGAGACCGTGGTTGTCGTTCGAGGCAGTTCCAGAGCAGGTGCGCTGACGCGTTCTCGAGACCCGTGAGCTCGCCGGGAACGGGCGCCTCGGTGGGATCGTCTCCGGCGGCGAGGCCGGCGGCCGCGGTGCACTCGGCGATCCGCTCGGGGCTCGCCTCGGTGGCTGCTTGTCGTCGCCCGTCTGTCGCCCGTCGGGAGTCGGCCGTCTCTCGGCTTCGTCAGCGTCCTCGGCTTCCTCGCACTCCGCTGACTCGTCCTCGGTCGCCTTCGTCGGGACGTATCCGCTTCATCGACGGTGTCGCCGTCTTCACCCTGATCGCCTTCGTCGACGGTGCCGTTGTCTTCGTCGGTATCAGCGTCTTCGACGGTCCCGTGCCTTCGTCGGTGTCACCGTCGTCGGTGGTGGCGTCGGTGGTGTCGCCTTCGTCCACGGTGCCACCGGTCGGCGGACAGACCGTGGGCTGTGGGTCTTCGGAGGTGTCGAAGATGTTGTCGCCCGCGAGTGCGAACCCGGCGGTGGTGAGCGCAACCACGAGGCCGATGATGGCCACGAAGCGGAAGCGCTGGACCTTCTGCATGACCACATCATCGCCCGAATCGGGCCCAGACTTGAATCGGCCGTTCTACCGAACTCCGGATGAGCACGGTGACCGAGATGTCGCCGAACGACCTAGTCATCACGAGATCGTGATGCGGCCGTCCTCGTCGATCGGGAATGTCGGGTTGTACGCGACCTCCCACGGGTGCCCGTCCGGGTCGGCGAAGTAGCCCGAGTACCCGCCCCAGTCGGTTCGTTCCGCCGGCTTCAGGATCCGCGCACCGGCGGCTTCGGCCGCTTCGAACGCAGCATCGACGGCGGCATCGCTCTCGACGTTGATCGCCAAGGTGATGCCGCCGAACTCCGCGGTCGGCTCCGAGCGCAACCCGGCATCCCTCGCGAGGTCCTCGCGTCCGAAGAGGCCCAGATAGGAATCGGACGTCCGGAACCAGCAGATCTCCTCACCGACCGAGCCCGCGACCTCCCAGCCGAGTGCTTCGTAGAACGCCCTCGATCGCGCCACGTCGTCGACGCCCAGGGTCACGATGTTGAGCCGAGCCGGAACGCTCATCGCCAACCTCCTCGGTCGAGACCAGCGACGCTATCGCGTGCTCCGGAGGGCGAGCGTGTCCGTAGAGTGAGCCCTCGATGCCAGCCGTCCGCCTGAGCCCGAGGCTCCGCGTGATGTGGAAGGTCCACCGCTTCCTGCTGCGGGCGAGCGGCGGCCGCCTCGGGTCACGCCTGGGCAACCTGAAGGTCCTGCTGCTCGAGACGACGGGCAACAAGAGCGGCCAGCCTCGGTCCGTCGGCCTCTCCCATCTCGAGCAGGACGGTCGCTACTTCGTCGTCGCGTCCTACGCCGGCGAGGATCGCGACCCGGCGTGGGCGAAGAACCTCCGCGCGCAGCCGAAGGCGACGGTCACCGTCGCCGGGCGGTCGCATCCCGGTCGTCGCCCGGCAGCTCGAAGGTGAGGAGCGCGCGGCGATGTTCGCCCGGTTCGTGGAGGCGGACGCCGCGTACGGCGAGTACGCGCGAGCGGACGTCGAGGGAGATCCCGGTGTTCGAGCTTCGCCCGGAAGGTTCCTGACTCGTGCCGTCGATCACGGACGTGGAGGGGATCCGCGTCGGCCATTGGTCGGACGAGACGGCGCTCACGGGATGCACCGTCGTCCTGCCGCCGGAAGGCACGGTGGCCTCCTGCGAGGTTCGCGGCGGCGCACCGGGTACCCGCGGCACGGACATGCTCCAACCCGGCACGCTGCTCGAGGAGGCGCACGCGATCGTGCTGACGGGCGGGAGCGCGTTCGGCCTGGCCGCCGCGAGCGGCGTCGAGCGATACCTGGAGGAGCGCGGGATCGGCTCGGAGATCGGAGACGTCATCGTGCCGTCCGTCGCGGCGGCGGTGATCTTCGACCTCGGGGTGGGCGATCCGACACGTCGCCCGGGCAGCGACGAGGGATACGCCGCGTGTCTCGCGGCATCGACCGACGTGCCCGAGGGCAGGATCGGCGCGGGGACGGGAGCGACCGTCGCGAAGCTCTGGGGACCGACACGCGGTGTCCCCGGTGGGCTGGGGACGTGGGCGGTTCGGGACGGCGACCTGCGTGGTGGGTGCCCTGTTCGTCGTCAATGCAGTGGGGGAGATCGTCGACGAGGACGGATCGGTGCTGGCGGGCCCTCGATTGGAGCCCGGTGAACGGCGCGAGGATCTCATCGAATGGATGCGCGCGGGCAACACGACGATCGGCGTGGTCGCGACGAACGCGATCCTGTCGAAGCCGGACGCCCGCCGATCGCCGAGGTGGCGAACGATGCCGTGGCCGATGCGGTCCGACCGGCGCACACGCTCTTCGACGGTGACACGGTGTTCGCGCTCGCGACCAAGCAGGTGGACGCGACCTACGTCGACGTCGCCGCTCTGGTCGAGGAGGCGGTCGCGACGGCGGTGCGCCGCGCGGTCCGCCGATAGGGAACGGGAGGCGTCCTTCGGACGCCTCCCGTTCCGTGGGGACCCGGAGGGTCTAGTCTTCGGAGCCCTGGTCGTCGTCGCTGACGTCGGCCTGGTCGTCGTCGCTCACGTCGCCCTGGTCGTCGTCGCTGACGTCGGTTTCGTCGGCGTCCTCGTTCTCGCCCTGATCGTCGTTGTCCTCGCCCTGGTCGTCCTCGACCGCCTCGTCGTTCGTGTTGTTGACGTCGCTCTGGTCGTCGTCGATCGCGTCATCGTTCGTGTCCGCCGCCTCTTCGGCGTCGTCGTCGGCACCGGTCGTCGGCGACCACGACATCCTCGATAGTGGATCCGACGACCGGATCGGACAACGCGACGCTACCGGTGTCGGTGGAGGGCGTCTGTCCGTCGGACGCGGCGGCGCTCGCCAGAGCGGCGCCTCCCACGATCAACAGGGATCCGGTCGCCACGGCCAGCAGCTTCTTCAGCGCGATCTTGGGTCTCATCCTGCCTCCTTCGTCTCTCATCCAGCTTTCCTATCGGTTCTCCGCGCCCGGAGATGCACGAGCTAGCCCTCGTCGGAATCGCCGTCGGCCCTCGACCGGCACTTCGCCGTCGGCCGCTTCCCCGGACCCGATCCTCCTTCAGAACCTCATCCGTCCCGATCCGTCGTCGGTTCCCGAACCCGAGCCATCTTCGATCGCGTCATCGTTCGAGCCGGAACCCGAACCGGCGTTCGAATCGTCCTCGGCCTCTCTCGTCGGCGTCCGCGTTCGTCGTTCTCCTTGGGTCGCCGCACCCTCATCCGGATCCGTCGTCGACCCCACGTCGTCGGAGACGTTCCGGGGTCGGTTCGTCGTCGAGACCGGCACTCTCAGCTGGGTGGACGGGGTCGGATCGATCGTCGTCATCGCCAGTGATCGCTCCTGCCGCGTCGTTCACCGCTCTCCGCACGCCGGGCACGACCGCGTAGGCGCTGGCCCCCAAGACGAGCACGGCGATCAGGGCGGCCGCGAGCAGGCGGATCGCCTTCCCTCGGCCTCGTCGCCGATCCGCCAACCGGGCGGGCAGGCGCGTCCGCACGGCCGTCCCAGGCGGCGCCCGCGTCGGGCGTGGCCCCACGGAGGCGGCGCTCATCCGATCGAAGGCGTCGAGGACACCCGCGACGTCCTCGTCGGGGAAACGGCGCGCGAGCTCGTCGCGAGAGAGCTCGCCGCTCTCCCACAGACCGAGCGCTTCTTCGAACTCAGGCGTCATCGAGGGATCTTCTTCCTGAGGGCCTTAAGAGCCCTCCATTGCTGGGCGTTGACCGCTCCGGGCGTCTTGCCGAGGGCGGCCCCGACCTCGTCGTTCGTGAGGCCGACGAAGAACTTGAGCTCGAGGACCTGGCGCTGTTCATCGGGAAGGCCGTCCAGCGCGGCTGCGAGCGTGAGCCGGTCGTCATGAGGATGCTCTACCCGGCCCATGACGATCTCGGCGTGGGGTTCGGTACGGGACCTGCGCCGAAGCTCGTCGACGACGACGTGGCGGGCGATCCCATAGAGCCAGGTGACGAACGGCGCCCCCGTGTCCCGGTATTTGGGGAGAGCCGTCCAGGCGCGTACGAACGTCTCCGAGGCAGCGTCTTCGGCGCTGTCGCCCAGGGTCGCTCTGGCCAGTCGGAAGATGGCGCCGTGGTGGGCGAGGAACAGTTTGCCGAAGGCATCCTGGTCGCCCTCCCGAGCCATACCGACGAGCTCGCGCTCCTCCATCGTCTCCGTTCTGAAGTGAACATCCATCCGTATATCGGGGACATCGACAGAGAATGCACGTTCGATGGAGGCCGTTCCGGGGGCTCATCCGTGGGCGTTCCAGAGGTGCATCACCGCGTAGGCTCGCCAAGGGCGCCACTTCTCGGCTCGCTCGAGGACCTCGCTCGACGTCGTCGGCAGGCCGAGTATCTCGAAGCCCTTTCGCACGCCGAGGTCACCCGCCAGGAAGGCGTCGGGGTCACGGAGCGCGCGCATGGCGACGTAGGCGAGGGTCCACGGTCCGATGCCGTGAACCTCGCCGAGGACCTGGAGCGCCTCACCGAGCCGCGAGCCACCGGACAGGTTCAGCTGTCCTGAGGCCACCAGCTCGCCGACCCGGCGGATCGCCTCTGCGCGGGCGCGAGGCATCTCGAGGGCCTCCGGGGAGATCTCCGCGACGCGCTCGGCGGTGGGGAAGAGGTGGGTGAGCTCGGCTGTCGGCGGATCGATCGGCGTGCCGAAGCGAGCTGCGAACCGGCCCAGCGACGTCCTGGCTCCCGAGACGGACACCTGTTGTCCGAAGATCGCGCGCATCACGAGCTCGAACGCGTCGAAGGTTCCCGGCACTCGCATCCCGGGTGTTCGGCGGACGAGCGGAGCCAGCGTCGTGTCACGCGCGAGCACCGCGTCGATGCTCTCCGGGTCGGCATCGAGGTCGAACGCTCGGCGTGCGTCGCGCACGAGTGCGGGGCGGTCCAGCCGGTGATCCGGCGAGACGTCCAGCCTCACGAGCTGGCTCGCAGGGTCCGGCGTCAGCGCGATGACGGCGGAGCGTCCGTCCCCGGCCCGAGCGCCCCGACGGTAGGTGCCGTCGCGAACCACCTCGACGCCGGGGACGGCTCGAGCGCTCAGGAACGAGAGGAGCGCGTCCGCGGCGAACGGCGGACGATAGGGAAGGAGATCCGGGAGCCCACTCGGTTGGTCCTCCACGGAGTCAAGGGTAGACAGGGCGGTCCCGCTCGTTCGACCCAGCAACCGGTGACTCGGATGTCGGCGGCAGTGGCTACGGTGCACGGCACGCTCCCTCGCCTCCCTCACGACGTATGGAGGTCGCGGTGGATCAGGTGGCGAGGATCGTTCTGGCGCTCGAGACGCCGGAGGTGGCCGAGGAGGTCATGCACTTCCTCGATCGGAGCGGACGTGCTCGCGTGGTGGCCACCGCCGGCGACGATCGGCAGCTCGCGGAGGCGATCCGCCAGCTCGAACCGGACGCGATCGTGGCCGCTCCGGCGATGCTCGGCGGGCGCAAAGGCGGCGTGGGCGTGGTGCTCGCGCTCGACACGCGCGAATCGGTGACGTCGCTCAGAACCGCGATCCGCGCCGGCGCAGCCGGCTACTTCCTCTGGCCCAAAGAACGCGAGGACCTACTGGTGGCCGCCGCGGCCACCGTCCGGCGGGCCCGCGAGACGGCGACCCGAGGGATGGTGGTGGCCGTGCACGGCGGCCGCGGCGGCGTGGGGGTGACGTTCGTCGCGACCCACCTCGCCGCGGCGTTCGCGCGCCGCGGCTCGGCCATCCTGATCGACGCCGATCCGGTGTTCGGCGACGTCGCGCAGGCGCTCGGCGCGCCTGCGGGCGACGACGCCGAACCCGTCCACACGTTCGCGGACGCCGCGGCGCTCGGTGAGGATCTCGGCCCCGAGCAGCTCAACGGAGCGTTGTGGCGGCACTCGAGCGAGGTCGACGTCCTCCTTCCGCCATCGCCCGAAGAGGCAGCGCGTCTCGGACCCGAGGAGCTCCGGCTCGTGATGGAGGCCGCAGCCCAGAGCGCCGACGTCGTGGTGGTCCACCTCCCGCGTGCGCTGAGCGCGATGACGATCGCGGGAGCAGAGCACGCGGGTCGACTGCTCGAGGTCCTGACGCTCGACGTCGTGTCGTTCCGCGCCACGTCCCGAGCGATGGAGGCCTTCGCACCGCTCCACCTCGAGGGCCGGGTCGCGTTCGCCGTGAACCGAGCGGCAAGGAGCGAGGTCACTCCCGGTGACGTTCGCAGGGTCTTCGGCGAGTCGGCGCTCGCCGTGCTTCCGCAGGATCGCGCCGTGCGATCCGCGCAAGCGCGAGGGCGTCTGCTGCCGGAGCGGGGCCGGATGTCACGTCGCTTCGATCGGCTCGCCGCCGCGTTGGCCGAGGGCGACGTGGAGGAGGTGGCGTCCTGACGCGGCTACGCTTCGTCCGTGGACGAACGGGTGCTCGTGGTCGAAGACGACCCCTCGATCCGCGAGATGGTGGTGCTCGGACTCGGCAACGCCGGGTTCCGGGTGAGCTCGTGCGCGGACGGCCGCGAGGGTCTCGAGCGCCTCCGGCGCGACACGTTCGACCTCGCGGTGCTGGATGTGATGCTGCCGTCCCTCGACGGGCTCGAGATCGCTCGCGAGATCCGCAAGGACAGCCGACTCCCGATCCTGATGCTGACGGCCCGAGCGGATGCGACCGACGTGATCGTCGGTCTGGAGCTCGGCGCCGACGACTACGTAACGAAGCCCTTCGACATGCCGGTGCTCGTGGCACGCTGCCGGTCCGTGCTGCGCCGGGCCGCTGCCGAGCCGGCCGATCCGATCCTCCACGAGGGCGATCTCGAGATCGACGTGGGGGGGTTCGTCGCGCGGAAGGGCGGCCGGGACCTCGCCCTCACGGCGACGGAGTTCCGTCTCCTCGTCGAGCTGGCGCGGCGCCCGGGGCAGGTCCTCACCCGGGAGGTCCTCCTCGCCCGGGTCTGGGACTACGAGCACCTCGGGGATTCGCGACTGGTGGACGTGGCGGTTCAGCGACTGCGCGCGAAGATCGAGGACGACCCGGCGAGGCCCTCGATGATCTCAACCGTGCGTGGGGTCGGCTATCGGTTCGAGCGGGGCTGAGGTGGCCGGCGGCGCAGGGTCTCCTGGCCGGCTCGTCATCATCGTCGTATCCGTCGCCGCCGTGGTCGGTGCGACGCTCGCAGCGGTGGTCTTCGAGCTCGTCCGAGATGCCCGTCTGCGCGATTCCCTCGAGCGCGCCAGAGCCGAAGCCACGTTCGATCTCCGACTCGCCGGCCCCCTCCTCGAGGGCTCCGCCGATCTCCCGCGGGTCGTCGAGACCTTCCGTGAAGAGCGTGACGTCCACGCGATCCTCGTTCAGGGCGGTCGGACGATCGATTCCGACCCGGGGTCCGCGATCTCGATCCCGCCCGGTCTCCGGGCGATCGCGCGCCGAGGGCAGATCGGTTACGACCGGATCGATGCCGGAGGCGTCCCCACGTTGCTCGTCGGCGGTCCCACGCCCGATCGCGATGCGGAGCTCTACTTCGCCTTCTCGGAAGGACGGATCGACGAGGATCTCCGTCAGCTCGGCACGACGCTCGTGATCGGCTGGGCCGCGATCGTCGTGATCGCGTTCGCGCTCGCGCGCGTCGCGGCGAGCCGCATCACCGCGCTCGCCGAGGCGGAGGCGTGGGGGCGACGTTTCACATCCGACGTCTCGCACGAGCTCCGGACCCCGGTCGCCGCGCTGGTGTCCGAAGCGGCGGTCCTGGAGGAGCACCTCGACGGGATGCCGCCCGAGGCGCGCCGAGCGGCGGAGCTTCTCGTCGGCGACGTCGCTCGGCTGCGCGGACTCATCGAGGACCTGACGGCCCTCGCGTCGCTGGATGCGGGCCGGGAAGAGGTCCGTGTCGGGTCGTTCGACCTGGGCGCGCTGATCGACGGGACGGTCCGAAGCCGTGGGTGGGAGGGACGGATCACCGTCCGATCCGAGTCGGTCGAAGTGAGAACGGACCGATCGCGCGTCGATCGGATCGTGGCCAACCTGATCTCGAACGCGCTCGAGCACGGCGGTGAGGAGGTGACGGTGCGAGCCGGCCGAGACGAGGAGGGCCCGTTCGTCGAGGTCGCCGACGCCGGCCCCGGGATCCCGCCCGAGCACCTTCCGCACGTCTTCGATCGCTTCTACCGGGTGGACGCCGCGCGCGCGGGGCCCGGCAGTGGTCTCGGGCTCGCGATCGCGCGCGAGAACGCACGGTTGCTCGGCGGCGATGTCGAGGTCCGGAGCGAGCACGGCTCCGGGTCGCGGTTCACCCTCCGCCTCCCGGACGATCGCTCTGTTGCCGAACCGTGACGGAAGCGGGGTTCCCCTGTTGCGCGGGAGGTCGAGCATGGGATGCATCCCCAGCAAGAGGAGGCAACCCATGAAGCGATCCATCGTGTTGACGGCGACCGTGGCCGCACTGACCACGGCGTGCGCGGCGAACGGCGCGCAGCCGCTCGGCCCGGCACCGAGCAACGGATCCGAGTCCCCGTCGGCCTCGCCGAGCGGATCTCCCACGACGCCCTCCCCGTCACCGTCCACCCACGCCGACGCGGACGATGACCTACGAGCTCTGGTTCGACCTCGACGGATACCTGTTCGTGACGCACCGCACGGAGCCGTTCACACCCGCGGTCGGTGCGAGGACGCTCGAGTCCCTGTTCGACGGGCCTAGCGAGGCCGAAACCGCCGCCGGGGTCGGCACGGCGATCAACCCGGGCACACGACTCCTCGATCTCCACATCCGCGACGGTGTCGCCACGGTGAACCTGGACGAAACGTTCAACGCGGAAGAGACCCCGGCGATCGCGGTGGGAAGCCTCTCGCAGATCGTCTACACGCTCACCCAGTTCGATTCGATCGAGGGCGTGCGCTTCGAGGTGAACGGCACTCCCCTCACCAACTTCGGCGGATACGAGCTCGACGGCCCTCAGCGGCGAGCGAGCTTCGCCGATCAACTGCCGGCGATCCTGGTGCAGAGCCCCGGGATCGGAGAGCACGTTTCGAGCCCGGTCACGATCAGCGGCTCGGCGGACGTGTTCGAAGCCGTCGTGTCGATCGCGATCCTCGATGAGCATCGGAAGGCCGTGGCCTCCTCGTTCACGATGGCGACCTGCGGGACGGGATGCCGCGGTTCCTACACCACCGATGTGCGTTTCCATGTAGGGGCTCGGCAGCCGGGAACGATCCGTGTCTACGAGGTAAGCGCGAAGGACGGTTCACCGCTCCATGTTGTGGAGATTCCGGTGATCTTGATGCCGTGAGGCATGACCGCTCAGCTAGCCACAACGGCTCGGTGCGTCCGGCGACCGCGTCGCCGTCGACCTCGATCGTGACGCGCAAGCCGGCGAGCGAGCGGGGACTGCCGCCCGTGCTCGCGCTCATCCGGCGCGCTCCGTAGGCGGGCACCGATCCCGGCGGATCCCAGGTTCTCGCCTCCTGACCTGCGGAGTTGACTGGTTGTGATAACAGGTTCAGGGTTCGAGATTAAGGACGTGGTCGTTGGAGCGAAGGCTGGCCGACCTCTCCTTGGGGAGCCCGGAAGCCCTCGCATGACCGAGGGGGTTGCATCATGAAGCACGCGGTTCGGGCTCTGTTCCTGTTTCTGTGCACCGCCTTGATCTCGCCGGGTATCGCCGCGAGTGGATCACCAGCGATCCGTTCGGCTCCTCTCGAGGCGAGCGGGAACGCGGTCGTCCTCTGGAACGCGAATGCGGGCGAGGCGGCGGTGGCGACGGGCATCTCTCCCGGGAGCAACCCGTTCCACGAGTCACGGATGTACGCCACGATGCATATCGCGATCCACGATGCGCTGAACGCGATCGACCGGCGCTTCCGGCCCTACATCCAAGGTCTTCACGCCGAACGAGGTGCGAATCCCAAGGCCGCGGTGGCTGCCGCAGCCCGCGATGTGCTGGTCACGCTCCTCGCTCAACTTCCTCTCGTCCCGCAGGGAGGCATCGACGCCGCCGTCGCCGGTGTCGAAGCGGACTATGCGACAGCCCTCGGCGCCATCCCCGACGGTGCGGGCAAGGCGAAGGGCGTCGCCGTGGGCCAGGCCGCCGCCGCCGCCGCTCTCGCCGCGAGAGCGGCGGACGGTTCCGACCAGAACATGGTGGACACGGGCTACCCGCAGGGAACCGATCCGGGCGAGTACCGATTCACGCCTCCCTTCGACTTCGCATTCGCAACGGGATGGGGAGATGTCACCCCGTGGGTGCTGAGGGACAGCGAACAGTTCCGTCCCGGACCACCCGATCCGGTCACCTCGAACGCGTACACCGCGGACTTCAAGGAGGTCAAGCGGCTCGGCGGAGATGGCATCACGACGCCCAGCGCTCGTACGGCCGAGCAAACGGAGATCGCTCTGTTCTGGGTGGAGAGCTCCCCACTGATGTGGAATCGCATCGCGCGGACGGTCTCAACGGAGAAAGGCATCGGGCTCTGGAGAGCCGCGCGCGTGTTCGCCCTCCTCAACATGTCTCTCGCGGACGGATACGTCGGCACCATCGATACCAAGTACCACTACAACTACTGGCGACCGATCACCGCGATCCAGAATGCGGGTACCGATGGCAATCCGAACACCATGGGCGACCCGACGTGGGCTCCGTTGGTGACGACGCCTCCCATCCCGGACTATGACTCCGGACACAGTGTCGAAGGCGGTGCCGGGGCGCAGGTCCTGAGGCGACTCTTCGGCAACGAGACCAGCTTCCGGGCATGCAGCATGACGCTGCCGGCCGGGAGCACGTGCCTCGATCCGTCGCCGGTCTTCCGCCGGTACGCGAGCTTCTCCCAAGCGATGCGCGACAACGGGAAGTCGCGCATCTTCGTCGGCTTCCATTTCCGGAAGGCCGTCGAGGAAGGGATCGAACACGGGCGCAAGATCGGGAACCGTGCGGTCGACCTGTTCCTCCGTCCCGTGGACGACTGACACGG
This sequence comes from uncultured Actinomycetota bacterium, assembly GCA_963737525.1. GTDB lineage: Bacteria > Actinomycetota > UBA4738 > UBA4738 > HRBIN12 > JAJNBA01. The sequence goes on from CAVTTD010000042.1 coordinate 11,826, forward strand.
AGCCGCACGACATCGAACCGTGAAGGCACGGCTCGGGCCGATCCCAGCCTGGCCCTGATCGGCGCGCACCGCGGTGGGATTCCTGCCGTGGATGGTTGGCCGAGTCGAAGGTCTTGACCGACTGAAGCTGCGCCTTCCACCGCCCGTCACCCCTCGCGCGGATGACAACAGCACGATCCGTTCTTCGGAAGACGGCCGCCGATCCCGGCGAATCCCCCGGCGCCGACAGAGAACCCCCCGGCTTGGGGATGGCCCGTGTCGGACCTCCACGCTACGGTGTGCTTCGTTCGAACGGCGAGTCTCCTCCGCCGGTCGACATCCCCTCAGCCTCCCTCGTGTTGGTGCGCGCTTCCCCCCGAGTGTTCGGAGGAAACGGATGGACCAGAGAGGGCGAGCCCCGCTCGTGTTCACGGCGAGATGAGCACGGATCCTCTCGCCAAGGTGCGGCGCGAGCTGCGAGCGCAGCTGCGCGAGCGGGTGGACGCGCGCGGGCTTGCCACGGCGCCGCGGACGGAACGCCGACTGCGCGTGCGCGAAGAGGCGCTCACCCTCGATGCGCGAGAGCGGGGCGTTGCTCCCGCAGCGAGATCTGGCGCGAGTGGTCAACGAAGTTTCCGACGAGGTCGTCGGGTTCGGACCGATCGAGTTCCTGTTGAAGGATCCGGACGTGACCGAAGTGATGGTCAATGGACCTGACGACGTTTACGTGGAGCGGGAGGGGCGGATCGAAAGGGTGGAGGACCGGCTGTTTGAGGGGGAGGAGTCGGTTCTGCATCTGATCGAGCGCATCGTGGGTCCCCTGGGCCTTCGGGTCGACCAGGCGTCACCTTGGGTGGACGCGCGACTTCCGGGTGGCAGCAGGGTGCACGCGATCGTTCCGCCCCTTTCGCTCCGCGGCCCCGTGCTGACGATCAGAACGTTCGCCCCGATCCCGCTCTCGGGCGAGGACATCGTGCGCCAGGGGAGCATCGGGCCGCGGGGCATGCGGTTCCTCTCCGCGTGCGTGCGTGGGCGGGCGAACGTGGTGGTGAGCGGCGGGGCCGGGAGCGGCAAGACGACCCTCCTCGGGATCCTGTCGGCGTTCATCCCCGATGACGAGCGGCTGATCACGATCGAGGATGCGGCCGAGCTTCGCTTGCACAGGTCGCACGTCGTGGCGCTCGAAGCTCGGCCGCCCAACGTCGAGGGCAGAGGACAGGTCACCGTTCGGGACCTGGTCCGCAACGCTCTTCGGATGCGCCCGGACCGGATCATCGTGGGAGAGGTTCGCGGCGGCGAGGCCCTCGACATGCTCCAGGCGATGAACACGGGGCACGACGGCTCCCTGTCGACGGCCCACGCGAACTCGTGCCGGCACCTGCTCTGGCGCCTGGAGACGATGGCGATGATGTCCGACGTCGAGCTGCCGGCCGCGCACATCCGGAACCAGGTGGCCTCGGCGATCGACGTCGTCGTCCAGCTCGCGCGCCTCCGCGACGGGCGGAGGGTCGTCTGGGAGATCGCTGCCGTCGAAGGGACACACCGCGGAGAGCCTGTCGTCTCACCTCTGTACCGGTTCCGCGGCCGTGACGGTGACGATGGCGGATTCGAGGCGACGGGATCGGTGCCGAGGGTCGCCGACGTCCTCGCCGATCGGGGCGAGGACGTCGGCGACTGGCTGTTCGAGGAAGGCCCGGACGCGATGATCGGGCTCGCCTCCGGGCTGCTCGCGATCGCCGGTCTGTTCGCGGGGCGCGCGGTTGCGATCGCGCGGGCCGATGGGGTGGATGACGCGATTGGGGATCGAGCGACACGATCCACCTGCTCGTTCGCCGTCCTGGAGGTTCCTTTCGCTCCCGATGCTCCTCATCGCTCTCCTGACCATCGGGCCCGTCGTCACGATCGCCGGCGCCGCGGGCGCAGCGGTGATCCGTCAACTCGTTCGCCGGCGCCGGCGGACCAGCCAGCATCATCGGGCGGCCGAGCAGATCGCCGATGCGGTCGGCGCGATGTCCGCCGGACTCAGGGCGGGCCTCTCGCTGCCTCAGTCGTTCGCCTACGCACGAGACGAGGCCGACGAGCCGCTCAAGGGCGAACTCGCGACCTTGGTCGACAGGATCGAGGTGGGTACCCCGGTGGGAGAAGCGCTCTCCGATTGGGCGGATGCGCAGGGATCCGAGGACGCCCTGTTGATCGTCGGCGTCTTGGATGTGCATCGTCGCAGCGGCGGCGACCTCCCGACGGTGCTCGACAGTCTCGCGGGAACGCTCCGGGAGCGCCGCGCGGCGTTCCGCGAGGTGCGCGCGCTCACGGCGCAGGCGCGTCTGTCGGGCGTGATCCTCGGGATGCTGCCCATCGGATTCTTCGGCTTCCTGCTTCTGACCTCACGACGGGAGATGCTCCATGCGATCGCCACCCCGCTCGGGGGAACGGCGCTCGGCATCGGCCTCACGCTGGAGCTGTTGGCGTTCCTGTGGATCCGGCACCTCCTGGAAGTGCGATGACGGAGCCGCTCGTTGCCGGATCCCTCGCCGCGGTCGCCGCCGGATGCGGCGTCGTGGGTGTGGCCCTCGCTGTGCCTCGGCGCCGAGATCCTCGACCGTGGGCTCGGTGGGTCGGTTCACGTTCCCCGTGGATGGCGATCTTCGCCGTGATCGGGGCACTGGCGCCCGGTCCGAAGGTGCTCACGCTGCCGCTCGCTCTGCTGCTCGCCGTTCGGATCCGCGGGCTCCGGGCGGCCCGCGCCGATGTCCGCCGACGCCGTGCGATGGATGCCGAGGTCCCACAGCTGCTCGATCTGCTCGCCGCAGCCTCCGCCGCCGGGCTGTCGGCCGTCGTCGGGCTGCAGCGTTCGGTGTCGGCCCTCCGAGGTCCTCTCGGTGAGGAGCTGAGGGGATCCCTCGATGCGGTGGACCTCGGCGCTCGCTGGCGAGAGGAGCTCGCAGGGGTGACGGAGCGTCTCGCCCTCCCCGATCTGCGCCGCGCGCTCGCCGTGCTCACGCGTACCGAGTCGCTCGGCACGTCGCTCACGGAGGCGACCCGAGAGCTCGCGGCCGACGTCCGGGGGTCGCGCCGCGCCGCGGTCGCGGAACGGGCGCGTGCCGCGCCCGTGAAGATGCTCTTCCCGTTGGTGTTCCTCGTCCTCCCCGCGTTCCTCCTCCTCACGGTGGTGCCGGTCCTCCTCACCACCGTGGAGTCCATCCGCTGAGAGGAGGTGAACCGATGCTCTTCCTGTACGCCTTGTTCCTGCGCACCGTCGATACCCTCCGGCTCCGCAAGGAAGAGGGACAGACGACCGCCGAGTACGCGCTCGTGATCCTCGCCGCGGCTGCCGTTGCCGTGGTCTTGATCGCGTGGGCTCGTTCATCCGGCAAGCTGCCCGCGTTCTTCGACAACGTGATCGACAGCGTGATCGGCGATGCGAACGCCGCCTGACATCGCTCCGTCGGAACGCGGCACCGCGGCCGTCGAGTTCGCTCTGGTGCTGCCGTTGGTGCTCGTGGTGGCGCTCGCACTCGTACAGACGGGGCTGCTCGTGCGGGATCGGTTGCTCCTGGAGGGGGCGGCGCGCGCCGGGGCGCGCGCCGCCGCCGTCCAGGAGGACGCCGCCGCGATCCGATCGGCCGCCTTGGCCGCGGCGCCGTCGCTCGAAGAGAGTGCGGTCGAGCTTGCCGTCACTCGCGCGGGCGTCCGTGGGGAGCCGGTGACCGTGTCGGTCCGATACCTCGCCTCGGTCCGAGTGCCCTTCGTCGACTGGCTGTTCGGCGACTCGATCGGCATGACGACCTCCACGACCGCCCGGCAGGAGTTCGGATGAGGCCGCGATCTCGGAGGTCGGGAAGGAGCGAGGGAGCGTCTCCGTCGTTGTCGCCGCCGCCGTCGGGATGGCGCTCGTCGTGACGATGGGAGCGGCCGATGTCGGGCGAGCGCTGATCGCACGATCGCGCGCCGAGGCCGTCGCCGATCTCGCCGCGCTCGCCGCGGCGCAGGAACTTGCGCTCCCTTCGGGCACCGACCCGGCGAGATCCGCCGCGGACTTCGCCATCCGGAACGGTGCTCGTCTCGTGTCGTGTTCGTGCGCCCAAGGCGCATCCGAGGCGGTCGTCCGTGTGGCGGTTCGGGTTGGAGGGTTCCTCCTGCCGCTGCCCGATCGGGACGTCATCGGTGTCGCTCGCGCCGTCGTCGACCTGCCCGCGTAGGACTATTCGAGCTCGCGCTGACGAGCGTCGCGCACGACCGGCGGTCGGTATTCGGGTTCGCCTTGGAGGACGAGGAACTCCACCGCGGCCCAGATCATCTTCGACCTGGGGTAGAACCAGAGCGGCACACCGATCAGCACGACGGCGCTGATGAGCATCAGCGGTACCACCGGCACGTCGGGCACGGTCATCACGACCCCGACGATCAGCACGACGAGCCAAAGGCCGATCGCGACCAGGTAGTTGAGCGTCATGGCGCCCAGGAAGCCGCCCTCCTCCTTGGCGAACCGGAGCTCACAACGAGGGCACGCTCTCTTGGGCTGGAACCAGCTCACGAAGGTGTCCCGTTCACCGCACCGGGGACAGCGCTTCCGGACGCCGCGGAAGAGCGCCTTCGTCGCGCTCACCTCGGGGAAAGTGGGAGTGGACCTCGAGTCAGCATCCGGTTCCAGCGATGAGTACGGGTTCGAACCCAAGAGCCCAGCGTAGACCTCGACGGTCAGTGCTTGTGCGCGTGCTTCGGCTTGGATGCCTTCGAGGAACCGATCGACGCTCCGAGGCCCTGGCCGTGCGCGGGCGTGAGACCCAGCTTGGACGGGGGTCCGCCGTGCGGGTTGTGCGCGGCGCTCTGCCCCGGCATGCCCGTGTCGGCACCCTTCACGCCGCCACCGTGCCGCCGCCGCCTCCACCGCCCGCCGCCGCCACCACCGGTGCCGCCACCGCCACCACCGGTGCCGCCACCGCCACCACCGGTGCCGCCACCGCCACCACCGGTGCCACCACCGCCGCCACCGCCGCCGCCACCGCCACCACCGGTCCGCCGCCACCGGCCGCCACCACCGGTCCCGCCGCCACCGTCCGCCACCACCGGTGCCCCCGTCACCGGGGGCCGGGGCGGGCACGTCGGAACCACCGGTTCCCGGTGCCGCGAGTCCGCCGATCGTTCCGCCGTCTGTCCCACCGTTGGCCCCTTGATCCGGGCCCGGCGCCTGCTCGACCGGCGGGACAGGGTTGTACCCCGACCCTCCGAGCGAGCCCGCGCCGAACGGTCCTTCGGTGCCGGATCCGGGCCGGACGAGGCCGGGGATCCCCGGAGGAACGAAACCGCCACCGCGGACCACCGAGACCTGGACCCTGCCTCCGCCGAGCGCGAAGGCCAGCACCAGCGCGCTCACGGCCGCGGCGCCGCTCAGCGCGAGCATCCCGAGACGGCGGTTCCACTCCGAGCGCTCCACGATCGGCTCCTCGACCGTCCCGGCATCGAGTGCTCCTCCGCCACCGATGTCGAGGACAGGCTCGACCTCGGCACCTGCGCCCGCCAAGAGGATGATCGGCGCGGGGTCCACATCCTTCCGCTCGGGATCGTCCTGCTTGGACCGTCTGCCGGTCGGATGGAGTCGCTTGCCGCGCTTCTGCAGGCTGGTCACGCTGGGGCGCTTGGTCGCCGCGGCAGCGGCACCGGCACCGGCAAGGAGCAGCTTGTTCCGCAGCGTGGCTGGGTCCTTGCGGACCTTGTCGACCCAGTCGGGCCGCACGAAGGCGGTGAGCCCCGCAGCCACGCCCATGACGTGCTCCACGGCCGGTCCGAGGTCCCGGAGGATCTTGGCCGGCTCGACCCTCGCGTCGCCGCCGATCGGGACGACGAACGAGGGCCACACGAGCACGACCTTGGCCTGGGGGTCGAGCTCATGGACCATCGACACCGCGGTGACGCCGATGCCGTCGTCGAGGACGACGACATCGGGGCGCTGTGTCTCGATCGCGCTCGAAAGGTCGGCGGATCCCCTTGCCTCACCGACGACATCGAAGCCTTCACCCTCGAGCACGAAGCGAAGTAGCCCTCGTTGCGCCGTGCGGCCTTCGCCGACGACGATGCGTATCCGTCGTGCCAATGTGCCTCCCCAGATGCCCGGCCGAGCGTACCCCACCGAAGATGGGTTCGGCCTCAGCCCTATGGGGGTATTCGTGCCGAAGGTCGTAGGACGGCCGGGCCATGCCCGGCCATCCGGACCCGGCGTACGGTTCCGCCGGTTCGGGCGGTTGACCTGACACAATGGAGTGGTCAGCCCCGGAAGGCCGCGAACGCCAGTGTCGGACACGATCGAACAGAGAGCGCCCGCCGCCTCCGAACTCCATCCCAAGATCGAGGAGATGCTGGCCCGGATCGCCCGGGAGGCGCCGGACCGCGCCGAAGCCCGCCAGGTCTTCGCCCGAGCCCTCCTCCGGCGGTTGGCCGATGAGGACCTCGAAGAGATCACCTCCGACGAGCTCTACGCGCTGGCGACCTCTGCCTTCGACTTCGCGGACGGCCGAGGCCTCGACGCCTCCGCCGTCCGCGTCTTCAACGCCGATCCGAAGATCCACGGCTACCCCTGCCTCGGAACGGTGATCGAGGTCGCCACCGACGACTCGCCGTTCCTCGTCGACTCCATCTCGGAGGAGCTCACCGCCAGGGGTCTCACCATCAAACGCCTGCTCCACCCGGTGATCGGCACGGTCCGCGACGAGGAGGGTCGTCTCACGCGCGTGATGTCCGGGCGAGAGGCCGAGCATCGCGAGTCCTTCATGCACTTCGAGGTCGACCGGCCTCTGGCCGACGAGGTGAACGCCGATCTCGAGGCGCGCGTGCGCCGCATCCTCCGGGACGTCTCGCTCGTGGTCCGGGACTTCGACCCGATGCAGGACCGGGTGCGGCACATGATGGAGCTGGCGCGCGCCGCCCAGGTCCGCTACCCACCCGAGGTCGTCGAAGAGGTCGCGAAGTTCCTCGACTGGCTGCTCCAGTTGAACTTCGTCCTCCTCGGCTACCGCGAATACGAGCTGTTGGAGACGAAGGAGGGACGTGCGATCCAGGCGGTTCCCGGCAGCGGTTTGGGGATCCTCTCGGACGTCGGCGCCTCGACGTTCTCGAAGCTCACGCTGCTCTCGTCGCTCTCTCCCGACATCCGCGATCGGATCGAGGACGGGGAGCTGCTGATCTACTCGAAGACCCAGGCGTACTCGACGGTCCACCGTCGTGCGCGGATGGACTACATCGGCGTCCGCAAGATCGATGCCGACGGGTCGATCGTCGGCGAGGCTCGATTGATCGGCCTGTTCACGAGCAAGGCCTACATGGAGCCGGCGGCCAAGACGCCGCTGCTCCATCACAAGCTCGAGCAACTGATCGCGGCCGAGGATCTGATCCCCGGTTCGCACGACTACAAGGCCGTCGTCGCCCTCTTCGAGTCGTTCCCCAAGGACGAGCTCTTCCAGGCCTCTGCCGAGGAGATCCGCCGCCTCGTCGTCGGGCTGCTGCAGCTCGAGAAGCACGGTGGCATCCGGGTCCTGATCCGCCGCGACCTCTACGGACGGAACGTCTCGGTCGTGGTGGCTCTCCCGCGCGACCGGTTCAACGCCGATCTCCGCAAGCGACTCCAAGCGTTGTTCCTCGAACGCTTCCACGGGACGACGATCGACTACCACCTCTCGCTCGGCGAGACGGAGTCGGCTCGGATCTTCTTCACGATCCACGTCGCGCCCGGCGTGCCGATCCCCGACGTTCGCTACGAGGAGCTCGAGCAAGAGGTCGAGCGGCTCGCCCGCACCTGGGAGGACGACCTGCTCGAGGCCCTCACCCGGCGCGTCGGTGCCGGGCGAGCGGTCGTGCTGATGGACGAGTACGCGCCGCGATTCCCCGACTACTACAAGGCCTACGACGACTGGGACCTGGTCGTCGACGACGTCCTGATGCTCGAACGGCTCGAAGCCACCACCGAGGGCTTCCTCGTCGGTCTCGGGAACGAATCGAAGGGCGAGCGGCTGACGCGCGTCAAGCTCTACAAGACCGGCGGGAAGGTCGATCTTTCGGAGTTCATGCCGATCCTCGACGCGCTCGGACTCCGTGTGGTCGAAGAAGTGCCGACGGCGATCGAAGGCGAGGGGCGCGTCTACATCCACGACTTCGGCGTGCTCGACTCCCGTGGCGCCGTCTTGGAGCTCGGCGAAGCGGCCGAGCGCGTCACCGACCTGATCGCGGCGGTCTGGCGCGGGCAGTGCGACTCGGACTCGCTCAACCGGCTGGTCACGCTCACCTCGCTCACGTGGTGGGAGATCAGGATCCTGCGGGCGCTCCGCAACTACCGGATGCGTGTCTCAGCCCGCTACACGGAGAACTACCGCAACGACGCGATGGCCGCCTATCCCGCAGATCGCGGAGCGCTTGGTCCGGATGTTCGAAGCGCGGTTCGATCCGGTCCGCGCGGTCTCGGAGGAAGCGATCGACGAGATCCGGCAGGCGATCCACCAGGACCTCCGCGGGGTCTCCTCCCTCGACCAGGACAACATCCTCCGGCATCTCCTCGGGACGATCGAGGCGATCGTGCGGACCAACGTCTATCTGCCGGATCGTCCATCGTTGAGCTTCAAGCTCCTCTCCGAACGCGTTCCCGAGATGCCGAAGCCCACGCCTCTGTACGAGGTGTGGGTGTACTCGACGGAGATGGAGGCGATCCACCTTCGCGCCGGGATGGTCGCCCGGGGTGGGATCCGGTGGTCGGATCGAAGGGAGGACTTCCGCACCGAGGTGCTCGGGCTGATGAAGGCGCAGAAGGTGAAGAACGCCGTCATCGTGCCCGACGGCTCGAAGGGCGGGTTCGTCCTCAAACGAGCGTCGGTCGCGCCGGAGCTCGTGAAAGCGGAAGTGGCGAGGCAATACGTCACGTTCATGGAGGGCTTGCTGGACATCACCGACAACCTGGTGAAGGGCGAGGTCGTGCACCCGGAAGGGGTGCGCGTGATGGACGGCAACGATCCCTACCTCGTGGTGGCGGCCGACAAGGGCACCGCCGCGCTCTCGGACACCGCGAACGACGTGAGTCAGGGCTACGGCTACTGGCTCGGCGACGCGTTCGCATCGGGCGGCTCCCACGGATACGACCACAAGGCGCTCGGCATCACGGCGCGCGGCGCCTGGGAGTCGGTTCGGAGACACTTCCGCGAGCTCGGTCTCGACCCGGCGACGAACCCGTTCACGGTCGTCGGGATCGGCGACATGTCCGGCGACGTGTTCGGCAACGGCATGCTCTACACGCGAAGGCTGCGGCTGCTCGCCGCCTTCGATCATCGGCACGTCTTCCTCGGATCCCGACCCCGATCCCGTGACGTCGTTCGCGGAACGGAAGCGACTGTTCGAGCTGCCCGGTTCGTCGTGGGCCGACTACGACCGATCGATCCTGTCCGAAGGCGCGGACGTGATCGATCGCGCCGCGAAATGGGTGACGCTCTCGCCGCAGGTGAGGACGGCCCTGGCGATCCCTGATGACGCACCTTCGGAGATGACGCCGGCCGACGTCATCCGGTGGGTGCTGCAGGCTCCCGTCGACCTGCTCTGGAACGGCGGCATCGGCACGTACGTCAAGGCGGCGAACGAGGGCCACACCGAGGTCGGTGATCGCGCGAACGACCCGGTGCGGGTGAACGGCAACCAGGTGCGCGCGCGCGTCGTCGGAGAAGGCGGCAACCTGGGGTTCACGCAGCGAGGCAGGATCGAATACGCGCTCACCGGTGGGCGCATCAACTCGGACTTCATCGACAACTCGGCCGGCGTCGACACGTCCGACCGCGAAGTGAACCTGAAGATCCTCCTGGGCCTCGCGATCGAGCGGGGGGAGCTCACGACGGACGATCGGAATCAGCTCCTGGAGGCGTGCACGGACGACGTGGTTCGACGCGTGCTCTACGACAACTACCTCCAGGCCCAGGTGCTGTCGCAGGAGTTCGCGGTCGCAGCCGAACGGAACGAGGCGTGCGAGGATCTGATGCTGCAACTCGAAGCCGAGGGCGAGCTCGATCGCGCCGTCGAGTTCCTGCCGACGTCGGAGGAGATGGCAGAGCGGCGAGGTCGAGGTGAGGGGCTCACGCGACCGGAGATCGCGCTCCTCGTCGCCTACTCGAAGCGTTCGATCAAGCGTGACCTGCTGGACGCCGACCTTCCCGATTCGCAGTACCTCGAGCAGGACCTCGTTCGCTACTTCCCGGAGAAGATCGTCGAGGGGTTCCGGCCGCTGCTGGGGGAGCACCCGCTGCGCCGGGAGCTGATCGCCACGATCGTGTCGAACGACGTCGTGAACTCGCAAGGGGTGACGTTCGTCTCGCGGCTCGTCGCGGAGACGGGCGCGACCCCTGCGGAGGTCGTGCGCGCGTTCCGGATCGCCCGCGACGTGATCGATGCCGTGTCGCGATGGGACGACATCGAGTCCCTCGACGGCACGATCGACCCCGAGATCCAGAACGCGCTCATGACGGGGATCGACGGCCTCGTCGAGTCGACCGCCCGCTGGTACCTCGTTCGCGCTCCCGACCTGCGCCTCAGCGAGGCCGTCGAACAGGCCAGGTCCTCCTTCGCGGAGCTGGCCGTCCGTGATCGAGCAGATGGGACCCGACGCGTGGCGCGAGCAGCGGGAACGTGAGGCCGAGCGGCTGATCGCCGAGGGCGTTCCCGAAGAGGTCGCGAGACGGCATGCGTTCCAGGACGAGCTTGTGCACGGCCCGGACATCATCTCGGTGGCCCGGGCGACGGGGCGCCAGGTGCTGGGGGTCGCCCGAGGCTTCTTCCTCCTCGGCGAGCGGCTCGAGATCGACTGGTTGGAGCAGCGGCTGTCCGAGCAGCCCGCGAAGACCCGCTGGCAACGCTGGGCCCTGCATTCGATGGAGGACGATCTGTACACGATCCGGCGTCAGATCATCGAGACCGTGCTCGAGCAAGCGGGCGGGCGGCCCATCGACGAAGCGGTCGATGCGTTCCTGGAGGATCGAAGCGCTGCGTACGGGCGGGTGCAACGGTTCATGCGCTCGCTGGCGATGGAAGGCGTCACCGACCTCTCACAGCTGACGGTCGCACTCCGCCAGCTGCGGTCGCTCGTCTCCTGAAGCGCCGGCGTTACCCGCCGTAGAAGATCGTCGTCACCCAGACCACACCACGAGCCTTCACGACGCCGATCCCGATCCGCCGGTATCGCCCGTTGAGGATGTTGGCTCGGTGAGGGGCACTGTGCATCCAGAGCGTTCGAACGCGCGCCAAGAGCCCCGCCATCCCGACGTTCTCCCCCCACGTCGACGGCCGATAGGCACGGACCGCGTCGTAGAGGTTGCCTGTGTGGAAGAGCGCGTTCTGACTCGCCATCGCTTTCGAATGCAGCCATGCGCGGTGAGAGACCGTGACGTTCAGCCGGAAGACAGGGCGCCCGTGAGTCTGACGAACGTGGTTCAGGAGGTGAAGCATCTTGTTCCTGCGGGCGATGTCGTCGGCGTGGGCTGTAGACGACATCCCCGCAAGGAGCACGGAGACGACTACCACGAGGAGTGGGAGTCTCCGATAGGTCATCGGTCGCGCACGAGGCTACCGAAGCGATCGGCATGTCTCACCCGAAAAGCGACATCTTCACGACATTTTGACGGCGACCGGAACGTTGCGCGCGCTCACAACGTATCGGTGCAGTGCAACTTTTCCGAAGGTCAGCCCTCAGCCGCGCACGCGCAGCCCGGGCCGCAGCCCATCGTCGCAGGTCGTGCGCTCTTTTCACGCGTTGTCGTTGTTGCGACTGCGAACACTGACAGTGATCGCACAGTGTTTCGATGTCCTACGGGGCACGGGATAGCGGCGATCCGCGTCGTCGAACGTGCGGCGCGACTCGAACGTCGCGCCGCATGTTCGACAGCGATACTCGTAGGTCGGCACGACGATCAGGCCGGCGGCGTCGGTGGTTCGTCGTCGGGCGGGACCGCGGCGCCCGGCGTCGCGGGGGGATCCGGCGGGCTTTCGACCGGAGTCGTGGGAGTGCGCGGGCGGCGGCGACACGATCGGCGTCGCGGGCGCGACGGGATCTTCCGGCATGGCGGGGAGCGTCGTGTCGAACGGCGTCGTCGATGCGTCGTCGATCGGGCCCGTCGCCGGTGCGGTCGCCTTGCGGTGCGTGAGCATGAACGCGATCGCGCCGAGGACGAGGGCGCCCGCGACGATCAGCAGGATCATCAGCAGCGGAGAGCTCGCGGAGGGGATCGCACTCGCCACGGCTTCGACCGGCGTGTTCTCGCCGAACTTCGGCTGCCACGTCACGGTTCTGCCGTCGATCTCGCCGGTCGCCGACTTCACCTCTCCGGGGAACGTGATCGCGATCTTGAACTCGAAGTTCTTCAGGAATTGCTCGGGAACTTCGGTGCCGGTGAATTCGGGCCCGCTCATGTCGACCGCTCCCGTGACGAGGAACTCGTCACCCTGGCGCACGATGTTCAGCTGGTCTCCCGGACCCCGACAGCGTGTTGTTCCCGGTGAATTCGGGCAGCGGCACGTCGGCGAACGTGATCTGCTGTCCGATGAAGCCGTCCTCCTGATACTTCTCGGTCGTCGCGCCGGCGGGGAGATCCGAGACATCCATGTCTTTGAACAGCTGGTCCGCACTCTGCCCGCTCAGCTCGAGCAGGCTCTCGTCCACCGCGATGATGGCGGTCCCCGAGACCGTGTTCTCGGGGCTCACCTCGACGTCCATGTTGACCTTGAAGCAGCCCGTGAGCAGCAGCGCGAACGCGACCATGCCCAGGAGTCGCCCAAGCTTCCGTACGTTCATCCGGTCCTCCTCGGACTCCAAGTCACGCGGAGCCTACTGCGGTCGTGCTTCAGGGTCGAGGACGGAGGCCGATCGATGTCGATGCGAGCTGGAGGGCAACGAACGTGCGGGTCGGAGGGTCCCGGGAAGGGGGTGGGTTCCCCGTGACCCTCCGACTCACGATTTCAAGGACGGGGTCTCGGCCGGAGGAGCCGAGAAGCCGCTGTCGCGCTCTTTACCCACGACCGGGGGACCCAAACACCGGATACGGAAAAAGATCGGCCGTGAAGGACCGGTGAGCCGCGAGCCGGGCGGAACCCGACGATCTCAGTCCTCGGGGGGCTTCGGCGAGGTCCCGCTCGCGCGCCGCCATGATCGAACGGAGCTGGCCGGCGATCTCGGGCATCTCCTCCTCGATCAGCTGGAGGTCGTCGGCGCTCAAGGTGACCGCCCGGATCGGCGAGGTGACCCGAACGGTCGCCATCCGGCGCTGGAACCGGAGGAGCGCGATCTCGCCGACCACGTCGCCCGGGCCGATCGTGCCCACCGCCTGACCGTCCTTCATGACCTCGGCCGTGCCCTCCTCGATCACGAACATCTCGTAGGGGATCGAGCCCTGTTCGAACAGCACCGTCCCCTCGGGCGCGTCCGTCTCCTCGACGAGATGCGTGATCGTGGAGAGGTCGTGGTGATCCAGCTCACCGAAGAGGGGAAGCCGCCGGAGCCGTTCGACGTCCACGGTCATACCGAGATCCTGCTCCGCGGCAGGAACGTCCCCTGCCCTTCCTTCCCATGGAACTCGCCGTTCTCGACCAGGATGTTCCCTCGCTGCATCACGATCTCCGGCAGTCCCTTCACCGCCCGCCCTTCGTAGCAGGAGTAGTCGACGTTCATGTGATGGGTCTCGGCGGAGATCGTGCGTTCGTGCTCCGGGTCGAAGACGACGATGTCCGCGTCGAACCCGGGGGCGATCGCCCCCTTCCGCGGATACAGGCCGAACATCTTGGCGGGTGCCGTCGCGACGATCTCGACGAAGCGGTTGAGGCCGATCCGGCCGTCGACCACGCCTTGGTACAGCAGCGTGAACCGATCCTCCACAGACGGGAGGCCGTTCGGGATCTTGGAGAAGTCGTCCTTCCCGAGATCCTTCTGCCCGCGGTAGTTGAACGGCGCGTGGTCGGTCGAGACCACCTGGAGGTCGTCCGACATGAGCCCCTTCCAGAGCTCGTCCTGATGATCGGCCGTACGCAGCGGCGGGGAGCAGACGAACTTCGCGCCTTCGAAGCCGGGCCGAGCCATGTCGTCGATCGAGAGATACAGGTATTGGGGACACGTTTCCGCGAAGGCCGCGACGCCGCGATCGCGGGCGTCGCGGACCGCGTCCAGCGCATCTCGCGAGGACAGATGGACGATGTAGGCGGGCGCGCCGGCGAGCTCGGCCATCTTGAACACCCGGTGGACGGCCTCGCCCTCCATCACCGGCGGGCGCGTGAGGCCGTGGTTGACCGGGTCGGTCTTCCCCTGTTCGAGGTACTGCCGGACCAGCACGTCGATCGGGCCGCCGTTCTCGGCGTGCATCATGATCAGCGCGCCGGAGTCGGCCGCTCGCTGCATCGCTCGGAAGATCGCCGCGTCGTCCAGCATGAACACGCCGGGGTACGCCATGAAGAGCTTGAACGAGGTGACGCCCTCGCCGACGAGGGTGTCCATCTCCTTCAGAACCTCGTCGTTCACCTCCCGCACGATCATGTGGAAGCCGTAGTCCGTGTGCGACTTCTGCGCCTTCTCGTGCCACCGGTCGAGCCCGGTGCGCAAGCTCTCCCCGTAGTCCTGCAGCGCGAAGTCGACGATCGTGGTGGTTCCGCCGAACGCCGCCGCGCGGGTCCCGGTGGCGAAGTCGTCCGAGCAGAAGCTCCCGCCGAACGGCAGGTCCATGTGGGTGTGGACGTCGATCGCGCCGGGCATCACGTAGCGGCCGGTCGCGTCGATCGTCCGGTCGGCTTCGACGGTCATACCGTTCCCGATCGCCGCGACCTTCTCTCCGTCGACGAGGACGTCGGCCGCGATCGTCTCGGTCGCGGTGACCACCGTGCCTCCCTGGATCAGCGTCTTCACGGGCTCTTCCTCATCTCGTTGCCTCCTCTTCGTTAGGGGAGCAGCTCGGTGAGCTCGCCGTAGAGCTCCGGGCGCCGATCGCGCAGGAACTGCCAGGTGTTGCGGACGTCACGGATCATCTCGAGATCGAGGTCGTGCACGAGCACCTCGTCCTCGGAGTCCGAGGCCTGCGCCACGATCTGCCCGCGCGGGTCGCAGAAGTACGACGAGCCGTAGAACTTCGCGCTGGAGAGCGGCTCCTCGACCCCGACGCGATTGATCGCGCCGATCCAGTAGCCGTTGGCGACCGCGGTCGCCGGCTGCTCGAGCTCCCAGAGGTACTTGGACAGCGATTCGACCGTCGCCGAAGGGTTGAACACCAGCTCCGCGCCCTTGAGTCCGAGCGCGCGGCCGATCTCGGGGAAGTGGCGGTCGTAGCAGATGATGAGGCCGACCTTGCCGACCGAGGTGTCGAAGACCGGATACCCGAGGTTGCCGGGCTTGAAGTAGAACTTCTCCCAGAAGCACGGGCCGACGTGCGGGATGTGGGTCTTCCGGTACTTGCCGACGACGGTCCCGTCCCGCTCGATCACGACGGCCGAGTTGTAGTACACGCCGGTCTGCGCTTCCTCGAACCACGGGACGATCAGGACCATGTGGTGGGTCTTCGCCACTTCACGCATCCGGGTGACGATCGGGCCGTCCTCGGGCTCGGCCGTCGCGTACCACTTCGGGTCCTGCTCGGCGCAGAAGTAGGGACCGTGGAAGATCTCCTGCAGGCACGTGACCTCCGCGCCGTCGGCCGCCGCCTTCGCGATCATCTCGACGTGCTTGTCGACCGCTTCGTCCTTGGGCATGTTCGCGTGCGCCTGGATCACCGCCGCTCTGACCGTCGTCATCGTCCGTGCACCTCCACTCTCGTCGTCGCTGTCTCCTCAGGAGCGGAACGCCGGCAGGACGTCCCTCCCGAAGCCCTCGATGATCCCGGCCGGCCCGGGATCCTCCTGCATCGAATAGATGTTGAACTGCGTCATGCCGAGCGACTCCAGCTCCCGGAGCTTCGCGATGCACTCGTCTGCGGTGCCGAGCACGCAGAATCGGTCCACGACCTCATCGGTGACGAAGTCTGCGTGCTCGGCACCGGTCCTGCCGTGCTCGGCGTAGTCGTAGTGGTCGCGGGCCTCGATGAAGTCGGTCAGCTCCTGCGGAAGGTCCGCGTCCGCGTACCGCTTGACCAGATCGACCACGTGGTTCGACACGAGCGCGGGGAACCAGCGAACCTGGTCGCGCGCCTTCGCCATGTCCTCGGAGAGGTATGCGGGCGCCGCGACCTGGACCTGGATGTCCTCGAAGGAGCGTCCCGCCTCCTCGGCGCCCTCGCGGACGTACCCGAGCGACCATTCCAGGATGAACGGGTCGGCGAGCTGCATGATCAGGCCGTCGGCCACGCGGCCGCAGGCGCGGAGCGCCTTCGGCCCGTACGCCGCGACCCACACGGGCAGGCGATGTCCCTCGCTCCACTTCAGCTGCAGCGGCGTGCCGTCGTGGTCCACCTCGCGACCCTCCGCCAGGTCCTTGATGAACCGGCAGGCGTGCTCCATCTGCTCGACGGTGACGGGCTTCTGCCCGATCACCCGCCGGGCGCTGTCCCCACGGCCCATCCCGATGTCCATCCGCCCGCCCGATACTTCCTGGAGGGTCGCCATCGCGCTCGCGGTCACGGTCATGTCCCGCGTCGCCGGGTTGGTGACGCACGGACCCAGCCGAACCCGTCGGTGCCGGCGGCGACCAGCGCGAACGTCGTGTAGAACTCCTGCCACAGCACGTGGGAATCCCACGCCCACACGGCATCGAACCCCTGCGCCTCGGCGAGCTTCGCCCACTCCACGGTCCGCGAGACCGGCGGGTCGAGCATGAACGTGACGCCGAAGGAGAGCACGAACGTCGTGGCCTTTCCTGTGCTGTGGCCGTCCGGCCGGTCGATGGCTAGGCGCATCGTAGGGGGGTTCCGACCGGACGGGCAATCGCGGTCGCCCCGCGTCGAGACGGGTTCGCGCGCAGAGCCTCCGCGTGACAGACTGCGATCGCATGACCACGCAGGGATCGCTCGCCACGGATCCGGACGCTTCATCCGACGGTCTGTTCGAAGCGGTCCAGGGTCACCTCGACCAGGCGGCCGACCGGATCGGGCTGGACGACGGCGCACGGAAAGTCCTTTCGACCCATCGCCGAGAGGTGGCCGTCTCCGTGCGGGTCTCCCGGGATGACGGCTCGTTCGACGTGTATCCGGGCTGGCGGATCCAGCACAACGGCGCGAGGGGTCCCTTCAAGGGAGGTCTCCGCTTCCACCAGAACGCGTCCCGCGACGAGTTCCGCTGCTTCTCGGCGCTGATGACGTGGAAGACGGCACTGCTCGACGTGCCGTTCGGCGGTGCCAAGGGAGGCGTGAAGGTCGACCCCAAGACCCTTTCGACCAGCGAGCTCGAGCGGCTGTGTCGTTCCTACTTCTCCGCGATCGAGATGATGGTCGGCCCGTACCGCGACATCCCGGCCCCCGACGTCAACACGGGCCCGCGCGAGATGGCGTGGATGTACGACGAGTACTCGAGGTCTCGCGGCGATTCGCCCGCGGTGATCACCGGGAAGCCGGTCGGGCTCGGCGGTTCGCTCGGACGAGACGCCGCGACGGGACGCGGAGCCCTCTTCGCGCTCGATCGCATCGCTCAGTCCAGGCGCTGGACGCGCGAGAACATCCGGGTGGCCGTCGAGGGGTTCGGCAACGCCGGCGCGTGGTTCGCGCAGCTCGCCCATCAGATGGGCTACCGGGTCGTGGCGGTGTCCGACTCACGGGGAGCGGTCATGAACCCCGAAGGCCTCATCCCTCATGACGTGCTGGCGCACAAGCAGCAGACCGGAAGCGTGACCGGGTTCAAGCACGGCGGACACGATCGACGGCGACGATCTGATCGGCGTGGAGTGCGAGGTGCTGGCGCCCGCCGCGCTCGAACGGTCGATCAGGGGCGACAACGCCGACCGGGTGCGTGCCACCCTCGTCCTCGAGCTCGCGAACCACCCCACGACGCCCGAGGGCGATCTGCTCCTGCAAGGAGCGAGGCGTGTGGGTGGTTCCGGACATCCTCGGCAGCGCCGGCGGCGTCACCGTCAGCTACCTGGAGTGGGTCCAGAACCTGCAGCGCGAACGGTGGACCGAGGAGCGCGTGAACGACCGGCTCAAGGAGCTGATGGAGTCGGCCACCGACCTCGTGCTCGAACGGGCGGATGAAGGCGGGACCACCCACCGGATGGCCGCCTACGAGATCGCGGTCGAGCGGGTGGCCGAGGCGGGCCGGGCCCGCGGGTGGCACTAGTGCGTTTCAGCCCTTCGTGCCGGTCAGCGTCACGCCCTCGATGAACGCCCGCTGCGCGAGGAAGAACAGGATGATCACCGGCATCACGAACAGCACCGCCGCGGCCATCGTGAGGTTCCACTCCACGTGGTACTGGCTCCGGAACTCCGACAGGGCGAGCGAGAGCGTCCACTTGTCCGGGTCCTGGATCAGGAAGAGCAGCGGGGAGAAGAAGTCGTTCCACGAGTAGAGGAACTGGAACAGCGCCACGGCGGCGATCGCGGGCTTCGCCAGCGGCACGATCACCCGGGTCATGATCTGGAACTCGCTCGCGCCGTCCACCCGGGCGGCGTCGGAGAGCTCCGACGGGATCGTCAGGAAGAACTGCCGGAGCAGGAAGATCGTGAACGCGTCGCCGAAGAACAGCGGGACGATCAGCGGCTTCATCGTGCCGATCCATCCGAAGCGGACGAACAGGATGTAGAGCGGCACGATCGTCACCTGCACCGGCAGCATGATCGTGGAGAGCACGATGAGGAACGAGGCGTTCCGGCCCGCGCCACCGCATCCGCGAGAGCGCGTAGGCGACGGGGATGCACGACAGCGACGATGCCGACCGTCGCCAGGGTCGAGATCGTGACCGTGTTCAGGGTGTAGCGGAGCAAGGGGATGCGGTCGAACACGTCGAGGAAGTTGCCCCACTGGAACGGATGCGGCCAGAAGTCGGGCGTCTTGGCCTGGCCGTCGGTCATCAGCGCGGTCAGCACGATGAACGCCATCGGCAGGAGGAACATGATGCTCACCGCGATCAGGGCCGCATGGTTCGCCGACCTCGGTCAGGAACCGGCGCCGTCGGACGGCGGGCGGGATCGGTCTCCGCGGCCGCGCGGTCGGCGGCGGAGGGGACGGGGCCGAGAGGTCGTCGCGGTGGCTATCGGAACCCTCCCTGGTAGTGGACCCACCGTCGCGAGGTCCGGATGATCACGATCGTGCAGGCCATGATGATCAGGAACAGGACCCAGGCCATCGCCGAGGCGTAGCCCATCTGGAAGTGGGCGAACCCCTTGATGTACAGGTGGAGCGAGTAGAAGAGCGTCGACTCCTCGCGGCCCGCCGATGTTCGATGCCGCGCCTCCCGTCGGCTGGCCGGAGACCGCGAAGCTCGCGATGTAGGCCTGCGTGAAGTACTGGAACCCGGCGATCACGCCGATCACGACCGAGAAGAAGATCACGGGCGAGATCATCGGCAGGGTGACGTAGCGGAACCGTTGCCACGCGCCGGCGCCTTCGATCTCGGCCGCCTCGTAGAGCTGGCGAGGGACATCGAGGAGGCCGGCGAGGAAGATCATCATCGTCTGCCCGACGCCCCACAGGCCGAGGAAGACCAGCCCCCACTTCGACCAGAACGGCGCTGAAGAACCACAGGGGCGGGTTGTCGACGCCGAGGGTCTTGAGCCCCTGGTTGATCGGCCCGAAGGTGGGGTTGAAGAGGAAGACGAAACCCAGCGCGGCCGCGACCGGCGGCACCATCGTGGGCAGGAAGAGGAACGTCCGGTAGTAGCGGGACGCCTCGCTTCGGTCGCGTGAGCAGCCATGGCGAGCGAGCAGCGAGGTCACGATCTGGAGGGGGACGCCGACCGCGATGATCCACAGCGTGTTGCGCATCGCCTGCCAGAACATCGGGTCCTTCGTGAACATGAACCGGTAGTTCTGCGAGGCCGACCCACGTGGGGTCCTCGAGCAGGTCGTAGTTCGTGAACGAGTAGTACAGGCTCGCGATCATCGGGTACGCGATGAAGACGACGAATCCGATGATCCACGGGAGCATGAACAGGGCGACCGTGCCGTAGTGGCGCGCGCGGCGGCGCGCCGGCCGTCTCTTCGAGACGGGCCGGCGCGCCGCCGCCGTCAGTGTTCCGGCGATCGCTCCTCCTTCGCGATCAACCGCCCGCCTGCGCGAGCTCGTCGTCGATCTGTTGCGCGACGTCCGCGAGACCGGCTTCGAGGTCCGGTGATCTCGACCAGACTGCCACTTCGCCGCGAAGCTCGCCAGCGAGGTCCTGGTCCGCCGACCCGAGCATCGACATGTCCTTGTAGTGCGAGTTCGGGTTCGAGAACACGTCCAGGAACGTGTCGAACTGCGGGGGCAGCGACAGGTCCGGCGACTCGAGCGACTCGTAGGTCGTCGGCACGTTGCCGATCGCGTTCGCCGCGGCGACGAGGCTGTCGGTGTTCGT
Organism: uncultured Actinomycetota bacterium; assembly: GCA_963737525.1. Classification (GTDB taxonomy): domain Bacteria; phylum Actinomycetota; class UBA4738; order UBA4738; family HRBIN12; genus JAJNBA01. The sequence goes on from CAVTTD010000042.1 coordinate 32,264, forward strand.
CGCCATGAACTTCACGAGGAGCCACGCCTCGGCTTCGTGCGCCGATCCACGCGGGATCCCGATGATCGTCCCGCCGACGCGCCCGATCCCGTACAGGTCGTCCTTGCCGTCGGGGACGGGCGACGGCGCCGTCCCGTAGTTGAGCTCGGGCGTGCCGTTCTTGATGAACGCGGTCCGCCATTCGCCGTCGAGCGCCATCGCGATGCGGCCGAGCTGGAAGTCCTGGCTCGCCTCCCCCCATTCGTCGCCCTGGCCGGCCACGAACTTCTTCAGCTTGTCGACCCCGTAGAAGTCGACGAGGTCCTTCTGCCACCGGAACATCGCTGCCCAGTCCGGGTCGGTGGCCATCGCCGCCGTGCCGTCGTCGTTGTACCAGTCCGCGTCCCAGGCGATCGAGTGGTTCAGCGGGTCGCCGTTGACGTAGTAGTTCCCGAACCACGGTACGAAGCCCGCGACCTTGATCGACCCGTCGGGGTTGAACTCGGTGAGGTCCTTCGCCATCGTCGTCGAGCTCGGAATAGGTCTTGGGCGGCTCGGAGTACCCCTTCGCCTCCAGCAGATCCTTGTTGTAGTACAGGCCGACCGCGTCGGTGAGGAACGGGAAGGCGCACTGCTTCCCGCCGAAGCCCGTGTAGCGCTCGACCGACGGCGGGAAGTAGTCGCGCGACAGCCATGCCGTCCTGCTCGATGTACGGAGTGAGGTCCTGCCAGGCGCCGGTGTCGCAGAACGCCGCGAGGTCGTCGAGCGCCCACGACATCGTCGCGTCGGGCGGGGTTCCGGCCCTGATCGCGGCGAGCACCTTCGCGTCGTCCTCGACCCCCGTCGGTCACCTTCATCGTGATCCAGGGGTACTTCGCCTCGAAGGCATCGAACGTCGCTTGGACGCCGGCGACCTCGTGATCCGCGCTGAACGGGATCCACATCTCCAGCGTGACCGGGTCGTGCTCAGCGTTCGGATCCACGGACGGCGGCGGTTCGTCGGTGCCCCCACCCGCGGTGCAGGCTGCGGCGAGCAACGCGAACGATGCGGCCACCGCCATCAGCGCGACGTGACGTTTCATCCCACTCTCCCTTCGTTCTTCCGAGCCTTCATGGCTTCCTCGTGCTCTCGTGGACTTCATCTCCGGTTGCCGTGGCCTCCCGCTTCTGCTCCCCGTGCGAACAGCAGCGTCTGCGCCGACTGCAGCGCCGTCGCCACCGCGCCGTGGAGGCTGGCTTCCTCTCCGAGAACCGATACGTCGATCCGCGGGCGGAACGGCGAGATGCTCGCGAGATCGCGTTCGACGCGTTCGAGGAGGAGGTCGCCGTTGCTCCCGATCCCCCCGCCCAGCACCACGAGCTCGGGGTCGATGACCGGCACGATCGCGGCGATCGCCAGGCGATCCGGCCGGCTTCGAGCTCGACGACCCGCCGGGCGACCGGATCGCCCCGCCTCGCCGATGGCGAACACGCGCTTCGCGGAGAGCGGTCCTTGCATCCCGAGCTCTCGGGCGGTCGCGACGACGCCGGCCGCGCCGGCGGCGGCGTCGAGGGCGCCGAGGCGACGCGACACCGGATCGCGAGGGTCCTCGGTTGCGAGCGGGAGATAGCCCACTTCGCCCGCGGCGCCCGCGTGCCCCCGGAAGAGCTCTCCGTTGAGGACGAGGCCCGCGCCGACGCCGGTCCCGACGTGGAGGTAGGCGAAGTTGGCGACGTTCTTCCCCAGCCCCCGCCATTGCTCGCCCAGCGCGGCGAGGTTCACGTCGTTCTCGAACGCGATCTTCGTGCCCAGCTCCTCCTGCACGGTCTCGACGAGCCCGGTCCGGCCCCATCCGGGGAGCGCGTACGCGAGCTCCACGGTGCCCTTGGCAGGGTGGAACACGCCGGGGCTCCCGACGGTCGCGAAGGTGACCTGTCGCCAACGGATGTGCGGCCTCCGCGGCGAGCCCGTGCGCGATCTGGCCGATCTGCGAGATCAGCGCGCGCTGGCTCTTCACCATCGTGCGCTCGTCTCGCCTGGCGACGATGTCGCCGGAGAGGTTCGCGATCGCCGCCCGGACCCAGGCGCGACCGATGTCGATGCCGACCACCCAGCCGGCGCGTGGGTTCAGCTCGTAGAGGATCGCGGCGGGCCCGCGCTTGCCGCTGGCTCTGCCGGCC
>CAVTTD010000043.1:0-42190 GCA_963737525.1 uncultured Actinomycetota bacterium
CCTCGAGGAGGCTCCACCCTTGCGGAGGCCCTGGACGAGCGCGAGCACGATGACGGCGCCGAGGATCGACCCGATGATCCCACTCGGACGGATCGCGAAGCCGTCGCCCGCGCCCAGACTCGCCACGAGCCCCCCAACGAACGAGCCGGCGATGCCGGTCGCGAACGCGGAGGGGCCAATCGATCGGGCGCCCGCCCTCCACGGAGGAGCAATTGCGCGACCCATCCCGCGGCGATCCCGAGGGCGAGTATGGCGAGGATCAACATCTGGTTCCACTCTCCGTTCTTCTCGGATGGCCACATCTTCACGCTCGACCACGCGGGATCGCCATCAACCCCACCAAGACCACCCGAGAATGACGAGCTCGATGATGCCCGCAACCGCGAGGATCACGAGCAGGCCGAGCAAGAGACGTCCACGATCAGGAGCACGAGCAGCGCGATCGCGGCGACCGCGAACATCAGCGGTTCCCGGTGGGCCTGGATCCAGGCGACCACCGGAGATCGAGGCGCTCGGCCGTGACCACCCCTCCGATCGATCGGCCGAGGTCCGTGACCCATCGGCGGAGGGCGACCGGCGCGGGATAGGAGCCCGTCAACCACGCGATCACCAGGACGACGAGGACCACCGCGAGGAGCCATCCCGTGTACACCAGCAGGTTCCCGAGCACCCGATCGGTGAACGCGTGGGCCGCGGCCTGGTTCTCGGGTCGCACCGAGTCGAGCGCTTGGTCGGATGCGGCGATGGCGATCCGCCGCACGACCACCAGCCCCACGGCGAACCCCGTCATCAGCTGCAGCAGGGTCCGACGGCGGCGAGGCGACAACCACAGCGCGAGGGCGATGAGGACCAGGACGAGAAGGACGAGGAGGATCACGAGCTGGTCGAAGATCCGCACCGCCTGCTGGACCGCGGCGAGCTCGTCGGAGTCGTAGACGACGACGGTGCCGAAGTCGTCGGGAAGATCGATCCCGAACGCAGACTCCAGGCGTGACACCGCCTCGCCGGGTGCCATGGAGACGTCGATCTGGGGATCGTGATGTTGCGACCGATGAGGTCGGGCACCAAGGCCATGATCTGCTCCAGCACGAGCTCGACGATCGGCACGAGGTTCAGGGCCACCTTCCCGCCGACGGTGGAGACCGTGTCCGACCCGCCGTCGAGCACCGCGAGCATCTGCGTGTGGACGAACCGATTGGTCTCGGTCCAGAGCCTCGCGAACGCGTCGCTCTCGAACACCCGAAGGACGAGGCCGTGGACGTATCCCTCGATCGCGTTCGACAACGGACCCACCAGCACCGCCCCCCGTTCGGGGAACAGACGGTCACGACGCCTTCGACGTCGATCAGGGACATGACCCGGTCGGTGACCTTCTCGGCCAGCGCCCCTGGATCGCCGGGTCGTCGGCGAGAGGGGCTGACGAGCTCGACGAACCGGTCCGTGTTGAGCGCCGTCCGCCGGGCCCAGGCCGCCGGTACGGTCGCGGTGAAGACCAGGATGGCGAGGGCCACGATGATCGGGGTGAGGACCCGGCGGAAGCCGGCGCTTCGGCTTGTTCGGGGCGTCGTCCTGTTCATCTGAGCCTCCGAGCGATCGGTCGATGTCGATACAGGGGTGTTGGCGCGCCGACATTCTGGTCGGGGTGGCGTCCCCGTGCAACTTCGGGGGAGAAAGGTTACCCTCCAACTCCGCACGCTCACGCGTCCCGAGGGGGTTTGCACATGGCAGAACGAACGGGCGATCGCGGATGGTACGACTTCGCCGGCGCGATGTTCGGCATCGCGGGGGCGTTCAACGGCATCCAGGGGCTCTCCGCGATCATGAAGAAGGAGTACTTCGCGGGCGGATCACCCGTCTACGACAACCTTCAGTTCTGGGGATGGGCGTGGTTGATCATCGGCGTGGTGCAGATCGCCGCTGCGATCATGCTGTTCTCCGGACAGGGACGGATGCTCGGGATCGTCCTGGCGGCGCTCTCTGCGGTCGTTTCGTTCACCTCTCTCGGGGCGTACCCCGTCTGGGGGATCATCGTGATCGCCATGGACGTGCTGATCATCCACGGCCTGACGCATCCCACCGTGATGGGGTCGTCGTCATCGGGGACGGGGGGAGCACCGCGCCCGGAGATCGCGCCCCCACCGATGCGTGGGAATCGATGATGAGGGATGACACGCTCATGACCGGGAACGAGATCGCCGTCGTGGTGATCGACCCCATCCCGTCCGGTCGTGAGGATCCTCGAACGACTGCCGAGGTCGCGGAGGATCGGTTGCACCGCATGCTGGAAGGCGGACTGCTCGTCGCCATCGGGCTCTCGGCGCTCGCGGTGGAGGGGATCGTGTCGGCGATCCTTCGGACCGGTCGGCATCCCGGTCCCTGCCGGCGGTGGAACGGACGGTGAGGGACCGATCGAAGGAGCTGCGGCGGAGCCGCCCGCCACGGACACCGCAGCGGTGATCGTGGGCGCCGCCCTTGACCTCGCGTTCGAGGCGAGCAGAGGACTCGTGCGGATCGCTGCCGGTCTCGAACGCGCGATCCGGCCGCTGACGCTCGTCGCGATGATCCCGCCCGTCGACCGGGCAGCCCGGCGCCTCGAGGAGATGGCGATCCGCAGGAACGAGACCTGGCAGGAGGCACGGACCGAGAGCTCGCGGGCAGCGGAGCTGTTCGCGGACGCGGTGGTTCCGCAGCTCGTCGATGCGGTGGTCGATCGCCTCGATCTGACCGACCTGGTCCTCGAACACGTCGACCTGGAACGTGTGATCGGCGACGTCGAGATCGATCGCATCGTCGAACGTGTCGACCTGGACGCCGTGATCTCCAGGATCGACATCGACGAGATCGTGCGAGGTGTGGACGTCACCGCGATCGTCGACAGTCTGGACATCGACGCGGTCGCCGCCCGCGTCGACGTCCAGAAGATCGTCGATCGCCTCGACCTGGTCGCGATCGCACAGGGTGTGATCGATGGACTCGATCTCCCCGCGATCATCCGAGGATCGACCGAGACGATGGCGGCGGAGACGGTCGACGGGATCCGCGTCCAGGGGATGCACGCGGATCGCTTCGTCGCGCGCGTCGTGGACCGGACGCTGCATCGTCGCAACGGGGGCCCCGATGGGTCCACCGATCCGATGGAGGACGGGTCCTGATCCTGCCCGCCCCGGACGTCCGGGAGGTGCAGGGACATCCCGCAGGCCTCGTCTCTCGATCGCTGGCCGCGATCATCGACCTCGCCATCACCGTCGGAGCGATGCTGCTCTCCTACCTCGGGATCGGAGCGGTCGCGTTCGTCTTCCGGCCCCGCGCGTTCCGATGGCCGGACCCTGGGGCGCTGACCCTGGGGGGACTCTGGTGGGTGCTCCTGGTCGCGTACCTCACGTTCTTCTGGACGGCAAGCGGTCGGACGCTCGGCGCGCAGGTGATGGGTCTCCGCGTGACCGATCGCAGCGGCGGGAGGTTGCGCGGCCCCCGCGCCTTCCTGCGTGCGGTGGTGTGCGCGGCATTCCCTGTGGGGCTGGTGTGGTGCGCCATCGACCGCCGCGGCCGAGCCCTCCACGACCTCCTCGTCGGCTCGCGGGTCACCTACGACTGGATCCCGACCAGCGCGTGACCCCGCGCGAAGCGCGGGGTCACGCGTGGATGACTGGGCGAGTCAGGCGGTCGCGGCGCTCCCGGACATACCGCCCCGTTGGGAGTACACGCTTACGTAATGGCTCAGGTCCATCAGCACGGCCAGGACGATCCAGAACCAGTCGAACCCGTGGACGCCCGTCGGTGGCGCGTCGAGGAACACCCAGAGCAATGTGGTGAAGGGAAGGAAGATGAGCCCGATCAGCGGGAGGATGAACGTGTCGAACACCGCGTTCACGTAGGCGGGCCGCGCGATCCAGATGATCAAGAACAACAGTCGCGGCGTGAACGCCCCCAGGATCACGAGCAAGCAACCCATACCTCTTCCCCTCTCTCGATGGTCCTGGGCGACTATATCCCTTCTGGGTACGGGCCGCTCCCCTTACCCGAGTTCCACCGGCGCGCCCACGAGCGAGCCGTACTCGGTCCAGGAGCCGTCGTAGTTCTTGACGTTCTCGAAGCCGAGCAGCTCCTGCAGTGCGAACCACGTGTGGGACGATCGCTCGCCGATCCGGCAGTACGCGATCACCTCGCCCTCGCCGGTGATCCCCTCTGCCGCGTAGAGCTCCCGCAGCTCGTCCGCCGACTTGAACGTTCCGTCGTCGTTCGCGGCCTTCGCCCACGGGATGTTCGCGGCGCCCGCGATGTGGCCGGGCACCTGCGCCTGCTCCTGCGGCAGATGGTCGGGCGCGAGCTTCTCGCCTCGGAACTCCTCGGGCGAGCGGACGTCCACGAATCCGGTCCCCGACTCCACCTTCGAGAGCACCTCGTCGCGGAGCGCGCGGATCTCGGGTCGCTCGGCCCCGGAGATCGAGAACCCGGTCGGCTCGTTCGACGGCGAGTCCTGCGTGAGCTCCCGGCTCTCGAGCTCCCACTTCTTCCGGCCGCCGTCCAACAGCTTCACGTTGTCGAAGCCACGCAGCTTCAGGAGCCAGTACGCGTAGGCCGCGAACCAGTTGTTGTTCCCGCCGTACAGCACGACCGTCGTGTCGGGACCGACGCCGGCGGCCGACAGCAACTCCGAGAAGCCGGCCTGATCCCGATAGTCCCGGCCGACCTTCGAGTGCAGGTCGGTCGTCCAGTTCCATCCCACGGCGCCGCGGACGTGCCCCTTCTCGTAGGCCTCCGTGTCCTCGTCGACCTCGATCGCCCGCACCGCGGGATCGTCGAGATGCTCCTCCAGCCAATCCGTGCTCACCAGCACGTCGGGCTTCGCATACTCCGCCATCGATGACTCCTTCCTCCTGCTTCTCTCTGCTCTCGGGCTCGCGTCGGCCCGGAAACACGTGAGCGACCGCTCCTGCGGCCGCTCGATCTGATCTCTTCGAAGAGGGCTACGTGGGCCGCGCGCGCAGCGATCCTCCGGCGGCGCGCGGACAGCACAGCTTCGACGGGATCATCGATCCCACGAGCCCAGCGCTCGCGTCCGGACCATCCTCGGATCCCACCCCTCAGGTCGGAATTGCAGATGCAACGACTACCGCACCCGTGCGTCGAGCGTCAAGGCCAGGCGGTCCGCTCAGAACATCCCGAGCGCGGCCTTGGCCTCTTCCGACATCATCTCGGGGCTCCAGGCGGGACGGAGCACCATCTCGGGCCTGACCTCGCCGATCCCGGGGACCGGGGCGAGGAAGGCGCGCATCTGGTCCTCGATCAGCGGCCCGATCGGGCAGCCCATCGTGGTGAGCGTGTACTGGATGTCGACGTCGCCGCCCTCAGCGATGTCGACCTCGTACACGAGGCCGAGGTCGACGATGTTGATGCCGAGCTCCGGGTCGATGACGCTCTTCAGCGCCTCGAGCACCTCGTCCTCCGATGGCGCCTCCGATGACGGAGCCTCCGTCGATGAGGACGAGCCCGAGCTCGACAGGCGTCTCCTGCGTTTGCGGTATAGCGGTTTCGGGGTCAAGCATGCATCCCTCGATCCAGATCCGAACTATCCTTAGCACCCAGAGTACCGCCCCCCGACCAGAAGGCACGTGAGGAGGAGCGCTCCCCAGCCGATGTCTCCCATCCGAGCACTCATCGTGGACGACCATCCCGTCACGAGGGAGGGCCTGCGGACGGCGCTCGGCATGTCCGACGACGCGGTGGAGGTCGTCGGCGAGGCGTCGAGCGGTGAGGAGGCCGTCGTCGCCGCGAAGGACCTCTCGCCCGACGTCGTCTTCATGGACGTTCGGATGCCGGGGATGGACGGGATCGAGGCGACGCGCCGGATCCGGGAGGCCGCCCCCGAGACCCGGGTCATCCTCATCACGATCGATGAGTCGCGGGGCGCGATCTCGGAGGCGATCCAGGCAGGCGTCTCCGGATACCTCCTGAAGGACGCCTCGCCGGATGCGCTCGTCGACGCGGCCCGCAACGCCGTCGAGGGCAACGCCGTGATCCACCCGCAGCTCACGCGGACGTTCATCGAGGAAGTCCACCTCGCGGAGACGGAGGGGCAGAAGTCCACGCCGCTGTCGAAGCGGGAGCGGGAGATCCTCCAGAAGGTGGCCGACGGTGCCACCACCCGGCAGGTCGCGAGCGACCTGGGGATCTCACCCCATACCGTGAAGACCCACCTCGAACGGATCTTCGAGAAGCTCGGGGCGAAGGATCGCGCTCAGGCGGTGGCGATCGCCATCCGCATGGGCATCGTCCACTGATCGGCCGACCTCAATCGGCCCCCCGAAGCGCCGATACCCCCTGAAGATGCCTACCACCGTGCTGCTGTGCGACACGCCCGACGAGGTCGCCCGCTTCCAGTACCACCTGCTGCGGGAGCACGACCTCGAGGTCGAGGTCACGACGGATGCCTTCCGAGGCGTCGAGGCGGCCGTCCGCTCCCGGCCCGAGGTGATCGTGTCCGAGCTGACCCTCGAGGGTCTCGGCGGCGCCGAGCTGGTGAAGCGGTTCCTCGCCTCCTCGCCCACCTCGCGGTTCGTCGCCCACACCGTCGTCCGCGACCCCGTCAAGGTGACCGAGGTCCTCGCCGCCGGGAGCTTCCGGCTACGTGCTGAAGGAAGACCCGGTCGAGGACTCCCTCCGGGCGATCCGAGCGGCGTCCAGTGGCGCCGTGACCCTGTCCGGCCAGGTTGCGGGGCTGCTCTCGAGCGAGCTGTCGCGAGCGGTGAACCGCTACGCGCGAGCTGGAAGCCGAGCTCTTGACCGTTCGCGACGACGTCGCGCAGGGCTCGAGCGCCAAGGCTGACTTCCTGTCCAACATCTCCCACGAGCTTCGGACGCCGGTCACGGTGGCCAAGGGGATCGCCTACGTCCTGAAGAACCCGGCGGTTCCCGACGAGGAGAAGACCGAGTTCCTCGATCAGCTGTCCGGCTCCCTCGACAAGCTGATGGGGATCGTGGACGAGATCATCACGCTCTCCGAGCTCGAGCGCGGCACGTTCGAGCTGAGCATCGTCGAGACGGACCTCGCACCCCTCGTCCGCCATGCGCTCGACGAGGTCCGCATGCGCTACCCGGGGATCCCGATCGCAGCCGAGGTGCCCGACGGTCTGCTCTGCGTGGCGGACGGGCCGAGGCTGGGGTCCGTGGTCCGGGAGCTGCTGGACAACGCCTGCCGCTACTCGCCGTTCGGCCGCGCCGTGGAGCTGGTCGCAAGGGACCTGCCCGAGGGCGTGACGGTGATGGTGACCGACCGCGGCGAGGGCCTGGACCGCGCGGTGGCGACGAGGGCGTTCGAACAACCCTTCTCCACGGGCGAGGGCGTGTTGCGGAAGGAGAAGTCCGGCGTGGGCACCGGCCTGCACCTCGCGCGACAGCTCGTGGTCGAGCACGGCGGGGTCATGTGGATCGATCCACTGCCCGGCGGTGGTACCCGAGCGTCGTTCTGCATCCCGCACCGCCGGGGCGAACGGCTCGAAAGCCCGCCCGCCAGCGTGGCCTGAGCCTCACTCCCCCGTTGGACCTACGGCACCCCTTCGAAGTATCCTGCCCCTGAGGAACGGTGCGGGTGCGAAGACTCCTCCTCGGGATCGTGGCCGTCATCAGCGTGCCCGCCTGCGCCTCCGCCTCGGCGGAGCCCGTTCCCGCACCCGAGCTGCTGATCTCTCCCTCGCCGACCGCGTTCACCCTGGTGACCGCCGGCCAGGTCCGGGGCGCCGTGCCGGACGGCTGGCACGCCGCCCTGGCCGACCCCGAGCTCGGGATCCGGGGGGGCTTCGTCGCCTCGCCGCGGGCGGGCGGCTGGCCCGACATCGACGGCATCGCCGTCGGGATGTCGGCGACGTGGGTCGACGCCACGCGGGTCGGCGTTCCCTCGGACTTCTACTACCTGGCTGCCAACGGCCCCTTGCTCTCTCGGCTCACCACCTCCGCGAACTGTCGCGAGAAGTCCCACCTCGTCTATCTGGATCGCCGGCCGACGTTCGACGTACGACGTCATTCGCCCGGTCATTTCATGGCGGAGGGGGCCGGGGTGTGTCGGCGTGGATCGCACGCGACGCGGTACGCGTATTTCGTGGCGGCGCCCGGATTCGGCCCGGTGCACGAGATGGGGATCCCCAGCAGCGGCCTCTACGTGGTGGTTGCGGTGGTCCCCGCCGCGCACGGGGCGAGGAGCCTCTTGAAGCAGCTGATCGGTCGCACGCGGTTCGGGGACGACGGCATCCGCGACTTCGTCGCGGTCGCGCGACCGGCCCAGACGGACTGAAGCGGCCGCCGGCTAGCGCGGGCTCCTGTCGACGAACGGCGGCTTCACGACCGTCGCCACACCACGGCGCCCCCTGATGTCCACCTCGACCTCTTGCCCCAGCTCCACCACGTCGCCCGGCCACATGTACGCGAGCGCGATGCCGGTCCCGAGACCCGGCGAGAACGTGCCGCTGGTCACCTCGCCCACCAACTGATCGCCGACGAACACCGGGTAGTGCGCGCGCGGGATGTGTCTGCGCTCGTGCATCCGGAGCCCACGGAGGAGGCTCGGCAGTCCTTCCTCCTGTTGGCGAAGCAGCGCAGAGCGCCCCCGGAACTCGCCCTTGTCCATGGCGACCGCCCACCCGAGGCCCGCCTCGAACGCGGTCGATGTCTCGAAGAGATCCTGCCCGTACAGCGGGTATCCCATCTCGAGCCGAGGACGTCCCTGGCGGCGAGCCCGCAGGGTCCGCCTTCGAACGTTCGGACCGAGCCGAGCAGCTCGCGCCAGAGGTCCTCCGCGATGTCCTGGTAGGTGAACAGCTCGAACCCGACCTCGCCCGTGTAGCCCGACCGCGTCACGATCACCGGCCGGCGGTGATACTCGGCCTCGTAACACTGCATGAAGCGCGAGCTCGGCGGCATCCGGGAACAGACCGGCCATCACGTTCCTCGACTCCGGCCCCTGGACCGCGAGGAAGCACCAGTCCTGGTGATACATCAGGTGGAGAGGTCCGTCCGACTTCTCCTCCTCGAGCATCCGCAGCACCCGTGGCGCATTCGAGGCGTTCGGCACGACGAAGTAGCGCTCCTCGCCGAGTCGATAGACGATCAGGTCCTCGATCACACCACCGCCGTCGTTCAATACGAGGTTGTAGAGCGCATCGCCCACACCCGCGCGCGACAGGTCGTTCGTGACGAGCCGCTGGAGCATCCCGAGCGCCCCCGGTCCGACGACCTCGACCTTCCCAAGGTGCGTGAGATCGAACAGCCCGACATGCGTGCGGACGCTCCGGTGCTCCGCGATCGCGCCCTCGTATTCGATCGGCATCTGCCAGCCCGCGAACGGAGCCATCTTGGCGCCGAGGCGCAGGTGTTCAGCCTCGAGCGGAGTCCGCTTGAGCTCCTGGGGCGGATCCGCGGCGTCGGCCGTCGCGTCGACGGTGATCGGAGGGGGCATCGGCACGGATGGTAATCGGCAGGCCGTGAGCGCGGGACGTCGAACAGGATCTGCCGAGTAGACTCGACGTTCGATGGCGGACGCGTACGACGTCGTCGTGGTCGGCGCCGGCACCGGCGGCTACTCCACGGCTCTCAGGGCGGCACAGCTCGGCAAGCGAGTCGCCTTGGTCGAGCGCGACGATCGACTGGGCGGCACCTGCCTCCTCCGCGGCTGCATCCCGACGAAAGCGTTGCTGCAGTCGGCGGCGGTCATGGACACGGTCAACCGCTCGGAGGAATGGGGCATCAAGGCCTCCGGCGACCCCGATTGGTCGGCGGTGCTCGCGTTCGAGGACAAGATCGTCGACAAGCTGGTCAAGGGCGTCACCGGGCTGGTCAAGACCCGCGGGATCTCCGTCGTGAAAGGCACCGCGAAGCTCCTCCCCGGACCGGCCGTCGAGGTCGACGGCACGAAGATCGACGCCGGCGACGTGGTGCTCGCGAGTGGATCGCGGCCGCGGCTGCTCCCGGGAGTCGAGCTGACCGAGCGGATCATCACCAGCGACGAAGCGCTCCGCTACGACCGGATCCCCGGCTCGGCCGTGGTGATCGGGGCGGGCGCGGTGGGCCTCGAGTTCGCGTCGCTCTACCGGTCGCTCGGCGCGGAGGTGACCCTCCTGGAGGCGCTCCCCGCGTTGGCGCCGCTGGAGGACGAAGACGTCTCGACCGAGATCGGGAAAGCGTTCCGACGTCGCGGGATCAAGGCCTCGGCCGGCGCGTCGGTCAAGGACATCAGTGACACCGGCGAGGCCGTCGACGTGACGTTCGAGCTGAACGGCTCTGCCGACAAGGTCACCGCGGACGTCTGTCTCGTCGCGATCGGCCGTGGTCCGGTCACCGAGGGCCTCGGACTCGAGGAGGCCGGCGTCTCGGTTCACGAGAAAGGCTTCGTGAACGTCGACGGTCAGCTGCGGACGAACGTCGAGCACGTCTGGGCGGTGGGCGACGTGGCCGCCACCCCGCTGCAGCTCGCCCACGTCGCGTTCACCGAGGGCTACGCCGTCGCGGAGAGGATCGCCGGGGAGGCCGTTCCCGACATCGACTACGTCAACATCCCGCGCGTGACGTACTGCACCCCCGAGATCGCGAGCGTCGGGCTCACGGCCGCGCAGGCCATCGATCGAGGCCACAAGGTGGCCACGGAGCATCTCGACTTCAGAGGGATCGGCAAGGCGAACATCCTGGGAGAAGGGGGCTTCGTCAAGGTCGTGAGCGATCAAGGAGGAGGACCCGTCCTCGGCGTCCACATGATCGGTCCTCACGTGACGGACCTGATCGCGGAAGCGATGCTCATCACGAACTGGGAGGCCGTCCCGGCCGAGGTCGCCGCCCTGTTCCATCCGCACCCGTCCCTGTCCGAGGCGATCGGCGAGGCGCATCTTGCCCTCGCCGGAAAGCCGCTGCACACAGCCTGAGGAGCCGCGTGGCGAGGACCCAGACCCGACGGGAAGAACAGCAGAAGACCGAGCGGCGACTCCCGGACGACGAGCTGAAGCGAGCCCTCTACCTGCTGAAGCTCTGCCGCTACTTCGACGAGCGCATGGAGACCCTCTACCGACAGGGGAAGCTGCCGGGCGCGATCTATTCGGGACGCGGACAGGAGGGCACCCACGTCGGGGTGGTCCTCCCTCTCGGTCCCGAAGACTCGCTCTTCCCGACGCACCGGGACCTGTCCGCGCAGATCGCGAAGGGCCTCGATCTCAAGCGGATCATGGCCCAGTTCTGGGGTCGGATCGACGGCTACACGCGCGGCCGGGACGGCAACAGCCACATCGGCGATTGGTACGGGAACAAGACCTGGACGGTCATGTCCCACCTGCCGATCGCCTACCCGGTCGCGGTCGGCGCGGCGTGGGCCTACCAGCGACGCGGCGAGCCGCACGTGGCGATGGCGATCTGCGGGGACGGCGCGACGTCGAACGGCCGCTGGCACGAATCGCTGAACTGGTCCGCCGTCTACCGGCTGCCCGTCGTCTGGGTGGTGAACAACAACCTCTACGCGTACTCGACCCCGAACGAGCTCGAATTCCCGGTGCCGACGATCGCCGAGCGCGCCGCCGCCTACGGCATGCCAGGCGTGCGCGTGGACGGGTCCGACGTGGTGGCCGTGGAGGCGGCGGCGCGCGATGCGGTCGAACGTGCCCGTTCCGGTGGTGGGCCGACGCTGATCGAGTCCGTCTCCCTCCGATGGAAGGGCCACGCCGGTCACGACCCTGCGAAGTACGTCCCCAAGGAGCTCCTCGAGGAGTACATGCGGGACAAGGACCCGGTCAAGAACTTCGAGCGATACCTGCTGGCCGAAGGCGTCGTCAACGAACAGGACGTGGCGGACCTGCAGGCGCGGATCGAGAAGGAGTTCGACGAGGGCTACGACTTCGCGCAGGCGTCCCCGTACCCGGAGCCGCAGGACTTCGCGAAGGGCCTGTGGGTCGAGGACGGGTACTGGACGAGCGAGCCCGGCCGCGACGGCGGCACGGAGGCCCTCTGATGGCACAAGCGCAAGACACCCGGCCGAAGAAGCAGGAGGTCGAAGCCGGCGCCGCCGGACACGGCGCCGAGCCCCGCGGCAAGCGCACCGAGGACGGCCAGGCCACATACCTCGTGGCGATCGCGGAGGCGCTCTGGGAGGAGATGGAGCGCGACGATCGCGTGTTCATGCTCGGCGAGGACATCGGCGTGTACGGCGGTGCGTTCAAGGTCACCGAGGGCTTCTACGAGCGGTTCGGCGCCGAGCGCGTGATCGACACGCCGATCGCGGAGGAGACGATCGTCGGCATGGCGATCGGGTCGGCGATGGAGGGGTTCCGACCCGTGGCGGAGTTCCAGTACTCCGACTTCATGACCAGTGGGTTCGACGAGATCTCGACCGCGCTCGCTCGGGTGCACTATCGGAGCGGGGTCCCGCTGCCGGTGGTCCTCCGCGGCCCCTCCGGAGGGATGGTGCGTGCCTCCTCGTTCCACTCGGTCAACCCGGAGCCGTGGTTCGCCTACTCCGGCGGGATCAAGATCGTCTGCCCGGCCTTCCCGGCGGACGCGAAGGGATTGCTGAAATCCGCGATCCGCGACGACAACCCCGTGATGTTCCTCGAACACAAGTGGATCTACCGGCGGATCCGCGAGCAGGTCCCCGAGGATCCGGACTTCCTGATCCCGATCGGCGCGGCCGAGGTGAAGCGGGAAGGCGACGACGTCTCCATCGTCACGTACGGGGCGATGGTGCATCGCGCGCTCGAGGCGGCGCAGGCGCTGGAGGGCGAGGGGATCTCCGCCGAGGTCGTGGATCTCCGGACCGTCGTCCCACTCGACGAGGAGACCGTCCTCCGGTCGATCGAGAAAACGTCGAGGGCCGTCGTGCTCTCGGAGTCGTATCGGACCGTCGGGATCGGGTGCGGAGGTCGCCTCGACGATCGCCGAGAAGGCCTTCGAGCATCTCGACGCCCCCGTCGTCCGGTTGTCGCCGCCCAACGTGCCGGTGCCGTTCTCTCCGACCCTGGAGGACGCCTTCCTCCCCGGCGTGAACGACATCGTCGCAGAGGTGAAGAAGCTCTCGGCCTGGTGAGGAGACCCCGATGACCACGATCAGCATGCCCCAGCTCGGCGAGACGATCATCGAAGGAACGATCCTGAAGTGGTTGAAGCGCGAGGGCGAGACCATCGAACGCGACGAGCCGCTCTTCGAGATCTCGACCGACAAGGTCGACACCGAGGTTCCCTCGCCCGTCACCGGCACCGTCTCGAAGATCCTCGTCGAGGAAGGACAGACCGTGCCGGTCGGTACCGACCTCGCGGAGATCTCCGACGACGGCGCCGGGGCCGGGGCCGGTGGTGGTGGTGCGGCTCCGGCCGCCTCGACTGAGGCGGCTTCCGCGGAGAGCGCGTCGGCGGTCGACGAAGGCTCGGCCGCCGAGATGCCCGCCGTCGAGCCGGCCACGCCGCAGGGCGCCGAGGCGACGGCCGCGAGCGCGACGTCGCCGGAACCCGCTGGGTCCGGTGGATCGGGGGAACTCCCCGATCGGGGACCCCGGTCGCGGATCCTCTCGCCGCTCGTGCGACGGCTCGCCGACGAGCACGGCCTCGATCTCTCACGCATCGAGGGCAGCGGTGCCGGAGGTCGGATCACCAAGCAGGACGTGCTGTCGGCGATCGACTCGGGCGGCGCGGCGACGGCCGTCGCGACGGCGCCGGCTCCCGCCGAGGTGCCCACGGCCGCCCCGTCCACGGCGCCCCCGACGCCGGCACCCACGGTCGCCTCCGTCCAGCCCGCGGTGGCAGGCCCCGGCGACGAGGTCGTGCCCATCTCGCACATCCGGAAGCTGATCGGCCAGCACATGCTCGCTTCGCTCGAGACCTCCGCGCGCGCCTGGACGATGGTCGAGGTCAACATCGACCACCTCGTGAAGCTGCGGGATCGGGCGAAGGACGCGTTCAAAGCCAAGCACGGCGTGAATCTCACGTACCTGCCGTTCGTGATCCGGGCGACCTGCGACGCCCTCCTGACCCACCCCGAGGTGAACTCGGAGCTGCGTGGCGACGAGATCGTGCGTCATCGCTACGTGAACATGGGCATCGCCGTGTCCTACGACGCCGGGCTCATCGTCCCGGTGATCAAGGGCGCCGACGCGATGAACACCGTGGGACTCGCCCGAGCGATCGCCGATCTCGCGGGACGCGCGAGGGCACATCAGCTCAAGCCCGACGAGATCCAGGGCTCGACCTTCACCATCACGAACCCCGGTCCGTACGGCTCGATCGCGAGCCTGCCGATCATCAACCAGCCGAACACCGGGATCCTCTCCCTCGACGCGATCCAGAAGCGGGCGGTCGTGATCGACGACACGATCGCGATCCGCTCGATGGTGAACATCTCGATGTCGTGGGACCACCGGACGATCGACGGCGAGATCGCCACCCGGTTCCTCGCGCGCGTCAAGCAGAACCTCGAGAGCTGGGACTTCGCCGAGGACGTCGCGATCTGAGATCGATGCCATGACCCGGAAGGCCGTTCTGATCCGACCGGACGAGCCGGTCCCCTACGGCGCCGGCCAACGAGGTGATGCACCGACTGGCCGAGCGCAGGCTCGCCGGCGAGATCCCCGACACCGTGATCCTCCTCGAGCACCCCCCGGTCTTCACCGCGGGGCGCCGCGCGCGGCCCGAAGAGCTCCTGTGGTCCCCGAACGAGCTGGCCGCGCGCGGCGCCGAGGTCCACCGGATCGACCGGGGCGGGTCGTTCACGTTCCACGGACCGGGGCAGCTGGTCGGCTACCCGATCCTCGACCTCGGTCCCACGCCGGACGCCGCGGCACACCTGCGACGGATGGAGGAGGTCGTGATCCGCACCGCATCCGAGTTCGGCGTGACCGTGCATCGTCGTGGGGACGTCCAGACGGGCGTGTGGCACGGCGACGACAAGATCTGCGCGATCGGCATCCGGTTGATGCGCGCCCGGGTCACGTTGCACGGCTTCGCGCTGAACTGCGATCCCGATCTCTCGTGGTTCGACGGCATCGTCGCGTGCGGGCTTCCCGGCCACGGCGTCACCTCGCTCAGTCGGCTGGCCGGACGCCCCGTCACGGTGCCCGAGGTCGCGCCGGCGTTGGAGCATCACCTCGCTGAGGTCTTCGACCTCTCGTTCGTCGGAAGGCCCCGGCCCCTCGTCGAGCTCCGTCAGCCGACGGCCGTCTGAGCTCGTGGGTGCCGCGGAGGTCCGCCTGCGCGATGTACGCGAGGAGGACCTGTCGATCTTCCTCGAGCAGCAAGCGGACCCGGATGCGAACCGCATGGCGAACTTCGAGGCCCGGGACCCAGAGACCTTCCGGTCACATTGGGTGAAGATCCTTCGCGACGAGACCGTGGTCGTGAGGACGATCGAGTTCGAGGGACACGTTGCCGGCAACATCGTGTCCTGGCAGCACGACGGAGAGCGCGACGTCGGCTACTGGATAGGCCGTGCGGACTGGGGCCGAGGGGTGGCCACCGCGGCGCTGTCGGCGTTCCTCGACGAGCTGGAAACGCGACCGCTCCACGCTCACGTCGCCACGCACAACATCGGCTCGATCCGGGTGCTCGAGAAGTGCGGCTTCGAACGGACCGGCGCCCCCACGCCGGCGGGCGACGACGGCGTCGAGGAGCTCCTCCTGAAGCTCGACCGCTGAGATCAGAACAACGCGGCGGACAGAAGCCGCCGGTACTCCTGCACGAGCGGGTCCTCGTCTCCCACCGCGGTGAAGACCGTGATCATCGCGTCTCGCGCGGCGTCGCGATCCTCGGCGACGGCCTGGAGCATCCCCGCGAGGCCGCCGATCACATCCCCGGAGGCGACGAGACGTTTCGCCTCCCCGAGGGTGCCGTTCTCCGTCGTGTCCGCCCATCTCCGGAGCGTGATCGTCGCGAGGATCTTCTCGGCTTCGGGGTCCGGGCGATGCTTCGCGGCCCGACCGCTCTGCTTCGTCCGGCTCGCCGCGATCCACGAGGATCCGGGCGAGCCCGACCGCGGCTTCGCGGTTGTCCGGATCGTCCTGGAGGACCTGCCGGTAACGCTCCTCGGCGGTCGCGAGATCGCCGGATTCCTCGACCGAGCGGGCTTCCTCGGCCTTCTTCTCCGACTCGGTCGGCAGGATGGAGTCGATGAACTTGTTCACCTCCGGCTCCGGATACGCGCCGATGAATCCGGTGACGGCCTGACCGTCCTTGAACGCGATCACGGTCGGGATGCTCTGCACGCCGAAGGCCGAGGCCGTCACGGGATTCGCGTCGGTGTCGAGCTTCGCGAGGAGGAAGGCGCCGGCACGCTCGTCCGCGACCTTCTCCAAGGTCGGCGTCAGCTGGCGGCACGGACCGCACCACTCGGCCCACATGTCCACCACCACCGGGCGGTCCTTGGAGCCTTGGACGACGACCTGTTCGAAGGTCTGGTCGGTCACTTCGATGACGTTGGTTGACGTTGCCATGCCTGCCTTCCGCTCCTGTGGCTGCTCTGATCGACTCAGGCCAGTCTCGACGACGACCTCGGATGTGGCAACGCGTGGCGCGCCCATCCTGTTCCGGGCACTTCCAACGAGACCGCTGTTATCCTGCCAAGACGGTGCGAGGAGAGACCGCGTGTCCACCCGGGTAGCCGAGACCCCGCACAGCGCGCTCGGCCTCACCGCCGAGGATCTCCACGCGATGTACCGCCTGGTCCTCACGTCACGACTCCTGGACGAGGCCGCCCTCCGGCAGAACCGCATGGGTCGCGCGCCGTTCGTCGTGCCGGCGGCGGGCCACGAAGGTTGCCAGATCGGGACGGCCTGGGCGATGCGCCGGGGCACGGACATCTGGCTCCCCTACTACCGTGACCTCGGGATCGTGCTCACCGCCGGCATGACGCCCTACGAGGTCTTCCTCGGCATCTTCGCGAAGGCCGACGACCCCTCCTCGGGAGGCCGCCAGATGCCGGCGCACTGGGGGTCGCGGCGTCTCGGCATCATCAGCGGGTCGTCCCCGATCGCCACCCAGGTGCCGCACGCCGCCGGCATCGCCTATGCGGCGAAGCACCGAGGCGAGGACGCCGTCGTGGGGTGCTGGTTCGGCGACGGGGCGACCAGCGAGGGCGATTGGCACGAAGGGATGAACTTCAGCGGGATCCACCGGCTGCCGGTGATCTTCGTCTGCGAGAACAACCAGTACGCGATCAGCGTGCCGCAATCGAAGCAGATGGCGGTGAAAGACGTGGCCTCGCGGGCGGAGGGGTACGGCTTCCCGGGCGTCGTCGTCGACGGGAACGACGTGCTCGCGTGCTACGGCGCCATGAAAGCGGCCCACGAGCGAGCTCGCGCCGGCGAAGGTCCCACGCTGATCGAATGCAAGACCTACCGGTTCATGCCACACACGTCGGATGACGACGACAAGTCGTATCGCAGCCGCGAGGAGGTCGAACAAGCACGGGCCAAGGATCCCCTCGTCCGATTCGGCGGCTACCTCCGCGAGCACGACCTCCTCGACGACGCGAAGGACGAAGCCCTGCGCGCCGAGACCAAGGAGGAGATCGAGGAGGCGATCAAGGCCGCGTGGGACGCCCCAGATCCCGACCCGGACTCGGCGCTCCTCCATGTGTTCCTGGAGGAGCGGCCGTGACCGAGAAGAACGTGGTCACGGCGATCCGCGACGCGCTCCACGACGAGATGGCGAACGACGAGCGGATCGTCCTGCTGGGCGAGGACGTGGGGATCCGCGGCGGCGTGTTCCGGATCTCGGAGGGTTGGATGGAGGAATTCGGCGAGCAGCGTGTCATCGACACGCCGCTCGCCGAATCCGGGATCGTCGGGGTTGCGATCGGCATGGCGTTGCACGGACTGCTCCCGATCGCCGAGATCCAGTTCGCCGACTTCATCCACCCCGCGTTCGACCAGGTGCTCTCCGAGGCGGCCCGGATGCGCTACCGCTCGAACGGAGACTTCGGCGTCCCGATGGTGATCCGGACGCCGTGCGGCGGCGGGATCCACGGGGCCCTGTACCACTCGCAGTCCATCGAGGCCTTCTACGCCCACATCCCGGGCATCAAGGTCGTGATGCCATCCACCCCGGCCGATGCGGCGGGGCTCCTTCGGAGCGCGATCAAGGACCCCGATCCGGTCCTGTTCCTGGAGCACAAGAAGACCTACCGCTCGATCAAGGGTGAGGTGGCCGACGACGCCTATCTCACCCCGATCGGCGTGGCCGACGTGAAGCGTGAAGGCGACGACCTGACGTGCGTCAGCTACGGGTACGCGCTCCACACCTGCCTCGATGCCGCCCGGCGGCTCGAGGAGGACGAGGACGTCTCGGTCGAGGTGGTGGACGTCCGGACCCTCGCGCCCCTCGACGTCGACACGATCGTGGATTCCGTGCGGAAGACCTCCAAGGCGATGGTCGTCTACGAGGACAACCGGACCTACGGCGCCGGCGCCGAGATCGCCTCCACGATCGCCGAGCAAGCGCTCTTCGATCTGGACGCGCCGATCGTGCGCATCGGCGGCCCCGACATCCCCGCGATGCCGTTCGCCGCTCCGCTCGAGCACTTCTTCATGGAGCCGGAACCAGACCAGATCTACGCGCGCATGCGCGAGCTCGCCCGCGCCTGAGGCGGGTCCATCGAAAGCCGGAGCGCTCGCTAGACTCGAACCGATGGCACCAGTCGACGGCAGGGCGGACCACAATCCCCAGAAGCGGCGCCTGCATCTGCCGATCGTCGGCGTGACGAACGGTCCCGGTGTGGAGTCCCTCACAGGCCGGAAACCCCCGTGGCTCAAGGTGCGTCTCGTCTCCGGCCCCAACTACGAGGACCTCAAGGGCATCATGCGCGAGCGATCGCTGCACACGGTCTGCGAAGAGGCGATGTGCCCGAACATCCGGGAATGCTGGGAGGAGCGCGAGGCGACCTTCCTGATCCTGGGGTCGAAGTGCACCCGCAGATGCGGCTTCTGCGACGTGATGACGGCCAAGCCCGATCCGGTGGACGAGGACGAGCCGGCGCGGATCGCCGAGGCCGTCCGCGAGATGGGATTGCGTTACGTCGTACTCACCGGTGTCGCTCGGGACGACCTGGAGGACGGCGGGGCGCGGATCTGGGCCTCGGCGATCCGCGCCGTGCGTGAGGCGGTTCCCGGCATCCGCGTCGAAGTGCTCCCCTCGGACTTCAAGGGTGGCGAGCGCGACATCGCGACCGTCCTGGCGGCCGAGCCCGACGTGTTCGCGCACAACCTCGAGACCGTTCGGAGGCTGCACGACCGGATCCGTCCTGCGTTCGGCTACGACCG
Organism: uncultured Actinomycetota bacterium; assembly: GCA_963737525.1. Taxonomy (GTDB): domain Bacteria; phylum Actinomycetota; class UBA4738; order UBA4738; family HRBIN12; genus JAJNBA01. The sequence continues at coordinate 19,266 of CAVTTD010000043.1, forward strand.
TTCGCTCGAGGTGCTGCGGTTCGCGAAGCGACATCGCGTCGGTCACGTGACGAAGTCGAACCTGATCCTGGGGATGGGCGAGCGAACCGACGAGGTGCCCGTCGCGATGGCCGACCTCCGCGACGCCGGCATCGACATCCTCACGATGGGCCAGTACCTGCAGCCGACCTCGTACCACCTGCCCGTCGACCGCTGGGTCCATCCCGACGAGTTCGCTGACCACAAGCGGGTCGGTGAGGAGATGGGGATCGCGCACGTCGAGGCGGGACCCCTGGTCCGGTCCAGCTACCACGCCGGGAAGCAGCTGAAACGGGCGGTCGAAGCGGGGGTCGCGGCGCCGGTCTGACGTCAGAGCAGTCGCAACTGCTCCGCATGCTCCTTCGCGCCGGGCGATCGTTCTCGGCGGAAGAACCTCCTCGCCGGCTCGACGCCGCGCCGGACGCCACCCGCCGCGGCCACGAGTGACGACACCTCCCGGCCGAGCCCGTCGCGCATCGCTTTCGGTCCGTACGGCTGCCGGTACATCCCGAGGTAGCGCTCGACGAGGTCAGGATGCTCCGCCTCCAGCCAGGGAAGGAACTCCTCTCGAACCCCCGGCCGGAGATGCAGGAGGATCGGCGAGACGTGGGTCGCGCCTGCGTCGATCGCGGCCTCGACGACGGCCCGGAGTTGCTCCGGGGCGTCGGACAGTCCGGGAAGGATCGGCGCCATCAGGATGCCGGTCGGGATCCCCGCGTCGGTCAACGTGCGGACGGCTTCCATCCTCGCTTTGGGATGAGGGGTGCCCGGCTCCGTCTCACGCCACACCTGCTCGTCCAGCGTCCCGATCGAGAACGCGGCCGAGACGGGTGCGACCTCCGCCGCCCGTTCGCAGGAGATCCAGGTCGCGGAGGATCAGCGTTCCCTTCGTGAGGATCGAGAACGGGTTCCGATGATCGATCAAGGCCTGGATGATCCCCCGCATCAATCGGTACCGGCCCTCGGCCCGCTGGTAGGGGTCGGTACCCGTGCCCATCGCGATGTGCTCGCCGTTCCAGCGTTTCGCCGCGAGCTCGCGCCGGAGCACCTCCGAGGCGTTCACCTTCACCACGATCTTGTTCTCGAAGTCCCGGCCGGCGTTCATATCGAGGAACGTGTGAGTCGGTCGAGCGAAGCAGTAGACGCAGGCGTGGCTGCATCCTCGGTACGGGTTGATCGTCCAGTCGAAGGGCAGCGCCCCGCCCGGGACACGGTTGATGATCGACTTCGCCTCCGTCTCGATGAAGGTGATGCCTCGGAACTCGGGCGTGTCGAAGGTCTTCCGGGCGATCTCGAAGAGCCGGTCCATGGGCCGACCAGGATAGAACGTATGTTCGATTCTGGCTAGTGCGCCCCGTGGTCGTCAGTGTGGGGCGTCGATCCGCTCCGCGAGCTTCGGCAGCATCGCCAAGGCGATCTCGGGGTCCTCTTTGAGCAGTTTCTGGAAGTCCACCCGCGAGATGGCAAGGCAGCGCACGGACGTCTTGGCCTGGATGCGCGCGTTCCGAGGATGATCCGTAAGGAGTGCGAGCTCGCCGAAGAACTCCCCCGGTCCCAGCTCCCAGGCTCGCCCATCCGGCGTTCGCACTTCGACGGCCCCCTCCTCGAGGACGAACATCCCCGATCCCGGCTGACCCACCTCGACGAGCACCCATCCTGCGGGCTCCTCGAACTCGGTCGACAACTCGGCGATCCGCTGCAGCGTGTGGTCCTGGAGGTCCGTGAAGAGCGGGATCTCTCGGAGCTTCTCGATGTCCATCGCGAGGACGCTACACGACCGCGGGAAGCGAAATCGGGACTCAAGGAGTGAGCGACGAGGAGCGATCGGGGGCCCCGAGGACGAGGTTCGGGGCTCAAGCAGTGAGCGACGAAGGAGCGAACGTAGCCCCGATAGAAAATGGAGGAGCCGGCCTGTAAGCCGGATCCTGTGCCGGAACCGAGGTCCCGGCGGCGGCCATCTCTCTCGGCGCGCACGCGGGTCTCCCCGCCGCGCAGCCGCGTCGCGGTTCACCCGCGCCGTGCGGCCTACCCGGCAGCTCGGGCGGGCCACCCTCGAACGCTGCCTGCTTGGCCTTGCTCCGGGTGGGGCTTGCCGAGCCGGCGCGGTCACCCGCGCCGCTGGTGCGCTCTTACCGCACCGTTTCACCCTTGCCCCTCCCGAAAGAGAGGCGGTCTGTTTTCTGTTGCGCCTTCGCGAGGTCACCCCCGCCTGGGTCGCCCCAGCACCCTGCCCTGTGGAGTCCGGACTTTCCTCGACCGCGCACGAAGCGCGGCCGCGGCCGCCCGGCCAGCTCCTCCGTCCACAGGGTACTGCGTACGATGGTCTCTCCTCGATGCGCCGGATCGCCACCTTCCTCGTGATCGCCGTCGCGGCCGCGGCCGCCTGCTCCCGGACGCCCGAACCGAGGGGACCCGAGCAACCGATGAGCCGGCAGGTCCTGGCCCTCGATGACCTCCGCCTGTCGGGTCAGGCCCGCTCGGTCGCACTCGCGTTCCTTCGCGCCTACGCGGGCTCGACCGCCGACGGCGGGCGATCACTCGCGCGCGTGGTCGATGGCGTCCTCGCCAGGGAATGGGCCCATTGGGTCGGGGTCCAGAACGCCGGGTTCCCGGGCACGATGAAGGGCACGCTGCAGCTCGGACACCTCGGCTACGCCACTCCGGTTCGGGCCGCAGACGGCTCCCTCGACGATCTCGTCGCCTACGGCGTCGTCGTGCGTGCCACGGTCTCCTTCGCTCTCACGGACGAGGCCGGTGAACCGCTCCCGCCGCTCAACCGAGCGCTGGACGGGATGATCGTGATGATCCAGGGGTCCGACGGGGCCTTCCGTGTCATCAATTTCGTTCGCGACGGACGCCGTCTGGACGAGTTCTTCCGTGTCTTCGACGGGACGCGTGAGCGACGGAACGGGGTGACGGTGGAGATCCGCAACCTCGTCCAGCTGGACCGTTGGCAGTTCGGGATCGAGGTCACGAACGACACCGACCGAACGGTGCACATCCTCCCGAACCTGACCGCATTGCTGACGAAGACGGAGGAGCTCGCGAGCTCCGAACGCCCTCTGGTCACGTTCCCGAAACCGCTCCAGCCGGGCGAGTCGGCTGAGGGCATCGTGAGCTTCGCGGCGCCGGCAACGACCGAGTCACTCGACCTGCAGGTCGCGGTCGCCGGTCCGAACGGCGAGGCCACGGGCTTCGTCTTCGGCATCCCCCAGTCCGCGGGGACGCCGACGCCCTCACCCTCCCCGGCCGCCTAACGCTCCCCGGCGAGCCACCGGTCGACACCCTCGTTCGCCAGGCGGTCGGCCTCGACGTTCCGCTCCCGGGGGACATGCTCGAAGGAGATCCGTTCGAACCCTGCCGCGATGCTCCGAGCCCGGCGGTGGAGCGGCTGGAGGTGTGGGCTCTTCACCCGGAAGCGCCCGGTGAGCTGGTTGATCAGGAGCAGGCTGTCGGAGCGGAGCGTCACGGACCGAGCGCCGAGCTCCTCCGCTCGCGCGAGACCTTCGATCACGGCGGTGTATTCCGCCACGTTGTTCGTCGTCTCACCGATCCCGCGCGCGATCTCGGAGAGCACCGTGCCGTCCTCCGTCGTGATCTCCACGCCGATCCCGGCGGGACCCGGATTCCCGCGAGAGGCACCGTCGCACGCGACGATCAGATGACCAGGATCCGCCGGCAGTGCTCGCACCTCTTCGGGCCCTCGACGCGTTTCAGCCGATCGACATAGACGGACGAGAGCTGCTCGTGGCATCCCTGGCACACACCGTCGATCAATGCCACCGCGGCCACGCCCTTCTTCTGGGGACGCAGCTCTTCGTAGAGCTCGAGGAACTCGGGGTCGACCGCTTCCGCCAGCGCCGCCCTCGCCTCGGACCGTTCCTTGACCTCGGTCCTCAGTCGTTCCAGCTCGTCGGCGGCGACGCTCCCCACCTCCTCCACACGCGCGCGAAGGGCTTCGGATCGTTCGCCCGCAGCACGTTCCTGGGCCTCGAGCTCCTCCCGGACCTCCATGAGTGCGAGCAGCTCGTCCTCGCGATCGCTGCGACGCTTCTTCAGGTTGTCGACCTCGTGGGTGATCGAATCGAGCTCCCGGGCGTTCGCGACCGACCCGTCGTACAAGCGGCGTTCCTCGGCGGCCGCCTTCTGCGACATCGAATCGATCTCGTGCTCGAAGCGCATCTGGTCTCGGGAGAGCTCGTCGAGCCGCAGACGAAGCTCCCCCATCATCCGCTCCGCCTCGTTCGCTTCGGCGAGGGCTGCCGCCTCGTCCTCACCTCTTTCGAGAGCCTCCATCCGCGCCAGCAGCCGATCGATCGCGGTATCGAGCTCCTGGATGTCGAGGAGCGGGCGGGCGGGGTCCATCGGCGGGGAAGCCTAGCCGATGCTCCGGTTGTCGGAGAGAACCACCGGCTACGCTCCGAGCGTGCGAGGAGAGGCCGAAGGGCGGGTGGCGCTCGTGACCGGCGCGGGCAGTCCGACGGGGATCGGGTTCGCGACCGCGAGGATCCTCGGGCGGGAGGGAGCATCGCTGGCGATCGCCTCCACCACCGACCGGATCCATGAGCGATCGGCGGAGCTGACCGAGGACGGGTTCGAGGCCGGAGGGTTCGTCGCCGATCTCACGGTCCGCGAACAGGTGCGACGGATGGTCGACGAGATCGTCGAGCTGTACGGCAGGATCGACATCCTCGTGAACAACGCCGGCATGGTGACGGTCGGGATGGACGGGATGGAGGAGCGCGAGTTCCTCGATCTCGACGATGCGGCATGGGATCGCGACCTCGAGATGAACCTGGGGACGGCCTACAACGTGACGAAGGCCGCGCTCCCGGGGATGGTCGAACGGGGGTGGGGACGCGTCGTGATGGTCTCGTCGGTGACCGGTCCGATCGCGACCGCCATCGGATCCAGCGTGTACGCGGCGGCGAAGGCCGGCATGGACGGGCTGATGCGCGGCCTCGCGATCGAGGTCGCGCGGCACGGCGTCACCGTGAACAGCGTGCTCCCCGGATGGATCGCGACCGGCTCCCAGACTTCGGACGAGGACGTGGCGGGGCACTACACGCCGGTGGGTCGCTCGGGAACCCCCGAGGAGGTGGGCGAGGTGATCGCGTTCCTCGCCTCGGATCGCGCGAGCTACGTGACGGGTCAGCCCTTCGTCGTGGACGGGGGCAACGTGATCCAGGAACCGAAGGGTCCCTAGCGTCGTCACGACGCTCGGCCGCCCATGTCCGGTTCTCGCTCCCGACACGTGGCCGTGGTGGTCATCGCGGTCCTCGTGGCGGCGACCTGCGTCAACCTCGGGCTCTGGCAGCTCCGCCGGCTCGACGAACGACGAGCGCTCAACGCGAGGATCCTCGACCGGCGGTCGGCCTCACCCGTCTCGATCGACGGCGTGCAGGGGAACACCGCGGCCGAGCCGTACCGGGCGGCCACCGCTCAGGGCACGTACGACGTCGAGCACGAGGTGCTCGTGTACGGCCGGAGCCTCGACGGCGAAGCGGGACAGCACCTGGTGACGCCGCTCCTGCTTCCGGACGGCGGGGCGATCCTCGTCGTTCGAGGCTGGGTCCCCTTCGCGATGCAAGCGGCGCCGGTGCGGGAAGCCGCCCCTCCGGCGACCGAGGTCACGGTCGACGGCTCCCTCGTGCCCGATGAGGGCGACGGATCGGATGTGCCGGATGCCGACGGGATCGTTCGAGACCTGGACGTGAGAGGCATCGCGTCCTCGCTGCCGTACGACGTGTTCCCTCTCCCCCTCCAACTGGCCGATCAGACTCCGCCACAGCCCGGGTCCCTGCCGATCCCGGTGCCGCTCCCGGCGCTCTCCGAGGGCCCGCACCTCTCCTACGCGATGCAATGGTTCTCCTTCGCCGTCATCGCGCTCGTCGGCGCCGTGATCTTGCTCCGGCGGGACCGACGTGCCGCTACAGGAGCCCCTTGATCACCAACCCGGCCGCGGCGCTTCCGACGATCACCGGCACCACGCGCCACCGGAAGCGCCACAGGCCGATGAACGCCACGGCGGCGACGGCGAGGGCGAAGGGATCCACCTCGGTCAAGACGGGCACCGGGAACTCACCGCCGAGGAACGAGACGATCCTCGAGTCCCTGAACAACGTCAGGACGGCGAAGGTGACCGCCAGGTTCGCGATGACCCCGACGACCGCAGCCGTCACCGCCTGCAGCGCCGAGGCGAGCCGGACGTTGCCGCGGATCCGCTCGACGTAGGGAGCCCCGAGGAAGATCCACAAGAAGCACGGCGCGAACGTCGCCCAGACGGCGACGGCCGCGCCGAGGATCCCGGCGAGGACCGGCGGGAGCCCACCGGGATGCTGGTAGGCGCCGACGAAACCCACGAACTCGAGGACCATGATCAACGGACCCGGCGTGGATTCGGCGAGGCCGAGACCGACCGTCATCTGACCGGGCCGGAGCCAGCCGAACACACCGACCGCCGCTTGGTCGACGTAGGCGAGCACCGCATACGCGCCCCCGAAGGTGACGAGCGCGGCCTTCGAGAAGAACCACCCCATGTCGGCCAACGTGCCGGCGTCCTTCCTCCACCACGCGACCGCCGCGATCGGCAGCAACCAAGCGGCGATGCCCACGACGAGGACGACGAGGTTCCGACTCCAGGTCGGGGCCGGCGTCTCGATGCTCCCCACGACCGACGCGGCGGCGCGCTCCTCCCGCTCCCTTCCGACACCCACCTCGAACAGCGATGGCCGGACGATCCCGCCGAGCAGTCCGAAGGCGACGGCCACCGCGATGAGGATCGGGAAGGGCACGTCGAGGACGTAGACCGCCACGAACGACGCGACGGCGACACCGACCATCAGACCGTTCGCGAGCGCGGTGCGGGCGAGCCGGAGGGTCGCGTGCGCGACGATCGCGACCACGGCCGCCGCCAAACCTGCGAAGGCACCGGCCACCGGCCGGAGATCGCCGTGCGAGGCGAAGACCCAGGAGAGCCCCAGGAGCAGGAAGAAGCTCGGGAGCACGAAGGCGATGCCCGCGACCAGCCCGCCTCGGATCCGATGGAGGAGCCACCCGATGTAGACAGCCAGCTGCATCGCCTCGGGTCCCGGCAGCAACATGCAGTAGCTCAGCGCGTGGAGGAACCGACCCTGGTCGATCCAGCGCCGGCGCTCGACCAGCTCGAGATGCATCAGCGAGATCTGGCCGGCCGGTCCCCCGAAGTTCACGAAGCCGAGCCAGATCCAGAAACGGCAAGCCTCGCGGAAGCTCGGCGGCTCCGGCGCGTCGTCCCTTCGCGGTTCGTCCCTTTGCGGTTCGTCTGGCCGTGCGTCGTCCGGGGAGCGAGGCATCGCGCCCGAGGGTACGCTCGCCGCGTGCAGCTGACCCCGACCGAGGAGGAGAGGCTCCGCGTCTTCACCGCGGCGCAGCTCGCGCGCGCGACGCTTGCGAAGGGTCTCCGGCTGAACGCGCCCGAGGCCGTTGCCCTGGTGTGCGACGAGATGCACGCGGCCGGCCGCGGCGGTGCGTCGTTCGACGAGGTCGCCGCGGCCGGCCGCGCCGCCGTCCGGCCCGATCAGGTGATCGAGGGAGTCGCGAGCATCGTGCCCGAGATCCGCGTCGAGGTCCTCCTCGAGGAGGGCACCCGCCTCTTCGTGCTGCGGGAACCGTTCGGTCCCGAGGGAGCCGACGGCCCCGGCGCGATCCGCTTCGGCGAGGGCGACGTCGAGCTCGCGCCCGGCCGGGACCGGATCCACCTCCGCGTGACCAACCGCGGCGAGCATCCGATCAGGGTGTCCTCGCATTTCCCGTTCTGGCGCTCCAATGAGCATCTGGAGTTCGACCGGACGGTGGCGGAGGGGTTCCGACTCGACCTCCCCGCGGGCGACTCGCTGCGATGGGCGCCCGGCGAGACCCACGAGGTCGACCTCGTCCGGTACGGAGGGACGGGGGCCTAGCCACGTGCCGGAGCGGTACTCGCGCGCCGACCACGCGACACGTCACGGCCCGACGGCCGGGGACCGGATCCGGCTGGGCGACACCGACCTCTGGATCCGGATCGAACGCGACCTCACCGATCCGGGCGACCAGGCGTTGTGGGGATACGCCAAGAACTGGCGCTCCGGCATGGCCCAGCACGACCGCGCGACGACCGAGAGTGAGCTGGACACGATCGTCGCGAGCGCGGTCGTGCTGGATCCCCTTCTCGGCGTCCTGAAGGCCGACATCGGGATCAAGGACGGACGGATCGCCGGGGTCGGCCGTGCCGGGAACCCCGACATCACCGACGGCGTCGACCTCACCATCGGCCCGAACACCTGGCCGGTCCCATGTCACGGGTTGATCGCCACGCCGGGCGCGGTCGACTCCCACGTGCATCTGCTCTCGCCGCGACTCGTCCCCGTCGCGCTCGCTGCCGGCGTCACCACCCTGATCACGGCCGGCTTCGAGGAGCCTCCGTGGCGGATGCTCCGGACCCTGGAGGCCTTCGAACACCTCCCCGTGAACGTCGGGCTCCAACCGTCCGCGCGGACGGGCGTCCCGGGGCAGCTCGAAGCCGCGATCGAGGCGGGCGCGGTCGGCCTGAAGATCCACGAGGATTGGGGCGCCTACCCCGAGGTGATCGACGAGGTGCTGCGCGTCGCGGACGCGCACGACATCCAGGTCTGCCTCCACACCGACGGCCTGAACGAGTCGTGCGAGCTGCAGGACACCGTCGACGCGATCGCGGGACGGGCGATCCACGCGTATCACGTGGAGGGATCGGGCGGCGGCCACATCCCCGACCTGATCGGGATCGTCCGGGAGCCGAACGTCTTCTGCTCCTCCACCACCCCCACGATCCCCTACGGTCTTGCGACCGCGGCCGAGCAGCAGGACATGAAGCTGATCGTCCACGAGGGGAACCCGGCGCTGCCCGACGACGTCGTCGCGGCGCGCGAGCTCGTCCACCCCGCCACGATGGAGGCCGAGGGGCCATTGCACGACCTCGGGGCGATCTCGATCGTGAACTCCGATTCCCAGGGGATGGGGCGCATCGGCGAGACGGTCCGGCGCACGTTCCAGCTCGCGCACGTGATGAAGGCGGCTGCGTCGACCCCCGAGGAGGGCGAGGACGGACGCGATGACAACGATCGCGTCCTTCGCTATCTGGCGAAGGTGACCGAGGAGCCGGCCCGCGTCCACGGCATCGCGCACGAGGTCGGCTCGCTCGCCCCGGGGCGGCTCGCCGACCTCGTTCTGTGGGAGGCGTCCTCGTTCGGGGTCAAGCCGGTGATGATCTTCAAGGGGGGCGTGGTCGCGTGGAGCGCGATGGGCGAGGGCAACGCCAGCGTTCACGGCGCGCAGCCCACCCGGTACGGACCCGACTGGGGCGCGACGGGCGTGGCGGCGGCCGCGGTCTCCGCCACCTTCGTCTCCGCCGCGTCGCTGGACGCCGGCATCGTGGGACGGCTCGGCACCCGTCGGCGGGTCGTCCCCGTGCGAGGCACCCGCTCCATCCGGCGCGCCGACCTCGCTCGGAACCGAACCGCTCCGGCGATCGAGGTCTCACCCGAAGACGGAACCGTGACCCTCGACGGACACGTGCTGCGCACGGAGCCGATCGGCGAGGTGCCTCTTTCGCGCCGCTACCTCTTGGCGTAGCGATCAGTCGCGATTCCGCATCGCCTCGGCCGCCGTCTCGAAGTACTCGAGCAATGCGGCACGAGCCGGGCCGGGCGGCGCCGATCACATCCACGGCGGCCCTCATGTGGAACAGCCAGCGATCCCGCTCACTCGGACCGACGGCGAAGGGCGCGTGCCGCATGCGGAGGCGGGGGTGTCCGCGCTCGTCGTCGTACGTCGTGGGCCCGCCCCAGTACTGCGCGAGGAACAGGGTCAGATGGCGCGTCGGGGACCCGAGATCATCCGGATACAGCGGCCGCAGGATCGGATCGTCCGCGACGCCTTCGTAGAACCGGGCGACGAGCCGTTCGAAGAACGGCATGCCACCGACCGCCTCGTAGAGGGTCATCTCGGTTCGCACGGAGGCGCAGTGTACGGGCGCGACGTCGGCGATCGGCTCACGCCGGTTCCGGGGACCAGGCCACCACGGAGCCGCCGTCCAACACGAACGTCGGCTCCTCGGCGTTCAGATCCTGCACCCAGATCCCGGCTCGCTCCCCGATCAGTCCCGCGAACGCGAACGACTTCCCGTCCGGCGACCACAGCGTCATCGATTGCGCGAACTGGCCGTAGAACGGGACGTAGTCGCGCCAGAACGTCGGGCTCGGCAGGAAGGTCGGGCCGATCCGCGTCGCGACCTTCCCGTCCCAGACCTGCCACCGATGGACGGTGGGGTCGTTGCCGCCCTCCATCGTCATCAGCAGGAGCCGTCGCCCGTCGGGGCTCCAATGGAACGCGGAGGTCGGCGTGTCGGTCACCGTGCGCGACCGAGCGGAACGCACGTCCACCACGTCGATACCTCCGAGGCCGCTCCCGTCGTCGACGCGATAGGCGATCTGCTCGCCGTCGGGGCTCGCGACGAACTCGATCGAGCCCTCGAACGCGACCAGCTCCTTCGCGCGGTTCCCGTCGCGAACGACCAGTGTCTGCCGGTCCTTCGTCGTCGCCGCGTACACCATCCGCCCGTCCGCGAGCCAGACCGGCGCCTGGAAGATCCCGGGTGCGTCTCCGATGGGGAGCAGGTTGCCCTCGAGGTCGAGCGTCCCGAGGGTCTTGCTCCCGACGTGGATCAACAGCTGCTGCCCCTCGGGCGACCACGACAGGTAGAACGGCTGACCGCGGCCGAGCGTCGTGGCGACCGGATCCCCGTCCGAGCTGCGGCCCGCCACGCCCATCCCGATGGTGCCCTGGAAGTTCCCGAGGTACGCGATGCGGGACGAGGTCGGGTCCCATTCCAGGAAGAAGGTCCCCGTCTCCACAGGGAACTCGGTACGAGACGATCCGTCCGGAGCGCTCATCACGACCCGGGAGGACGCACCCTGATCGGCCAGCTCGAGCTCCGCCCAGGCGACCGAGCGGCCGTCCGGCGACCACACGGGCTGGCGGGTCTCGACGTCGATCCCCCGGCTCGGGACCAAGGGGATCGGCGCGCTTCCGTCGGGGCCGATGGTCACGATGCTGCCGTCGTCCTTCAGCACGAGCAGACGATCTCCCGAGATCGGATGCGGGAAGGTGGAAAGGGAGGGAAGTGCGCCGGAGGGTCCTTCCGGCGCGCTGCCCGTGCACGAGGCCATGAGCGCCACGAGCGCGACGAGCGCGGCCACGCGTGGCAACCTCATCGTCGAAGCGTACGCCCGGAGAACCTAAGCGGTGGCTCCCGGACGCCTTCGCATCCGCGGCGGGTAGCCGGTCACCGCCGCATCGAAGATCGGCAAGACCCGCTCCGCCGAAACCGGTGCAGAGAGGCATCCTCCTTGAGCTCGAAGCGGCGCCACTCCCCCGCGGCGTCGATCAGCACGAACAGCAGCACGCGGATCACGTGGGCACGATAGCCTGTGCACGCTCCTCAGCCGAAACCGAAGGAGGGAGCCGGATGAGCGACAGCGTCTATCGGGTCACCGAGGTCATCGGGACCAGCACCACCTCGTGGGAGGAAGCTGCCAAGAACGCCGTCGAGACCGCGGCCAAGACCCTCCGTGACCTCCGGGTCGGCGAGGTCGTGCGGTTCGACGTCACGATGAAGGACGGCAAGGTGACCAACTACCGCGCCCGCGTGAACATCTCGTTCAAGTACGAGGGAAGCTGACGATGGAGGGTGCCGGGTTCGACATCGACGCGCTCCGCGAGGAGATCGAGAAGCTCGTGCTGTTGGAGGAGGTCGCCGAGCGACGCCAGCAGATGATCGAGCAACGGCTCGAGCAGGCCACCCAAGCCGGGATCGCTCCCGAGACCATCCGGAAGGAGCTCGGGCTCTCGAAGGAGTCGATCAGGAAGCTCCTCGATCAGAAGACGCCCGACCTCGCGCAACGCCTCGGGATCTCCGAGGAGACGGCAGACAACCTGGCCCAGCCGATCGGCTGACGCTTCCCCGCGGATCAGCCTCAGGCGTCGATCAGGATCAGGAGCACCGCCACATAGTGGCAAGCCGCGGCCGCCGCGGTGGCCGCGTGCCAGAGCTCGTGATAGCCGAACGTTCGTGGGAAGAGCTTCGGCCGGTGCAGAGCCAGGACGAGGGCCCCGAACGAGTACAGGAGACCTCCCGCGACGGTGAGGATCAGCGAGGCGGGGCTCAGCACCCGTACGAACTGCGGAGCCGCGATGACCGCCGCCCACCCGAGCCCGAGGTACATCACGCCGGAGAGCACGTGCAGATCCGCCCGGTAGAGCTTCATCAGGATGCCGAGCGCCGCGACCACCCAGATCGCCGCCAGCATCCACACCCTCCATGCCCCATCGAGAGCGAGCACGCAGTACGGCGTGTACGAGCCGGCGATCAGCAAGAAGATCGCCGCATGGTCCCGTCGCTGCCATCGAGCGAATCCTTCCGCCGTCCACGAGCCCCGGTGATACGTGGAGCTCACCCAGAACACGGTCACGAGAGAGAGCGCGTAGATCGCGACGGCGATGCGCGCTGACCCGGACGGAGCGACGACTACGAGGAAGAGGCCGGCCGGAACCGCAACCAGGAACGAGACCCTGTGGATCCAGCCACGGGCCCGTGGGCGTGAAGCTCCATCGTCGAACGCCGAGCCATCTCTTCTCTGGTCTTGGTGCGCGCTCACGTTCGTCGAGGATAGAGACGTGGACGCGCAGGCTTCCATCCAGACCCGCGACCAGCGCTCCTTGGCGGGCCGGCGAGACTCAGCCGGTATCGAAGAACTCGTCGTGATCCTCGTGCTCCGCCTGGCGTTCGGGTCCGCCGCGGTAGCGGGAGCCGTCGGCCCTGAACCACCTGAGCCGTCCGTCGTCGGCTCGCTTCACCGTCCACCCGTGCTCGTGAACGAGCCGATGGTGGAACCCACAGATGAGCAGCAGGTTGTCGAGGTCGGTGGCGCCTCCCCGTGACCACCACACGATGTGGTGCGCGTTGGCGAACACGGTGGACCCGCACCCGGGGAACCGGCACCCTCGGTCTCGATGGCGGAGCTGCCGCATCATCGAGGCGGAGGGCTCTCGCTTCGTCCGCCCCAGAGCGATCGCGTCGTTCGCCTCGTTCTCGGTGACGACCTGGATCCGAGCGTCGCACGCGAGCCGCTGAAGTGCCTCGGGCGGCATGACCGCACCCTGCTCGGTCTCCGCGTTGCGTCGCCCCGACAGGGCCTCGAGGGACGCATGGACCACCACCGTGGCCCGATCGGCGTCGGCGTCGGCGGCGATCCGCTGGGAGCACAGCGCCAGCAGGGCGTCGGCGCGGCGTGCTTCGATGACGACGCCGTCGGTGTAGGTCGGCATCGCGGGGATCTGGTCGACGACCCGCTCGAGAGCCTTCGCGACGATCGCTCCCTGCGCCGACGGCATGCGAGCCTCGAGGCCGAACCGACGCCCGCCGTCTTCGTACCAGTAGCGAAGGGATCGGTCCCGCTCGAGTTCCGTGGTCTCCTCAAGGGCCGCCCGTACCTCGAGATCCGCTCGACGCCGGATCGCGGCGCACGTGGCGTCACTCGCCCATCCGATCAGCTCACCCTCGGTCTCGGGCGTTGCGAACCGGCACAGCTCGACCACCTTGTCGATGCCGAGGACGCCGGTCTCGAGGGCGTCGGCGATCGCCGGCAAGCTCTCGAGCGCGGCCGCCGCCCTGATCCAGCGGTCCGCCTTCCACCACGACATGCCGTAGCGGATGGAGAGCCAGTGCGCCAGGTCCCGAGCGCCGGAGTCCCGCCATGCCCTCCGACGATCGACCTCGGCGATGACTCGGAGCAACGCCACGTGCGCAGCGGAGATGTGTCGGTTCAGCGCATCCGCGACGCTGATCAGCCCGTCGTCGTCCAGCTCGGCGCTCGCGAAGGATCCGTACATGTGTTCGAGGATAGGAGCGGATCGACCCACGCGCAGTGACGCGCTTCACATCTGCACGAAGATCTTTTCGGGTGTCGGCCTTCGCCGTCATCACTTGGCATGGTCACCCCTATGGGTGGACATCCCTTGGTTGGCGCTGAGGGACTCGAACCCCCGACCTTCGCCGTTGTAAGGGCGACGAAACCCGCAGGTCAGTGGCTCGATCACTGAGGATGCTGGGTACCTTTGAATCAGTGCTCGTGTCTCGTGGTGCGGAAGTGGTGCGGATGCCTCCACGCCGCGATCACAGCGGGGACATCGCGTGAACCGCGGATCCGTCCAGTGCGTAGCCAAGAGGAAGGTCAAGCCCCGCGCCAAGCTCGTTGCCGCTGAGTGCCGATGGACCACGGTTTTCACCCTCTTCGCGTGATGGCGAGATCGAGGAGTCGAAGTCTCATACGACCAGGACCGAGCACCACGAGTGGAAGGAGCTGGACATGAGTGATGGATCCGCTGAGACCCCGGTGAGGGATCTCCTTCTCACCATGACCGCGGCCTCGATGGAGGCAACGGGTCTCGACCCGGAGAGGCTGATGCTGGTGCGCATCGCTGCGCTCGTCGCCGTCGACGCACCCCCGGCCTCGTACCTGTTGAACCTTGCGGCCGCCGACGCCGCCGGAGTCGACGGGAAGACGGTCCGGGACGTGTTCGCGGCGATCGCGCCGATCGTCGGGACGGCTCGCATCACGTCAGGAGTGGGGAACGTCGCCCGCGCGCTCGGGTTCGCTGAGCTCCTGGCCGAACAGCTCGAGGACGAAGACTGAACTCGCCGAGCCCGTGGCGTGGCTTGGTGGTCGCCGTGTCCAGCGCGGCCTTGCTGCTCGCGTCCGCCTGCTCCGGATCCTCCGACAGCGTCGATGTCGCGCAACGGCGAGTGACGCAAGCCGAGGAGGCGCTGGCTGAGGCGAACACCGCGCTCGAGCAAGCCGGCGTGGCCTTCTGTGCCCAGGCGAAGGATTACATCGTCGCGATCGATCGATACGGCAAGGTCTTCGACGAGCAGGCCGCCACCGTGGGCGACCTGAAGACCCTGGGGGCCGACCTCCAACAGCCGAAGGAGACCACGGTCGCCGCTGCCCAGGCGGTCCTCGACGCGCACGACGCGGTCAACCAGGCGAGCATCGACCTCGCCGAGGCGCGTGCGGCGCTCAAGGAGGCTAAGGCATCGGCCTCGGGCAAGCCGGGGAACGGCGGATCGGCGGCAACCCCTTCCCCTTCCTCCTCGCCGACCGTGTCCACCGCGTCGGTCGAACGGGTGCAGACTGCTGAGGCGGACCTCGAGGCCGCGTCGCAAGGCATCACGGATCAGACGCCGATCTCGCAGGCAACCGAGACATTCACGTCGGCCGCGTTCGCGCTGGAGGTCACGTGGCTGAACCTCTTCGCCGATGCGGGGTGCCTGACCGACGAGCAGTCGACGGAGGCGCACGCCTCGGTGCGTCAGTACACCACCGCGCTCCAGACGGACCTCAAGGCGGCCGGCTACTTCCAGGGCCCTGTGGATGGCGTCTACGGTCCGGAGACCGTGCAGGCGGTGGAGGATCTGCAGTCGGATGCAGGTCTTCCCGTGACCGGTCTCGTCGATCGAGCGACACGCGCCGCGTTGGGTGAGGCGCTCGCGCGCGAGGGCGAGTCGGCTGCCGCGAACGAGCTCGTCGAAGCCACCTCCGTGCAGACCGTGCTGAAGCTCGCCGGCTACTGGCCGGGAGCGATCGACGGCACGTGGACGCCCGAACTCGAGAGGGCGCTGAAGGAGTTCCAGAGGGACCTCGGCTTGGAGCCGACGGGGACGGTCGATGCGGCGACGCTCGCCGCCCTCGAAGAGACACTGGTCACGATACGGACGCCGACAGCCACGCCCTCGACGAGCCCCACTCCATCCACGTCTCCGAGCTGAGAGTGGGCGGTGTGCCAATAGAGTGTCGAGCGTGACTGTCGACGGGAGGGCCTCGAGCAACCCGCAGGCCGCGACCGGGGCTGGTGTCGTCCTGCTGACGCTCTGCGCCGGTCAGTTCTTGATGGCGCTCGACAGCTCGGTCATGAACGTGTCGATCGCCACGGTCGCGAAGGACCTCGGCACATCGATCACGGGGATACAGAGCGCGATCGTCCTCTACACGCTGGTGATGGCGATGCTGATGGTCACGGGCGGGAAGGTCGGTTCGATCATCGGTCGCAAGCGCGCATTCATCCTCGGGCTGGCGATCTACTGCTCGGGATCGCTGACCACCGCCCTCGCGCCGAACCTCACGGTGTTGCTCTTCGGATGGTCGATCCTCGAGGGGATCGGGGCGGCGCTCATCATGCCGGCGATCGTGGCGCTCGTGGCAGGGAACTTCCCGGCTCGGGGCCGGCCGCGGGCGTACGGCTTGGTCGGTGCCGCCGGCGCGATCGCGATCGCCGTCGGTCCCTTGATCGGCGGTCTCGCGACCACGTATGCCTCCTGGCGGTGGGTCTTCGCGGGCGAGGTGCTGATCGGGATCGGCATCTTCCTGTTCTCGCGCCGCGTGACGGACGCTCCCGCGGAGACGCGCCCCCACCTGGATCTGCTGGGCGCCGTTCTCTGGGCCGCCGCGATGGGTCTGTTCATCTTCGGCGTGCTGAAGTCCGGCGAGTGGGGATGGTTCCTGCCCACCGAGGATGGGCCTTCGGCGTTCGGGATGTCACCCGTGTTCTGGCTGCTGCTCTCGGGTCTGGTGACGCTCCGCCTGTTCATGTCACACCTTCGCCGCTTGGATAAGGCCGGAGGGGAACCCCTGATCAGCCTGTCGCTCTTCGAGCCCGGCCTGAACGGCGGACTCTTGATGTTCCTCTTCCAGTTCGTCGTGATGATGGGGCTCTTCTACGTGATCCCGCTGTATCTCTCCGTCGCTTTGGGGCTGTCGGCGATCGACACCGGACTCAAGATCACGCCGCTCTCGGTCACGATGCTGGTGGCGGCGGCCGGTGTACCGAGGTTCTTCCCGACGGTCTCGCCTCGGCGCGTCGTCGGGGCCGGGTTCGTCGCGGTGTTGATCGGCATCGTCGTGCTGATCAGCGCGATGGACGTCGAGGCGAGCGCCAGCATCGTCACCGTCCCGCTCCTGGTGATCGGCCTGGGGCTCGGCGGGCTCGCCTCGCAGCTCGGAGCCGTCACGGTCTCGGCGGTCCCCGACGAGCAGGCTCCGGAGGTCGGCGGTCTGCAGAACACCGCCTCGCAGTTCGGTGCCTCGCTCGGGACGGCGCTCGCCGGCTCCATACTGATCGCTGCACTGACGGCGTCGTTCCTGTCGGGGATCTCGAACAACCCCGACGTGCCCCCCGACGTCGTGTCCGCGGCGAACGTGCAGCTCACCGAAGGTGTTCCCTTCGTCTCGAACGACCAGCTGGAGACAACGCTGCAGGAGGCGGGTGTCGATGCCGAAACGACGCAGGCGATCGTCGACGTGAACGAGGAGGCTCGCGTGGACGGGCTCCGCACCGCGCTCGCGCTCCTGGCGTTCTTCAGCGTGGTCGCACTGTTCTTCACGAGACGGATACCGCAGCGACAACCAGGTGCCGCCGTGGGCGACGACTCGCCGGAGTCGACCGGCAGGCCCATGTAGTCAGATCGAGGTAGTGCAGATCGAGCGATCCCCAAGGGAAGCAGGCGTGCAGGACCGAGGCACCGTCGATCGCTGACGGAACCGACGACCTCGTTCGGTCGCTCAGCGGGGTGCCACCGTTCAACGCTCTCCCGGTCGATGCCGCGACCCACAACGCCCGCGGCATCCCGGCGGATCGACGAACGGAGCCTGGTCAGGCCATTGCGCTTTCCGTGCGCTGCCTCAACAATGCGCCAGACATGAGCGTCGAGCCTGAGAGCCGCGTGCTCACGTTCCTGATCGCGGACGTCCGTGGGTACACGTCGTTCACGCAGGCGCGAGGGGACGAAGCGGCCGCACGATTGGCGGCCACGTTCGCCGAGATCGCTCGCGAGGGCGTCGAGGCGCGCGGTGGCAACGTCATCGAACTCCGAGGCGACGAGGCGCTCGCCGTGTTCGAGTCCGCGCCCGAGGCGCTGCGAGCGGCCGTCGACCTGCAGCTCGTGTTCGCCGACGAGGTCGAACTCCACCCCGAACTCCCCTTGCGCGTGGGGATCGGCCTCGACGCCGGTGCAGCCGTCCCGGTCGAGGAAGGCTACCGGGGAGCGGCGCTGAACCTGGCCGCGCGACTGTGCAGCAAGGCGGGACCCGGCGAGGTGCTCGCCAGCCAGGGCCTGCTGCTCCGAACCGGGGGCGTCGACGGACTCGCGTTCCACGATCACGGGGACTTCGAGATGAAGGGTCTCGCGGATCCCGTCCGCGTGTCCCGGATCTGTCCCGTCGACCTGGATCCCGACGCCCTCGCCGCGCGGTTCACACTCAACGGTCGCTCCTCGCCGGAAACGACGGAAGTACCTCGAGCACTCGATACCGCGACCCCGATCGTCGGACGGGAGCGAGAGATCCACCGTCTGCGGTGGGCGTGGCGGAGAGCACGCCGGTCCGAAGGCGCGGTGATGCTCGTGCTCGGACCACCGGGCATCGGCAAGACTCGCTTGCTGGCCGAGTTGGCGACGTCGGCCGCGCACGACGGTGCCCCGATCACGTACGCGACCTCCCGCGACCTCCAGAACCCCGAGGTGCTGGATCGGGCGATCGATCCTTCGGGCTCCAGCCTGATGCTGCTCGACGACCTGGAAGCGTGGACGGGGCCGCTCGACGTCTTGGACGCGCTCCGGTCGCGGATCAGCGGGACCAGAACCCTCCTGGTCATGGCGATGGACGACTCGTCGATCCCGGCCGAACTCGATGCGCTGGTGAGCTCCGCGGACGGCGCCGTTGTTCGCCCCGCTCCGCTGGACCTCGACGACATCCGTGAGATCGCCGGCCTCTACATCGGCGCGTCGGCGGACGCCCTTCCCGCCTCGCTCCTCGAGTCCACCGGCGGCGTCCCCCGTCGGATCCATCGGAACGTGAGCGAGTGGGCGCTCGCCGAAGCGAACCGACGTCTCGGTGTCGCCGCTTCGCGCGCGGCGGCGGGCCGGAGTGATCTTCGTTCGGTGGAATCGGAGCTCGCCGGCAACGTCGTCGATCTCCAGCTCATCCGAGACCGAGCCCGCCTCTATGAGACAGGCGATGGCCGGACGTCGCCCGGATCGGGCGAATCGCCGTTCAAGGGACTCGCGTCCTTCGACGTCGGGGACGCGGATCTCTTCTTCGGGCGGGAGCGACTCGTCGCCGAGCTCGTGGCGAGGCTCGCGGGCGCGTCGCTGCTCGGGGTCGTGGGCCCTTCGGGGAGCGGGAAGTCCTCCACCGTCCGAGCCGGACTGATCCCTGCGGTCCGGAGCGGGGTGCTCCCGGGGAGCGACGAGTGGTTCGTGGCATTGATGCGCCCGGGAGAGCACCCGATGCGCGAGCTCGCTCGGGCGCTCGAGACGTCGATCGCCTCGTCGAACGACGGGGGCGACGTCCGCACGATCCTCGGCGACCTGGCGGAGGGAACCCATGTGCTCCTCGCCGTGGATCAGTTCGAGGAGGTCTTCACGGTCTGCACCGACGACACCGAACGAGCGGGATTCCTCGGTGCGCTCGCGGAGATGGCGAACGATACCTGCCGGTCGGGTCACGATCGTCGTCGCGGTCCGGGCGGACCTCTACGGCCGGTGCGCGGAGGATCCCGAGCTGGCTGCGCTCCTCGGTGCCAACCACGTCCTCGTCGGTCCGATGACGGCCGATGAGTATCGCCGGGCGATCGAACAGCCGGCGATGCGGGTGGGCGTCCACGTCGAGTCCGCGCTCACCGAGGCGCTGGTGGCCGAGGTCGGTGACGAGCCGGGCGCGCTCCCCTTGCTGTCGACCGCGCTGCTCGAGCTGTGGGATCGACGGGACGGACGCGCGATCAAGCTCGCCGCCTACCTCGAGACGGGCGGCGTCCGCGGTGCGGTCGCCCGCCTGGCCGAAGAGGTGTACGGGAGCCTCAGCGCTGGGCAGCAGGCGATCGCCCGGGCGGTGATGCTCCGCCTCGCCGGTCCCGGCGACGGGGATGCGATCGTTCGCCGTCGGGTGCCGCTGGCGGAGTTCGACGCGGAGCGGAACCAGGACGTCGCCGACGTCGTCGGCCTCCTCACCGACCGGCGGCTCCTCACGGTGTCCGAAGGGGTCGTCGAGGTGGCGCATGAAGCGCTCCTGCGTGAGTGGCCACGGCTGCGCGAGTGGGTCGAGGAGGATCGTGCCGGACGCGTCTTGCACTCGCACCTGATGTACTCCGCCCGGGTCTGGTCGACGGGAGATCGAGACCAGGGTGAGCTCTACCGTGGCGCTCGACTCACATCGGCCCTCGACTGGACGACCGAACACACCCTCGAGCTGAACGAGCTCGAGCGCGAGTTCCTGACTGCGAGTCGCGATGCGAGTGACCGCGATGCCGGGCGCCAGCGCAGGGCCAACCGCCGGTTGCGTGGCCTGCTCGTGGGGGTGGCGATCTTCCTCGCGCTCTCGCTCGTCGCGGGTGGGATCGCCCTCGTGCAGCGAGGGAAGGCCGAGGTGGCTGCGACGGAAGCGACCGCCCGGCGGCTCGGAGCGCAAGCGGTGATCGAGGACGAGCTCGATCGCTCGCTCCTCCTCGCGCGGCAGGGATTCGAGCTCGATGACTCCGAGGACACGCGAAGCACGCTCCTGGCGAGCATCCTGAAGGCCCCCGGCGCGATCGGCGTGCTCGCGGGCACGGGGAACCGGGTCCTCTCGATCGAGGGCTCGGCGGACGGACGGATGTTCGCGACGACGGACAACACCGGCGGGGTGGCGATCTACGACGCCGATCGATTCGCCCTCGACCGCATCGTGCGGTTCAAGGAGCAATACCTGTTCGACGTCAGCCCGGACGGCCGAACGCTCGCGGGCAGCACGTTCGAGGACGGGCCGGTGCTCGCGCTGGTCGACACATCCTCGGGCGCGATCCGGCGCCGACCACTTCCCGAGGGCGCCGACTTCGCCGGATTCGGGTCGACGACGGCCTTCGAGCCGGACGGCTCGTCATTCGTGACCCTCGAGTGTCGTCCCTGCGAGGAGGGGCGCGTCGTCCTGGTTCGGCGCGACCCGACCGACGGCGCCGAGCGCGAGGTGATCGAGCTACCGATGGTCGACTTCTTCGCCGACCGGATCGAGTTCTCGGGCAACGGGGAGGTCCTCGCCGTGATCGGGACGGACGACCGAGGTGGACGTGCCGTGTTCCTCGACGCGGACTCGCTCGACGTTCGCTACCGGTTGCGTCGCGACGACCTCCACTCGACCGCGCTGTCCGACGACGGTCGGACGCTCGCCGTCGGCGGCGCGGACGGCACGGTCACCCTGATCGATCTTCCGACAGGGACCGAAGACACGTTCGACGCCCGTCACGACGGCATCGTGCAGGGTGTCGCGTTCTCCCCGGACGGAGCCACGCTCGTCACATCGGGGGACGACCTGGCGGTCAACGTGTGGGATCTCGCGACGGGTTCGCTCCGGGAGTCCCTGCGCGGCCACGCAGGCCGCGTCACCACGGCGGCGGTGTTCGACGAGGACGGTTCGACGGCCTACACGGTCGGCCTCGACGGGAAGGTGATCGCCTGGGACCTGGACGGTGAGCGCCGGATCGGTCGAGCGCTCCCGATCGATGCGGGACGACGATCGCGGATATGGAGGTGGGCCGCTGCCGGCCTTCGCCACTGGTGGCGGCCGCACCGACGAGCGGGACGGTCGTCGCGACGACCAGGAGCGACGGACCGTCGCGGGGGTCGACCCTTCGACCGGGCGAGTCTGTTGGAAGGCGGATCCCTGGAGCGACGCGCAAGTGGAACGCATGCGGTCGGACGATCCGGGGTTCGCGGATGCGCTGACGGGCTGGGTGACGGAGATGGCCTTCGACCCGAACGGTGACGTCCTCGCGGTCGCGGGCGAGAACCCGGACGTCGTGCTCTACGACGCTCGACGACGGGACGAGAGCTCGCCAGATGGCGCGCCAGTCGTCACGGGTGGGTGAACGGCGTGTCGTTCGCCCCCGACGGGTCGCTCGTGACGTCGGGCGACGACGGACGGGTCGTGATCTGGGACCCCTCGACCCAGCATGCGCGCCGACGAGTACCGGTTCTTCGACGAGCCGGCGGATGGGAGTCGAGTGGGTCGGGGCCCCGTTCCGAGCCGCTCGTGAGCCCGGACGGCGCCCGTCTCGCGGTCGCGATCGTCCACAGGGGCTCGCCGATGGAGGTCGCGGTGCTCGACGTGGAGAGCGGGGAGCGGCTGTGGACGCGACCGGGTGACGAGAACATGACGATCCCCGCCTGGTCCCCGGACTCCCGCACCCTCGCGTTGGGCGGGTGGCAGAACGGGGCGTTGACCGTGCGGGACGCCACGACGGGGCGTCGCCTGAAGGAGCCCGTGAACGCCAACGCCGGCTTCGTCATGACGGTGGCCTTCACACCGGACGGGTCGACGATCGTCACGAGCGGCACGGATGGGACGGTTCGACTCTGGGACGCCGACACGCTGAAGCAGATCGGTTCCAACCTGCCGCACGTGGACAACGAGGCGACCGTCGCGATGGTGGTGAACGGAGACCAGCTCCTCGCCGTCTCGGCCGTCGGGAAGCTGTACCGGTGGGATCTGGACGCCGGCCGCTGGGCCGACCAGGCCTGCCTCGTGGCGAACAGGACGCTGACGCGATCCGAATGGAGATCGTTCCTCCCGGGCCTTCCGTACGACCCGGCGTGCGCAGACTGATCGGATGACCTGTGGCCTGGCGGTGGGCGCCTAGGGACTCGCACCTCCGTTCTCCGTATCCATGCGGGCTGACAAGCGGGCGCCCAGCGCCCATCATCTCCGCCGGGAGGACCGAAGGGACAGATGGGCGCGATCGAGACATCGACACCGGGTGGAGAGCCATCCAGG
>CAVTTD010000044.1:0-33052 GCA_963737525.1 uncultured Actinomycetota bacterium
AGCGGCGCCCGCGCGTCGTGATCCCGCGCCATAACAAAACAGCCTCTGACCTGTGGAAGTGGACCCAAGGGGATTCGAACCCCTGACCTCTTGGCTACCAGCCAGAACCGCCTAAACGGTGTGCTGACCTGCATAACCGCAGGTCGGGGTGGGGGAAACGGCAAAGTTATGGGGTGAGGGAACGGGCCTCCGGAACGGAGAGTCCGAGCTCGGTGACCCTAGCTTCTGTCAAGGGGGTATGAGCTGCGCAGCGACCCCGCTAGCGTCTGATTCGGCCCAGCACCCCGAGGATTCCCAGCACCGTGATTGCGATGATCCCAACGACGACCAGCCACTCCATCCATTAGAGCGTATGCCATCGAGCCACCGGGCACTGGGCGACCTCGTCGCCCGACGGCATCCGGCGCTGGACCGGATCGGCCGCGACGGTGCCCGCGAGTACGACCACGTTGACTCTGTGCTACTACGGCGGTCGCCCATAGACTCTCCGTCGGAGGCAAAGGTGCTGGGCGACTTCGGAGCTGCGATCGGAGACTTCTTCACCAACTTCTTCACCGACCTCTTCCCGCGCCTCGACCCAGGCGAGTTGTTTGAGGGGCAAGGACCGGGATCGAGACCGAGGGGCCGCACGACTGTGCCCGACGTACGTGGGTTGAACGTGGATGAGGCTCGACTCACGCTCGGCCGGGAAGGTCTCAGGCCCGAGGTACATCCCTTGCAGGAGCGGCCCGCTCCCGTGATGGGTACGGTGGTCGATCAGAACCCGGAGCCCGGAACGCGCCACCGTCGGGTCGAGCCGGTGACGGATCTACGTGCAGCATCCGGCCGCTCACTAGCCCGCCTGTCGCTTGAGCGACTAGACGCCGAGGTCGCGGATCGGCCGGAGCGGCCGCAGCCGGACGACCTCGTCCGTGTCGGCCATCGCGATCAACGTGACGAGCCCTGGATCGCTGTGCCAGGGTCTTCGCATGGCCCGACCTCTCCGCTTCGCCCTGATGGCCTTGACCATTGTCCTCACCGGCGTCTCCATGTTCTCCGCCTCCGCTCAGACACGGGGCGAGGGAACGATGCTCGTTCGGCAAAGCACTGACTGCTCTGGCACGGGCACCGCCTCGACCGTGTACTTCCCGTTCAGCGCGCTGTTCACCGGCTTCGCGCCGGGGGAAACGGGCGAGGTCACAGCGTTCACCCAGCCCGGCGGCGTGCAGGTGGGACACCGGACGGTGACGGTCGACGAGCAGGGCAACCGCTGTGAGCTGGTCGAGGGCACGGTGCCGCCCGGCCAGTACAAGCTCGTGTACGACTTCGAGTCGGGCACGGGGAAGCAGAAAGTCATCCGGTTGGTCGCTGCGCCTACCAGCAGCGTCGCGCCGTCAGCGAGTGTGACTCCATCGGCCAGCGCGAGCGTCTCGACCACTCCTTCCACTTCACCCTCCGTAGCGCCGACGCCAACGAGTCCGCCACTCCCGAGTGGGCCGGGGTCCATTACGTTCACCCCTTTGCCCGGCGTCGTCGGGGATCAGGCGGTCCTCCCCCGCACCGGCGCGCATGTGACCGGGGTCCTCGCGCTCGGGGTCGCGCTCCTCGTCTTGGGAGCGAGTGCGATCGCGGTGACTCGACGTCGGGCTCGCAACGCCTGACCGCGACATCCATTCAAGCATGCGAGGTGGATCTCCCGCCGACCCTGGGGGCCCTGGACCGCGTCGGGGACGAGGTCGACCGCCTCCCGGCTCATCACGTGCCGAGGTCCCGGATCGCCCGGAGCAGCCGCAGCCGGACGACCTCGTCGGTGTCGGCCATCGCGATCAGCGTGGCGAGGTCCGCGGAGGCGGGCCGCGCCGTGAGCGCCCGAAGGACCGCGGTGCGGTGGGACTCGGGAGCCTCGAGGATGCGGCGGAGCTCCGCCAGCGCCGCTGGACCGAGCGCCGCCAGGTGGGTGCGGACGTCGGCGTCCTCGTCGAAGAGATCAGTCACCAGCACAACTCAAAGCGATTCGCTGACCTCTGCCCGGTACAGGCGCCGCCGGTCCGGCACTCCCTTAAGTTCGTGCTCGCCAGCATCCTGGAACGAAAGCCCCGAACCAGCTACGAAGGTTCCTCCGCCGTTCAGCCTCATGCGCTCGAGCGGCGTCGGCCGCTTGCCGTTCCATCGCGGCGCGGTGTTCCTCCTCGAGCCGACGGCTGGTCCTGACGTAGTCGGCGTCTCGGCGACACGTGATCGTGCAATAGATGGGTGGGCGACCGAGCGGCGAGATCCGCTCAGGCATGGGACCGCCGCACTGAGCGCAGGACTTATTCATTTCTCCGGAACTTTCTCGCGAAGCGCGCTGACAGGTATCGGGGCAGTCGATGGGGAAAAGACGCTCGAGGTCCTGGTGTCTTCGGAAGTCCGGGGATCGTGCTCGCTCACGTCTTGGACTACGCTGCCCGCGGCGTGAACACGGTGGGCGACGCGGACGAATCCAAGCCTGACAACGACCCTCTCTACGTCTTTCCAATCATCGCCGTCGTGGCCCTCGTGCTCTTCGGCGTGGCTGTTGCCTTGAGCGGTGGTTTCCTCGGAGTGCCGGTTGGACCTGTTCGCTACATCTTCGGAGGCGTCTTGTTGATCAGCGGGCTGGCGCTGGGGATCGTCGCAGTCATGTCGAGATCCGGGATCGTGTTCGCCGTCGGCTGTTTCCTTGTCGGAATCGCCATGGCTACTCTCCTCGGCATCCCCTCCTGCACGGACTGCGGCGGCTGACCTCACGCCGTCCCTCCGACCATCCGGCTGCCATGACCGAGCGCACTAGGCTGAGCGGGCATGATGCGCGGACTCCTCATCGCCCTGGCTGTTGCGCTCCTTATCTGGCTGGTCGCGATCGCCATCCTGGTAGCGACCGGTCGGCGGTCCCAGGCTCGTGAGCTTGCCGCCCTCCTCCCGAACCTCCTGTTCCTGTTCCGCGGTCTGATTAGTGACCAGCGCGTTCCTCGGTCCTCCAAGATCTGGCTCGGCTTCGCTGTTCTCTGGATCGCGTCCCCAATCGATCTCATCCCAGAGTTCATCCCCGTCGCTGGGCCGCTTGATGATGCGCTCGTCGCCGCGCTCGTCTTGCGCCACGTGCTGAAGCGCACCGACCGAATCATCCTCGACGAGCACTGGCGGGGCGACGAGGGAACACTCGATGCCCTCCTCAGATTCGCGCGGGCGTAGCACAGGAGTTTGCCGCTCACGCCGACCCGCCGACCATCAGATCCGGCGTGAGCACGACCGACCCGACCGGCGCTGTGACCAGTGGACCCAAGGGGATTCGAACCCCTGACCTCTTGGCTGCCAGCCAAGCGCTCTACCAGCTGAGCTATGGGCCCGGAGAGGCCGAGTCTAACGGGCGGAGGAAACCGCGTCCGGCTCTTCCCACTCGAGACGGGGAGCGTCGCGCCATAACCGTTCGAGGTCGTAGAAGGCGCGCTCCGCAGGTCCGAACACATGAACGACCACGTCGATGTAGTCGAGGAGCCACCAGCCCGCGTCGCCCTCGCCTTCCCGCCGTGCCGGCCGGACGTCCAGCTGCTCTCGGAGAGCGCGCTCGATCTCCTCGACGACCGACTTGACCTGACGGGTGGAGCCGGCGGTGCAGATCACGAAATGATCCGTGATGACGATCAGCTCGCTGACGTTCAGGACGACGATGTCCTGTGCCTGCTTCGATGAGGCGGCTCGAGCGGCGGCGGCGGCCGTATCGCGGCTCGGCGGGACGGGCCCGCCTCCCCGCTCCTGGTCCCTGCTCGTCACCCGGTGAAGTCCTCCCCCACGATGATCGTGATGTCTCCGATACCCGATGGTACCTGCGAGAGGCCGACACGCCCGACCCCGAGCGCCTCTCGGATGCGGCGGGCATCCGCGATCGCGGCGTGGCCGTTCGCGACAACACGCGTTCGTTCGTACCCGAACAGGTCCGCGTTCTGCGAGAGGACCACTCGGAAGCCGAGAGGCAACAGGATCGCCGCCACGTTCTGGCCCAACCCGGGGGCACCCGCGCCGTTCTGGACGATCACCGGGACGGGGCTCCGAACCCCGAACATCCGAGCGACCTGTCGATCGAAGTCCGGCTGCAGGGGCACGGTCACGCTCCCGGCCACCGACTGCGTCGGGAACGAAGCGATCGTGGCGCCGCGTGCGCCGTTCAGCACGCGGCGCACGCCGGCGATGCCGTCCGTCTCGGCGACGTCCTCCTCGCCGAGGCGGACGCGACCCCGGAGGAGCCCCTGCACCACCGATGCCCAGCGGGCTTCGGCCCCCTCTCCTTGCACGCCGAGCAGGGCGACGACCTGTTCGCCGCTCAGGCGGGCGGAGCCCGGCCCGAGGTTCCCCGCGTCCGTCACGTGGAAGCCCGGGACCTCCACACGGATACCCTTCCCTCGATCGACGACCGACGCGAGTCCTTCGAGGTCCAGGACCGCCACGTGCTTCGCCCACGCGCCGAACGTGTTGGATAGGGCCACGCGGATCGTCTCGACGCCCAGACCGGCGACGTCGGCGGCCCTCACCTCACCCTGGCCGGGCACCGTGAGCGTCAGATCGAAGGGGAGGCTGAAGAACGCGGGCGCGCGCTCGCCGCGACCGGTCCCGATCAGCGCCAGCAGCGGGTCGTCGGTGCCGACCACCTGGAGGATCAACAGCTCCGACGCCTTCGTAGAGCGACCGTCCCCGGTCGCGCCGCGGGAGGCGTCGCCGGCCGCGTCTCCCAGCATCGAGACGCCGTAGATCCCGGCAGCCACGAGGACGACCGCGACGACCACTGCGGCCGCTCGCCGGCGCCGGACGGCCGCTCCTCGGGAGACCCTCGTCGCGGCCGTCACCGATAGAGCCCCGCCTTCTCGATGTAGCTCTTCACACCTTCGGGCACGAGGTACCGGATCGGCCCGCCGGCCTTCACGCGCGCGCGGATGTCCGTCGAGGAGATCGCGAGCGCGGGGATGTTCATCACCGTGACCGCGTCCTTCGCCTTCCCGGGCACCTCGAAGCCGGCCATGTCGTAGCCCGGACGCGTCGCGGCGATGAAGTGGGCGAGGTCGAACAGCTCCTCGGCCTGCTTCCACTGGATCATCTCGAGGATCGCGTCGGCTCCGGTGACGAAGAACAGGTCGGCATCGAGCTCACCCTTCAGCGAACGGAGGGTCTCCACCGTGTAGGTCGGTCCGTCGCGGTCCACCTCGATGCGCGAGACGGAGAAGAGAGGGTTGCTCGCGGTCGCGATGACGGTCATCAGGTAGCGGTCTTCGGCCGGCGACACGCCCTCGTGCTCCTTCATCCACGGCCGGCCTGTCGGAACGAAAAGCACGCCCTCGAGCTCGAACTGCTCGAGCGCTTCCTCTGCCGTCACGAGGTGGCCGTAATGGATCGGATCGAACGTCCCGCCCATCACCCCCAGGCGTCGTCCCACGTCCGAATCCTACGGCCGGTCGGTGCCTCGCTCCAGGAACGACCGCAGATCGGGCAGATGCTCCGCGTAGTGCCTGGGACCCGACTCCTCGAACCATTCCCACGCGTCGGCGTCGACCTCGGAGAGCCTGGAGAACACCTGGCGCATCGCCACACGCCCCTTCGCGAAGCGGATGCGGACGACGTCGTCTTCGACCCCGCGTCCCTCCTCGAACCATCGCTCGTTCAGGGCCTGGGTGTCGGGATCGCTCTCTCGGTGCGTGCCGGCGGCGATCCGGCCGAGCACCTTGGCGGCCTCCTCCGCCCAGGCCGCTACGTGGTACATGACGTCCTTCGGCGACCATCCTTCGTTCGTGACCGACGGCTCGTCGAAACGGTCGGGGGGGACGTCGCCGAACACTTCGGTGAGCGCGAGCCATCCCCGCTCTTCCTCGGCGAGCAGTCCGTCGACGTCCACGGTCACTCCTGGTGACCGTCCGCCGGCGGCGCCTCACCCGGGAGGAACTCGAACGCGCGATCGGAGATCCGGATCTCGTCTCCGCGATGGGCGCCGGCCTTCGTCAGCTGCCGCTCCACGCCTTCCTTGATCAGTCGCCGCTGCAGTTGGGCCAGCTGTCGTTCGTCGTCGATGTCCGTGTCCCGGACCCAGCGCTCCACGTTGCGTCCGCTGATCCGCCAGCCACCGTCCTCGCGCGAGACGGTGAATCGTGGCCGTCCGGGCCGGAGCACGACATAGGGAGCGCGAGGAGGTTCTTCGGCGGCCGCCTGTCGGGACATCGTCTCGAGCTGCGCCGCGAGGAGATCCAGCCCCTCCCCGGTCACCGCCGAGACCGGAAGCGCGCGGATCGCGTCCGCGGCCTCCTGAGGATCCTGCACGATGTCCGACTTCGCGCCGACGACGAGCGAACGCCGTTCCGCGAGCTCGGCATCGTACGCGCGGAGCTCTTCACGCACGGTCTCCAGGTCGGCCGCGGGGTCCGGGGAGGAGAGATCGACCACGACGACGAGGGCACGGCATCGCGTGACGTGTCGCAGGAACCGATGGCCGAGGCCCTTGCCTCGATGGGCGCCCTCGACCAGTCCGGGGATGTCCGCCACCACGAACCGCTCCTCCCCCGCCTCCGCGACGCCCAGGTTGGGCGTCAGCGTCGTGAACGGGTAGTCGGCGATCTTCGGGGTGGCCGCCGTCAGCCGGGACAGGAGCGTGGACTTCCCGGCGTTCGGCAGACCCACGAGACCCACGTCGGCCACGGTGCGGAGCTCCAGCCGGAGCCGTCGATCCTCGCCCTCCTCTCCCGCCTCGGCGTTCTTGGGAACGCGGTTCTTCGCGCTCGCGAACCGGACGTTGCCGCGACCGCCGCGACCCCCGCGGGCCACGACGGCCTCCGCGACCTCTCCCACGAGGTCGGCGAGGAGCCCCTGCTCGTCGAACACCACCGTTCCGTCCGGGACGCTGACGAGGAGATCCTTCCCCTTCGCCCCGTCGCGGCGGGCGCGCGAGCCGGGCTTGCCCGGGTCGGCCTTCAGGTGCGGACGGTCCGAGAACCACGCGAGGTCGTGGACGTTGCGAGACGCCCGGAACACGACGTCGCCGCCGCGGCCGCCGTCTCCCCCGTCCGGCCCTCCCTTCGGCTTGAAGGGCTCGCTTCCCATCGCGGCGGAGCCATCGCCACCGCGACCGGCGTGCACCTCCACGTCGACCTCGTCCACGAACGCCATGCCGAACAGCCTAGGTGGTCGATGGGTCGACGACGGGCGAAGATTGGGCGGTGGTCGAACCGACGGATGTCTGGATGGTGCATCTCGGCGTCCGGAGGAAGCCGCTCGAGGTGCGAGGGATCCTCACGCTCGGGGAGCACGGCCTCGAGTTCGTCGAGAAGAAGACAGGGGCGGACGTGCGGTTCGAGTACGGATCGATCCGCCGGGCCAAACGGATCCACGGTTCGCCGGTGCTGATGATCGACTGGCGCAAGGACGGCGAGGACCGGAAGACCGCCTTCTACTTCTCCCAGCCACCCCCGCTGGAGCCGATGCCCAGGTCGCCCACGCTCGAGCCCCCGAAGGGCCCGCTCGGGCCGTTCACACGTGCCACGCCCTCGAAACGCCAGGTCGCGCGGATGAACCTCGGGTACCTGCGATCGACGAGTGCGGCGAACAAGGGTGCGGTGCGCGCGTGGGCGAAGGCGGTGACGGAGCGGGTCGGAAGGAAGGGCTAGCCCTCGGCGTGGACGGTCGCGTACTTGCGGCCCCGTGACTCGTGGAACTCGATCGTCCCGGCCCGCAGCGCGAAGAGCGTGTCGTCCCCGCCCTTGCCGACACCGTCGCCGGGGTGGATCCGGGTCCCGCGCTGGCGCACGATGATCGCGCCGGCGGTGACCGCTTCACCGCCGAACGCCTTCACCCCGAGTCGCTTCGAGGTCGAGTCCCGACCGTTCCGGGACGAGCCGCCGCCCTTCTTGTGTGCCATGGTTCGAGGAGGCTACCAGCTACTCGGAGGACGCCGCGGCATCGGCGTCGTCCTTCTTGTCGTCCTTCTTCTGCGTGCTCGCGCGCCGGGTCGGAAGCTTGACCTCGGTGATCTCGAGCATCGTCAGGAGCTGACGGTGGCCCGCTTTCCGGGCATAGCCGGACTTGGGCCGGTACTTGAAGACCTTGATCTTCTCGCCCTTCTTCTCCCCCAGGGGCTTCGCGATCACGACCGCCTTCGCGGCCTCGGCTCCGACGTGGGTCTTGCCCTCGTCGTCGACGACGAGCAGCGGATGGAACTCCACGGTCTCGTCCTCGGCGACCAGCTTCTCCACCTCGATCACGTCGCCGGCCTGCACCTTGTGCTGCTTGCCGCCCGTCTTGATCACCGCGTACATGGCTGGTTCCTCTCGTCTCGCGTTTCCGGTGCCTAGCTCGCGTCGTAGTTCACGATGATGCCGCGCCCCTCGCACTGAGGGCAGGTTTCCGAGAACGAGTCCACGAGACCACCGGACACACGCTTCCGAGTGATCTGCATGATCCCCAGAGGGCCGATCTCGAACACCTGTGATCTCGTCTTGTCGATCGCGAGGGACTCGCGCATCGTGTCCTCGACCTTCCGCTTGTTCTGCTCCAGCAGGAGGTCGATGAAGTCGATCACGATGATGCCGCCGATGTCTCGCAGTCGGAGCTGGCGTGCGATCTCGCGGGCCGCCTCCAGGTTCGTCGTGAGCACCGTCTCCTCGAGGTTGGTCTTGCCGACCGCCTTCCCCGTGTTGACGTCGACGATCGTCATCGCCTCGGTCTGCTCGATGATCAGGTATCCGCCCGAGGGCAGCCAGACCTTCCGGTCGAGCGCCTTGTGGATCTGCTCGACGATCCGGTATTCCTCGAACGCGGACAGCGGCCCTCGATGGAGGGTGATCTTCGACTCCAGGTCGGGCGCCACATCGCGCACGTACTCCATCACCTTGGCGTAGATGCCGTCGGAGTCCGTCACGAGACCTCGGAACTCCTCGTCGGTGAACAGGTCGCGGACCACGCGCACCGTGAGCTCCGGCTCCTCGTAGAGCTCCGCCGGCGCCTTGGCCCTCTTCGCCGTCTTCTGGATCTGGTCCCAGAGCGCGATGAGGCGCTCCAGGTCCTGTGTGATCTCCTCCTCGGAAGCTCCCTCGGCGGCCGTCCGGACGATCACGCCGTGACCCTTCGGCTTCACCTTGTTCAGGATCGCCTTCAGGCGCTTGCGGGCGTCGTCCGATAGCCGTCGCGAGATCCCCGAGACGTCTTGATCGGGCGCGAGGACGAGGAAGCGCCCCGGCAGCGAGACCTGCGCGGTGAGCCGCGCGCCCTTGCCACCCATCGGGTCTTTCGTCACCTGGACCATGACCGCCTGACCGGACTTCAACACCTGCTCGATCCTCGGCGGCCGGCCACCCTCCAGGTCCTCGGGCGAGTAGTTCACCTCGCCGGCGTAGAGGACACCGTTGCGTCCGCGTCCGATGTCGACGAACGCCGCCTCCATCCCGGGCAACACGTTCTGGATGCGCCCGAGGTAGACGTTGCCGACCATCGAATGCGCCCCGCGACGCGTGACGTAGTGCTGCACGAGCACGTTCTCTTCGAGGACGGCGATCTGATCCCGATCGCCGTGCTCGGTGATCACCATGAGCTTGTCGGTGATCCGCGGCGGCGTGATCTGCGGTTCCCGCTGGCGGCGACCCCGGCCTCGGATGCTGCGGGACCGGAGGCCGCGGGTGGGCCCTCCGGATGCCACCTGCTCCTCGAGGGTTCTCGGGCCTCGGGTGCGCTCGGACTGCGCCGGCGCGTCCGTGCCGGCTCCGGTGGCTGTGCCCTGGCCGGACTTCTTGCGGCCGCGGCCGCCGCGGCGGCGTCGCTTCCTCGGGGTCCCGGTCTCGACGCCGTCCTCCGACGACGCGGCGGCCACGGCGTCCGGCTGGGCGTCCTCACGCTGGCTCGCCGGTGTCTGTTCGCGCTCCTGCGTGGCCGCGCTGCCTCTGCTGCCCCGCGCGCGTCCGCCCTGTCGACGCCGCTGCTCGGCGTCCGCCTCGTCCACCGCGGTGTCGGCCGATCCGCTCGCGGACGAACCCGCCCCCGATCCGCCGCCTCGGCCGCGGCCACCTCGGCCGCGGCCGCCGCGGCTTCGCCGGCGGCTCGACGGCGAGTCCACGGACTCACCGTCGCCCGCCGCCCGCGTCCCGTCGTCCCGGTCCTCGTCGGCCCTCTCCGGGGCCGGCGCCTTCTGCCGGGCAGCCGACCGTTCCTTCTCGGGCGCTCTGTCTCTCTCGGGTGTCCTCTCACGTTCCGGCGCTCGCTCTGTTTCCGGCGCCCTCTCACGAACGGGCGCCTTACCCCTGGGCGCGCGCTCCTGCGGCTCCTCCGGAGCTCGCTCGGGGGCGCGAGTGGCTGGTTCGCCCGAGGGGTAGGTCGGCCGTTGGAAGATCGGGGGGAGCCCGTTCGCGGCCGGCGCCTCTCGCGGCGCGGCCTCGGTCTCTCGATCCATCGTTACTCCCTTCGCTCGGAGCGAGGGGGCGATCCGGTTCCAGGGAGAACGGCTGCGGACACGAAGTCTTGCGTGAAGGATGTTCCTTCGCCCACACAGCGACATCCGCCGCGCGTGGGGCTGAAGACCTGCTCGTGCAACCGTTCGTTCCCGTCCGGGGGCCGCGCCGCCTTGCCTGGCGTTCCTCTCCGGGATCGCCGGCGGCGTCGCGCGCCACCTCAACTCGCTTCTTCCCCCATCTCGGGCGGCGCGTGTCGGCTGCCGGCCCGGTTGGGGCACGTCTGTGCAACAAGGATAACAGTCGCTCCCGAGAACGGGCGGAGCTCCGTCACCGCCACCGCCAAGTGCCCGGTTCCGGTACCCATCGGCCTCCCCTTCCGACCTGTCCGATGCTCGTTGTGAGCTAGTCCTTCTTAGCTAGGAAAGAGGGTCCCCCGTCCCCTGGGGGGAACCCGGCAGGCGTGGGATAGCGGGCGGTGGCCCACCTGCCGACACTTCTTGAGATGGCGCTGGACACCCTCCCCGTCGCTCCTTCCACGCGTCCCCAGATCCGGGTCGTCGTCGTGGATGACAACCCGGGCTTCCGAGAGACCCTCGCCTCGCTCCTGGGGACCGAGGAGCTCCTGGTGGTGGGGGCCGTGGGGAACGGCGCCGACGCGATGAGCCTGGTTCGCTCCACCGAACCCGATGTCGTCTTGATGGACGTTCGCATGCCCGAGATGAACGGGATCGAGGCGACACGCCTGCTGAAGTCCGCCTTCCCCGAGATCGGCATCGTCGCCCTGACCGGTGTCGACGATCAGGACGCGGTTCGGGAGATGCTGGTCGCCGGCGCCTCCTGCTACGTGCTGAAGGACTCCGACACCGACGAGATCTTCCACGCGATCCGGCAGGCGGCCGCGGGCGGCGGGGTGATCTCCTCGGAGGTGACGCCGCGGGTCATCGGTGAGCTCACGGAGGCTCTCGAGCGCGAACGGCGCCGGTCGCGCCAGCTCGAGCTCGCCCAGGAGGCGCTCCTCGAACGAGCGGCCCGGCGTCACGAGCTCGTGAGCCGGCTGGGCCACGAGCTCCGAACGCCGGTCACCGTGATCCTCGGGATGGCGCAGACGCTGTCGAAGGGGACCGGGACGCCGGAGCAGCGTGACGAGATGCTCAGCGCGCTCGTGACGCGTGCGCAGGGGCTCGCCCGTCTGGTCTCGCGACTGGAGGGCGTGGTGGAGGCGGGGCTCACGGAGTACACGGACGTGATCGACGTCGCGCGCGAGATCGCGAGCCTCTCTCCGAGGGTGCACGTCGAAGTCCCCGAGCGGCCCATGCTCGCCACCCTCAACCGGGTGGCGGCGCTGCGGATCCTCGAGGAGCTGGTCGAGAACGCACTCGAGTTCTCGGACGAGGATCAGCCCGTGGTCGTTCGGATCGACCAGGCGGTGGCGGGGATCGAGGTCCGTGTCATCGACCACGGCACCGGCATCGCGGAGGACGCGCTCGAGCGGATCTTCGAACCGCTCGAGCAGGCCGAAGACCTGCACACCAGGACCCATCAGGGCGTCGGCTTGGGACTCACCGTCGCCCGGATGTCCGCGCGGGCGATGGACGGCGACGTGACACTCGAAGGAACGGGTCCAGCAGGGGTCGACCTTCCTGTGGCAGGTCTCGATGAGTCCGTTCGCGCCCGCGATCACTTGAAGCGGCGCATGTGCACGTTCAGCAGGATCCCCACCCCGAGGCAGCTCGCCAGCATGGAGCTGCCGCCGTAGGACAGGAACGGCAACGGGATCCCCGTGATCGGCATGATCCCGATCACCATGCCGATGTTCACGAACATCTGGACCGCGAACATGATGGCGACGCCCGTGGCGAGGTACGTACCGAACGGGTCCTTCGACAAGAAGGCGATCCGGATGGACCGCCAGAGCAGGAGGGCGTACAGCGCGAGCACGAACACGGCGCCGACGAAGCCGAACTCCTCCCCCGCGACCGTGAAGATGAAGTCGGTGTGTTGCTCGGGCACGTAGTCGAGGGTCGTCTGTCGCCCGTGCAGGTATCCCTGACCGAAGAGGCCCCCGCTGCCGACCGCGATCTCTGCTTGGTCGAGGTTGTAGCGGACGTCGGCCGGGGTGTTCTCGCGATCGATGAACGCCCGGAGACGGTCCAGCTGGTACTCCTTGATCACGCCGAGCTGGAACGCGGCCGCGATGAGCACCAAGCAGATCCCGACCAGCGCGGCCAGGTGACGGCCGCTCACCCCCGCGACGAGGAACATCCCGGCGGCGATCGCGACCATGACGATCGACGTGCCGATGTCGGGCTGGGTGAACACGAGCAGGAGCGGCACGACCACGACACCACAGAGCCGGATCACATCCTGGATCGTGGGAAGCGCGTGCTTCATCTCGGAAAGGCTCGCGGCCAGCATCACGATCAACCCGAGCTTGGCGAACTCCGAGGGCGTGATCTGGAACCCCGCCGACCTCGAACCACCGCTGGGCGCCGGCCGCCGATGAGCCGAGGAACGGAACCCGCACCAACAGCAGCACGACGATCATCCCCGCGTAGATGAAACCCGCGTAGACCTTCAGGAATCGATAGTCGAACGAGGCCATCACGAGGATGACGACGACCCCGATCGCGGCGGTCACCATCTGCTTGTTGACACGCAGGAACGGATCAAGCCGGTCCTGAAGCAGGGTCTGGTTCGTCGCGGCGTAGATGAGGAAGAAGCCGAGCAGCAGCAGGATCGCGGTGACCAGCAGGAGCACGCCGTCGATATGGCGGATCGGCCGGCGTTCATCCGCATACACGCGCCCCGCGACGAGATCCATCAGTCTTTCGTCTCCCCGAGAGCCGGCCCCGCGCAGGGGGTTCGATAGATCCTGCTCATGATGTTGCGAACGATCGGCGCTGCGGTCTCCGCTCCGAATCCGCCCTGCTCGACCATCGCCACCACCACGTACCGCGGTCGTTCCGCGGGCACGATCCCGGCGAACCACGAGGTGTCCTGGAACGGGGGTCGCTCGGCCGTCCCGGTCTTCCCGGCGACATCGAGCGAACACGGTGCGAACACGGAGGCCGCGGTACCGCCCGTCGTGACGCTCCGGAGCGCTTCGCGGATGTAGTCGAGCTCCGTCTTCGAGTAAGGGATCCGATGGCACGCACCCCCGATCTTCTTCGCGACGTTCCCCGCGCCGTCCTCGATCGTCGAGACGAGGTGCGGTCGGCAGAACTTGCCGCTGGCGATCGCGGCGTACGCCTGCGCCACCTGCAGCGGCGTGGCCTTCATCTCGCCGGCGCCGATCGCGAGGAGGATGTCGATGCCGGGGATCCAGCCGTCCGGGTAGCGCGAGTGGTGGTCCGCCACGTAGTTCCGGTCCGGCACCGTGCCCGAGGCCTCCGCCGGCAGATCGACGCCGCTCGGCCGCCCGAAACCCCACTGCTTGACGCGCCGCTGGAGCTCCTGCTTGTTCGTCTGGGCGTCTTTGAAGTAGAAGTCGCTCCCCCACTCGTTGTACTGCGTGTCGCAGGAAACCTTGAGGCCTTGCGCGATCGACAGCGCGCCGCTGTTGTGGTCGTCCCAGTTGTGGAACACCGTCCCGGACTCGTCGCCAGGATGAACATATTCGGCCGGGCAGTCGTAATAGCCGCCGAGGGTCGCAAGTCCTTCCTTGAGGGCGGCGAGCGCGACGAACGGCTTGATCGTCGAACCCGGCCCGTAGGTGATCTGTGTCGCCCGGTTGAGCATGGGGGCGAGCTTGCTCTCGAACAGCTTGAAGCGCTGCCCCTCGGTGAGTCCCCGCACGAACCACGCGGGTCGGAACGTGGGCCACGACGCCATGGCCACGATGCCCCCCGTGTTGGGATCGATCACGACGACCGCGCCCGCGTTGGCGGCGAGGTAGGTGCCGGTGCTCTCATCCACGACGGTTCGGGCGCGCATGATCCCCGCCTTGAGCTCGTCCTCGACGATCCGCTGGACGTCGAGGTCGAGCGAGAGCCGTAGATCGTGGCCGGGCTCGGGCGGCGTCGGATCGAACTCGCGGAGCACCTCCCCGTCCGAGTTGACGAGGAAACGCTCCTCCCCGGGCGTTCCGCGGAGCCACCGTTCGTAGGTCGCTTCGACGCCGGACTTCCCAACGAGGTCCGAGGGACCGTATCCCACGAATCGGGGATCGTTCAGCTCCTCGGCATTGATCTGGCCGACCCACCCGACGAGATGCGCCGCCAGGAGGGCCTGTGGATAGCTCCGGACACTCTGCTCGACGACCTCGACGCCCTTGAACTTCTCCGGCTCCTCCCGGATCTTGAAGTAGACCTCCTCCGGGACGAACTCGGCGACGGGAACCGGTTGGTAGCTGTAGTACAGCTTGGTCTCCAGCCGCCGGCCGAGCTCCTGCGCGGGGATGCCCAGGATCTCCGAGAGGTTCGCGAGGGTGGCCTCCGCCTGATCGCCGAGCTCGTCGCGATTGATCCGCACCTCGAGGCTGATCCGATTGTGGACCAGACGTCGCCCCTCGCTGTCGATGACGTCGCCTCGAAGGGCGTCGGTCGCCACCGTGCGCAGCGAGTTGTCTCGGGCCGCGCGATCGTGTTGGGGCCCGGCGAGAACCTGAAGGAACCACAGACGGGTCGACAGCGACACGAACATGAACGCCACGACGAACGCGAGGATCTTGAGTCGCGACCCCGACCGTTCCATGCTAGAAGCGCACCACCCTGCCGGCCTGGGTCGCGGCCGCCGCCCGGCGGAGGACGGGGAAGAAGATCGGCGTGAGCACCGCGCCGTAGACGGCCGTGACGAGGATGACCTTCGCGGCGTAGCTGACGGGCCCTTCCTCCTCTCCGAGGAGGAAGGCCACCGCTTGATGGAATGCCACGCCACCGGCGGTCCCGAGTGCCACCAGGACCGCGGGCAACAAGGGCGACGGCGAGGTGATGTACTGCCGCGCCAGCCCCACCGTGTAGCCCAGCAACGTGAGCGTGAGCGCGGTGATCCCCTTCGGCATGTTGAGCATGAAGTCCTGCGCCAGACCGCTCACGAAGCCGACGACGGCGCCCTCGGCCGGACCCAGGAGAACCGCGAAGACCACCGTGACCAGGTAGAGCAGCTCCGGCTTCACGTGGAGGAGCGTGAGCTGGGGGAACACGGCCGTCTGCAGCAACAGGGCGGTCACGATGACGGCGACGAGGACGGCGGTCCTCCTCACGGAACCTCCCCCGGGCGAGCGGGGTTCCGCGCGATCACGAGCACGTACTGCAGGGTCGAGAAGTCGACGGCGGGCCGGATCGTGACGGAGGATTCCACGGAGTCGGGCTCGCTGAACGCTCGGGAAACCGTGCCGATCAGGATGCCGGGGGGGTAGAGCCCGCGCTGACCGTTCACCTCGTACCCGAGCGTGAAGACCGACTCAGGATCGGTCTGGCTGACCTCGATCCCCGGCCGCAGGTGACCCATCCGGAGGTCTTCCTCCCCGCGACCCATCACGAGCCCGGCTTCCTGCGAGGTGGACAGCTTCCCCGCCACGGCGAAGTCGCGGTCGATGATCAGCTGCACGACCGAGGAGCTCGGCGTGACACGGATCACCCGGCCCACGAGGCGCGGTCCGTCCGAGGCACCCGTCACCACCGGCATGTCCACCTGGATGCGGTCGTCCGAGCCGCGATCGATGGTGATCGACCATTCGAAGTTCGAGACGCCGCTCGCGATCACCCGCGCCGCGATCGTGTGCGACGTGATCGCCTGCAACCCCAGGAGCTGCTCGACGCTCTCGATCCGGCGGGAGAGCTCTTGGTTCTCCTGCTGCGCGGTCTTCAGGTCGTCCACCTGCCGCTGGAGCTCTTCGTTGCGGCGAGAGAGCGAGGGAAGCTTCGCGAGGCTGCTGAAGAAGTTGCTGACCGGCTGCACGATGTTCGAGACCGCCCGCTGCATCGGGGCGAGCGCGCTGCTGGTCGCCCGCCCCGCGGCGGCGAGCGGGCCTTGATCGCCGGCGCGATAGTCGACGGTGATGATCGCGAGCGACGCCGCGACGAGACTGACGACGAGCAAACGAGCGGACCGGGAACGTTGCCTGATAGCCACGACGGCGGGTTACCGCCGATTCGACGACGTGACCAAGACCCGCTGCAGGACCTCGAACTCCTCGAGGCACTTCCCCGATCCGAGCACCACCGCTTGCAGCGGCGCGTCGGCGATGTGGACGGGCATCCCCGTCTCGTGGCGGAGGCGTTTGTCCAGTCCGCGCAGCAAGGCTCCACCGCCCGTCAGCACCATACCGCGGTCCATGATGTCCGCGGCGAGCTCCGGAGGGGTCCGGTCGAGGGTGGTCTTGATGGCGTCGATGATCGCGTTCACCGGCTCCTCGATCGCCCGACGGATCTCCTCGGCGGCGATCGTGATGGTCTTCGGCAGTCCGGACACGAGGTCGCGGCCCTTGATCTCGGCGACCAGCTCCTCGGGCATCGGGTAGACCGAGGCGATCGCGAGCTTGATGGCTTCGGAGGTCCGTTCGCCGAGCAGGAGCGAGTACTCCTTCTTGACGTGTTGGATGATCGCCTCGTCCAGCTCGTCACCGCCGATGCGGATCGACGTGGACGTGACGATCCCGCCGAGCGAGATCACGGCGACCTCGGTCGTCCCGCCCCCGATGTCGACGACCATGTTCCCGGTCGGCTCGTGGATCGGGAGGCCGGCGCCGATCGCCGCCGCCATCGGCTCTTCGATGATGTAGGCGCGGCGCGCCCCGGCGGCGATCGTCGCCTCTTCGACGGCACGCTGCTCGACGCCCGTGATGCCGGACGGGACACAGACGACCACGCGCGGCTTCGCCAGGAGCCGGCGCTTGTGCACCCGCTGGATGAAGTAACGGAGCATCTTCTCCGTCACGTCGAAATCGGCGATGACGCCGTCCTTCAGAGGGCGAACGGCCTGGATGTGCGAAGGCGTGCGGCCGATCATGCGCTTCGCCTCGGCTCCCACGGCAAGGATGGCTCCGGTAAGGGTGTTGATCGCAACGACGGACGGCTCGTTCAGGACGACTCCGCGTCCACGCACGTAGACGAGCGTGTTCGCCGTCCCGAGGTCGACGGCCATGTCGCGACCAAGGAACCCCAGCACCCCCTCCGTCCCTTGTGATCGGGACGTGGGGGAAGAAGATCTCTGAACCCTCTCGGCCATGCGGTTCGGCCCTGATTGAACAGCGTTCGCCCTCTCGTGGCAACCTACGGCATGCTGCAGGAGATGAGAACAACGGGAACACGACATTCCGGGCTCTTCCCCGGGCAGGGTTCGCAGTTCGAGGGCATGGCGGATCCCTGGGTCGATCATCCGGCCGCGAAGGCCATCCTCGACGAGGCATCGGAGTCGATCGGCCGCGATGTCGTCGCCGGCTGTCACGACACGGCCGCGCTCGCGACCACCGAATTCGTCCAGCCGGCGTTGCTCGCGTGCGACGTGGCCGCGTTCCGAGTGCTGGAGGCCGAAGGGGTGCCGTTCGTCGGGGTCGCGGGGCATTCGCTGGGTGAGTTCGCCGCGTTGGTCGCGGCCGGTGTCGTGGCGCTCAGCGACGCGCTCGATCTCGTGGTCCTCCGCGGCGCCGCGATGCAACGGGCCGGCGAGGAACGACCGGGGACGATGACCGCGCTCCTCGGCGTCGGCGCCGAGGACGCGGCGGCGCTGTGTGAAGAAGCTCGACGCGACGACGTGCTCGTCGTCGCGAACGAGAACTCGCCCGCGCAGGCGGTGCTCTCGGGTTCGGTGCCCGCGGTCGAACGGGCCGAGGCGCTCGCGAAGGAACGCAAGGTGCGCGCGATCCGACTGCACGTCGCCGGCGCGTTCCACTCGCCGCTGATGGAACCGGCGCGTGCCGCGATCGACGAACGGATCGACACGATCGCGTTCTCGACGCCGCGGTTCCCGGTCGCCGAGAACGTCGTCGGCGCGCTCGTCTCGGATCCCTCCGAACTCCGGTCGCTCCTGAAGCGACACGTGGTCTCACCCGTCCGGTGGGAGGCGTCGGTGCGAGCGCTGGCGGACGCGGGCGCCACCTCGTTCCTCGAGGCAGGTCCAGGCGACGTGCTGACGAAGTTGATGAAGCGGATCGTGCCCGACGCGGCGGCGCGGGCGATCGGCTCGCCGGAGGACGCACGCGCCGCCGCGTCGGGCTGACCAGCTCATCCTCGCGACGGCGATGGCCGGAGCCTGACAGCGGCTATGCTCCGCTCGTGACCAGGAGCGCCACCATCACCGGCGTCGGGTCCTCCCTCCCCCCGCGGCTCGTCCCGAACACGTGGTTCGAGGACAAGGTGGAGACGACCGACGAGTGGATCCGCGAACGCACGGGCATCGAGGCCCGCCACTTCGTGGAGGACGACGTCGACACGTCCGACCTCGTGGTCGAAGCCGCCACGGAGGCGATGCGAACCGCCGCGATCACGCCGGAGCAGCTCGACCTGATCATCGTGGCGAGCGTCACGGGCGACACGCCGTTCCCCGCGACCGCGGTGTGGGCCCAGGAGAAGCTGGGGATCCGCGCCCCCGCCTTCGATGTGAACGCCGCGTGCGCCGGTTTCAGCTACGGCCTCGCGAGCGCCAGCGCGTTCGTGCAGGCAGGTATGGCCGACACGATCCTGCTCGCCGGCGCCGAGATCTTCAGCCGGATCCTCGACTTCACGGACCGGACGACCTCGATCCTGTTCGGTGACGGGGCCGGCGCGGTGATCGTGCAGGCGTCCGACCGTCCCGGGATCGAGGGGACGATCCTCGGCGCCGACGGGACGGCCGCCGACATCCTGATGATGCCCGCCGGCGGGACGCGCACGCCCGCCTCGCACGAGACCGTCGACGCGCGGGATCACGCGATCCGGATGCCGAAGGGTCGCGAGGTCTTCAAGCGAGCGGTGACCGAGATGGCGGCCGCGTGCCGCGAGCTCCTCGAGAAGTCGGGACACACGGCGGCCGACGTCGACGTCCTGATCCCCCACCAGGCGAACGCCCGCATCATGATCGCGGTCGCCGAGCGACTCGGGGTCCCCGCCGAGCGCTCGGTGCTCGACGTGGCCGAGGTGGGAAACACGAGCGCCGCCTCGATCCCGATCGCGCTCGCCCGAGCCTGGAACGCCGGCCGGATCAAGGAGGGAGATCTCGTGCTCCTCACCTCGTTCGGCGCCGGTCTCACCTGGGGGGCCACCCTGGTCCGATGGACGATGCAGGGGCCGGCGGCGTGACGTCGAAGGTGGCGGTCATCTCCGGTGGGTCGCGAGGCATCGGCCGCGCCTGCGCGGAGGCGCTCGCGGGAGCCGGCTGGACCGTGGCGATCGGGTATCGGACACGCGAAGCCGATGCCAAGGAGGCGCTCGACGCGCTCGAGGCCGCCGGAACGCCCGGCATCGCCGTCTACCTGGACGTGACCGACGAGACGAGCGTGCAGGAGGCCTTCCGGCGGGTCGCCGACGAAGCCGGACCGGTGACGGGGCTCGTGAACAACGCCGGGTACTCGCGCGACGGCCTCCTCTTGAAGTACTCGATGGAGGAATACGAGCGAACGATGACCACGAACCTCCGCGGCTCGTTCCTCTGCTCGCGAGCCGCCCTCCGCGGCATGCTCCGGGAGCGATGGGGCCGGATCGTGAACATGTCGAGCGCGGTCGCGATCCACGGCAACGCCGGCCAGACCGTCTACGCGGCGACGAAGGCCGGCCTGCTCGGCCTGACCAAGTCGCTCGCGCGCGAGGTCGCGGCCAAGGGCATCACGGTGAACGCGCTCTGTCCGGGGCTGTTGGAGACCGAGATGACGGCCCATCTCACGGACGAGGCGCGCGCCTTCTACATCGATCAGACACCGCTTCGGCGTCCCGCCACCCTCAAGGAGGTGGCGGCGGTCGTCGTGTTCTTGATG
Source organism: uncultured Actinomycetota bacterium (assembly GCA_963737525.1). Taxonomy (GTDB): domain Bacteria; phylum Actinomycetota; class UBA4738; order UBA4738; family HRBIN12; genus JAJNBA01. Next base: position 20,296 of record CAVTTD010000044.1, read on the forward strand.
TCCGAGGAGGCGTCCTACGTGAACGGCGCCGTGATCCCCGTGGACGGAGGGCTGACCGCCTAGTCGTGAACCGGGATCCGCCGATAGGCTCGGCGGACGAGAGAAGGAGAATGAGGCATGGATCGTGCGGAGATCGAGACGAGGGTGAAGAAGGTGCTCGCCGAGCAGCTGGCCGTCGACGAACAGCAGGTCGTCCCGGACGCTCGGTTCGCCGAGGACCTGAACGCCGACTCGCTCGACCTCGTCGAGGCGGTGCTGGCCCTCGAGGAGGAGTGGAGCATCGAGATCCCCGAAGACGAGATGGAGTCCGTGAAGACGGTCGGTCAGGCCGTCGATCTCGTCGCGACGAAGCTCGGGGTGTCCTAGCCCGTCATGGCCTCGGGTCAGCAGACGGAGCGACCGGAGCGCAACCCGGGGCGCCGCAAGGTCGTCATCACCGGCATCGGACCCGTCACCCCGGTCGGAACGGGGGTCGACGAGTTCTGGTCGGGATTGATCGCGGGGCGGAACGGCGTGCGCGAGATCGCCCGGTTCCCCACCGATGACCTGCCCGTGAAGGTCGCCGGCGACGTCCACGACTTCGATCCGTCGCGATGGCTCGACCCGAAGGAGATCCGTCGCACCGACCGCTTCTCGCACTACGCGATCGCGGCCGGCAAGCTCGCCTGGGAGGACGCCGGCATACCGGATGTGCCGTCCGAGCGAGGCGGCATCGTGTTCGGGACTGGCATCGGCGGCATCGAAACGCTCCTGGTGCAGCACAGCGTGCTGCTCGAGAAGGGCCCCGGGCGAGTGTCGCCGTTCATGGTGCCCGCCCTGATGGCGAACGCGGCCGCGGGACACCTGGCGATGAAGTTCGGGCTCACGGGACCGAACTACTGCACGGTGTCGGCCTGCGCCTCCTCCAACCACGCGATCGGGGAAGGGATGCGGCTGATCCGCGACGGCTACCTCGACGTGTGCATCTCCGGCGGCTCGGAGTCGGCAACCCTGCCCCTCACGGTGGCCGCGTTCGCCCAGATGACCGCGCTCACGAAGAACCCCGATCCCGAGAGCGCCTCACGGCCGTTCGACGCGAACCGCAACGGGTTCGTGCTCTCCGAGGGTGCGGCGGCGCTGATCCTCGAATCCGAGGAGCATGCGAGGGCGCGCGGCGCGCGCATCTACTGCGAGGTGGCCGGGTACGGGATGTCCGACGACGCCCACCACATCACGGCGCCGGACCCGAAGGGCTCCGGCGCCGCGCTCGCGATGCGGTGGGCGCTCGCCGACGCCGGCGAGGAACCGGGAGCCGTTTCCTACGTGAACGCGCACGGGACCTCCACCCCTTTGAACGACGCCAGCGAGACCGTGGCGATCAAGACCGTGCTCGGCGACGAGATCGCGCACCGGGTCGCGATCTCATCGACGAAGTCGATGACGGGTCACATGCTCGGCGCGGCGGGAGCGGTCGAGGGAGCGGTGTGCGCCCTCTCGATCGATCGCGGGAAGGTCCCGCCGACGATCCACTACGAGACGCCGGACCCGGACTGCGACCTCGACTACGTTCCGAACGAGGCGCGCGACCTCGACGTCACGCTCGCGCTTTCGAACTCCTTCGGGTTCGGTGGGCAGAACGCCTGCGTGGCCTTCCGCCGCGTCGCCTAAGGCCTCGCTCGCTCACGGCTCGAAGGAGCGATACCACCGACCCCCGTTGAAGTCCGTCACGGCCGACAGCCCGTTCACGTCTCCGTCGAAGCGGACCCTCCGAGGCGACGAGGGATCGTCCACCGCGAACGAGTCCTCGTCGAGGGGGACGAGCTCGCCGCCTTCCTCGTCGTCGGGGTCCGACGGCCACGTGATGGCCAGCCGGCCCTTGCGGAGGACAACCCGGAGCACCGAGCCCCACGGGTCGTCGTTGCGGTAGAGACCCGGGTGCCGGCGCCACGCCTCCGGCGGCTCCGGCGGCTCGGGCCCCTCGTGGCGCTCCCCTCGGAACCACGTGCCCCCGTGGAAGGCCTCGACGACGCGTCCCGAGTCGTCGTTCCGGAATTCGAGCGGGAACCGCTCGAAGGCGGGGTGGGCGACCAGGAACGTCTGGCTCGGCTCGGCATCCAGGGGGTCGCGCTCGAGGCGGGCGGACACCGAGCCGACCGAGACGGAGAGCCCGTCATCGGCCGCCTCTACGACGAGCGTGCGCCCGTCGTCGCCGACGTAGGTGCCGGTGAAGCGGTCCGCGTCCGGGATCTCGGTCGGGGCGGGCGGGGTCCAGACATCGGGCGACGGATCGCCGGCGAGACCGGCGCGCACCGCAGCGAGCGCGGCGGCCACGACCGGACGCCGGTCTCCCCCGCCGTTCTGCAGCATCACGCAGGCGAGCCCCTCCTCCGGCACCGTGACGAGGAGCGCCGTGTAGCCGACCATCCCGCCCGAGTGGCCGAGCCAGGTCCGCCCGTCGACGACCTCGGTCCAGAGTCCGTAGCCGTACAGGCCGTGCACGTCGTCTTCGACGGCCCCCGCCATCAGGCGTGCGAAACCCTCATCCGACAGGATCCGGCCGCCCCGACCGTCCGGACGGTCTCCGCGCGCGAGGAGCAGCCGGGCGTACGCACACATGTCCACCACGTTCGAGACGATCGAACCGTCGGCGGTGTTCGAGACGATCCGGGGAGCGGGGACGAGTGGATGCCGGAGCTGGGCGGGCCGGTCGGTGAATATCGGCTCGTACCCGGTCGCGTGATCGGTCCAGATGTCGTCGGTGATCGCCGCGACCGACGCCCTCATGCCGAGCGGTTCGAGGAGCCGGTCGCGGAGCAACTCGTGGATCGCCGAGCCCGTGACGGCCTCGAGCACCGCTCCGACGATCTTGTAGCCGTCGTTCGAGTAGCGATACCGCTCACCCGGCGCCGACGTCGCGGGGAAGGAACGGAGGAGGTGCAGCGCCCCCGCGAACCCGGGCGCGTCCTCCGTTCCGGTGTGCAGACCGGCGGTGTGCGTGAGCAGGTGATGCATCGTGATCGGGCCGAACGGCTCGGGAAGCGCCAGCCACGGCAGGAGCTCGTTCACGGAGACGTGCAGATCGAGCCGCCCCGCGTCGACCTCCTGCATCGCCACGATGGCGGCGAACGACTTCGAGATCGAGCCGATCTGGAATCGCGTCTCGGGCCGGACGGGTGCGGCGGATGCGACGTCCGCCATCCCGCGCACCGCCACGCCGAGGATCTCCTCGCGATCGGTCACGGCGAGCGCGGCGCCGGCCGCGTGCGACGCCATCAGGTGGTGCTCGAGGCTCGTCCCGGCGCGCTCGAAAGCCTCCTGGAGCCCCGCCATCGCGCCCGCCTACTCGCCGAAGAAGAGCTTCAGCTCGCGGTCGGCCGACTCCGGGGAGTCGCTGCCGTGCACGACGTTCTCCGTGATGACGGAGGCGAAGTCACCTCGGATCGTCCCCGCGGGCGCGTCGGCCGGGTCGGTCGGGCCCATCAGCTCGCGCCACCGAGCGATCGCGTTGTCCCCCGTCACCTGGGCCACCACGACCGGACCGCCGGTGATGAACTCGACGAGCTCGACGAAGAACGGCTTGTCGCGATGTTCGCCGTATTGCTCTTCCGCGAGCGCCCGATCGATCGTCTCCATCCGGAGCTGGTCGATCGTGAGGCCGGCTTCCTCGACGCGACGAAGGACCTCGCCGATCAGGCCGCGGCGTACGCCATCCGGCTTGATGATGAGCAGCGTCGATTCGGTTGCCACCTGCTCAGGATCCTCCCAGCGCCCGTCGGGCGTCGGCGACAGTGTAGAGGGAGCCGGTCACCAGGATGAGGTCCTCCTCGGCGGCCGCGTCGCGGGCCGCGGCGAGCGATTCCTCCACCGTTCCCAGGTCCGCGACGCGGCCGCCGGCGGCGGCGATGCGCTCCGCGACGTGCTCGGCGGGGAAGCTCCGCACGCTCTCGTTCTGGGCCGGATACCAGACGTCGGCCATCGGCGCGAGCGCGGCCACGACACCGTCCACGTCCTTGTTCGAGGACACCGCCAGGACGACGTGGAGGCGGGACCAGGTGAACGCCTCGACGAGCCCCCGCGCGAGCGCCTCCGCTCCCGCCGGGTTGTGGGCACCGTCCAGCACGATCAGGGGCGAGCGAGCGAGCACCTCGAGACGGCCGGGGATCCGCAGCGCGCCGATCGCGGAGCGGATCGCATCCGGATCGAGCCGATAGTCCAAGACCGACTCGACGGCGACGATCGCCGCCGCCACGTTCCGCACGACGTGCTCGCCGAACATCGGGAGGAACAGCTCGTCGTACGTCGCGTGCACGCCGCGGACGCGGAACTGCTGTCCGCCCACCGCGGGCAGCCGGGCGGTCACCTCCCAGTCGCGCGCTTCCAGGAGGACGGTCGCGCCCACGTCGATCGCCCGCGCCTCGATGACCTTCAGGGCCTCGTCCGGCTGCTCCCGCACGACCACCGTCTTGTCCGGGCTTGACGATCCCCGCCTTCTCCGTCGCGACCTCCTGGACCGACGAGCCGAGCTCCGGATGGTCGAGCCCGATCTCGCCGATCACCGCGACGTCTCCCGCGACGAGGTTGGTCGCGTCCCACGAGCCGCCCATCCCGACCTCCACCACGGCCAGGTCGACGGGCTTGTCGGCGAACCAGAGGAACGCGAGCGCGGTGATCGCTTCGAAGTAGGTCGACGCCCCGTGCTCCCGCGCGTCGGCGACCTCGAGATACGGGGCGAGATGCGCCCACGCTTCCGCGAACTCGTCCTCGGAGATCTCCACACCGCAGACCGACAGGCGCTCGCGAACCGTGTGGAGGTGCGGGGACGTGAAGAGTCCCGACTTCACCCCGTGGGCGCACGTGATGTCCGCCGCGGCGCGAGCGATCGTCGTCTTCCCGTTCGTTCCGGTGACGTGGATCGTCTGGTAGGTGAGCTGCGGGTCGTCCATCAGCTCCGAGACGACGCGGATCCGGTCGAGGCTCGGTTCGGGCATGTGTTCCGGCTGCCGCCGGTCGAGCTCCGCGACGGCGTCCTCGAACCTCATCACCCGAGCTCCGCCAGCTGTTCCTGGAGCGACGCCGCCTCGCGCTCGAACCGCTCCACCTTCCGCTTCTCGGCGAGCACGACGTCCTCCGGAGCCTTGTCGCGGAACCCGGGATTGGCGAGCTTGGCTTCCGCGCGCGTCGCGCTCGTCCTCGGCCGCGGCGAGCCGTGTGCGGAGCCGCTCCCGCTCCGCGTCCAGGTCGATGAGGTCGCCGACGGGCAGCAGGACCGTCTCGCCCTGGACCAGGAGGCGAGGCCGAACCGGCCGCGTCTCCCGCGGCGACGGAGGAGATCCCGGACGCACCCGCGAGGCGCAGCACCTCGCTCTCGAACCCGCCGAACCGGGCGTCGCCGCCGTCCCGTTCCACGATGCGGAGCTCCACGAGCGTCTTCGGACGGGATCCGATGCTCGCTCCGGAAGCGCCGGACCGTCGTCACCAGCTCCTCCACGAACGGCCAGACGGCTTCGGCATCGGCGCCGAGGGCTTCGTGGCCGGCGAACTCCGTCGTCTCCGGCCACGCGGCTCTCACGATCGTCTCGCCGATGCCGAAGCGCTGCCAGATCTCCTCGGTCACGAACGGCATCACCGGATGCAGGAGGCGGAGCGTCCGCTCGAGGATCCAGGCGAGCACGCCGGCCGCGTCGTCGCGCACGACCGGGTCCTCGGAGCGGAGCCGATCCTTCTCCATCTCGAGGCCCCAGTCGCAGAACTCCGACCAGAAGAACCGGTACATCGCCTGGGCGGCCGGCGCGAACTCGTAGCGATCCAGCGACGCGTTCACGTCGGCGACGCAGCGCTGATGCCGTGCGAGCAGCCAGCGCTGTGGCGGCGTCAGCCGTTCGTCCGGCGGGAGCTGCGGCTCCCCGCCGTCGAACGTCTGCAGCACGAGCCGAGCGGCGTTCCAGATCTTGTTCGCGAAGTGGCTCCCGCCTTCGATCGCGTCCATCGAGAGCGGGATGTCCTGCTGGCCCCCGGTCGCGAGCCGCGCCAGCGAGAATCGCAGTGCGTCGGCCCCGTGGAGATCGAAGATCTCCACGGGGTCGATCACGTTGCCGAGGGACTTCGACATCTTGCGGCCGTGCGCGTCGCGCACCAGCCCGTGGATCACGACGTCGCGGAACGGGATGTCGCCGGCGAGCGACATCCCCGACATGATCATCCGCGCGACCCAGAGATAGAGGATCTCGTAGCCCGTCACGAGCACCGTGTTCGGATAGAAGGCCTCGAGCTCTGGCGTGTCGTCCGGCCAGCCGAGCGTCGAGAACGGCCAGAGCTGCGAGGAGAACCATGTGTCCAGCACGTCCGGGTCCTGCTCGATCTCCGTAGCGCCGCATGTCGCGCAGGCGTCCGGGTCCTCGAGCGTCACCGTGACGTGACCGTCCGGGCAGTACCAAGCGGGGATCCGGTGACCCCACCAGAGCTGCCGCGAGATGTTCCAGTCGCGAAGGCCCTCCAGCCAGCTCACGTACGCCTTCCGCCAGCGCTCGGGGAAGAACGTGATCCGCCCATCTTCGGCCGCCTGCGTCGCCGGGCCCTTGAGGCGATCCACCGCGACGAACCACTGGAGACCCGACATCCACGGCTCGATCTCGCTGTGGCAGCGGTAGCAGTGGCCCACGGAGTGCCGGTACGGATGCTCGACCCCCACGAACAGACCGAGCTTCTCCAGCTCCTCCCGGACGGCCTGCCGCGCGTCGTAGCGGCCGAGGCCGTAGAACTCCTCGGCGGCGTTCGCGTTGATACGCGCCTCGGCGTCGAGGATGTTCAGCAGCGGGAGCCCGGTGCGCTGCGCGATCTCGAAGTCGGTGGGGTCGTGTGCGGGCGTGACCTTCACGGCTCCCGTCCCGAACGCCGGGTCGACGGCTCCGTCGGCGACGATGGGCAGCTCGCGTCCGTCGAACGGGTGCCGCACCGTCTTCCCGACGAGGTCCCGGTACCGGGCGTCGTCGGGATGCACCGCGATCCCCGTGTCGCCCAGCATCGTCTCGACCCGCGTCGTGGCGACCTCGACATGACCGGTCCCGTCCGACAGCGGGTACCGGAACGTGAGGAGCTCCCCGTCGACCTCCTCGTGCTCGACCTCGGAGTCGGACAACCCCGTCTGATCCGTCGGGCACCAGTTGACGAGACGTTCGCCCCGGTAGATCAGCCCCTGCTCGTACCAGCGGACGAAGGCGACGCGTACGGCCCGCACGAGACCGTCGTCCATCGTGAAGCGCTCCCGCTCCCAGTCCAGGGAGGCTCCCATGCGCTGGAGCTGGCCGATGATCTCGCCGCCGTACCGTTCCTTCCACGCCCAGACGCGCTCGATGAACGCCTCACGGCCGAGATCTCGCCGTTCGATCCCCTCCTTGCGGAGCTCACGTTCCACCACGACCTGGGTGGCGATGCCCGCGTGGTCCATCCCCGGCACCCAGAGCGCCTCGAGCCCTCGCATCCGCGCCCGACGGATCAAGACGTCCTCCAGGGTCCGTCCGAGCGCATGCCCGACATGCAGGCGGCCCGTGACGTTCGGGGGCGGGATCACGATGCAGTAGGCCCGGGACGGATCGTCCGGGACGCTCGCATGGAAGTAGCCGCGCTCGATCCACGTCTCCGCCCACCGGGGCTCGACCGCGGTCGCGTCGTATCGAGTCGGCATCTCCGTGCCGGGGCCGGTCATGCGTTCGAGTGTATCGACCGGTTTCGTGGCCCCTGCTCGGAAGCCGTCAACCACGCGTGTCTATACTCCGGCCGAACCGGGCAACCACGACCGCAAGGAGGAACCATGGGTACCGAAGAGCTGCTCGACAGGCTCCGAACCGTGGCCATCTTCCGCGGCCTCGACGACAAGGAGATCCACCGGATCGCGGAGGTGGGCAAGGAGGTCCGCTTCGATGCCGGCAAGGTGGTCGCCCAGCAAGACGGCGGCGCGGCCGGGTTCCACCTGATCATGGATGGCCAGGTCTCGGTAGACGTCGACGGTCACGAGCGAGCTCGGCTCGGTCCCGGCAAGTACTTCGGGGAGATGTCGCTGCTGGACGGTCTGCCCCGGTCGGCGACCGTGAAGGCGGAGGAGCCCACCACGACGTTCTCCCTCGCGTCCTGGCAGTTCCTCCCGCTCCTGGACGAGTACCCATCGATCAGCCGGGCGCTGCTGGTGGAGCTCTGCGCGCGGCTCCGCCGGGTCGAGCACAGCCCTGTCGACTGACGGGCCCAGCGTGGCGGCGCCCGCCTGCCCCCGCTGCGGCTCCGAACTCCCGCCCGACGCCCGGTTCTGTCCGTCTTGCGGACTGACGCTCGCCTCCCACGACTCGGCCGAAGAGCGGAGGGTCGTCACGGTCCTGTTCGCCGACGTCACCGGGTCGACGGAGCTCGGCGAGAGACTCGACCCCGAACACCTCCGCGAGGTGATGGCGAGCTACTTCGCGGCGATGCGCGAGGAGATCGAAGCCGAGGGCGGCACCGTCGAGAAGTTCATCGGGGATGCCGTGATGGCCGTGTTCGGTGTTCCGGCCACACATGAGGACGACCCGATCCGCGCCCTCCGGGCGGCACTCCGGATGCGGGAACGGCTCGACGAAGTGAACGACCGACTCATGGCCGCCCGAGGCGTGACGCTGCAGATCCGGATCGGCGTCAACACCGGTGAGGTGCTCGCGTCCGTCTCTCCGCAGCCCGGAGAGCCGATGGTGACGGGCGACGCCGTCAACGTCGCGGCACGCCTCCAAGGCGCCGCGGAGCCGGGCGGCATCCTGGCCTCCGAACGAACGGCGCGCGGAGCCAGAGGCTTCCGGTTCGGTGAGGCGACGAACCTCGACCTCAAGGGCAAGGGAGCGCCGGTGCCCGCGATGGAGCTCCTGGAGGGGGCCGCGGCGATCCAGGACCGTGGGGTTCCGGGGCTCCATGCGCCGATGGTCGGTCGCGACGAGGAGCTCTCCTTGTTGCTGACGATGTTCCGGCGTTCCGCGGCCGAGGGCCGGCCCAATCTCGTCACGATCTACGGCGATGCCGGCGTCGGGAAGAGCCGCCTCACCTCGGAGTTCCTGCTGCGGGCGGAGCGAGATGGCGCCACGGTGATCCGGGGGCGCTGCCTTCCGTACGGCGACGGCATCACATACTGGCCGCTCGCGGAGATCCTCAAGGGTTATGCCGGCGTCCTGGACTCGGACCCTCCGGAGCTCACGCTCGAGAAGATCCGCAAGGCGGGACGCGAGCTGCTGACGGAAGACGTGACCTCCGATCCCGGGCGTGCGACCGCCGCCCTCGCCTTCACGGTGAACGTCGCCGATCCCGAGTTCGACTTCGGCGTCGATGGAACCTCGCGAGGTGCGGCAAGAGGTCCACGCCGGCTGGAGGTCGTTCTTCTCCGCGCTCGCGGCCGAGACGCCGCTCGTGGTGATCGTCGAGGACATCCACTGGGCCGATCCCGCGCTCCTGGATCTGCTCGACGAATCGTCGGAGCGCGTGGTGGGACCGGTCCTCTTCGTCTGTCCGTCGAGGCCCGACCTGGCCGCAACCCGCCCCGCGTGGGGAGGCGGACGGCGCAACCATTCCTCGATCGCGCTCGATCCGTTGACGCCGGAGCAGGCGGACCGGCTCGTCCACGAGCTGCTCACGATCGACGACCTTCCGCCCTCGGTGCACCCCGGATCCTCGAGCGGGCCGAAGGGAACCCGTTCTTCCTGGAGGAGATCGTGCGACAGCTGATCGACGAGGGGCACCTCGTTCACGAGGGCGATCGGTGGCGCGCTCTCGACGAGATCGAGCAGGTCGTGATCCCCGACACGGTGCAGGCGGTTCTCGCGGCGCGCTTCGATCTCCTGGACGGTCAAGACAAGCGAGTCCTCCAGGCGGCCGCGGTGGTGGGCCGGGTCTTCTGGCCCGGCCCGGTGGCGCTGCTCGCGCACCTGCCGGACGAAGCGGTCGACGCGTCCCTGCGGACCCTCGAGGACCGAGAGCTCGTCGTGTCGCGATTGACGTCGTCGCTCGCGGGGCAGCAGGAACTGATCTTCAAGCACGTGCTGATCCGCGACGTCGCATACGAGTCCCTTCCCCGTCGTGACCGGACGGACGCGCACGCCGCGGTCGCCGGATGGATCGAAGAGACGGCCGGCGACCGCTCCGGCGAGATGGCCGAACTGCTCGCGTATCACCTGTCGACCGCGGTCGCGCTCTCGCGAGAGACGCCGCGCGGGCCGACAGAGGAGCTGCGGGCCTCCGCCTTCCGATGGTTGCTGCGGGCCTCCGACGAAGCCAGGCGGCGGTTGGTTGCCAGGAAGGCTCAGCGCCTGGCCGGAGAAGCGCTTGATCTGGCGTCCGGCGATCTCGAGCGCACGGACGCGCTCGAGATGCTGGCCATGGCGTTCTTCACCGACTACTCGGGCGACCTCGCCTGGCGGTACTACCGTGAGGCCGCGTTCACTCGTGCGGGCGCCGAACCTCCCGACGGGAGACGTGTGGCGCGTCTGGCAGCGCTCGGCTGCGACGTGGCGGTTCGATGGCCGGGATCCTTGCGAGGCGGGGTGCCGGCCGAAGAGACGGTTCGCGAGCTCTGGGAGCTGGGGATGGCTGACTTGCCGCCCGGCGACACGGAGGAGCGGATCCGGCTCCTCGGCGATCCGAGCCGGCTGGCCGTTCGCGTTCTCGCCGGAAGGTTACTCCGAAGCCGAGCTCGAGGAGCTCGAAGCGGCCGGTCTGCAGGGGGCGGAGATGGCCCTTCGCTTGGGGCTGCCCAACCTCGCTTCTGCAGCCTACGACCACGCGCTCTCCCCGTGGCTCGCGCGCGGGTGGTATGGCCGGACTCTCCCGATCTGGGAGCGGCGAGCCGAGATCATCGACCGGGTCACCGACGTCCGTGAGATCGGGGACTTCCATGCGATGGGCGCGTGGATGCATCACGAAATGGGACGGTACGAGCGCGCCCTGGGGATCGCCGACGCAGGCCTCATGCCGTCGCCGGGCAGGAGCCAGCGCAGAGCTTCATATCCGCGCCTGGCGGATCGCGACGCTGTACCGACTCGGAAGATGGGACGAGGCGATCGCTGAGTACTCCGTCCTTCGTCGGATCCTCGACGATCGCGAGGACGATCCGCCGTATTTCGCTATGCACGCGTTCGGGGCGGTCGGCGTGATCTACGAGCGTCGCGCCGAGCGAGTCCAGAGCGACGGCCTGGCCGGGGCGATGATGCGGATGGTGACCGGCAGCTCGGGCCGCCTGTACCCGAGTCTCCTGCGCTTCCTCGTCGTGCAGAGGCGACCTCGACAGGCGGAAGACATCCGTCGTCCCGCGGAATTGGGCGGTCCACGCGGGCGAGTGCGCTGGAGGCCGAGTCGGAACGATTCGCCGCGGCAGAGGAGTGGGACGGAGCGACGGACCTCGTCGCCGAGATGCGGAGCCACGCGGAGACGAGCGGACGCGCCGGCCGTCGTGGCCTTCGCCGATCGGCTCGAGGGCCGGGCGGCGGTCGCGGCCGGCGACGCCGCCGAGCGCTCGCGGAGTCTCGAACGCGCGGCCGATGGCGTTCGAGACCCTCGGTGTCCCCTGGGAGCGAGCGCTCACCGAGCTCGACCTCGCTCGCGCCACGTCGAGCGCGGGCAGCGACGACGGAGGCGAGCGACTGGGCGGCGCGAGCGGCGGCGACGTTCGAGCAGCTGGGAGACGCGGAGGGCGCTCGCCGCCGCTCGCGCCCTCACGGAGAGCGGCTAGGCCGTCTTCTCCTGGCGCTCGCCGCCGCCGGTGCGCTTCTTCGACGCTGCTTCGCCCGCGGGACGAGCGTGGGGTTCACACCGGTCAGGACGACGTCGCGATCGACGAGGCACTTCGTGACGTCCTGGCGGGAGGGCAGCTCGTACATCACGTTCAGGAGGACCTCTTCCATGATGGCCCGGAGGCCGCGGGCGCCGGTCCCCCGCTGGATCGCCTGCTCGGAGATCGCCCTCATCGCGTCGTCGGTGAACTCGAGCTCCACGCCGTCGAACTCGAAGAACTTCATGTACTGCTTCACGAGCGCGTTCTTCGGCTGCGTGAGGATGTCCACGAGCGCCGACTCGTCGAGGCTGTTGACGCTCGTGAGGACCGGCAGCCGGCCGACGAACTCCGGGATCAGCCCGTACTTCAGCAGGTCCTCCGGGAGCACCTGCGCGAAGATCGCGCCGAGATCCTTCTCCTGGCGGCTCATGACCTCGGCGCCGAACCCGACGCCCTTCCGGCCGATCCGGCTCTCGATGATCGAGTCGAGGCCGGCGAACGCGCCCGCCGCAGATGAACAGCACGTTCGTGGTGTCGATCTGGATGAACTCCTGGTGCGGGTGCTTGCGGCCGCCCTGCGGCGGCACCGAGGCGGTCGTGCCCTCGAGGATCTTCAGCAGCGCCTGCTGCACGCCTTCGCCGGACACGTCGCGGGTGATCGAGGGGTTCTCCGACTTGCGGGCGATCTTGTCGATCTCGTCGATGTAGATGATGCCGGTCTCGGCCTTCTTCACGTCGTAGTCGGCGGCCTGGATCAGCTTCAGCAGGATGTTCTCGACGTCCTCACCGACGTAGCCGGCCTCCGTGAGCGCGGTGGCGTCGGCGATCGCGAACGGGACGTTCAGCATCCGGGCGAGCGTCTGCGCGAGGTAGGTCTTGCCGCAGCCCGTCGGCCCCAGGATCAGGATGTTCGACTTCTGGAGCTCGACCTCCTGATCCTTCGCGCCGACCTGGATCCGCTTGTAGTGGTTGTAGACGGCGACGGACATGACCTTCTTCGCCTGGTCC